>NZ_JAIVLH010000014.1 GCF_020524345.1 Metabacillus niabensis
GTTGTCCTTCTTGATATTCTTTCACTACCATAAGCTTAAATTTTTCATCATATCTAGACATTAATAAAACACCCCAAAAGTTAGATTCTTTACTCTAACTTTTGGGGTGCAGTTCAAATTTGTGGGGGGTTTTTTATTTGTAAAGTACAATCAATCTGAAAAATAGTAAGAAAGCTGCTCAAATAATTCCATAAATAGATTGATGCTAGTGTTAAAACTTTTTCTATGGTAGAGTGGAACATGTGTCATTTGGTAGAATAAAAAGGTCTTTTGTTATATTTGAAATATAATTGTAATATTATATACATTGTTTTGTCATTTTTTGATGATATACTACTAATTGTGGCAAATCTGAGTATAAAGTAATATTTTTAATAGATACATAGGAAAAAATACTGATTGTACGAGAGAAACGAAAGTAGGGAAGAGAATGTCGAAAAAGAAACTAGTTATCATGAATTTAGCAGTCATGATCGGATTAGGAAGTTCATTTGCTATTCCTTCGGCTAACGCTGAAACGGCAGAGCGTACAGAAATTCAGGAAAATATAAAAGATGCAACTCAAGATGTAGAGAAAATACAACAAGAGTTGGCTGAATTAAAAAAGCAAAGCGAACGTGTTGAAGCAGCAATTAATGATAACACAAAGAAAATTGAAGAAACTGAATCAAAAATAGAAACAGCTCAAACTGAAATCTCAACAATGGAATCAGAGATTGCAAAGCTGGAAAAAGCAATTAAAGAGAGAACAGATATTTTAAAACAACGTGCAATTTCTTACCAACATAGTGGTGGTAATGTAGAGTATATAGATGTGTTATTAGGTTCTAATAGTTTTAGTGATTTTGTCAATCGTGCTGTTGCAGTGGGTAAGATTGTTGAAGCTGACCGTGCAATGATTCAACAACAAGAAGCAGACGAACAAGAATTAAATGAAAAGAAAGTTTCAAAAGTTGAAGCGCTTTCAGATTTAGAAGGTATGAAATCAGAGTTAGAGGGTATGCAGGAACAAATCCTAACTCAAAAAAAGGAAAATGATACTTTAATAGGACAACTAAAAGATGAAGAAACTGCAAAACTAGCTGCAGTAAATAGCCTTAAGCAAAAAGAAGCGAATTTAGCTGCTCAAGAAGCTGCGGCTGCTGCAATCGCTCAGGGTTCATCAAATTCATCAAATTCATCAAATGATTCTTCTAGTGATTCATCAAGTTCAGTAAAACTAGCAAAAGGAACTTCTTCTAAAACGACAACTGTTGAATCTACACCTGTAAATCCGAATGGAACAGTGAATGATTTAATTCGTGCTGGGTATAAGTATATCGGAAACTCAGTTTATGTCTTTGGTGGCGGAAGAAATTCCTATGATGTAGCAAATGGTCGCTTTGATTGTTCTGGATTTGTGCATTGGGCATTCTCTACAATAGGAGTAAGCGTAGGTGCAAGCACTGACTCTCTTAAATATGCAGGTAAACAGGTTTCTACAAGCAATATGCAACCTGGAGACTTAGTATTCTTTAACACTTACAAAACAGATGGACATGTTGGCATCTATGTAGGTGGAGGTAAATTTATCGGATCACAAAGCTCAACTGGTGTAGCTATTGCTGATATGTCCAGCGGTTATTGGGCTCAAAAATTTAACGGACGTGTAGTACGCGTAAGCATGTAATACTTTTTAAAAGCTGACACATAATTGTCAGCTTTTTGTTTTGAAAAAATACTTATGTACTTAATAAATTCCCAATTCCAATATATCTAAACATGTTTTTGATAAAAATTATGAAGAAGAAACTTGCAATTCAAGAGCCTATATAATAGAATATAAATCGTAATAATTACGTTTTATACTAATTTTTAGTTAAAATTATTCTGTGGGTATAAAATATAAATCGTAATAATATCGATTTGTAAAAGGAGAAAGATGAATGGCCAAAAGAAAAATTCCTGTAACAGTGTTAAGTGGATATTTAGGTGCGGGCAAAACAACATTATTAAATCATATTTTAATGAACAAAGAAAATAGGAGGATTGCTGTAATAGTCAATGATATGAGTGAAGTCAATATTGATGCCTCACTTATTAAACAAGGAGGTTTTACGAGGACAGATGAAAAGCTTGTTCAACTTCAAAATGGATGTATTTGTTGTACACTTCGAGAAGATCTAATTGTTGAAGTGAAAAAGCTTGTGGAACAAGGGGATATTGATTATTTAGTTATTGAATCTACCGGTATTTCTGAGCCGATACCTGTGGCACAAACTTTTTCATATATAGATGAGGAACTCGGAATTAATTTAACTGATAGTTGTGTTCTTGATGCGATGATTACTGTGGTTGATGCGAACAGGTTTTGGCATGATTTTGCTTCAGGGGAAACATTACTTGATCGAAAAGAAGCGACAGATCTATCTGATACGAGAGAAGTAGTTGATTTACTTATAGATCAAATCGAATTCGCCAACATTCTACTATTAAATAAAACAGACTTGGTAAATGAAGAGGATGCTAAGGAATTAAGTGGAGTAATCCATAAGTTAAATCCTAAAGCCAAGATTATTGAAACCAGTTTTTCAAAGGTTTCATTGGCTGAAATTTTAGATACAGAGTTATTTGATTTTGAGGAGGCTAGTCAAGCCGCTGGATGGATTCAGGAGCTTGTTAATGAACATATACCTGAAACAGAAGAGTATGGTATTTCGTCATTTGTTTACAAACAAAAGCGTCCATTTCATCCAGAAAGATTTATGACCTGGTTAGAAAACTGGCCAGTTGACGTTGTTAGAGCAAAAGGATTTTTTTGGCTCGCATCGAGAAACGAAATAACAGGTCTTCTCTCTCAGGCTGGCCCCTCTATCACCATTCAAGGTGCAGGTGAATGGATTGCAACATATCCAGTGGAAGAACAAGAGGTCATTTTGAAAGAGGAACCAGAGTTGCTTAAAAAATGGGATAAACGTTATGGTGATCGCATAACGGAATTAGTGATGATTGGAATTGATATGAACCGTGATGAAATTGAAGCAAGTCTTAATCTATGTTTATTAACAGATGCTGAAATGCAACAAAACTGGTCTCAGTTTAATGATCCACTTCCAGCATTTGACGTAGCAAACTAAAAATTAGGAGGAAAAATAATGAGAGTAAATATTACATTAGCATGCACAGAAACAGGAGACCGTAATTATATTACAACAAAAAATAAACGAAACAATCCAGATCGAATTGAATTGAAAAAGTATTGCCCGCGATTAAAAAGATATACTTTACATCGTGAAACTAAATAAAAAATTAGGTAAGAATGAAAAAGACTGTCACCTAAGACAGTCTTTTTTATTCGTTCGGAAGATTATATGGAGAGTAGTATAAAAATGATTGACTACCTTTAAGGACTTTGCAATGAAGCAAATTTTCTAACATGAAAAGGAATCGTTGTCATGACAGATTGTACAAATTAATGAGTTTATTTTTCAAAATGTAACATATTTTATAGAAATTTGAATAAAGTGATAAAAAAGAAGGATATTTATCAGTTTTTGTCTAATATCATTAAGGCATTCACACAATGAAAGTGGTGAAAAAGTGAACTCGATATCTGGATCAGGTTGTTCGGTTGAAGAGAAGGTAATTAAGTTTTTGGAGAAAGTACAGAGTGAGTTTTTAGGAATGTGGCTAGAAAATGTTATTGTAACTGAAAATGATATCTTCAAAGATCGGGTAGGGCATAATGGATACGAAATGTATCAATTGGTCAAAAAATCTTTGTTGCAGACAACAAGTGATGATGAACTGAAAGAGCTTGCTTATAAAGTAGCAAAGGAACGCGTACTAAGTAAAAGCAATATCGGAGAGTTTGTTTTCAATATGAATATAGGAAGAAGCACGCTTATTAAATATGTCAACAAGTCAGGTGTTTCTATCCAGGAACTTCAGCCAATCATTGACAGAATTAACGATCATTTCGACAGGTATTGTTTTCATGCTGTTACAAGATATACAGAGTTAAAAGATATTGAGATAAATGAAAAAATGCTTTTTGTGAATCAGTCACATAAAGATCGATTATCACTACTAGGTCAAATGTCTTCAAGTTTTGTGCATGAATTTAGAAATCCATTAACATCTGTGATGGGATTTATGAAGTTGCTAAAAAATGAGCATCCCAATTTAAAATATATGGATACGATTGAACATGAGTTGGATCAGTTAAAGTTTAGAATTACTCAATTCTTACATGCTTCCAGGTTAGATTCCGGAGAAAAAACGCACAAAGAGATTCAAGTAGACAACCTCTTTTCTGATATTATTTCTTTTTTATACCCGAGTATAGTAGATGGGGATGTAAATGTATCAACCTCTATTGATCCTAATTGCAAGATAATAGCTGCAAAGGATGAAATAAAACAAGTGTTGGTTAATATCATTTTAAATTCCATTGATGCTTTAAAACAAAAAAATTCTATGGAGCGTAATCTATGGATTACCTGTGAAAAAACTGAACATACAATCTTCTTTAAGATAACAAATAATGGCCCTAAAATCCCCGAAGAAATAAGGGAAACGATTTTTGAACCTTTTTACACAACTAAGAGCTTTGGAACGGGAATTGGATTATATGTTTGTAAATCAATCATAGAAAAACATCATGGAACCATTTTTTGCGAATCAGATCAGCATCAAACCTCTTTTGTGATTAGATTACCTGAAAAAGTAGAATGAACCGATCTTAATTGTTATTGAGATCGGTTTTTTTAGGTTTTTATTGAAATAAGAAATTTCTCAAAATTTCAGTTTTTGCCTATTTATCTTTTTAAGTACTTCATGTTATACTAAACAACGTAACATATGTTCATTTAATTATGAACGAAATTTCGCATAAAGGGGTTACGATAATGAAAATAGGTGTAGTTCATTTTGGTTGTGCTTCAGCAGGCACAGCACAGATCGTTCGTACCCTAGTAGAAGAACTTTCCAGTCAAAGTTACAATGTTATTGGGATTGAATGGGACGATACAGCAAAAAAGCTAAATCTAAAGGCACTTAATGAGAATACATATGGTTCTTTTGGTGCAAATTCCTATGTATTGAATGCTTTTCCAATTACTATATGGAACGATCAAATATCCGTACTTGCTAGTGAATTAACAGAGCTTGATCAGGTTATTTTATTAGGGGATACAAAAGTTAATGTAACCGATTTTGCAGGAAAATTACTGCAAGTACCTGTTAGTATCTTTAATAACATTGACGATTCAGAACTCACTTTGGGTTATGATACTGCGCTAAATTCGATTGTGGAAAATATTGAAAGAGTAAGAGATACAGCCAGTTCTTTATCTTACGGGAAGGTACGAGTTTTTAACGTGCAAATTCCTGGTGCAGAGAATTCGAGGTTATTACATGACACAGCACTGGCTGTTGAAGCTGAAGTAGTGGAGCGAGTTGATTCAACACTGATTGCTCTTTTGAAACAACATATTAAACAAAAAGAAGTGAACAATGAAGGATACACCTTTTTCATGATGGATCAAGATGTTGATCCTGTTGCATTAGAAGAACAATTTGGAGAATTTGACCTTGATTGGAAAGTCGTTGTGATCGATGAATCACAATGCAGTGGTCCATATCCGACTGCATTAGATCGACTTCTCACAAATCAATTGAAAAAAGCAATTGTTGAATGGTCTACATCAGATCAACCATCAGGTCAATTAATTATAAAAGATAAAAAAGCAGTATTAAAAGAAATATCATATTCGGAGGGAATATAATGAGCGAATTAACAAAAGTAGAAAAATTATCAATTGAAACGATCCGTACATTATCAATTGATGCAATTGAAAAAGCAAACTCAGGTCACCCGGGGATGCCAATGGGTACAGCACCTATGGCGTATACGTTATGGACAAAATTCATGAATGTTAACCCTTCTAATCCTGAATGGTTTAATAGAGATCGTTTTGTATTATCAGCTGGACATGGTTCTATGCTTTTATACAGCCTTCTTCACCTTACAGGTTATGATGTATCAATGGATGATTTAAAATCATTCAGACAATGGGGAAGTAAAACTCCAGGACACCCTGAATTCGGGCATACACCAGGGGTAGATGCAACAACTGGTCCACTTGGACAAGGAATTGCGATGGCAGTTGGGATGGCAATGGCTGAGCGTCATTTAGCTGAAACATACAACAAACCATCTTTCAACGTTGTAGATCATTTCACATATGCAATCTGTGGTGATGGAGACCTAATGGAAGGTATTTCTTCTGAGGCAGCATCATTAGCAGCACATTTAAAACTTGGACGTTTAGTTGTACTTTATGATTCAAACGATATTTCTTTAGATGGTGATCTTGATCGTTCATTCTCTGAAAATGTTGAACAACGTTTCACAGCACAAGGTTGGCAAGTAATTCGTGTTGAAGACGGAAATGATTTGAACGAAATTTCAAATGCAATTGAACAAGCGAAACAAGATTTAAACCGTCCTACGTTAATTGAAGTAAAAACAACAATCGGATTTGGTTCTCCGAATAAATCTGGTAAATCTGCTTCACACGGTTCTCCACTAGGTGCAGATGAAATTAAATTAACAAAAGAGGCTTATGAGTGGACTTTTGAACAAGATTTCCATGTTCCAAATGAAGTATACGACCACTTTAACAAAACAGTGAAAGAAGCTGGAAGTGCAAAAGAAAATGAATGGAATGAATTAGTAGCAGGATATGAAAATGAGTATCCGGAGCTTGCAAAACAATTCAAAGATGCTATCAGCGGCGAGCTTCCAGAAGGTTGGGATAAAGACATTCCAGTATACGAAGAAGGATCAAGCCTTGCATCACGTGCTTCTTCAGGAGAAGTATTAAATGGAATTGCGAAAAACCTTCCATCATTCTTTGGTGGTTCAGCAGATTTAGCTGGTTCTAATAAAACAACAATTAGCGGTAGCGGTGATTTCACAAGCGAAGATTACAGCGGCCGTAACATTTGGTTTGGTGTTCGCGAATTCGCAATGGGTGCAGCATTAAACGGTATGGCACTTCACGGTGGCTTACATGTATTCGGTGGAACATTCTTTGTATTCTCTGATTACTTACGCCCTGCAATCCGCCTAGCGGCACTTATGAATTTACCAGTAACATATGTATTCACACATGACAGTATTGCTGTTGGTGAAGACGGTCCAACACATGAGCCGGTAGAACAACTTGCATCATTACGTGCAATGCCGAATCTTTCAGTGGTTCGCCCTGCAGACGGTAATGAAACAGCTGCAGCATGGAAAACAGCTATCGAGTCTAAATCAACTCCAACTGCACTTGTTTTAACTCGTCAAAACTTACCTACAATTAAAGGAACAAAAGATACGGCTTATGAAGGTGTTCAAAAAGGTGCTTATGTCGTTTCACCTGCTGGAAAAGAAACAGCAGATGTTCTTTTACTAGCATCAGGTTCTGAAGTAGGATTAGCAGTAGAAGCACAACAAGCTCTTGCTCAAGAAGGCATTGAGGCAGCTGTTGTAAGTATGCCTGCATGGGATCGCTTCGAAAAGCAATCTGTTGAATACAAGCGTTCTGTCCTTCCTAAAGAAGTGAAAAAGCGTCTTGCAATTGAAATGGGATCTCCACTAGGATGGGATCGTTATTCAGGAGATGAAGGTGATATTTTAGCTATCAATACATTTGGTGCATCTGCTCCGGCAAATCGTATTCTAGCTGAATATGGCTTCACTGTTGAAAACGTAGTAGCTCGTGTGAAAAAATTAATTGCTGAATAATAGATCAAACAACAGAGGCTGACGTATGTATAATGTCAGCCTCTCATTTGTCATAGGAAAAGGCTCTTTCCTTTAAGATTGTTGTTTTTCCCAACACTTATTACAAAGCAACAAAGTTTGAAGAAATAGCCTATAAAAAAGATAATTAGGTGCTGTAAATGGAAAAAGATAAACTTAATAAAATTGTTGAAGCGGCCAGACTTTATTATCAATTAGACTATAGTCAGCAGGAAATTGCGAAAAAATTGGATGTTTCAAGACCAACTGTTTCCCGATTGCTTAAACAAGCAAAAGACTTGGGAATTGTTGAAATTAAAATCAATAATCCCACGGAAGCAGACGAATTATTAACTGAGCGTATAAAAGAAAAATTTGGACTAAAGGAAGTTGTCGTTGTATCTTTATCAGAGTATGACAATCGTTATATCAAACAACAGCTTGGAGAAGTAGCCGCAAACTATCTTCATAAAATTGTTAAGGATCATGATGTTATTGCGACATCTTGGGGTACGACAGTTTATGAAGTAGCAATGAGGTTAAAGCAAAGACCATTAAGTCATACAACCATCGTTCAACTAAATGGCGGTGTAAGTCATTCGGAAACAAAAACCTATGCATCTGAAATTATTCATTTATTTGGTGAGGCCTTCCACACGCAAACGTTTTTGTTACCGCTGCCAGCTATCGTGGATCACATTGTTGTGAAACAAGCGATTGAAGCAGATCGCCATATTCATAAAATCCTTGATCTTGGTAAAAAAGCGAATATTGCAATCTTTAGTGTAGGAACACCTGTTGTTGACTCAGTATTATTACAGGCAGAGTATTTGTCCAGAGAAGATCAGCATCTTATACAATCCAAAGCAGCTGGTGAAATTTGCTCTCGCTTTTTCGATAAAAATGGAGAAATTTGTGTGGAGAGCTTAAATAACCGTACGATTGGAATTGAGCTGAATGAACTGGCCAAAAAGGAAAAATCGATATTAGTTGCCGGTGGTCCGAAAAAAGTAGAGGCTATATATGGTGCACTTAAAGGCAAGTATGCAAATGTATTGATCACAGATCAACAGACGGCAAATATTCTAGCAGATATGGGATCATAGTTGTCTAGACTTGAAAATTACGTTATCGTCATTTATAAGGAGGGAACGATATGAGATTATCTGGTAAAAAGATTTTAAGCTTTGTCCATGAAGATTTTGAAGATTTGGAGCTGTGGTATCCCATTCATCGCTTGCGTGAGGAAGGAGCTACTGTTCACCTTGCTGGTGAAGAAGCAAATTTTACGTATAAAGGAAAATATGGTGTACCGGCAACATCAGATGTTGACTTTAAACAAGTCAATCCTAACGACTATGATGCCTTATTAGTTCCAGGTGGCTGGGCCCCGGACAAGCTTCGCCGTTTTAAGGAAGTTATTGAGATCACTCAGCATATGGAGGAGCAGAAAAAGCCGATCGGACAGATCTGTCATGCAGGCTGGGTGCTAATATCAGCGAAGATTTTGCAAGGGAAAAAAGTAACGAGTACACCGGGAATTCGCGACGATATGGAAAATGCCGGTGCAACCTGGTTAGATGAAGCAGTTGTAGTTGATGGACATCTTGTCTCAAGTCGACGCCCACCAGATTTACCTGATTACATGAGAGAATTTATTAAAGTAGTAGAAAACAAATAAGTTTTTATGAAGCCCGATTTTTATGTCTTGTAGAAATCGGGTTTATTCGTTTATACTGTGAAAAAGTAGGAAGAGGAGACGGTCGAAAATGGAATATACATATAAAGTCCATGATCAAATCAGTGCATTAGAATTATCTCAAGTGTTTAAAGCATCAGGAATCAAAAGACCCGTAGATGATTTACCTCGGTTACAGCGTATGCTTGATAAAGCGGATATTACCATTACTGCAAGATTTCGCGGGAAAGTCATAGGGGTAGCCCGTGCAATAACTGATTTTAACTATTGCTGTTATTTATCAGACTTAGCCATTGATAACGAACATCAAAAACAAGGAATCGGTAAAGAACTTGTTCGATTGCTTCAAGAAGAGATAGGTGAGGAAGTATCCCTCTTATTACTCGCTTCGCAGGAAGCGATGGAATATTACCCGAAAATTGGTTTTACAGTAATCGATAATGGATTTTTAATTCGTCGTAAACGATGAATATTGATACAAAGGCAGACAATGAGTCTGTCTTTTTTTTTTTATTTTTACACCCATATATGCTTAAAATGGTGCAATAGCAGCAAAAAGGTTCAACGTTTTTACATAAGACGCATTCTACCAGCAGATTTACAGCACTTCATCACCTTCCAATCAAATATACGTCTCAAGCCTTAGATCATTTTACACCTCAAGGCAATTATCGTTTCCACATTTTGTTATTAAAATAAGGTCTGTAGTAATGAATGGATCATACTTCTTTTGACTCAGGTATGAAAGGAGCACAGCGTTTTATTAAAAATAAATGGAACTTGAAAGGAGAAATTAGCAAATGTCATGGTTTACGAAATGGTCATTTAAAAACAAAGCAGCTGTTTTCTTAATGTCTGCGATTATTCTTGTTATGGGTGTTCTTAGTTATTTCCGACTTCCAATGGAGTTTTTACCTTCTGCAGACCAGCCGTTTATTTCGGTTGTGACGATGGGGAACGGGGTTGATGCGAGCACGATGGAAGAGCAGGTGACAACCCCGATTGAAGAAGCAGTAGAGAGTATGAATGGAAAGCTAAATGTGTTTTCGACTACAGGTGATGGATATTCCTCTGTTGATATTCACCTTGAATCTAGTGTGGATAAGAAAGAAGCAAAACGGGAGATTGAAGAGGCCCTCTCAAATCTAACACTCCCGGAAAATGTTATGAAGCCAAACATCGTACAGTTAAATACCTCAATGATTCCTGTTTCCTATATTGCTCTTACGTTTGATAAAGGAATCAGTCCGGAAACTGTTCAGTATGCACAGGATGAAATTGTGCCGCAATTTCAAGATATTAAAGGTGTAGCAGAAATTCAAACAAACGGTATTATTCCTTCTTTTGTTTCTGTCAAACTTAATGAAAAAAAGATGGCTGAAAAAAATGTTTCAATTGAACATATTATGACAATGCTTCAGGGCCAAAATACCGCTGCGGCTGTTTCGGAAACGACAGTTGATGGTAAATCGGCAAATATAAAAGTGATTGGTAATTTAAAAACGATAGAAGATCTTGAAGATACAGAAGTGGCTCCAAATGTTCCGCTGCATGAAGTCGCATCCATCTCAATGGAAAAGCAGGAAGGCAATTTAACCAAAGTAAATGGTGCTGATGCTCTTACATTTGTTGTCACAAAGGACAGTCAATCAAATGCAGTTACGATTAGTAAAGAGGTGGAAAACGTATCAAAAGAAATAAACGAAAATTATGATGATTTAGAAACAACCGTCATTTTAGCATCTGCCGATATGGTCGAATCTTCCGTCCACAGTATGATAAAAGAAGTATTACTTGGTGCTTTGTTTGCAACAATTGTCATTATGTTATTTTTAAGAAATTTACGTTCAACATTGATTACAATCGTCTCCATTCCATTGTCATTAGGCTTTACTCTATTTTTATTAGCTCAATCCGGTGTGACATTAAATATTTTAACACTTGGTGGAGTGGCTGTGGCAGTTGGCCGACTTGTTGATGATAGTATTGTTGTTATTGAAAATATCTTTAGAAGAGCACAAACAGAGAAATTTTCAGTTAGCATGGTCATTGAGGCAACAAAAGAAGTAGGCTCTGCCATTACTTCATCGACATTAACGACAGTTGCCGTTTTCTTACCGATGGGATTACTTAATGGCGGTCTGCAGGATTTTCTCTTACCATTTGCATTAACCATTACGTACTCATTGTTAGCTTCTTTAATTGTGGCGTTAACAATTGTCCCTGTTATGAGTGCAGGATTACTTAAAAACGCCAAAATAAAAGAGCATAAGCCATCCGTACGTTTTTCAGCATTTTTGACATGGTCCTTAAATCATAAGTGGGTCGTCTTTTTAACAGCGATCATCCTTTTTGCAGGATCAATAGGAGCATATTTTGTTCTTCCTAAAGGTTCTGTGAATAAAACGCAAGCTGATTATGTTTTTGTATCATTAGCATATCCGAATGATACACCTATTGAAAAAGTAAAAGAAGAGTCTGTGAAGCTTGAAAACTATATACTGGAACAAAAAGAATTGGAAAATATGTATCTTCAGCTTGGAAATTCTGCTGATGCAGCGAAATATGGTGCTGTTGGAAACCCGACAGAAACTCAGATTATGGCGATCTTAAAAGAAGATGCAGATATGAGTGAATTTATTGAAAAAGTCCTTGCTCAGAAGGATGAATATAGCGATGCTACCTTAGAGGCTGCAGAAGCTTCAATGATGGGTGGTGGAAGTACGTCAATTACAATTGATATTATTGGGGATAACCTTAATGACCTGGTGACTGTTTCAGAGAATATACAACAGAAAGTAAAGGATATTGATGGAGTTGAAGAGGTCACAACAAACCAGGAAGAAACAAAAAAAGTCTATTCATTTGTTGTTAATCCGAGTATGGCGAAGGCTGATCAAATTGCCCAACAAGCTGCTGTAATGCTGAATCAAACACCACTTGGTTCAATTGAAGTAAATGATCAACAAACAATGGTTATGCTGGAACCTGTGTATACACCGGAAACGAAAAAAGATCTATCAGAGGTTCCAATTATGACACAGGCAGGGATAACAACGATTTCAGAGGTTGCAGAATTAAGAGAGAACGAAGAACCAACCACCTCATTCCATAAAGATGGAAAACAATATATAAGAGTAACGGCGAATGTTGAACCCGAAAAGCTTTCAATCATTTCAACAGAAGTAAACACTGAAATTTTCGGAAGTGAAGATATCGAGGGAATTGACCTACCGGAAGATGTTGAAGTGTTTGTTGGTGGTGCAAGTGCAGATCAAGCGAGTGATTTTAATGATTTGTTTATGACGATGTTAGCATCCATCGGAATTGTCTTTCTCATCATGGTCATTACGTTTAAAACCATTCGTGCACCGATTGCTATTCTCTTTTCACTGCCACTTGCAGCAATTGGAGCGATCCTTGGGATTATCATTAGTGGAATAACAGTTGATATAACCTCATTATTGGGAGCACTCATGCTTATTGGAATTGTCGTGACGAATGCCATTGTGTTATTAGATCGAGTAAAACAAAATGAAGAAACGATGATAATTCGTGATGCCATTGTTGAAGCGGCAACCATTCGAATGAGACCGATCATTATGACAGCTGTTGCAACAATTTCAGCTATGCTTCCTCTGTTATTTAAAGAAGCGGAGGCAGGCAACTTAGTTTCTGCAAGTCTAGCAGTTGTTGTTATTGGCGGATTAAGTGTTGCAACATTGTTAACGCTTGTTGTAATTCCTGCTGTGTATGAATTGTTATACTTTAGGAAGTCAAAAAGGCAACGTAAATTAGCAGAAAAACAAGAGAAGACAATGGCTGTTTGATAGAGAGAGTATTTAAGAATAGAGCGCCGGGTAAATGTATACTCGGCCTCTATTAATTTTGAAAAAGTTCGGGACAACAAAAGCAGTTACTGTTTATTTCAATAATGATTCTGCACCATCAATAAAGATTTCTGTTCCAGTTATATGGGAAGATAAGTCAGAAGCTAAAAATGTAACCAAATCAGCAACCTGTTCCGCATTCCCCGGTTTATGGTCGAGAGGTTGGTCTCCCTCAGGGAAAACGATAGGGATTTCAATCTTTTTTAGGTCAGAAGATTGATGGATTGACTCTTGAATATTTGTTTCAATGGCACCAGGACAAATCGCATTAACCCGGATTTTATATCGGGCAAGTTCTAATGCAGCCATTTTCATAAATGCAATCTGTCCAGCTTTTGAAGTACTATAAGCGGTAAAGCCGGTTTGTGAGAAAATGCGGTTACCACTAACAGAGCTTGTAATAATAATACTGCCTCCGCTATCTTTCATAAAAGGAATTGCATATTTAACTGTTAAAAAAGTTCCTGTTAAATTAGTATTTATAGTACGCTCCCAATCTTCCTCATTCATCGTTTCAATCGGGGCCATTTCTCCAGCTATACCCGCATTAGCAAATAAAATATCTACCCTTTTCCACTCAGCCTTTGCTGCTTTTATTCCCTCTAGTATTTCCTGTGATGAATTGATATCACACTTTTTAGCAATGGCTTTACCACCAACATGTTCAATTTGTTTCTTTACGTTATTCGCATGCTCAATATTAATATCTAGCAAACACACTTTTGCTCCTTCACTTACTAAGCGAAAGGCTGTTGCACGCCCTAACCCGGAACCGGCACCAGTGATAACAGCTACTCTTCCTTTTAAATTATGATTATTTACCATGATTTTGAAGTCCTTTCCTATTTTTATATTTCTTATATATTTAACAGGAATCAGATATCGTAAACTAAATAACCATTGGATTATAAGATGAGAAGGAAAGATGAAACTTTTATTCTATCTTTTCGTAATATGAGAGGGAGTAAAAGGAATGGGAAAATAATGATAAATAGACAAAATAAGGGTGATGATATGATTAATAAATATTGGTTTATCTCTTTATTCTTAATTCTACTTATTTGTGCAGGTTGTACGAATGAAGGTGAAAAATTAGCAACATCATCAAATGAGAAGAAAGATGAAAAAGCAGTAGCAAAACAGGAAGATATGAACAAAGGGGATCTATCAGATATAAATGAGCTTTCCACTTCTGTAACAGTAGAGTCTTTAATGAAATTTCAAGCAGGAGAATTAACTAATAATATTACCTATGAAGAAGATACAGAGCAAGTCCTATGGGGACTCGAAGAACTTGACCCTCAATACATAAATAACATGAAAGAAGTATTGGAGCCATTAGCGGAGGAAACGGACAATCCGGAAAAACTGATGAAAGCATTAGTGTATTATACAGGGAGCCCGAGCTATGATGAAATTGTCCGGGATTTAGATTCGTTTACTCCGGGATTTAATGAGCCGCTTCTTCCTCGCCCTGAACAGGTTTCGAAAAGTGAAGGTGCTAAGAAGGAAAACTATTCTTTTATTTTACTTGATGCTAGTTCAAGTATGTTACTAGACTCAGAAGGAAAGCTGCGCATGGATATCGCAAAAGAGGCTGTTGAAAGCTTTGCAAAAGCTATTGGTGATACAAGTCAGGTTTCACTTGTAGCATTTGGTCATCGAGGTGATGAGTCTGATAGTGGTAAGGAAGAGTCATGTTCGAAAATAGAAGAAGTTTATAAGATGGGAGTTTTTGATGCTGAGCGTTTCAATCAATCTCTTTCTACGGTTGAAGCGAAAGGGTGGACCCCTTTAGCAACAGCAATTGAAAAGACGAGAGAATTCAGTAAGGATCTTAATGGTCAAATCACCATTTATATTGTCAGCGATGGTGTGGAAACATGTGATGGAAATCCTACTAAAGCAGCAGAGCAATTTGTTAAGGAGAAAGGTGCACACAATGTTTCTGTCAATATAATTGGTTTTCAGGTGGATAATGGAGCGGAAAACCAGTTAAAAGCTGTTGCAAATGCAGGGAAGGGAGAATATTTTGCGGCGAATGGTGAAGAAGAGTTATTATCCACCATTGAGTATGAATGGCTTCCTTCCATGCTAGAGCTCACTTGGGCTCCAGTTAATTATGTTCCAGATGGATGGGAGATTTTTCGCGAAACTGAGCGGATTACGGACTTAACAAATGGATGGACTGCCTCAATGACAAGAGAAAAACAACGATTTCAAGAAGGGTTAAAGATTTGGGAAGAACAAGGGATTTTAACAGAGGAGACATTAACTAAAATTGAAGAATTAGTGGCAGTTCGAGAAGAGGAATTAACGCGTCTTAAAGATGAGTTACAAGAACGAAATAAGAAGGAAATTGATTCGAAAGTAAACGAGATAAAAGAAAAAGTAGATAAATGGGTTGAAGAAATGAAAAAATTAAAGGAACAGACTCAATAGGCAAACAAAAAAGATGAACTCTGGATTGGTTAGAGTTCATCTTTTTATGGAAATGACAAGGTGTTTCTCCTTTATTAACTTATTTCCTATAAATTTCTTTCTCTGTTAAATACCCATCCTTCACAATTGTTGATTTAATCGTTTCCTTTGTGACAGGCATAGGTTCGAGAAGGATGGTGGGTACATCAGTTTTTTGATTATTAATCGTTGTATCAGTATCAGTGGTAATTGTTTTATCTTTTGCTATCTGGTAAGCCATTTCTGCTGCTTGTGTTGCAATTACAGGAATCGGTTTATAGACAGTCATGGTTTGGGTTCCTGCAACAAGTCTTTTCACTCCGTCGAGCTCGGCGTCTTGACCGGAAACAGGAACTTTACCAGCTAATCCGACGTCAGACAGGGCATTGATCACTCCACCTGCAGTACCATCATTGGCTGCAATGACTGCATCGACTTTGTTATTCGCTTTTGTTAAAATTGTTTTCATATTATTTTCGGCGTTCTTAGGGTTCCATTCATCTGTATATTGATCTGCCAATAAGGTTATGTCACCTTTGTCAATCAGTGGTTGAAGAACACTTAATGCACCTTCTCTAAACAGTACCGCATTATGATCCGTTTCTGCTCCACCAATATAAACAAAGTTTCCTTTAGGTATGTGTTTAACAATTTCAGTTGCCTGCTGGACACCGACCTTTTTATTATCAAATGAAATATAGTAATCTAGATCACTTTTTGTGATAAGGCGGTCATAGGAGATGACTTTGACCTTATGTTTATGAGCTAATTCTACAATCTTTGCTCCTTCTTCAGCATTATGTGGAACAACAACAAGGACGTCCACACCTTCTTCGATTAATAATTGTGCTTGCACGAGCTGAACAGCATCCGAGCCGTTGGCTGCTAACGTTTTGACTTGTCCGCCTAACGATTTTACATGATCTTCAAACAGTTGCTTGTCTTTGTACCATCTTTCTTCTTCAAGTGTATCCAATAAAAAACCAATGTATGGAACAGATTCATCTTGAATTAATTTTACTGATGCTTGTTTGCTGCTCGTTTCTGTCGTTGAACAAGCGGTGCCAACAAGAGCTACTATAGAAAGCAATAAACCTATCATCGCTTTTTTGTAAAATACAGTCACTAGTTTTTCCCTCCTACTTTATGTCTTACACTTTAAATTTCCCGATCATCCCGTTCATGCGCTCAACCATTTGAGAAAGAGTATTTGCGCTTGTTGAAATCGAGTCAATCGATTGAGTTTGCTCATATACTGCAGCAGAGATTTCTTCAGAGCCAGCAGCTGATTCTTCTGAAATAGCAGCAATTTGCTCAACTGATTGATTAATTTCCTGGCTTGTATGTTCAAAATATTGGAAGGCAGTTGAGATGTTTTTTACCCGGTTTGCCATATCTGTTACATTATCTTTAATATCAGAAAAATACTGACCGGATAATTGGATCTGCTTTGTTCCTTCATTTACTTTTTGGAAGCCATTATTTAGCTCATTTGACATGGAGCTTGTTTCTTCTCTAATGCTTGTTACAATATTTGTAATGTTTTCGATGGAAGCTGTCACTTCATTTGCTAGTTTCTTCACTTCCGATGCCACAACCGCAAAGCCTTTCCCGCTTTCTCCGGCTCTTGCCGCTTCTATGGAGGCATTTAATGCAAGAAGATTCGTTTGTTCTGCGATCGATTTAATAACAGTGATAAGTTCAGTAATTGATTGTGTTTTTGTTTCAAGACTTTTTACTTTTTCAACAGAGAGTTCAACAATTTCATAGATCATGTCCATCTGTTCCAAAGAATTTTTCATTTGGTTGTCACCATTTATAGATACAGCAAGGACTTCATCGGAAAATTGAACTAATTTCTGACCGTCCTGATTTGCATCAATTAATTTTTGACTAAATTCCTTGATATGTTCAGAGATATCTGATACTTCATCAGCCTGGCTATTCACGCCTGAAGATAATTCTTCAATAGTATTGGCGACCTGTGAGCTTCCTTGTTTTAGTTCTGAAGCAGATACTGCAAATGCAGAACTTTGCTGATCAACATCTGTTGCAATGTGTGAAACTTCCACGATCATTTCTCGTAAACGAGCTCCCATATGATTAATAGATTTTGATAATTGTCCTATCTCATCATTTCCATTGCTTTTTAGAGAGTCGAAATTAAGATTTCCATTTGCGATTTCCTCACTTGTTGACACTAGCTTGTTTAAATTTGCGGAAATCCTTCTGCTGATTATAATAAGAAGAACCGTTGAGACAATAAGTGCAACAACCACAGAAATAATAAGTAGATTGATCGTTTGTCCAATATTATTTTGTGATTCTGATAACGCTGCTCGATTTGAATCTGTAGCCATTGATTTCAGTTTTTCACTTAATTGACTTGTTTCCCACTTTAATGCACTGGCTTCTTCTTGTAATCTTTTAAACTCTTCTGTATTAATTTGTTGAACATTTGGAACAATTGTACTGAAGAAATACTCATCTAGTTTATGGTTGTTTTCAATGATTTTATTAAATATCTGAATTTGATCTTCGTTTTCTAATTGACTTTTCAAATTTTTAGCAATTTCGATAAATTTACGACTATCTTCTAAATACTCAAGAAGTTTTTCATCTTCAGCCAATAAAAGGTATTCTGGAATTTGATTGTACTTTTCATGATATAAGGAAACTAAGTCTGCACTATAAAGTGCCACTTCATTTTTTACTAATGAGTGTTTAATTGTTTGATTTGTTTGCATGAGTAAGCTATACGTAATAAGAACGGAAACTAAAAATGTAATGGTCACAACGAGAAAGACATAGAAGTATTTACCACCAATTTTTGTGTTTTTCCATCGTAAATGATTTAACAACGAGAGATCCCTCCAAAAATAACTACCATATTTCTTTTAATATCGACAAATGTCGATGATTCTTAATAGAATTCATAGGATTTATGAACTAATGGTGTTGGTAATTTTATGAAAATAATAAGTGAATAATTTCCTAGTTTCTTAGAAAAATTTAAAATATTATGAAGAATTTGGTCGAAAATATAGTATAATTGAAAGCGAATACATTAAAAGTACAAAACAACTAAGTAGGGATAGATAGAGTAAACAACTTATTGTTATTTTTAAAGAGGGGGATGGGACGATGAAGAAACGTTTGAAAGAACGAAAAAAAAGAGTTCCAAATACTGTGGAATCTCAAAAGAAAAGGAGAAAGGTAAAGGTAAAAGTACCAAGATATGTTGAAGCAATGACACTTAAGTCAAAAATTATTCTGTTTTTGCTATTATTTACGCTTATTCCGAGTATTATCATTGGTAATGTCGTGTATTTTGTGTCAACGAATACAATTGAAAATAAAGTATCAACAATGAATGAAGATATTAATGTTCAAGTAACAAAAAATGTAAACAATGCATTAAGGGAGCTTGATAATCTATCGTTAGTACCTTTTTCAAATATGGAACTGATGGACACATTAAGAACCAATGAGGGGTTATCAGAATTTGAAAAGATAACAAAGGAGCGAACAGCTTCAGAATTCTTCTCTAGCATTACTTTTTCAAATAAAAATGCAAAAGCGATGTTTTTTGTAAATAGAGAGGATACTGTATATGGGGAACAGAATCTGGAGGATTTTTCCTTAGGGAATTTCAATTCTTCCCCTTATGCAAAGGAAGTTGAAGATTCAAAAAGTGTGACTACATGGAAGACAGCTATTGAAAACAATTATGAAAATATCTATTTGTTCCGGAAATTTGACCGAATTGGCACCATTATTCTTGTAGCAAACGGAGAGGTTTTTCAAGAAGTTTATGAAAATGGACAAGACAATACAGCAAGAGAAATTTCGATCTACAATGAAGATGGAGTCATCATCTCTAGTAATAAACCGGAATTAGTCGGGTCAAAGTTTGAAGAGCATAAAAATACAGCAGATAACCTTGTTTCTGAAAAAGAAACTGAGAATGGGTGGAAGGTGGCTGTTTCGACCTCAAAGTCCTATTTAATGAAGGAAATTCAAAACGTTATTTACCTCGTTTATTTAATTATTCTGGGCTTTGTTTTGCTGTCAGTGGTTGTAAGTATGTTCTTGGCGAGAAGTATGACGAAACCAATTAATAAAATTGTCGCCATTATGAAAGAAGCAGAAAAAGGGGATTTGACCCACAGAGCTAATTATCTTTATAAGAATGAAGTAGGGCAGCTGGGAAACAGCTTTAATCATATGATTGATAATATGACCTTGATGATTCGGGAAAATAAGAAGGCTTCTACATATGCCGTGAACAGTGCTAATGATCTTAAGAGAATATCGGCTGAATCCGCTAGTGCAACAGATCAAATTGCGAGCGCTATCGATGAGGTGGCAAAAGGTGCTGTTAGTCAGGTTGATTATTCTGAAAGAACGAACCGTGAAATGAAGGAGCTGTCAAGTGAAATTAATGAAGTAGCCGGTAATATGGTCAAGGTATCAGCTATAACGGAGACCTCGAAGAAGTTAAGTAGTCAATCAATCGAGACAATCAAGGAATTAACAGAAAAGAACAAAGAGATGGGTACAAACATTGGTCAAGTTGATTCAACAATGGACCAATTAAATGTAGAAATTGAGCAAATAAAAGATATCGTAAACATAATAAAAGGTGTTAGTGAAGAAACGAATTTGTTATCACTAAATGCAAGCATTGAAGCGGCAAGAGCAGGAGCTGCAGGCAGAGGTTTTGCTGTCGTAGCAAAAGAAATACGCAAGCTTGCTGACCAAACAAAGAGCTCATCGCTGAGAATTGAGACGGTCATTGCCAGCATCTTATCACAAACAAAAAAATCAGTTGAGCTTGTTAAAACAACGATCGCTCTTTTTAAAGATCAATCATCTTCTATCCACGATACTCAACAAGCATTTGAAAATATTCTAGAAGGAACAAACTCGATTATTCATGAAATCGATTATATTGAAGCCTCAATCGGTAAGATTAATTTGAATAAAGAAAAAGTCGAACATGCAATTAATGAGATGGTGGATGTTGCAGAAGTGTCTTCAGCTACTACTCAGGAAGTAACGGCGACAACAGAGGAGCAAGCAGCAGCTGCTGAAGAGCTAGGTGACTTGGCTTCTTCTCTTTCACAAACAATTATTGAATTAGAGAAGACAATAAATAAATTTAAAATAAAGGAATAAACCATGTATAAATAAAAGGCCTATATCACTTTTTCAAGATTTACATACATTAATAAGGTAGTTGATCTTGGAGGTGAAAGTAATGAGTGAAAATTGCGGTGGAGCAGGGTACGGTAGCGGCTTTGCTTTAATAGTCGTATTATTTATCCTATTAATTATTGTAGGAGCAGGTGCTTTCTCAGGTGGTTATGGCTATGGTTCTGGATATGGCTGGTACTAATTTTTTATGAAAGGGGCGTTTTATCGCCCCTTTTTTGATTTGCATATTCCCATGGAAATACCTCCGCATACAATTTGTACCGCTTTAACCTTTAAATGTGGAAATCTCTTAGCAGCATATTCACAGACAGAATCTTGTTGAGTAGATGTTATTTCTGTTCCCAATTCGTTGGCAAATTCAGTATCAAAATCAGATACATATAGAGTAAGAATGACTCCATCTTTTTGACGTTCAACACCATATTTATGTAAAAATTCCATAGAAAACACACCTCCGTTTATAGTATGGAAAATAAATAATTCACTTATCCAAAAAGTAATTATTATAGAAATCGTTTTCAACGATGAGGAACAGCTAGTATAATAGATGTATTGATATTGAAAATGGAGTGAGAAGATGTTCAATACATCGGTTGGAATACTTCGGTTCACAGGAAACTTAGAAGGGATTTCATATCTGGTTCTGTTGCTGATTGCGATGCCATTAAAGTATTTGTGGGATGTTCCTTCAGCTGTTTCCCTGACTGGGGCAATGCATGGATTTCTTTTTGTGGCTTACGTGATCATGGTTGCTTTTGTCCTTTTTAGAAAACGTTATTCTTTTCTATGGGCGATATGGGCGGTGTTTTTAGCATTTATTCCATTTGGAACCTTTTATCTGGACAAACAGTTGAAAACAAAGAGGTAAAGTGAAAAGAGGACCGTTTCATTCGTATGAAAACGGCCCTCTTTTTTTTATTCAGGTATTTCAATATATTCTAAAATGTTCTGTGAGGTGCTTTTTTGAAAGGTGTATGTGATGGTAACGGGTGTGTTTGTCGGGATTGATTCCAATGTTTTGTATTGTTCTTCAGATATTTGTAGTGCCGTTGGTGTTTGGTCAATGATGACTTCAATTGAATGTGAATCTATTAATCCAATATAAATGGCGTTCACTTTTATAGAATCCTCTTTTGCTGATGCAGTGTTTTCGTGAACTCCAGTGCTGGCACACCCCATTAAAACGAATAAAAAGAACAAAATAGAAAGATAAGGTATAAAAGTTCGCATTCTCTCACTCTCCTATAAATATCGGTCTTACTTCATGTATAAGCAACAGAAGAGAGAGACATGCCTGTAAATGCAGAAAAGGGCCTTTCTAGTGGAAGGCCCTTTAGCTTTTAAAAATTCTTCTTCTACATCAATAGAATATGTTTTGTCCTTTTGATATGCTTTTTCATTGAAGTATTCATGAGCAGTTGCTTGTGCTTCAAGCCGCAATACTTTATCTTCCATCCTGGTAAAACCATTTTTAATACTTTCCGATTGTGTGGAAAATAAGGTGTTGTTCATTGTATTTGTTGTTCCTGCTACATTTGCTCTTGAGACAAGAAGTGATTTGTGATTTTGTAAGTCTGCATGAATATCTTTTAGTTTTGCCAATTGGTCTTTTAATGCTCTAGTTTGGTTCTGGATGACAGTGTATTGTTCTTCTAAGAGAGTGAGTTGTTTTTCGTGATCAAGTCGTTCTTGAATCGCGAGCTTTGCCATCTCATCTTTCTTTTTATCCAGAGCTAACTGCTGTTGTCTTTTTCTATCTTCAATTGTCATCTTTACTTGATGCATGAGTCCTTCATGCTTTTGCTCGAAATAGATCTGATTAGCTAATGCTGATTGTGCTTTTTCAATTTCGAATTCAAGATCTCTAATGTATTGCTTGGCCATTTTGATTGGATCCTCATAGTAGTCTAAGGAATGATTCATATTTGCTAATGAAATGGTTTTAACTCGTTTAAAAATACCCATTATTTTGTTTCCTCCTTCAATGTTTTACGTTCCCATTCGTCTAGGATGTGATGTGTGTGTTGGTTATAAAACGGAGTTGATACAATGATCGGTTCATTGATTATTAACTCACTTTTTGATTGTTTTTTGCTTTTTGAGATGACATAGAGGGCAATGAGAGCAACGGGGATGGCAATGATAACCGGTAAGATTGAAAATGCTCCAATAGATAGGAGAATCATTCCAACCCACTTTTTAATAAACTCTCCATTTGCCTTTTTCAAAACCCACCAACCTAAGATGATTAATCCCAGATGAAATAAGAATGGCAGGAAAGAAATGTTGATCACTCTCAGATCATGATGGGAGAACCCACCAGCACGGCTATAGAATATATATGGTTGAATGAACAAGTGTCCGACTATATTTAAAACGACTGTAAATGCAACAAGCCCTTAAATCGCAGCAATAATCCAAAATAAAGGACTTTTCTTCATTTTCTTCACCTCCTCCTTGGTGATTTGCGTTTCTATGAATAGTAATTTAATAGAGTTTGGTGAAAAGATGGTGAAAAACAGGAGGAGAACGAAAAATATATAGGTAAGTTGATGGAGAGGAGAAAGGGTGGTGAATCATGGCGGATTTTATCGAATCGAAGATATATTTTAAAAATCGAAAATAAAATCTACGAATCGAAAATCTGAAAAACCGTAAATAAATGAACAATCAGCTAAATAAAAAACTTGTAGAGCCGATTGCCCTACAAGTCATCCTTTCGGAGGGAGTTTTACAATAAATGTAGTCCCCTTATTTAATTTGCTTTCCACATTGATTTGCCCTCCATGAAGATCCACAATCCATTTTGCTATGGAAAGTCCAAGACCATGTCCTCCATTTTGTCGGGTACGCGCCCGATCCACCCGGTAAAATCGTTCAAATATATATGGAAGGTCTTTTTGAGCGATACCAATTCCAGTATCAGATACAGAAATATAGACATTTTCCTTTTCTTTCCATACATGTAATTTAACAGAACCATTTTCTGGTGAGTACTTGATTGCATTATCAAGAAGTATGTACAGCAGCTGGGTTAATCGCTCTTTTTGACCAAATACAGTAATAGAAGACTGAACATCCAGGTTAAGCTGTATGTTCTTTTCTAATGCATGTGGTTCAAACGAGAGTATGGCCTTTTCTGCAACAGATTGCAGGTCAAACCTTTCAAAACTCATTTGTTTTGGATCATCTGTATCAGACCTTGCGAGAGTCAGCAAATCTCCAACTAACCCGGTCATACGCTTTACTTCTTCTTTTACGTTATCAACCATTCTTGCTGGCATATGGCTCAATTGGTCTTTTTCCATCTCTAGAATTTCGATGGATGACAGCATCACACTTAAAGGAGTTCTTAGTTCATGTGATGCATCTGCGACAAAGTCCTGCTGTCGTTTAAAAGCATGGCGAATCGGAACCATTGCACGCTTTGACATGACAAAGCTGAAGTAATAAGCAATACATGAAAATAGAACGATCAATACAAGTAGGATAATAAAAAGTCCTTGTAAGAGCTCTGCTAAATCTGTAATATCCCTTCCTAAATAGAGATAGCCGATAATCTGATTTCTCTCATATATTGGTTCTGCAATCATCATCACCTTTATTTTTTCATTCTTAGGAACGTAGGTGGAGAATTGATCTCCTTTTTTATGTTTAGAAATAGCATCATGATTGATTTTTATATCTTCTGTTTGAATTTGTTCTCTATCCGGAGTCCAATCATCAACTAGATTTAAAAAATTACTTTTAAAGAGCGACAATTGTTCATTTTGTATGACCAGTTCACCCTCAGTGTTGAACACGTAATAAAATAATTGATTACTGTTCACTGTTAAAAACTGTGGCTCACGCATGCGATCATTGGGCTTGTCTAAAAGCTGTTCAACAGATTCTACCTCGTTTAACGCCATTTCTCTTAGTTCATTTTTCTCTGCAGCTGTAAACCAGAAATAAGCGATCGCATAAAGAAGTATAATAAATAGAAATAAAAACAGGAGAATCAATAAGCTGTATTTAATTGTTAAAGTGTGTTGTGTTTTTATAAAAAGATCTGATTTCTTTTTACGTTTCAAGTTTGTAACCCACTCCCCTAATGCTGTGAAGCCAATTCTCTTTATCGAAAATCGCCAGCTTTTTGCGAAGAAGCTTTACTGTAGCATCAATTGTTTTATAAGACACATCGGTTTCCGTTCCCCAGATTCGATCATAAATAATGTCCCTTGTCAGTACCTGACCCTTATTTTGTACAAGTAAATCAAGTAGTTGATATTCTCTTGGGGTTAATTGGATATGTTGATGATCCTTTTCAATGGTTTGACTTGTACAGTTAATGGTTATGTCCTCTATTTTAAGAATATCTTCACGAATAGGAGAAAAATTTCGTCGTCCCAGTGCTCTTAATCGTGCTAAAAGTTCATCAATTTCAAATGGCTTTACTAGATAATCATCTGCACCGGAATCAAGTCCAATAACCCTGTCTTCAATTGCATCCTTAGCCGTCAGCATTAAGATTGCCCCGCCATAGCGTTCGCTTCGTAATTTTTTACAAGTTTGGATTCCGTCTCCATCAGGCATCATCCAATCCATAATAATCACATCATAATGAGATACAATCGCATATTCATAAGCATCTTCACCGGTTTGTACCCAGTCTACATGATATTTTGCCTTTTTTTTCAGCATATATGAGATAAGCTCACCAAGCTTTATATCATCTTCAGCTAATAAGATATTCACGGGGGGAAACTTCCTTTCATACACGTATTTTATCGTATTTTACCATGTGTAAGTGAAAAAATAGAGAAAATCCAAATGAGGTGCCTGTCAAAATAAGATCCTATATTCAGTAGATTCCAATGCAGGAACCTTGTATGATGGGGATAGGGAAAATTTTTAATGAACGCGGGGAAAACGATCATGATTGAGAACTATATTGAAGCTTTAGATATTGCCTATGTTTCATCCTTTGCTACAAAAATAGAAAGAAGTTGGGGATATCTTTTTTATAATGAAAATCAACCAAATTACTATGATGCAAATCATGCACACATCTCTACATACAATGGTCATTTTGAAGAGATCATTAATGAAGTGATTGCATTTTATCAAGAGAAAAATCTTATTCCGCGTTTTTATCTTTCAAACTACGAAGGACAAGCTGAGTTTATTGAAATGTTAAAGAATAAAGGTTTTGGATTTGAAGAATTTGATAGTCCTGTTCAATTATGGAGAAGGGAAATAGAGATAGAACCCAATTCGCTTATAACGATTGAAAAGGTAACATCTGAAAATATGCAAGATGCAATTCATATAGAGTGTCAAATTCCGGAGCTTGGCGGTTCGATTCGTGAACAGGCCTTTAAAGAAGAATTTTCGCAAGATTGTTATATCCATTATTTATTAAAATATAATGGAATTCCTTGCTCTACCGCTTGTATATTTTTTTATGAACAAGATGCAAGGTTAGAAAGTGTAGCAACAATTAAGGGATATAGAGGGAAAGGATTAATCGGTCATCTTATCCATTATATCCAAAAGGATATGCTGAAAAAGGAAGTTGAACGCTTATGGGTGTTGCCAATTAATGAACAAGTGGAGAGGGTATACCAAAAGTCGGGATTTGATACTGTTTTAAATGTGAAGACAGGTCATGCGTTTCTTGGAGGGAAAAGTGTAATGGATGTTCGAAATGGGCTTTAACACTTCAGTTCCATCTTGACATTGTATTCAAGACTCTGGTATTTTAAAGGTAATTACAGTTTAGGAGATGTGTTTTGTGAGGGTTTCTGTTCTTAACTAACGAAGTAAATACTTCATCTACATGAATATGCAAAAAAACTTTTCCTTATCGAAGGTTTATTTACGCATGTACATGTGGACGGTTAAGAACAAAAACGGTTATCGTACACAATTTGCGATCTTCTTGCATAGTGCCCGTGAAAAAATCCGTGCTTGTTTAAGTACGGATTTTTTTTATCTACACAATGAAAACAAATGACCTGTAAAAGGGGGGATTTGTCTCTTTGTGCACAACTAGCCTATGCAATCATGATCTAAAGAGGTGCTGAACAACCATTGTTCAGCACCTCTTTTTTATGGCTATTTTCTATAAACCGGGTTCTTTGAAAAAACTGTTTTTAGGTTGATTGGAACAGAAGGTGCGAGACTCCTGTGGGAGTTGCGGGACAGGTGAGAACCCGCAGACGCTGCGCGTCGAAAATGCTCACCGCCGGCCCCACTTAAGATGAGCATCCTGGAGTGGAATTCAACCATGCCTAACACTAATTACAATGCAACAAAGTTTGCGAAAATAGCCTTTTATCAAAACCACAGGAGGTTCAACCATTGAACAAGAAAACAATTGAAAGTCTAGAATTTGATAAAGTATTAGCATTACTAAGTGATTACGCTATGAGTGATGCTGCAAAACAAAGAGCATTAGATCTTTTGCCAATGGATGAGGAAAGAAAAATCAAAAGATGGCTAAATGAAACAACTGAGGCATGTAACATCATTGAGAAATCTTCCAGTATCCCTGTTCACTCGTTACATGGAGTAGAGCAAATTGTTACACTAGTCGATAAAGGCTACTTGCCTACTCCTGATCAATTTGAGTTTTTAGGAGCTTTCCTAGACAGTGTAAAGAAAATAAAGCGGTTCATGATGAAACAAGAATATCATGCTCCTACAGTGAGTTCTTATGCATATTCTCTTTATGAACTAACCGATCTTGCAGAAGAAATAGCAAGGTGCATTCGGAATAATCAAGTCGATGATTATGCAAGCAGAGCATTAACGAAAATTAGAAGCAAACTTGTAGCTATTGAGGAAAAAATTAAATCAAAACTTGCACAAATCATGAAGGGTTCTTCTTCTTTCCTTCAGGAGCAAGTGATCAGCATTCGTAATGGACGTTATGTTGTACCAGTTAAAAGCGAATATAAACGGAAATTTTCAGGAGTGATTGTTGATCAATCCTCAAGTGGGCAAACCGTTTTTATGGAACCTCATGATTTAAATAAGTTACAAGACGAGCTCACGTATTTAAAAGTAGAAGAAGAAATAGAAATTCAAAAGATTATAGGTCAATTAACAGATATGACTGCAGCTTATAAACAGGAATTGTTGATTAATATTGAAGGAATGGTTTCATATGACTTCATATTTGCGAAGGCTAAGCTGAGTAAATATATGAACGGACACGAGGTAAACATTCTGCCAGGTGAAGGATTTAACATTCTGAATGCCAGGCACCCATTACTTGGAGTAAACGCTGTTCCGCTGTCAGTGACATTAGGGAAAGATTACATGGCCTTAGTTATAACCGGGCCTAATACAGGTGGTAAAACTGTCACGATTAAAACGATAGGAATACTTGCGATGATGGTTCAATCAGGACTGCATATTCCGGCAGATCCTAACAGCAACTTTAGTATCGTAAAAGATATTTATGTAGACATTGGTGATCAGCAAAGCATTGAGCATTCCTTAAGCACATTTTCATCACATATTACCAATGTCATCGAGATTTTAAATAAGTCACGCAAAGACACACTTGTTATTCTTGATGAAATTGGTTCAGGGACAGATCCGAGAGAAGGAATGGGATTAGCGATTTCAATCCTTGAAGCACTTTATCATTCAGGGGCGATGCTTGTTGCAACAACACATTATAGTGAAATAAAAGACTTTGCTGAAAAGGCAGCTGGTTTCCAAAACGGATCTATGGGGTTTGATATTGAAACCCTGCAACCTTTATATCAATTAATTGTTGGAAAAGGAGGGGACAGTCAAGCGTTCTCTATTGCTCAAAAATTAGGTATGCCAATGGGTATTATCCAAAGAGCAAAGGAAATATCCAGCCGCCAATCTATTGAAGATTTAACGATTATTCCTACTACAAAAGAAAGAGAAAGATTACATGAAAAGGTTGCACATAAAGAAAAACAACAAATTCAATCCTACCAAATAGGAGACTCAGTTTGGATTCCACACCTTCAAACAAAAGGAATAGTTGAAAAAACAATGAATGCTATGGGAGAACTGAAGCTGGTTGTAAAAGGAGAAAAAGTGACAATCAATCATAAACGAGTGCAACCTTTTATCAAGGCAGAAGAATTATATCCCGATCAATATGACATGGATCAGGTTTTTGATGCAAAAGATGTACGGAAAAAGAAAAAGTTAATGAATCGCAAGCATGTAGATGGTGTGGTCATTGAATTTATGGACGAAGAAAAATAGAAAAATCAGTAGGTGTGAGCTGCTATCATGAGGGGCTCACACATCTTTTTTCATACATTGTGAAAAACTTCACAAAAAGTATTGTATTTTTAAAAAGGGTGGATTATAATAAAGTCATCAAGGGAATGTGAAGTATTTCACAATTTTATGTGAAGGACTTCACAATATATTCTTAGGAGGAATTTAAATGAAAATTGCTGTTATTGGATGTACACATGCAGGAACTGCTGCTGTTTCAAATATGATAAAACTATATCCGGAGGCAGAAATCACGGTGTACGAAAAAAATGATAATATATCCTTTTTATCTTGCGGCATTGCTTTACATGTAAGTGGAGTTGTGGAGGATCCAAATGGTTTATTTTATTGTACTCCTCAAGAATTAATAAATCTTGGTGTTAACATGCGAATGGAACATGAAGTAAATGATATTAATATTGATGAAAAAACGATTACGGCAAAAAATTTAACAACAAATTCAATTGTACATGATACATTTGATAAACTTGTTTTAACAACAGGCTCTTGGCCGGTTATCCCCAAAATTGAGGGCATTGAAATGGAAAATGTACTACTATGTAAAAACTTCCATCATGCTAATACAATTATTGAAAAAGCAAAAGATGTACAAAATATCGTTGTTGTTGGAGCAGGCTATATAGGGATTGAATTAGTAGAAGCATTTGAAATGAGCGGTAAGAATGTGACACTTATTGATGGAGAAGAAAGAATATTGAGCAAGTATTTAGATCAAGCATTTACTGATGTGATTGAACAAGATTTTCAAGCTAGAGACGTAAAATTGGCTTTAGGAGAAACAGTCACTCGTTTTGTAGGGCAGAATGGTCATGTAAGTGGTGTGGAAACAACGAAAGGAACGTATGAGGCAGAACTCGTTATCCTTTGCATTGGTTTTCAACCGAATACTCTATTAGTAAAAGGTCAAATTGAGATGCTTAATAATGGGGCAATTATAGTCGATGATTATATGAGAACAAGTAACAAGGATGTATTTGCTGCAGGTGACAGCTGTGCTATTCGCTACAATCCAACCGGTGAGTATGCCTACATTCCACTAGCAACAAATGCGGTAAGAATGGGCACATTAGTAGCGAAAAACTTAGTTAAACCTACCATTCGCTATATGGGAACACAAGGTACATCTGGTATAAAAATCTATGACCAAAATATTGCGACAACTGGATTAACAGAAACTTCAGCACTTCGTATGGGTATGAATGTGAAAAGTATCACAATCTTGGAGCATGACCGACCTGAATTCATGCCGACTTTTGATGATATCAATTTAAAAGTAGTCTATGAAGAAAGCACAAAACGAATTGTCGGCGCTCAAGTCATGTCTAAGGTCGACGTTACCCAATCTATTAATACACTGTCTGTATGTATACAAAATAAGATGACAATGGATGAGCTTGGGTTTGTAGATTTCTTCTTCCAGCCACATTACAATAAGCCATGGAATTTCTTAAATCAGGCAGGGTTACAAACTATTTAGTAAAGGTGAAAAGAAGCGTTGGTATTCCAACGCTTTTTTAGTGCTTTAATTGTCATCATAAAATACACAGCAAATAAAAAAATAGATGACTAGATAAAATAGGTGTGAAACATGAATATTGTTAAAACTAAAAATGAATCCTAATAAAAAAAGCGGGGGTTCTTTACTATGTCAGTAAAAAATCAATGGGTGCTTAATATTCTAATGGGTCTGTTATCATGGTCATCAATACCTCTTCTAGGAATCCGTCATATAAAAAGATTCATTCCATCTACACTTCTAATTGGAATAATAGAAATACTGCATGCACGAATTGGGAAAAAGCGCAAGTACTGGGTGTTTTATAATAAGCCAAATAATTATTTATTTGATGAGTTGCCTTTTAATACAGGTCCCTTTGTTTTTATCTCAATGTGGACTCTGAAAGTAGCATACGGAAATTTTAAAAAGTTTATTTTACTCAATGCATTAGTACATGGTTTTTTTGCATTTCCATACACATTCATAGCTGAAAAAATACGATATTATACATTAGTTCGCTTTAATAATATTCAATTCTTCCTCTATTTCTTCTCCAAAGCATTTTTATTATATGGATTTCAATATCTTTTTGAAAATAGAAACAGATGGGGACGGAGGTTCCGTGTCCCGGATATCTTTAAGGTTAAAAATTAGTTCATTCCAGTACTCTTCGGACGCGAAAATTAGTAGGAGGAATCCACAAGCCGAATCTCATGGGCTTCGCTGCTTGTGTGGTCCTCCCTATTTCACTATAGGTTAAAATTATATTCTTAAATCACAATCTTTTTTAAACTGCTAAAAATGATCTAAACATTGTGAAAGAAAGGCGCTTCCATTAGGTAGCGCTTATTCCATTTAATTATTACACTTGTTTCTACCATCAAATCGCATCCCTTTTAAAAAGAAAGGAAAAAATATACACTAAAGAAGTGAAATCATTCAATTCCGGAGGTGTGCAAGTTGAATTATCGTGTAGAGAAAGACACAATGGGTGAAATTCAAGTACCAGCTGAAAAGTATTGGGGAGCACAGACACAACGAAGCAAGCAGAATTTTAAAATCGGTGGAGAGAAAATGCCGAATGAGGTGATTATCGGCTTTGCCATCTTAAAACGAAGTGCTGCGATTGTTAATGATTCACTAGGAAAGTTACATACATCAAAAGCGGCTGCAATTGTTAAGGCATGTGGTGAGATTATTGAGGGAAAATTAAATGACCATTTTCCGCTTGTTGTATGGCAAACAGGAAGCGGTACACAAAGTAATATGAATGTAAATGAGGTTATTGCAAGAAGGGGAAATGAGCTTTTAAAGGAAGCGGGGAGCGATGAAGTCATCCATCCGAATGATGATGTAAATATGAGCCAAAGCTCAAATGATACGTTTCCAACAGCCATGCATATTGCAGGTGTGTTAGCTGTAGAAACAAAACTAATACCGGCTATCGAAAAGCTATCTACTACGTTAAATAAGAAAGTAGAGCAATTTAATAATGTGGTGAAAATTGGTCGAACACATTTACAAGATGCTACACCATTAACCTTGGGTCAGGAAATCAGTGGATGGACTCACATGCTTTCGCAAACGAAGGAAATGATTGAGCAGGCTCTTCACTATATGAAAAACTTAGCAATTGGCGGGACTGCCGTTGGAACCGGGATTAATGCACATCCTGAGTTTGGTGATCGAGTTGCCGTAGAAATTAGTAAATTCACGAAAAAGGAATTTCACTCGTCAAGCAATAAATTCCATGCACTAACAAGCCATGATGAAACCGTTTATGCTCACGGAGCATTGAAGGCACTAGCTGCCAATTTAATGAAAATTGCAAATGATGTAAGATGGCTTGCAAGTGGACCGCGATGTGGAATTGGTGAAATTACGATACCTGAAAATGAGCCGGGAAGCTCGATTATGCCGGGTAAAGTCAATCCAACTCAAAGTGAAGCCCTAACAATGGTTGCTGTTCAAGTGATGGGGAATGACGCAACAATTGGCTTTGCTGCAAGTCAAGGAAACTTTGAATTAAATGTGTTTAAGCCAGTCATTATTTATAATTTTCTGCAGTCAGTTCAACTTTTATCAGATGGTATGAATTCTTTCCATGACAATTGCGCTGTAGGAATTGAAGCTAATCTATCAGTCATTGAAAAGTATGTGAAAGATTCATTAATGCTTGTAACAGCCCTTAATCCTCATATTGGCTATGAAAATGCTGCGAAAATTGCAAAGCTCGCACATAAAGAAGGGTTAACTTTAAAAGAAGCTGCTCTGAAGCTTCAATTACTTACAGCAGAGCAGTTTGAGCAGTATGTAAAACCGGAAGAAATGACCTATCCTAAATAATAAATAGCCTGGCAATGAGTTTGCCAGGCTATTTCCTGTTAGGAATCTCTATATAAAATGCAGCGCCATTTCGTTCATTAACTGCCCAAACCTTGGCATCATGTAAATCCGCAATCCGTTTTACAATGCTAAGTCCAATTCCAAATTCCCCTCTTTTCCCTTTTTGAAAAGGCTCAAAAAGCTGTTCCAACATATCGTCATCAATCTGAGGTCCATCGTTCCATATTGATAAACGGAGGTTAGAGTGATCTTTCTTTATTGAAATGGAAATGACTTGATCTGCATACCTTAACGAATTTTCAAAAAGGTTTTCCAAAAGCTTTTCCCATTGTTCCGAATCACCAACAATCATCTCTTCTTCTAATGAGAGCTTCCAATTTAATTCTGGCTTTGCCCACTTTATTCGTTCAACTTCTTCGCGAATAAGAGTATCAATGCGAAATTCACTTTTTCTTGGCTTCCTGGTAGATAAAAAGTCAAGCTTTGTTAAATAAAGCAAATCCTTTATTTTCTTCTCAAGCTTTTCTGACTCATCTTCAATGACATCCATCGTACTTGAAAGATCACCCTTTGGAAAGATTCCGTCATTCACAGACCTTGCATACCCTCTGATAACCATGACAGGTGTTTTTAAATCATGAGAGATATTTTGGAGCAGAGTCTGCTGTGCTTCATCCTTTCTCACTAAATGCTGACGCATTTTTTCAATGGTTTGTCCCAACTTCCCAATTTCATCTTTGCGGTCAACTTCAACAGGCTCATGCCATTCTTGATCAGCGATATTTTTTACGTGTTTTTCAAGCTTCACAATCGGTTTTGATAAATAGCGTGCTAACCATATTGAGGGAATCCAGCTAAATAAAAAGACGATCCCCATTACAATCATTAATCTCTTATATAGAGTAAAGACAAGATCATTTCGATAGGAATCCCAAGAGTAAGAAAGGAGGTAGCTAGGTTCCCCATTTACAGAAATTTTGCGTATAACATAAAACAGTGTTTGGTTTTTTAAGTTTTTCTCGTACTGATAAACTGATGTTTTTTGATTAGCTGCTAATTCTTGTGTTTGTCTAAGAAAATCAACTGGCAGGTCAATTTCATTTTTATAAAAGTAAAAAGATCGTTGAATCGGAAGGAATAAGTGGGTAACAGAACGATCGTTTTGTTTTTCAATTCCAAGAGTATTATCAAGATTTCCGTACTCCATTACCACAAGCTGTTCATTTTCAATCGTTTTATAAATTTCTTTTGTGAAAAATCCTCTTAATGTAGTGGGAAATAATATAACTAATAATAGTGATATCACAAGCAGAATGCCTGAGAAAACAATCCAGATTTGAAAGGTTAACGGTTTGTTTCTCATCCCTTTAACATCCTGTATCCAAAGCCGTAGATCGTTTCTAATTTAAGTTCCGGCATTTTTTTCCGTAATCTCCTTACCAAATCATCAACGACCCGATCTGTTCCAAAGTAATCTTCTCCCCACAGATTTGTTAATATTTGTTCTCTGGAAAAAGCCTGCCCTTTGTTATGAAGGAAAAGCTGAAGAAGATCAAATTCCTTTGAAGTAAGATTAACTTCTTCTCCATTAAAATAAACGATACGGACTTGTTCATCTATTTCATATGGATCGAGTTGTATTAAGTGGCTTTGAGTACTTGTTTCCTCTACATAGGTTCTTGAAAGCAGTTTTTGAGCACGAATCACTAGTTCTCTTGGAAGAAATGGTTTTGAAATGTAATCATCACTTCCCAGCTCTAACCCTAAAACACGGTCAATATCTGCATCCCTTGCTGAAATAAAAATAACAGGAACATCAGGTGTAGCAGCCTTAATTTCTCTAATTAATTGATAACCATCAACATCAGGCAGCATGATATCTAAAATCCATAATTGTGGTGGAGTGTTTATTAATTTTCTGGCTTCAGAGCCTGTCAGGCACGACGTAACAGACCAACTTTCTTTTTTTAAGTACATTGTCAGTAATTCATTTAAATTTTGTTCATCTTCGACTAGATAGACGTTGTAACTCATTGTTTCACTTCCTCTCAACGCTATTATACAATCTTCACTCTTTCTCGTTCACTATTTTCACAATTTCCCATAATTCTCTCATTATTATCCCAAACTCTTTTCATATACTTAAGCTAATCAAATAGCAAGTAAATAAAGTTGATTCCAAAAAGGAGATCTGAAAACAATGAGAGCTATAATATTTACAGGAATTTCTCTACTCTTACTTTTAATCGTCATTGGTGGATTTGTAAGTTCACAAGGTGCTTAAATATAAAATTTAAAAAAGAAAACAGGAGGATGTTAACATGGGATATTATGATGAAACTGAAATAACACGCGAACAAAATAAACCACGAAGAAGCTTTAAACCAGTTCTTTCTTCCATCATTAGCGGTGTCGTTGGTGGAGCACTTGTACTGGGTGTAACGACACTTACTAACGATCAACAATCAAGTGTCACAGAAAATAACCCAGCTGTCGAAACAGCTGCACAAAATGAAAGTTCAACCTCTACGGCTAATACGCAAACACTATCAACAGGCTCAAATTCGATTGCTGATATAGTAGACAGCCTTTCACCGGCAATTGTAGGTATTACAAATTTACAAACACAAAAAACTGGAGACATCTTTCAAAACTCTTCAGGTGAAAGTGTTGAAAGTGGAACAGGTTCAGGAGTGATCTTTAAGAAAGAGGGAGACGCAGGTTATATTATTACAAATAACCATGTTATAGAAGGAGCTCAGTCAATCGAAGTCACACTTTATAGTGGAGATAAAGTTGAAGCCGAATTAGTAGGAACAGATGCATTAACAGACATTGCTGTTCTAAAAATAAACGCTGAACATGTGACAGTCGTCGCTGAAATGGGTGACTCTACAGAGCTTCGTACAGGAGAAGATGTAATTGCAATCGGAAATCCATTAGGTGAAGAGTTTACAAGAACTGTCACACAAGGGATTATAAGTGGAGTTGATCGAACTATTGATGTCACAACTTCTGAAGGAAATTGGGCGCTGGATGTTCTGCAAACAGATGCAGCGATAAACCCTGGTAATAGCGGGGGTCCTCTTATCAATATGAGCGGACAGGTTATTGGGATCAATAGCTTAAAGATTACTGAAAGTGGTGTCGAGGGTTTAGGATTTGCTATTCCGAGTAATGATGTGCTACCTATTGCTGAAGAGTTAATGAATAATGGTAAAATTCAACGGCCATTTCTAGGAGTAGGTTTGGTAGAAATGAGTGAAATACCTCAGTATTATTTGCAAGAACAAATGAATCTGCCATCGGATGTAAAAGAAGGCGTGGTCGTTGGAACTGTCTCACCAAACTCTCCGGCTGATGAGGCAGGATTACAACAACAAGATGTGATTGTTTCTATGAATGATCAGGCCATTACGAATGCAAGTGACCTAAGAAAGTTTCTATATACCGAGACGGAAATAGGTGATGAAATAGATGTAACGCTATACCGTGCAGGTAAAAAAGTTACTGTTAAGATCAAGCTAACAACTAGTGAAGCAACAAACGCATAATACTCACATCTTGCAATAGGAAAAGCCATTACTCTTTATATATAATAAAGCTGACATGATGGAATGATCTATCCCCCTTCGGATCATTTCCTGATTGTTAGCTTTTTCGCTTTTTTCAACATGTGAATGAATCATGATGAAAAAAGGGAAGAGTTTGAAAACTAGATAGTGTAAAATGAAAAATGGGTACTAGTTCATGCATACATATCTATTTAACTAGATTCTTATGAAAACTAGGAAGGGGAACACCATGAATAGCATAAAAATAGAGAAAAAGAGAGAGAAACTGGAAATCTTTATAAGAGATAGTGTGTTAATTAAACAACTGTTTGACGAGTCAAAGTCCGAAGCTTATTATGCTATGGATCTAGAAGGGAATTATGTAAAAGCAAATAAAGCATGTGAAAAGATATCGGGATATACTCAGGATGAATTAATTCGTTTCTCTTATAAAGAGCTTATCATTAATAAGCATCTTGATGATGTAGATACAAAGTTCCAGTACTCGATAACAGGAGCTATTCAAAAATACGAATGTACGATTCTATCAAAGAATAACAACAAAGTGGATTTGGAAGTGACAAATTCTCCTGTCATTGTGGATAATGAGATTATCGGTGTATATGGAATAGCAAAGAATATCACTAATTCGAATGAACAAAAAAAGAAGCTAAAGGAAAGTGAACAGCTCCATCGCAGTCTAATAGAGCATTCTCCTGATGGAGTGATCATAGTCCAGGAGCAACGAGTTGTTTTTGCTAACAAAAAAGCTTCGGAGTTACTCGGTGGAAATGATGTTAAAGATATTTTAGGAAAAGATGTAAGCGGATTTTTCCGGGAATATTCAAGCAGGCTTATCAAAAATTTAAGTATGGCTGAAAAAGGGAAGGCATCAGATTTACACGAAGTAAAAATGGTACAACTGAACAATGAAGAAATAGATGTTGAGGTTAAGACTATTCCTACAATATTCTTAGAGGAGCAAGCAGTTTATTTCATTATTAGAGATATTACAGAAAGAAAACTGGCACACGAAATGATGATTAACTCGGAAAAATTAACAGTTGCCGGACAATTGGCAGCGGGTATTGCTCATGAAATTCGTAATCCGATAACAGCAATAAAAGGATTTTTGCAGTTAATGGATAGCGGAAAAAACTATAATCAAGAATTTTTTTCAGTGATTTCTGCTGAAATTAATCGCATGGAACTTATCCTGAGTGAACTATTGGCATTGGCCAAGCCACAATTAGAACGGTATCGTCATATAGAAATTCAAAGTATTTTAAAACATGTTGTTGCCCTTACCAAATCTCAAGCAATTTTACATAATATCCATATAACAACTAAGTTCCATTCAGACCCTTTATTTGTATTATGCGATGAAAATAAACTCAAACAGGTGTTTATTAATTTTATAAAAAATGCAATAGAAGCAATGGAAAATGAAGGGACGATTACACTAACTATTGACCAACACGATGATTATTTTGTTGTGATAAACATTCAAGATCAAGGACCGGGAATACCGAAAGAGATCCTTGGTAAAATAGGCGAACCTTTTTTTACAACAAAAGAAAATGGTACAGGTCTCGGAGTATTGGTTAGTTTTGAAATTGTGAAACATCATAATGGATCTATTAGTATTGATAGTAATTCAAATGGATCAACTATCTCGATTCACCTTCCAATGACCAAGTCTTGTGAATGAATAGTAAAAGAGTGAGGAGAATCTATGGAGATTAAGACGAAACGATTAAATATCAAACCTTGTACAAGAGATTTATATGAAAGCGACGAGGAAGTAAAGCCTCATATCCAACTCTATTTGGAAGAACTCGAATCTGATCAAGATCTTTTTGGGTGGGGAGTGTGGCTTGTATTCTCTCAAACGGATCAACAATTAATTGGGGATATAGGTTTTAAAGGAAAGCCTGTTGATGGTGTTGTAGAGGTTGGATACGGAATTACTCATGACGAACAAAACAAAGGGTATGCTACCGAGGCAGTTGAAGCATTAGTAAACTGGGCTTTTCAAACAGGTAAAGTAAATAAAATCGTGGCGGAATGCTTAAAAACAAACGAGGCATCTATACGTGTATTAGAAAAACTGTTCATGACTAAAGTGGAACAGGACGAACATATGATATATTGGGAAAAACATATTTTTCATTAAGTAAATGGAGGTCCTCATATTGATGATGTGAGGACCTTTTCTGGTCTTAACAACTACTTGGTGGTGTATCATGGTACACTGGCGGCGCTGGTCGTGGGACTGGTTTTGGTGCGTGTGGTTGTGGGTGTTGGACATATTCAAATACACCTTGCCCATCCATACTTGGTCCACTTGCCCAACGGCCCTGTGCACTTTCTTCACCTCTCGATAAATTCATAAATTTATATGAAAATGCCTGTGCTTCCAAATGTATTGGGAATGTACTTGGTACGGTTCGCCCTTCCTTGGCTTCAAGCTCTGCAATAGCTGCTAACCATTGATTTTGATGCATACGATCTCTTGCGATTAAGAATGACAGCATATCTTTAACTCCGCGGTCATCTGTTGCTTCATATAAACGAACAGCTTGTAATCGACCTTGTGACTCAGCATTTAAATTTGCCCTAAAGTCAGCCAATAAATTACCACTTGCAATAATATAACTTCCCATCCATGGCACACCGGTACTATTTACAGGGAGTGCACCGAGTCCTGAAACAATAGCATGCTGTGGATTCATACCACCCAGAACTGACTCAATGACAGGATTTTTGGCAGCCTCTTCTTGATCTTTTAGAGGTGCGTTATCAAGTAATCTGCCAATCATCGTTGCCAGCATTTCTATATGTGCAAGTTCCTCTGTTCCTATATCTAATAACATATCCTTGTACTTTCCTGGACATCTTGTTGCCCAGCCTTGAAATAAGTATTGTAAGGCAACTGATATTTCACCAAATTGACCACCTAAGATTTCCTGAAGCTTTTTGGCATAAACAGCATCCGGACGATCGGGTTTCGCGTTATATTGAAGTTCCTTGATGTGAAAAAACATGAAGAAACCCTCCTTGCTTGTATTGTGTGAACATGGATATATATATTCCTTGATGAAATTGTCCTATTCCTCACTCATTCTCCTTTTACTAATCCTAGCTCAACAAACATACATATAAATGAAGATTGTTGAGAGGAGGAAGAAAATGAAAACTTTTGAGGAAGCTGCAGCTTTTGAACATCAATTTTGGCTACAGGTACTCGGTGACCATGCAAGATTTATTCTAGAATCATTGGTTGTCATGGAAACACAGGATATTGAAAAAGCAAAGAGATTTAGAGAAATATTTGATACTTTATTAAAAAAATCAAGAGAACAATCTAATCTAACAGCCTTAACATTAGAAGCTGAGGAATATGCTAAAGAGTTTCGTGAGTTTAAGCTTTCAATCATAAAAAGACATATTTCAGGGGAAATAAAGATTCATCTAACACCTACTTTTATTAATCATATGGTGAATGAGCTCGAAGAATATTTACTTGTTCTCTCTTATTTAAAAAGAAAGGAAGCACCACCGATCTTTCACGAGCTTCACCATCATTTATTGTGGTTATTAGATGCAGCAGGTCATGCAGGGGCTATTTCCGATGAATTAGATGCAACTGAAAAAAAATTAAAACGGAAAAGTGATAAATATATAAAAGAATTTGAAGAGTTTTATATAAAAGCAGTCGAGTTATCGGGTTACTTACGAACTAATATCGATTCATTTCCTGCGTTAACAAGAATGAACAAAGAAGTTCAGCTTGAAATTGAGTTGTTTAGAGGATTCTTGGCCGAAGTTGAAGAAATGGAGCTGAATAAGGAAATGCTCAGCACGTTTTCACCTTTGATGGCAGATCATATGATGAGAGAGGAATGTTATTACTTAATGAAGGTGGCAGAATCTGCTCAAACTAAAATGCCATCTTGTGATCCAACAAAACCTAGAATATAGAAGAGTAGGAGGACAGTTGTTTAAAAGCTGTCTTCCTACTCTTGAATTCTTAAACAAAATTTAAGATGGCAAAAACTTTAACCCAACAGTCGCGGATATGATCAAAGCAATAAACAAAACGCGTTTCCATTCTGCAGGTTCTTGTAAAAATAAAATACCAAACAGTGCACTACCAGCTGTTCCGATTCCAGTCCAAACAGCATAAGCGGTTCCCATTGAAATCGTTTCTAACGCAAACGTTAACAACAAAAAGCTTGTACCAAACCCTAAGATTAGAAATAGTCCATTTAATAGATTCTTTTTTTCATTGAAACGGGCAATTGCAGCAACACCTGCTACTTCACATAGACCGGCTAAAATTAAGAAAAACCAATCCATCTTAGTTCTCTCCTTTCACAGGCTGACCAGGTTCAGTAGTTACCATTTTCAGGCCGACAACTCCTGTTATAAGGACAGCACATAAAATAAGCTTTAACCAGTTTACCTCATTTGAAAAGAGGACAAGCTCGACAATGACAGTACCAGCAGCTCCTAACCCTGTAAACACTGCATATACAGTACTAATCGGAAGTTTTTTAGTTGCAGTAATTAATAAATAAAAACTAACGAAAATACATATGACGGTACCAGCCCACTCCAAGCCAGTTGTTGCATGCTTTAACCCTGTTACCCAACTAACCTCAAAAAATGTTGATATATAGACAAGAAGCCAATATTTATTCATTTTTGTGTTCTTCCTCCTTTTGAACCGTAATTCCTCTCCAAAAAATGTTCCAGGAAGCAAGAAGTCTTCTTTGAAATCGATCTCTTCCACTATAAAGAAGCTCAATTTGAAGTGAATCAATAAGAGCGATATAGGAAATGGCTACTTCTTCCGCCGATACTTGAAAAGCCGTTCGTTGCGACTCTAAATACTGAAGCAAAAGATGCTCAATACCATCTAAATATTGATACACCTTCTCCATCATTTGCTCATACAAATGGGAAGGAGGAAGAAAAGCGTTTCGCAACAAAAACATGGTGGATGGATGTGTCTCATAGCGTTTGCCATAGTCAGATAAAAACTGAAAAAGCTTGTCATACAATGATAATGTGTGATAACTTGCAAAATAATCTTGTAAATATTGTTTTTCATCTATGATTACTTCTTCAAGTATCGTTAAATATAATTCGTCTTTACCAGCAAAATGTGCATAGATGGATTGTTTTTTTATTCCGACATCTTTGGCAATAGTTGCTAGAGAAGTACCATCATACCCATTTTGTGCAAATTGAATTAAAGCAGCCTTTTTAATTTTTGAAGCAGACATGTTATCAACCTTCCTTACGTTCGTCAGTTTACAGTATATATCCTCTTTCTGTGAGAGTCAATCCTTCAATTACTAGTGGTAAATAAGTAGGGTTAGTTTCAAAATACTGACATTGCTTTTTTCAATTAGGGCTTGTTATTCTATTCAAGAAAGAATAAGAACGATAAAGTATAGGAGTAGCATCATGAAAAAATTCTACCTTAAGTATGTTCTGATTGCTTTCGTCATATGCTCATTTATATTGCCAAAAACCATGGAAGTGGATGCTGCCGCAAACATGGAGAGTAAGAATTTACAGCTTTATAGTGAAGCTGTTGTTCTGATTGATGCTGATTCAGGAAAGGTCCTTTACGAAAAAAATAGTAAAGAGAAGCTTCCGCCGGCAAGTATAACGAAAATTGCTACAGCCATTTATGCAATTGAAAAAGGGAATATAAATGATCTTGTGACTGTTAGTGAGAATGCAAGAAATGTGGATGGAACGAGAGTATATCTGGAAGCGGGTGAACAGGTTCCATTAAAAAAGTTAATCCAAGGCTTAGTTATTAATTCTGGGAATGATGCAGGAGTTGCGATTGCAGAACATCTTAGTGGTTCTGTTGAACAATTTACCGAAGATTTTAATCAATTTTTACAACAAGAAGTGGGGGTAGAAAATACCCATTTCTCAAACCCGCATGGACTTCATGAACCAGATCATTTAACAACAGCAGAGGATATGGCCAAAATTACGCAATATGCTATACAAAATCAAACATTTAGAGACATCTTTCAAACGAGTGAATTGAAGTGGGATGGAGAGAGCTGGGATACAACTCTTATTAATCATCATGAAATGGTACGAGACAAGGAATATGAAGGAATCACAGGTGGAAAAAATGGGTTTGTCCAGGAAGCGGGATTTACTCTTGTCACAACAGCTGAACGAGAGAATATAAGTTTGATTGCTGTAACGCTAAATTCAATGTACAGTCAGCAATCCTACGATGACACGATCTCCTTATTGGATTATGGTTTTGAACACTTTGAAACAGATCTTGTACTAAAAAATGAAAAATTTACAGATGGATTTGATCATTCCTTCCTGGTTACACAAGATACATCGTTTACAAAACGAAAGGGAGAAACGATTGAAAAAGAGGTAAGTCCATCTGGCGAACTTATCGTCAAGGGTGAGGATCACAGGATTATAACAGAAGTAGAACTTGATCAAGTTGAAAATAAAGAGAAAAATGAACAAATGAAAAGTGAGATCGTGACAAATGAAGAGGTGGTAGATCAGAACAAAGAGGAACTCCATTTATCTATCATTGTTCCAACAGCAGTCACCATCGGTTTATTTATTTCACTTCTTTTTTATTTTCAAATTCGAAAAATCTAAAAACTTATTTTGATTCTATATCAAGATTTATCTATAATGGTAAGGAAAGTCTATCACTCGTTAAGAAAGAAGTGTGAACACATGAATTTGGGATTCGGAGAAATCTTACTTATCTTGTTTGTCGCATTATTATTATTTGGACCTAAAAAATTACCGGAATTGGGAAAGGCTGCCGGTAAAACACTTAGAGAATTTAAAAATGCAACAAAGGGCCTCATGGATGATGAAGAGCCAGCAAATAAAAAAAGTAATCACTAAATGATATGGACACAGCAGACGATGCTTGTGTCTTTTTTGTTTTGTAAAAATATATCCTAGGAAAAGAATAAAATAAGAAGATTGAATAAGAAAACAATAGATGTAAACGATTAATTGCGTGATTTTGAACAAATATTATCAAAAAATGAACTTTTTCATGCTTTACGATTGATTGGTGAGGGGAGTAAGATTACATTCATAAATAATATGAATCATTAAGTTAGTTGACTACTTATTAAGAAAAGCACGTTTTCAAATAAAAAAAGAATAGATGATCAAAGATCGCTTAATCCTATAAAAATAGGAGCGGGGGACCCATGAAAGTGTCTTAACAGACTTGGGGTGAATCAAACATCTTTATAGATGGTTTGTAGGGCTACTCTTTTGCCCGAATCCGACAGCTAACTCCGCAAGCGTTAAAGGGATGACCATGTGCTTAATGAAAAGACACAGGGACTCACTACCCTTGTGTCTTTTTGGGTTGTTTTGAAACATATGTGTACGCATTGTTTTAAAGAAGACATTAGTAAATGACTACATTATGCATTGAAAGAAGGAATTTTTGTGAAGAAGCAATTTGCAGTATTTGGCTTAGGTCGTTTTGGTGGAAGTCTTGTAAAGGAGTTTCATGAGCTTGGAATTGAGGTTCTTGCGATTGATAAGAGTGAGGAAAAGGTCCAACAGTATGCTGCTTATGCGACACATGCAGTAAGAGCAAATGCCATAGATGAAACCATCTTAAAGCAGCTGGGGGTTCGAAATGTGGACCATGCATTCGTATCATTTGGTGATGATATTGAAGCAAGTATTTTAACATCTCTCATTCTAAAAGATCTCGGTATTCCGCAAGTATGGGCAAAAGCTCAAAATGACTACCATCAGAAGGTATTAGATAAAATTGGTGTAAACCGAGTGATTCATCCTGAGCGGGATATGGCAAAGCGAATTGCCCATCATATTATATCTGAAAAAATGATTGATTATATTGAGTTATCAAGGGAGTACAGTCTTGTAGAAGTCGTTGCGACAAAAAAACTATGTAATAAGACAATTTATGATTTAAATATCCCTTCAAAATATGGTTGCAATATTGTTGGTATTCAAAGAGGAGAAGACATTTGTGTATCACCTTCAGATGATGAACGGATTACAGTAGGTGATGTTTTACTGATAATTGGTAAAAATAAAGATATTATTAATTTTGAAGAGTCAGGTATGTAAAGTGAAAAAATTCATTAAAATGAATCCCTCACAGTTGCTGGTACTTGTTTTTGTTGTGTCGATATCAGTAGGAACATGTGTTTTAAAGTTACCGTTTTCTACTCATGAGGAGATTAAATGGGTAGATGCATTATTCATTAGTACGTCAGCGATGACGGTAACAGGTCTTGCAACAGTAGATCCGGCTACAACCTTTACAACTTTTGGTCAGTTTATCATTGCCGTACTTATTCAAGTTGGCGGCCTTGGAATCATGTCATTTGCCGTGTTAATTTACATGATGGTAGGAAAGAAGATAGGGCTTAAAGAAAGATTGGTTATGCAACATGCTTTAAACCAAACTTCAGTTGGTGGAATTATTAAGCTAGTGAAATACTTGTTTGTATTTTCAATTACGATTGAAATGATTGCGATGATCTTCCTTTCTATTCGGTGGGTCCCGCAATTCGGATGGACTAAGGGGTTGTTTTTTAGCTTTTTTCATTCAATCTCGGCTTTTAACAATGCCGGTTTTGCACTTTGGTCGGATAATCTAATGCAATATGTAGGAGATCCTTTAGTGAATATTGTTATATCAATATTATTTATCATTGGAGGGATTGGTTTTACTGTTTTAGTCGATGTGTGGAAAAAGAGAAAGTTCAAAAAACTATCTCTTCATACTAAATTGATGATTATTGGCACTCTTATTATTAATATTGTTGCAATGCTGTTTATCTTTTGTTTGGAATATAGTAACCCTGAAACACTTGGTCATTTCGCATTAAAAGACAAGCTATGGGCATCTTATTTCCAAGCTGTTTCACCTAGAACGGCCGGATTTAATACAATTGATATTGGAAGCATGGATGAAACAACATTGTTTTTTATCATTATTTTAATGTTTATAGGAGCAGGGAGCGGGTCTACCGGCGGAGGAATAAAATTAACAACAGCCCTAATCATAGCCCTAGCGACTATAAGCTTTTTAAGAGGGAAAAATGATATTGTTATATTAAAAAGAACAATAAATACATCCTTTCTCTTGAAAGCTCTCGCAATTTCAATGATAAGTATCGTATTTGTTATTCTTGGTATTTTGCTATTAAATTTAACAGAAAGAGATGCTTCATTTATTGATATTATGTTTGAAGTGGTATCAGCCTTTGGTACGGTCGGTCTTTCTGCAGGGCTCACAGTGACATTATCATCTGTTGGAAAACAGCTTATTATCTTCATTATGATCTTGGGCAAACTTGGTCCATTAACCTTAATGTTTTCATTAGCAACACCATCAAAAGAAAAAATTCGTTATCCGGAAGAAGATATTTTAACTGGATAAATAAAATAAAGGGGTCTCCAATTCGGAGAGCCCCTTTATAACGTTTATATGCTCGCTAAAAGCAATGAAGCTAAAAGTCCTAAGGAAGCAACGAAGCCTACAACTGCACCACCTTCCTCAAATGCTTCAGGCATCATTGTTGAAGAAACCATCGCAAAAATTCCGCCAGCTGCAAAAGCAGAAATGATTGAAACAATGTGACTTGGTGCATGTTGAAGAAGTGCAAAGCCTAATAAAGAGCTAATGGATGAAAGACACACAACGATTAGCCACATGAGCAATATTTTCTTACGTTTATAGCCATCTTGTTTCAGTCCAACAGTACTTGAAAGACCCTCAGGAAAATTACTAATTAAAACGGCAATAACCATTAAGTAGCTAACCGTTCCCTGTTCAAGTAAACTTACTCCAATAATTATCGACTCCGGAACGGCGTCAATAATTGTCCCGATAAAGATTGATAAACCGGAATGATTTTCAGATCGCTTTTTTGATCGCTTTCGTTCACTTCCTCCTTTTTTTGAAATAATGGCCTCAGAAAAAGTGAAAACTAAGGCTCCTGAAAGAAATCCAAGTGATGTTGCCCATAAACCACCTTCATTTACCGCTTCTGTCAACAATTCAAATGAAGCAGCTCCTATTAATACACCTGTTCCAAATGACATAATCAATCCGGTTATCTTCTTAGGAAGATTGGTGTAAAGCCCTACCAATGCGCCAAAGAAGATAGGTGATCCGGCAAAAGCACCCCAAAAAGCTGCCTGAAGCAAGATAGCTCATCTCCCATTTATGTTTTAAGATATAGCTATTTTCCCCTTTTTTAATTAAGAAAAAACAAAAAGTTAAACAAATAAAAAGACGGCCAACATTGTTAGCCGCCTTTTTAACTTATTCAGCAATCAATTTGTTTTCAATATCATCTAAAAGTAAGTTAGCTGCAATAACCCCACCAGCAGTATTCCAAATTGCATCATCAACTTTATATGCTTTTTCCGCTTTCACTACTTCTAGGTTTTTCCATAGAGAATCGTTTGTCCATTCTTCTTCCGTTTTAGTTGCTTCAGTATCACCAGGTGGTGCGTAAGTGAAGTAGAATAGAATATCAGCATCTAATTGAGGAATAATTTCTTTGCCAACTTCACGCACAAATAAATCATCTGGATTATCCTTAAATAACTCTTGAACCGAACTTGAATGTTTTAATCCAAGCTTGTCAAAAATGACTCCAGAAAATGTATCAGTATAATAAACTCTTGTCATACCTGCCATAAAGCGTACAACAGAAACTTCCTGATTTACTTTATCGCCAAGTGAATCCTTCAAAGATGTAATTCTTGATTCAAAATCAGTAATGACATTTTTGCCTTCTTCTTCACGATTTAGTGCTTTGGCATATAAATTAAAGTTTTCCTGCCAGTCACCTCTTAGTGTCTCAGAGAAAACAGTTGGTGCAATAGCCTTTAGTTGTTCGTATACTTTTTCTTGACGCATTTTGTTGCCGATAATTAAATCAGGTTTTAGTGCAGCAATGGCTTCCACGTTTACTTCACTCTCAGTACCAACCACTTCAACATCAGTCATCTGATCTGAAATATGATCATACCAAGGCTCACCAAGCCAAGATTGAACAGCCCCAACAGGAGTTACTCCCATTGCCAGAAGGGCTTCTGTACCTTCATTCGTTAAGATGACTACTTTTTCTGGAGTACCAGTAATTTCAGTAGTACCCATAGCATGTTCAACTGTATATGTTTCTTCTGCAGGTGTATCACTTGCATCTTTAGCACCTTCAGAATCAGTTGTTTCTTCATTGTTATTCCCACATGCAGCAAGAATAAGAAGAGTGAAGCTTAGTAAAAATAATGATAACCATGATTTTTTGTATGTATTGCTCATGTTTTGACCTCCATTGTTGATAATGATTTTCATTTACATACTGAATGATAAGGTGAAGTTAAAGTGTTGTCAATAGTTAAATGAAAATGATTTTCAAAATCATCTATATTTGATAATATAAAAAGGAAGTATGGATAGTTGCAAGGAGAAAATATGAAATTAAAATCAAATTATCAAAAATCAATTGGTCTTATTTTAGGTTTATTATTACTCTTGCTATTAATGTGTGGAAGTCTTGTATTTGGATATGCAGATACGAATTTAAAGACTGTTTATGACGCATTTACAAGCTTTAATGGCACAAATGAACATATTATTGTCTACGAGGTACGGTTGCCAAGAGCTTTAATAGGTGCTACGGTAGGAGCCAGTTTAGCTTTGGCAGGGGCCATTATGCAGGCACTAACAAAGAATCCTCTGGCATCACCAAGTGTGTTTGGCATTAACGCCGGAGCTGGATTTTTTATCGTTGTTGCGGTTACTTTCTTTTATGTTAACTCTTACCAGGGATTTACACTTATTGCATTTGCAGGAGCTGCCTTTTCAGCGTTTATTGTTTATTTTGTAGGTTCTTTTGGACGGGAAGGTCTAACACCTATGAAGCTAACATTAGCAGGAGCAGCAATGGCTGCACTCTTTTCATCTTTAACACAAGGGTTATTAGTTGTTAATGAAGCTGCATTAGATCAAGTTCTTTTTTGGTTAGCAGGCTCTATACAAGGGAGAAAGCTAGAAAGCTTATTTACCGTTCTTCCATATATTTTACCTGCCATCATGATTAGCTTGATTCTTTCTCAAAAGATAAATGTATTAACAATGGGGGAAGATGTAGCAAAAGGTTTGGGGCAAAGAACCGGCTTTGTAAAGTTAACAGGTGCTTTACTTGTGATTATTTTAGGGGGAGGGGCTGTAGCAGTAGCTGGTCCAATTGCGTTTATTGGGATCGTGATTCCCCATTTTGCAAGGTATATAGCAGGAAATGATTATCGCTGGATATTTCCATATTGTGTTGTTCTCGGAGGCTCTTTACTTGTGTTTGCTGATATTCTAGCTAGATATATTGTTATGCCGGAAGAGATTCCAGTTGGTGTCATGACTGCTTTTATAGGAACTCCCTTTTTTATTTACATTGCTCGCAGGGGGTTTAATCAATCATGAAAAAATATTATAAGCTTCGCTTTGGTTTAAATCAATTCTCATTCTTAATTGATAAAAAAGCTTTTGCTGTTTCTGTTATTCTCCTTGCCGTTACATGTATTGTATTTTTGACGAGTACAGGGGTTGGTGAAGTACTCATTCATCCACTTAATGTGCTAAAGACCTTAATTGGATATGGGGACGATATGGAAAATTTATTTATCTTTTCGTTTCGGCTGCCCAGAATTATGGTTGCTTTACTAGTAGGAATTAGTTTAGCGGTTGCAGGAGCTATTTTACAAGGATTAATTCGGAACCCTCTAGCTTCGCCTGATATTATCGGAATAACAGGGGGAGGATCTGTTGGGGTTGTCTTATTTCTTATGCTGTTCAGTGATCAAAATAATTCGCTTATTGTAAGTATTAAATGGATGCCTGTAGCAGCATTCATAGGTGCCGCAATCGTCGGGATTCTTGTTTATTTGTTATCATGGAAAAATGGAGCCTCTTCTATTAGGCTTGTGTTAATTGGGATTGGTTTATCAATGCTTGCTCAATCTTTGACAACATTATTTATGGTAAAAGGTCCGATTTATCAAGCCTCACAAGCAAACGTATGGATTACTGGAACGGTATATGGCGCAACATGGGAGCATGTTCGAATTCTGTCACCCGTTGTTGTTATCTTACTAATAATAACCATCATTTCAATTCGGAATGTTAATATTCAAGAGCTTGGAGATGAGCTGGCAACAGGGGTAGGAAGTGCTGTTCAACGAAATCGTTTTTTATTATTACTGTTAAGTACAGCTCTAACAGGTAGCGCAGTTGCCTTTGCAGGTGTTATTGGTTTTGTGGGATTAATGGCTCCCCATATAGGAAGAAGACTTGTTGGATCATCATTCGGAGCCCTCCTTCCAGTATCTGCATTAATCGGAGCGATTCTTGTTATGTTGGCTGATCTATTAGGAAGAATATTATTTTCTCCTTTAGAGGTTCCGGCAGGAGTATTTACTGCAGCAATTGGAGCACCGTATTTTATTTATTTGTTATACAAAACTAGAAACAATTAACAATAGACCATACAAAAAGGAGTGATTTTAAAATGACAGCCATAGAAACAAGTGCTCTAACACTTTCATACGGAGATACGATTATTATAAATGAGCTTGATGTGAAAATTCCTAAAGGTGAAATTACCGTTTTTATCGGTAGTAATGGTTGTGGAAAATCAACTTTGCTTAGGTCTATTGCGAGACTGTTAAAGCCAAAGGAAGGAACTGTTTTACTGGAAGGTAATGCAATAGCAAAATTATCAACAAAAGAAGTAGCCAAGCAGCTTGCTATTCTTCCTCAAGGTCCAACAGCACCAGAGGGATTAACAGTCCTGCAGCTCGTAAAACAAGGACGCTATCCATATCAAAGCTGGTTGAAGCAATGGTCTGAAGAAGACGAAGAAGCAGTTAACAGTGCTTTAGAAGCAACTGGTTTACAGGAGCTAGCCGAGAGACCGGTTGATTCATTATCAGGTGGGCAACGACAGCGTGCATGGATTGCTATGACTTTGGCACAAAAAACAGATATTATTTTGTTGGATGAACCGACAACTTATTTAGATATGACACATCAAATTGAAATACTAGATCTGCTTTTTGAATTAAATGAGCGGGAAAATCGTACAATTGTTATGGTGCTTCATGATCTGAATTTAGCCTGTCGTTATGCTCATAATTTAGTAGCATTAAAAGATAAAAAGGTTTTTGCACAAGGAAAACCTGAAGAAGTGATCAATTGTAGTTTAGTGCAAAATGTTTTTGAGATGAACTGTGAGGTCACAGTTGATCCCATTTTTGGAACTCCGCTTTGTATCCCTCACGGAAAAGGGCGATGTATTGTAAAGGAAGTTGGCTCATTAAATGGATGAATTATCCAAAGTAGAAAAAAAAATATTAGAAAAATATCGATTATCTTTAAAAGAGACTTCACCAAAGGATATGGTCAGAGGTTCTGACTTATTAAATGAAGACCGGTTGATAAGATTATTCACTGATAATTTACAAATAAAATACAACACAGATAAACAGCAGGTATTAGGTTCAATGCTTGTAAAGAGTTATGCCTTTTTAGCTGCACTTGTTTTATATAGTATGAGTGTATTTAATAAAGGAATAAATAGTTCCATTGACAACCTTTTTTTATACACAGAGGAAGAGGATCCATTTTGGTTACCGAGTTTCCATTTTGTAAACTCGGAAGTCACCACTCCGGCTTCGAATCGAAATGAATGGCGTGATGAAGTTTTAGAGGTTTTATTTAATCAAAATATTGCCCTTATGATTACAACTATTTCGAAAGTATCGCGTGTTGCAAAGGTTATTTTATGGGAGAATGTAGCACTCTATATTTTTTGGATGTACGAGTCTACATTAGAAGACAAGGACTTAACGGAAGAAACTAAAGCGAGAATACGTGATGATTTTTCATATGTTGTAATGGAGGCAGCTCCTTATCTTTTTGGAGTAAAAGCGAAAAACCCACTTGCCCCATTTTTCCATGAAAAACATAATGATGTACGAAAAAGATCAACTTGCTGTTTATTTTATCTTACATCAAAAAATAATGATCGATGTAATACGTGTCCAATTGAATGCATAAGTCCGAATTAGGAGGTGTTCATGAATGGATCAAAAGTTAAAAGATCAATTTGAAGCGCTCTTAAAGAAGTATACCGAATTGCTGTTAGGAGATTCTTCTGATGAATTGAAGGAAAAAGTAATAATGTGGGCTCTTTATTCACATATATCAAAGTCAATGCCACCACTCACCAAACATTGGAATGCATCATATCCAGATGCAAAAGAGAATCTGAAAGTCATTATCAATGAGATAAAGGTTTTAAATGAAAAACATAGGGAAACAAAAAATCAATAAAAGTAAAGGGACTGTTTTTTGAACAGTCCCTTTACTTTTATTGGATCTTTCCGTAAGGCGATTCTTGTTGAATAGACGAAGAAAATTTTTGATAAGACTGCTGAAGCTTTTGTGTATCAGCTGCTTCAAGAGTATACCATCCGTTTTGAAACATGAAGTTATATAGATCTCTTTGAGCTTGCTGTGTTTCAGTTAGAATTGATTGCACGTCTTGATAAAGATTTTGATGACTTGCTTCATTTAAAGCAGTTGAATATGCGGTCGTTAAATATTTTTCAGTTGCTAAAAGATCATTTGCAAAGTCACGATCATTCATTTGTGGCCCCTGTTGAACCGGTGTCATTGAAGCACTTTTTATTTGATCCATCTTGTGTGCTACCTCCTATTGAAGTTGTGAACTCTGTGAAGATTGCTGTTGGGTTTGTAAGTGCCCTAAGATTTTCTGATAGTGTTGTTCATGCATTTGACCGACTTTTTCCAATTGCGTTTTTACTTGTTGATTTTGGCATTGAGAAGCAAAAAAATGAGCTTTTTTCATTGCTAAAAGGTTCCAGGAAAGCATATCTGTAAGGTAAAGCTGATCCTTTGTCGTCACAACATTTGGTGGTTGTTGCATCATACCAGGTTGAGTTTGTTGTTGAAAATTTTGCTGTTGCATGTTAATCCTCCTCACAATTCTTTCTTGTCTATGATTACACATTCCCAGTAGCCCTATACAAGACACTTGTGGTTTTGAACAGTTTTATTCATCAAACATATAGTAGGAATAAGACGAATACAGATTTGATAAAGATACAGAATTGAATGCGTTTTCTTTCATTGTGCTTTTCTTCGGTATAAGGATGAAAGGGAGGCGGTTTAAGATGGAAAAACTTTTACGGAACTCTTTTATGTTTTTATCCAGAAATAAGATGATGACGAAGTTAGCCAAAAAATACGGCTTGCGTTTTGGAGCAGCTAGATTTGTTGCCGGTAATACGATTGATGTTGCAAAAGATGTGATTAAACAATTAAATAATAAAGGTCTTGACGTAACATTAGATTATTTAGGTGAATTTATTATTGATGAAAACGAAGCTGAGGAAACAGCCAATCATTGTATAAAAGCGATTGAGATCATTGGTAATGAGCGATTAAAATCACAAGTTTCCATAAAATTAACATCGATGGGCTTAGATATTTCTGAAGAGGTCGTCTTATCGAATATGTGCCGCATCTTGGCAAAAGCGAAAAAACATGGTGTTTTTATTACCATTGATATGGAAGATTATTCAAGGTGTGAAAAAACATTGAAGATTTTTAAAAAACTTAGATCTGAATATGACAATGTTGGCACAGTCCTTCAAGCTTATTTGTATCGAACGGTAGAAGATGTTGAAGATTTAGGTACTTATCAGGCAAACTTGAGACTTGTAAAGGGTGCATATAAGGAATCGGCAGATGTTGCATTTCCAGATAAAAAAGATGTAGATATGAATTTTAAAAAGATCATTAAAATGCATCTACTTAATGGCCACTATACTGCTATTGCAACACATGACGACCAGATAATTGAATATACCAAACAAATAGTAAACAAATATAGTATTCCAAAGACTCAATTTGAATTTCAAATGCTCTATGGAATTCGGCCTGAAAAACAATTGGAAATTGTTAATGAAGAATATAAGATGAGGGTATATGTTCCTTATGGGACAGATTGGTACGGATATTTCATGAGAAGAATGGCGGAAAGACCTGCAAATGTTGCTTTTGTGATAAAAGGAATGATCAAGCGATAAAGATGACAAAGTTGAAAAAAGGGATTGACTGCCTCTAGGGTCTAGCCACAAAGGAATTGAAGACAAAGAACGTCTTCTATTCCTTTGCGTCTTATTTGCCCTAGGCTGATCAAGGCGCTTACGCTTTTCTAATATTACATATCGTCGCTACCCATATTATGCTGTTTGTATTGTTGATTTTGACTAGTGCGTTTCCCGCCGCCAGCTTTTTCGTTAGTAGGACCCGCATTCCCCTTTACGCTTGCAGCACTAACACCGGCTTTTGAAGGAGACTTTTTTAATCTTGCCATTTTATATCACCTCCTAGAGATTAACTTGTCCAATGATTGATTTGATTATTTAGGAAAAATTGTGATAAATCTATTGAAGTCATGATGTAAATCTTTTATATTTATAATAAAGAAACTCATTCGTAAGGGGTCATTTTTTTTGAAAAGAAAATGAATGAGTATTCATTCAAATAAAGGGGGAGAATATATGGTCAAGCGTATAAAAAGAGCGGCAGTCTTAGGATCAGGGGTAATGGGCTCTGGAATCGCAGCACATTTAGCAAATATCGGCATCCCTGTTTTACTGTTAGATATTGTGCCTCGAGAATTAAATGAAGAAGAAATAAAAAAAGGTCTCACACTTGAAGATAAAGCTGTTCGAAATCGTCTTGTACAAACAGCTGTACAAAAGCTTCTTAAACAAAAGCCGGCACCACTTACAGATAAGAGTAATCTGGACCGTATTGAGGTAGGTAACTTTGAAGATGACATGCATCTTCTTAATGAGGCAGATTGGATTATTGAGGTTGTTGTCGAAAATTTAACTGTAAAGAAAAAGGTCTTTGCTCTTGTAGACCAATATAGAAAACCCGGAAGTATCATCAGTTCAAATACATCAGGTATTTCTGTAGAGGCTATGGCAGAAGGACGTTCAGAGGACTTCCGAAAGCACTTTTTAGGTACGCATTTTTTCAACCCCCCTAGATACTTAAAGCTTTTAGAAGTGATTCCAACAAAAGACACTGATCAGGAAGTCCTGGCATTCATAAAATCATTCGGCGAAGATGTCCTTGGTAAAGGTGTTGTTGAAGCAAAAGACACACCAAACTTTATTGCAAACAGAATTGGTACTTACGGGTTATTAGTAACCGTGCAGGAAATGATGAAGGGCGGATATCGTGTTGGTGAAGTCGATTCTATAACAGGTCCCCTTATCGGCAGACCGAAGAGTGCAACATTCCGAACCCTTGATGTCGTAGGTCTTGATACTTTTGCACACGTCGCAAAAAATGTATATGAACTCGTAGATGGAGAAGAAAAAGAAGTATTTGATATTCCTGTATTTATGCAAAAAATGCTTGATAATAAGTGGCTTGGCAGTAAAAGCGGCCAAGGTTTTTATAAAAAGGCAGGAAAAGACATTCTTGAATTAAATCCCGAAACATTCCAATATGAAGAACGGAAAAAATTGCTGGCACCATCTGTTGAACAGGCGAAGCAAGCAAAGGGACTACAAAATAAATTGAAAGCGCTTATATATGCAGAAGACCGTGCAGGAGCTTTATTAAGAGCAATTACAATTCCGACGCTCATATATTCAGCCGAACTTCTAGGTGATATTGCTGATGATATTGTAGCGATTGATCAGGCGATGAAATGGGGCTTTGGTTGGGAATTAGGTCCGTTTGAATTATGGGATGCTATAGGGATTGAAAAGTCGGTTGAGCTAATGGAACAGCAGGGTTCTAAGGTACCAGTCTGGGTTAAGGATATGCTTGACAAAGGCTACGGAACATTTTATCGAAAAGAAAATGGTGTACTATTTTACTATTCTGATGGTGAATACCGACAAGTAAGACGAAATCCAAAGGTGATAGATCTTAAACAATATAAAGAAATTCATGGGGTAATAAAGAAAAACAGTGGTGCAAGCTTAATTGATTTAGGTGATGGTGTTGCTTTATTAGAGTTTCATTCACCAAGTAATGCCATTGGATTTGATATTATTCAAATGATTAATTTCTCAATCGCAGAAGTCGAGAAAAATTACAAAGGACTTGTGATTGGGAATCAAGGGAAGAACTTTTGTGTTGGTGCAAATCTTGGGATGATTTTAATGGAAGCACAAGACGATAACTTGTTTGAAATTGATATGGTCATTAACCAATTTCAGCAAGCCATGATGAAAATAAAATATAGCCAAAAACCTATTGTTGCAGCACCGTTTGGAATGACATTAGGGGGAGGGGCTGAAATATGTCTCCCAGCAAGCAGCATCCAAGCTTCAAGTGAAACATACATGGGGCTAGTGGAAGTTGGAGTTGGATTAATTCCTGGAGGAGGAGGAAATAAAGAGCTTTATATTAAACAGCTAAACAATATGCCTAAAGGTGCTGATTTTGATTTACAGACTGTTGCAAATAAAGTGTTTGAAACAATTGCAATGGCAAAAGTATCATCTTCTGCAGCAGAAGCGAAACAAAATCAATTCTTAAATGAAAATGATCATATAAGTATAAACAGTGACCATCTCATTCATGATGCTAAAAAACGTGTCATTGACCTATATGACGCAGGATACCAACCGCCAATTAGAAAGAAAATTCCTGTAGTAGGTGAAACAGGATATGCTACGTTATTACTCGGTGCACAGTCTATGTACCTTTCAGGCTATATTTCAGAACATGATCTGAAAATCGCTAAAAAGCTGGCTTTTGTGATAGCAGGGGGAAAAGTTCCATTTGGAACAGAGGTTGATGAACAATACTTATTAAATTTAGAAAAAGAAGCGTTCTTAAGTTTAGTAGCGGAAAGAAAATCTCAAGCAAGAATGCAGCATATGCTCGTAAAAGGGAAGCCGCTTAGAAACTAATAAAAGGGAGGTAGGATTGAATGAAGGAAGCAGTCATTGTTGCTGGTGCCAGAACACCGGTTGGTAGAGCAAAAAAGGGGACTTTAGCTAATATGCGTCCGGACGATTTAGGTGCTTTAGTTGTAAGGGAGACGTTGAAAAGAGCCGGGGATTATGAAGGTAACATCGATGATTTAATTATCGGATGTGCGATGCCGGAAGCAGAGCAGGGCTTAAATATGGCGAGAAACATAGGAGCCTTAGCTGGACTTCCTTATACAGTTCCTGCCATTACGATTAATCGATATTGCTCTTCCGGCCTACAAAGCATAGCTTATGGAGCGGAGAAGATCATGCTTGGTCATTCAGATACTGCAATAGCCGGAGGAGCTGAATCTATGAGCCTTGTGCCGATGATGGGGCATGTGGTTCGGCCTAATGTAAAACTAGCAGAGGAAGCACCGGAGTATTATATGGGAATGGGGCATACCGCTGAGCAGGTAGCAACAAAATATGGAATTTCTCGAGAGGAACAAGATGCTTTTGCTGTAAGAAGTCATAAGCGGGCAGCGAAGGCGATTCAAGAAGGAAAGTTTGATGATGAAATTGTTCCTGTTGAAGTAAATGTTCGAACAGTGGGAGCTGATCACAAGCTTCAGGAGAGAGTGGTTCAATTCAGTCAAGATGAAGGAGTTCGCGCGAATACAACATCAGATATACTAGCTACCTTAAAGCCGGCTTTTTCAATAAAAGGGTCTGTTACAGCTGGAAATTCTTCACAAACGAGTGATGGTGCTGCAGCTGTTATGTTAATGGATCGGGAAAAAGCTGAATCTCTTGGATACGAACCTATGGCAAAATTCAAATCTTTTGCGGTTGCAGGTGTACCACCCGAGGTAATGGGGATTGGTCCAGTAGCTGCTGTTCCATTGGCATTAAAATATGCAGGACTGGAGCTTTCAGATATTGGACTATTTGAATTAAATGAAGCCTTTGCATCTCAATCGATTCAGGTTATAAGGGAACTAGGACTTGATGAAGAAAAAGTTAATGTGAATGGTGGAGCTATTGCTCTGGGTCACCCGTTAGGCTGCTCAGGTGCAAAGCTTACCCTTTCACTTATTCATGAAATGAAGCGAAGAAACCAACAGTTTGGTGTTGTCACAATGTGTATCGGCGGAGGAATGGGTGCTGCAGGAGTATTTGAATTAGTGTAAACATGGACCATTGTTAGATGAATAGATCGTGAATTGACAATAAAAGAGTGGGGGAATTTTTCATGGCAAAAACAACGAATTCGGTGATCAAAGGTGGCAGCTTCTTAATTGAGGATATTTCGTACGACCGCATGTTTACCCCGGAAGACTTTACAGATGAGCAGAAGCTGATTGCAAAAACAACAGAAGATTTTACTGTAAATGAAGTTTTACCGCATTTAGAAGACATTGAAAATCATCAGTTTGAAAAATCTGTGAAACTGTTGAAACAAGCAGGGGAACTTGGTTTATTAGGTGCAGATGTTCCTGAAGAATACGGTGGATTCGGTTTAGATAAAATAAGCTCGGCACTTATTACCGAGAAAATCTCGAGGGCAGGAAGCTTTTCGCTTTCCTTTGGTGCTCACGTTGGAATTGGTTCATTGCCGATCGTTCTGTTTGGAAATGAGGAGCAAAAAAAGAAGTACTTACCTGAACTTGCAACAGGTGAAAAAATTGCTGCCTACGCATTAACAGAGCCAAGCTCAGGATCTGATGCATTAGGAGCAAAAACAACGGCAAGATTAAATGCAGAAGGTACACATTATGTGTTAAATGGTGAAAAGCAATGGATCACAAACTCCGGTTTTGCTGATGTCATTATCGTATATGCGAAAGTAGATGGAGAACACTTTTCAGCCTTTATTGTGGAAAGGGACTTTCCGGGAGTGTCGACCGGACCTGAAGAAAAGAAGATGGGGATAAAAGGTTCCTCAACAAGAACGGTTATTTTAGACGATGCACTTGTCCCTAAAGAAAACTTATTAGGCGAGCTTGGAAAAGGTCATGTCATTGCTTTCAACATATTAAATATTGGCCGTTACAAACTTGCTGTTGGAACAATTGGCGGTTCAAAAAGGTTGATCGATGTTGCTGTTCAATATGCAAATCAACGTCAACAATTTAAAACCCCAATTTCTAGCTTCTCACTTATTCAAGAAAAACTTGCCAATATGGCTGTGAAAACATATGCAATGGAAAGTTCTGTTTATCGGACAGTCGGCCTTTTTGAAGACCGTATGAGCAGACTAACAGATGAGGAAATCAAAGATGGTAAAGCAGTAGCCCAATCTATTGCTGAATATGCAATTGAGTGCTCATTGAATAAAGTTTTTGGTTCGGAAACACTAGATTATGTTGTTGATGAAGCTGTCCAAATCCATGGCGGCTATGGCTTTATGGCTGAATATGAAGTAGAGCGTGTTTATCGTGATTCCCGTATTAATCGTATTTTTGAAGGAACAAATGAAATTAATCGCCTATTAGTACCGGGAACTTATTTGCGAAAAGCGCTTAAAGGAGAATTGCCTTTATTCCAAAAAGCACAAAGCTTACAAGAAGAGTTGATGATGCTTATGCCTGAGGAAGTTGGAGATGGAACATTGGAGCAAGAGAAATATCTATTGAAAAATGCGAAGAAAATCGGCGTATTAATTGCAGGTCTTGCTGCACAAAAATACGGAAAAGAACTACAAAAAGAACAGGAAGTATTAGTGAATATTGCAGATATCGTGAGCAATGTATATGCAATGGAATCAGCGATTCTTCGAACAGAAAAGGCGATCGCAAAAACAGGTAAAGAAAAAAATAAGCAAAAGCTTCTTTACACACAGGTATACTGTCAGGAAGCGTTTAATGAAATTGAGTCCCATGCTAAAGAATCATTAATAGCAGTCGAATCAGGTGATTCCCTCCGCATGATGTTATCAGCATTAAGAAAATTCACAAGACACACACCAATCAACGTCATCGGCAAGAAAAGAGAAATCGCGGCAGCTATTATTGATAAAAACGCCTATTTGGCATAAGTTAAGGGAAGAGGCAATCATGTTGGATTGTCTCTTTTTATTTATAAGATAAGAGAGCATAAACTCATGTACTTAGTGCTGGTGTCAAGCTCCAGCGCTGAACCCCTCAAAGTCATAAGGTCGAGGCTGAACAAGGCGCTTACGCTTTTCTTAAAAATATGACATTCCTAATTAGGCGCCGTCAAAAATCTATGATAAGATAAAGAAAAATATTCCTCTCAAAATGGAATAGTACTTTATTGATTATGTGATGTTGGAGGTGATACAAATGGCATTAGATTTTTACTGGTACCCTAAATGTGGAACATGTCGAAAAGCGAAAAAATGGTTAGAAGAACATAACATTGAATTTAATGAAATACATATTGTGGAAAATCCTCCTTCCAAAGAAGAACTATCGAGCATTTATCAAAAGAGTGGAGTAGAACTGAAAAAATTCTTTAATACAAGCGGACAAAAATATAGAGAGCTTGGTCTTAAAGATAAATTAGCATCAATGTCAGAGGATGAAATGCTTGACCTACTATCGTCTAATGGAATGTTAGTGAAGCGTCCACTTACTGTTGGAAATCAAAAGGTAACAATAGGCTTTAAAGAAGACCAATTTGTTGAAGCATGGGGAAATTAACTGAAGCTCTTGCAACAGTGCCAAAAAACTGCTAAAACAATAGTAATTACTATGTTAGAAAATAAAGGTAATAAGTGGATCCAATGACATTCATAATGATAAAAATCCTGGAGGTATGAGAACATGAACACACCAAAAGAACTTCGTTATTCAGAAGAGCACGAATGGGTAAAAGTTGAAGGAGAAAAAGTTCGAATTGGCATTACTGATTTCGCTCAATCAGAACTAGGTGATATCGTTTTCGTTGAACTACCAGAAGTTGGTGATGAAATAAAAGCAGACGAGCCATTTGGAAGTGTTGAATCTGTAAAGACTGTTTCTGAGCTTTATGCACCAATTAGTGGGAAGATTATTGAAATCAATGAAGATCTTGATGATAGCCCTGAATTTGTAAATGAATCACCATATGAAAAGGCGTGGATGATTGTTATTGAGCCTTCAGATATTGCAGATGTTGAAAAATTAATGACTGCAGAACAATACGAAGAAAAGACAAATCAAGACTAATAAGCATGATGGGAAAAAATATGGACATTCTATAAGTAAGGTAAAGGAGGGTGTCCATATGTCTATTCAAAAACAACGATTAGATATCACTGATCGAGTTGTCGGGAAATTTGGAGATGGGCAATTAAATCTTTATCTGGAAAATGAAAAAATTGGCCAGATGGTCTCAGAAAACAATTATAACTTGAAAGCTGGTTATGAATTTAATAATAGCCACTTTTACCAAATTGCAGATGTGTTATCTGGACCAGATCAAAAATATGTCGACTGTGACGATGAAAATGGCTGGTGTTAATGGAAAAGCAGTGGCTAACACCACTGCTTTTTTTGTACTATCAGAAAGTATAAAAAATGTTATGGATGATAGTATAAGAAAAACTAAGGCTATCGCCATCAGGACTTGGGCGACAAGCCAAGTGTTCTAACACTTTTACCTTTTTAATATACTAAATGGTCTGTTTCTTTATATGTTTTTTCTATATGAAATAGAAAAAACATGAAATTAAAGGGAAACAACCTCGACAAATCGAATACGTTATAGAAAAGACTTTTACATTTAAAATTAGGTGATGGTTATGTCGTTAGTTGAGGTTGAAAAAGTATTAATTGTTGAGGGGAAATCAGATAAAAAGAAAGTTCTAAATGTAATATGTGAACCAATAGAAATCATCTGTACAAATGGAACGATCAGTTTAACAAAAATGGATGAATTAATTGAAGAGTTATTTCTAAAAGATGTGTATATTTTAGTTGATTCAGATGATGCCGGAGATCGTTTGCGAAAACAATTTAAGAGGGAGTTTCCAGAGGCCTCCCACCTCTATATTGACAGGGCTTATCGTGAGGTTGCAACAGCACCTGATCACCATGTTGCGTCAGTCCTGCTTACTGCTAATATAGATGTGAATGCAAAATTTCTTTAGAAGGGTGTAAAAAAGTTAGGACTATGATTGATTGGAATGAAAAGCAGCTTACGATACTGAATAAAGGCCTTCATGTGATGTATTTATTTACACCAATGTGTGGTACATGTCAGGTTGCTAAGAAAATGCTAAATGTAGTCGATGAGTTACTTCCAGAATTAGACATTTATTCAGTTAATTTAAATTATTATCCTGAAGAAGCGAAAGAATTAGGGATTGAAAGTGTACCGTGTTTGCTTTTATTCGTAGATGGGAAATTAAAGGAAAAGGTATATGCATTTCAGTCAGTTGGATACCTTTATGACCTTTTAAAACAATATAATGGAAAAGATGACATATTTCTTGGGAAATAGTGCTGTTTTCACAAGAAGAGCAGAAACTGTCGAGATTTATTTAAAGGATTCTTCCGATCATTCATGTAATTAGTTAATAAACTAATTGATGTTCGGGAGGATTTTTTATGTTCTTGACTGATTTTATTTCCAGCCTAAATAAAGCTGATTTTATAAAGCCTATATTAATGAATCGTAAACTCATTGTTGAAGTTAGGCCCAAAAGTAGTGAGAGTTATTATCTTGAACTTTCAGCAAAAAGATCAAGTATTTTGCCTTCTTGCCCACAAAAGGTTGATTTTTTTATTGAAGGTGGAAAGAAAGATTTAGAGGATATGATCAAAAATAACATTAGCATGAAACAGTTAATATCTTTTGGCAGTATATCCATAAAAGGGTCTTATCGTGATTTTTTAAAGCTTGATGCACTGATCAAATTAACATAGGGTAAAACCTCCTTGAAGACTTGCCGAATATATGCTTGGACGATTACAATAAAAGGGTCTAAAAACAGAGTTTTTTCACCAAGTATTTGCACCTATTTGTAGACAAGGCAGTAATACAATAGGGGAGGAATCAAAATGAAAGAAAAACAATATCGACAAGAAACATTAACGATTCACGGTGGATTAAAAAAAGATGAAATGACAGGTGCAAGATCTGTACCTATCTATCAGTCAAACGCTTATGTGTTTGATAATACTGAACATGCAGCTAATTTATTTGGTCTGAAAGAGCCGGGATATATTTATACAAGAATACATAATCCAACAGCAACCGTATTTGAGGAAAGAATTGCCCAACTTGAGGGCGGTATTGGTAGTTTAGCAGTAGCAAGTGGGATGGCAGCGATTACATTATCGGTATTGAATATCGCCGGCGCTGGCGATGAAATTGTATCAGCATCTACCTTATATGGTGGAACTTATAATTTGTTTGCCACAACCTTGCCGAAATATGGAATTAACACAACTTTTGTTGATCCGAAGAACCCTGAGAATTTCCGTGCAGCTATTACTCCAAAAACGAAAGCAATTTTTGCAGAAACAATTGGTAATCCAAGTTTAGATATTCTTGATATTGAAGCTGTTGCAGAAGTTGCACATGAAGCTGGTATTCCGTTAATTGTTGATAATACATTTGCAACTCCATATCTGTGTAAACCGATTGAACATGGTGCTGATATAGTTGTTCACTCTGCGACAAAATGGTTATTAGGAAATGGAACAACAATGGGAGGAGTGATTGTAGATGGTGGAAAGTTTGACTGGAATAGCCCCAAATTCCCCGGATTTACAACACCGGACCCAAGCTATCATGACCTCGTATATTCTGAGGCCCTAGGTTCACAGGCTTATATCATAAAAGCTAGAGTGCAATTGTTACGAGATATGGGACCTGCCATTAGCCCATACAATGCATTTCAATTTACACTTGGTTTAGAAACTCTGCATGTACGAATGAAAGAGCATGTATCAAATGCGCGGAAAATGGTTGATTACCTTGAGAACCATCCCGCTGTAGAATGGGTTCTATACCCTGATAGCCCGAATCATCCAGCAAAAGATTTGGCTGATAAATATCTTCCTAAGGGTGCAGGGTCAGTCATCGTTTTTGGTATTAAAGGTGGAAGAGAAGCAGGAGCCTCCTTAATAAACTCTGTTGAATTGTGGTCACATGTGGCAAATGTAGGTGATGCCAAAAGCCTAATTATCCACCCGGCAAGTACAACACATCAACAACTAAATGATGAGGATTTAAAGAAATCAGGAGTTAAAGAAGACTTAATTCGCCTTTCAGTGGGGATAGAACATATTGATGATTTGATTGAGGACCTTGAACAAGCTATTGAAAAGGCTACAGGGATAAGAAGTTTAGAACAAGTGAAGATATAAAATAAAAAGAAGTAGGATGATCGCTTATGTCATCCTATTTTCTTTTGTCTTAGAGCGTTTTTATAGATAATCAGTGATTAACCAGAATTTTTTAAATTTTATAACAAAAGGTTTTTGATTGACATGATTTTTTAACACATGATACAATCACACTCGTATTTAAAAACCGACATTTACTTAATTTAATATAAGAAACTCTTATCAAGAGAGGTGGAGGGAAGTGCCCGACGAAGCCCGGCAACCAACAACATATGTTGAAATGGTGCCAATTCACGCAAAGCTATCGCTTTGAGAGATGAGAGAAAGGATTTATAAGTGCCTTTCTGCTCATTTAGTAGAAAGGTTTTTTATTTTGTATTTATTAAATAATAAGATCGTTAGAAAGAAGGTGACAGCATGATTACATTATCAAATGTCAGTAAAATATATGAAACAAAATCAGGTCAAGTTAAAGCTGTAAATAATGTAAATCTTGAGATCGAGAAAGGTGAGATCTTCGGAATCATTGGTTATAGTGGTGCAGGTAAAAGTTCTTTAATTCGTCTATTAAATGGGTTGGAAAAGCCAACAAGCGGGGAAGTAACAGTAGCTGATAGTAGAATTGATTCTGCTTCAGGCGCAAAGCTCCGAAAAGCCCGTTTAGAAATAAGCATGATCTTTCAACATTTTAATTTGTTATGGTCAAGAACGGTCCGTGAAAATATTGCCTTTCCATTAGAAATTGCCGGAGTGAAAAAAGCTGAACGACTAAGACGTGTAGATGAATTAATCAAGCTTGTCGGCTTGGAAGGTCGTGAAAATGCTTACCCTTCTCAATTAAGTGGTGGACAAAAGCAACGTGTGGGGATTGCCAGAGCACTAGCAAATAATCCAAAAGTTTTATTATGTGATGAAGCAACGTCAGCGCTGGATCCTCAAACAACTGACTCGATTTTGGAGTTATTAGTCGATATTAATAAACGTTTAGGTTTAACCATTGTTCTTATCACACATGAGATGCATGTTATCCGTAAGATTTGTCATCGTGTTGCAGTGATGGAAAATGGTGAGGTAGTGGAACAAGGAAATGTTTTAGATGTATTTAAAAACCCGCAAAAACCAATTACAAGAACATTTGTAAAACAAATTTCTGAACCGGACGATACGAAGGAAGCAGTGGAGCATTTGTTAAAGAACTATGATTCTGGGAAAGTACTGCAGCTAACATTTGTAGGTGAGGGAGCAGAGAGGCCATTAATTACGAATATCATTAGAAATTTTCAGATTGAAGTAAATATTCTTCAAGGTAAAATCTCGCAAACTCAAAATGGATCATATGGTTCGTTATTTTTACATGTAGATGGAAAACAAGAAGAAATCGATCGTGCTGTCGCATTTATTAAAGAACAACAAGTTGAAGTGGAGGTGCTGGTGAATGCTTGAACAGTTTCTTCCAAATGTGAATTGGGAAAAGGTATGGGAAGCAACATATGAGACAACTTATATGACAGGTGTTTCAGTTGTGGCAACCTTATTCATCGGAATCATCCTTGGGCTTCTATTATTTTTAACATCAAAGGGCAACATATGGGGTAACAGTGTTTTTAACACCGTTCTTTCCGGAATTGTAAACATCTTTCGTTCAATACCGTTTATTATTTTAGTTATTTTGCTTTTACCGATGACAAAAGTGATTGTTGGCACTATCCTTGGTGCAAATGCGGCACTCCCCGCTTTAATTATCGGAGCAGCTCCTTTTTATGCAAGAATGGTAGAGCTTGCTTTAAGAGAAGTGGATAAAGGAGTTATTGAAGCTGCTAAATCTATGGGGGCAAAAACGTCCACGATCATGTGGAAAGTCCTTTTACCTGAATCACTTCCGGCACTAGTTTCAGGAATAACTGTTACAGCTATTGCTTTAGTAGGCTATACGGCAATGGCAGGTGTTGTTGGGGCAGGAGGATTAGGTGACCTGGCATACCGTGAAGGTTTCCAGAGAAATAATTTTGAAGTAACAATTGTTGCGACAATCTTTATCTTAATTATTGTGTTTATTATCCAATTTATTGGAGATATATTAGTTAAAGCTATTGATAAACGTTAGGAGGAAAACAAAGTGAAAAAGTACTTACTATCTATTGTATTTACGATCTTTGCCATTCTTTTAGTTGCTTGCGGCGGCGGGGAAGATAATGGATCACAAGAATCAACTGAAGGAAACACAGAACAAGAAACAAAAGTTCTAACAGTTGGAGCTACTACAGTTCCGCATGCTGAAATCCTGGAAGAAGCAAAGCCGCTATTAGAAGAAAAAGGGATTGAATTAAAAATTGAAGAGTTTTCTGATTATCCATTAATTAACCCTGCGCTAGCCAATGGTGATCTTGATGCAAACTACTTCCAACATGTTCCGTATCTAGATAATGCTGTGAAAGAGAATGGTTTTGAAATTGAAAATGCCGGAGCAATCCATATTGAGCCATTTGGTATTTACTCAAAAGAATATAAAGATCTTGAGGACTTACCGGAAGGTGCAAAAATTATCATGAGCAATAACGTTGCGGAAATGGGTCGCGTATTAGCTCTACTTGAAGAAAAAGGGTTAATTAAGCTTAATCCGGATGTTGAAAAAATTAACGCAACAAAAGATGATATTGTAGAAAATGAAAAAAATCTAGAAATTGATGATAGTGTTGCACCTGAAATGTTGGCAAGTGCTTATGAAAATGATGAGGGTGCTGCTGTTATTATTAATGGAAACTATGCATTAGCAGCTGGGCTGAATCCGGCGGAAGATGCAGTTGCTCTAGAAGCAGGAGAAAATAATCCTTATGCAAATATCATCGCTATCCGAAGCGAAGACAAAGATAAAGAAGAAATTAAAACTCTAGTAGAAGTATTAAAATCTGAAGAGATTAAAGAATTCATCAACACAAAATATCCTGGTTCTGTTTTACCAGTGAATGATTAATCAAAGAACGGGAGATCTGTCTAACAGCAGGTCTCTTTTTTCGTGCTTCTTTTGAATACAATTAAAGGAAATATGCATACTAAACCTGATGATGAAATTAGAATGGAGCTGTGTAAAATGGAACAGAATGAAGAACTTATGACCTCTACTGAAGCTGCTTTACATGAATATAAAATGGGTTTAGGAATGTTCACTCAAAAAATGCCGGACATTGCAACACATTATAATGCATTTACAGAGGCGTGTTTTAAGGAAGGAAATCTTTCTAAGAAGGAAAAGCATTTAATTGCTTTAGGAATTGCGATTAATACTCAAGACGAATACTGTATTATCTACCATGCAAAAGGATGTCTTGATAACGGGGCAAGTGAAGAGGAAATCCTGGAAGCGGTTGGTGTTACAGCAGCTTTTGGTGGAGGAGCTGCGATGAGCCAAGCTGTTACACTTGTTCAGGAATGTATTCAAGAATTGAATCAATTAAAGCAATAAGTTGAGTAAAATAGAGAATCATGAAGAAAAACAACAGATAATGTATCTAAACTGACAGAATGATTCGTAATCAGACAGTATGGTTTGTGAGATTATCTTACGAACTTTGAGTTGAGTGAAAATTCTTGCTATGCTTATTATGTAATAAATAATAAGCTGAAAGGATTGATTCATTATTCACTCGAATCAAGCTTCACTCGACCTGAAATTTACTCCGGAAATGGAAAAGGCGATGCATCAGTCTCACGGAATGGGATATGCAGAGTATGCTAGAAAGCATGATAAACGCATGGATGTTGAAATGAGTCGGGAAGAAGAATACCGAAAAAGTCAGTTGATTTATGCAGATCTTGAACGAAAAATGAAAAAGTAGGATTTATAGATGAGCGGGGAATCAGTGGGAGACACTGATTCTTCTTTTATTTTACTTTTAGAAAGTTTAACTATACTAAAAGATTAAAGTATAAGAAAAGACATCGACTTCCGCCATTCTTGGCGGTAAGTCGTGTTTTTCTAAACAAGTAAGTATACATGTTTGTACTTAGTGTGGTGTCTAGCTCCAGCGCTTAGCCTTCGAGGTCATAAGGCTGATCAATGTGCTTGCGCTTTTCTTATGAACAATATAATATAAGCAGAATAAATTTCATCCCCGAGAGAATGTTTTCTAGGAGAAAGGACGAAAATAATCAAGGTACCTAAAGGGTAGATTCACAGAGAAATGTGTTATATAGTAGAAACTGGCTAATTTCTCTATCTACATATCATTGTAGTGTAAATGTATGAAAGACTGGATTTTATCACACGACAATTTTCGACCAGAACTCATAAAGGTTGTGTTCACTTTTCATTTGTTATAATATTAGAATGAGAATAAAATGAGAATTAGTAAACTTTATATAACATGGAGGGTTTTCAATATGGCAGGTTCTACATTAATCATTAAGGATTTACACGTAGAAATTGATGGAAAAGAAATTCTTAAAGGTGTAAATCTTGAAATAAAAGGCGGAGAGTTCCACGCAATCATGGGACCAAATGGAACGGGTAAATCAACTTTGTCTTCAGCAATTATGGGTCACCCTAAATATGAAGTGACAAAAGGCAGTATCACATTGGATGGTGAAGATGTACTTGAAATGGAAGTTGACGAGCGTGCTCGTGCAGGTCTATTCTTAGCAATGCAATACCCAAGTGAAATCAGCGGGGTTACAAATGCTGACTTCTTACGTTCTTCAATTAATGCTCGTCGCGAAGAAGGAGACGAGATTTCATTAATGAAATTTATCCGCAAAATGGATGCGAATATGGAAGAGCTTGAAATGGATCAAGATATGGCTCAACGTTATTTAAATGAAGGATTTTCTGGTGGAGAGAAGAAACGTAACGAAATTCTTCAGTTAATGATGATTGAACCAAAAATTGCGATCTTAGATGAAATCGATTCTGGTCTTGATATCGATGCATTAAAAGTTGTAGCAAAAGGAATCAACAAAATGCGCAGTGAGGAATTCGGCTGCTTAATGATTACTCACTACCAACGCTTATTAAACTATATTACTCCAGATAAAGTACATGTTATGATGCAAGGACGTGTAGTAAAGTCAGGTGGTCCTGAATTAGCTCAACGTCTGGAAGCAGAAGGATATGACTGGATTAAGCAAGAATTAGGTATTGAAGACGAAACTGTTGGACAAGAAGCATAATTGTAAGGGGGATTATGAGACGTATGGAAACATTAACGATCAATCAGGATTATGTCGCAAGCTTTTCTAGTAAGCTTGGTGAACCGGATTGGCTAAAAGATCTTCGCTTACAAGCTCTTGCAAAACTAGAGGATCTTCCGATGCCAAAACCAGATAAAACGAAAATTGATAAATGGAATTTTACAAACTTTAAAGAACATATTGTTGAGAGTCAAAAGTTATCTTCTCTTAATGAATTACATGAAGATGTGAAATCTTTAATCGATCTTGAATCAACAAACAAAAATCTGTATGTTCAAATAAACAACACAGCTGCCTTTACTTCAGTATCTAGTGAATTAAAAGATCAAGGTGTGATCTTAACGGATATTCACACAGCAGCTAAAGAACATTCTGAATTACTTCAAAAATACTTTATGTCAGATGGCGTAAAAGTTGACGAGCATCGTCTAACAGCCTTGCATGCTGCTCTTGTTAATGGTGGAGTGTTTGTCTATGTTCCTAAAAATGTAGAAGTCGCAGAACCAATTCAAGCGGTGTTTGTACATGATAACCCGAATACAACATTATTCAACCACGTTATTGTTGTAGCTGATGATAACAGTTCTGTTACTTATGTAGAAAACTATATTTCTACTGTTGAAAAGGTTGAAGGTGTTTTCAATATTATTTCAGAGGTATTTGCTAATACAAATGCCCGTGTAACTTACGGTGCAGTTGATACAATAGCTAATGGTGTGACAACTTATGTTAACCGTCGAGGAGTTGCTGGCCGTGATTCACGTATAGAGTGGGCATTAGGTTTAATGAACGATGGAGATACAATCTCTGAGAATGTAACAAATCTAATGGGTGACGGATCTTTCGGTGATACAAAAACAGTTGTCGTAGGTCGTGGAGAGCAAAAGCAAAACTTTACTACAAAGGTTGTTCACTTTGGAAAGCACTCTGAAGGATATATCTTAAAACACGGTGTTATGAAAGACAGTGCTTCTTCTATCTTTAATGGTATCGGTAAAATCGAACATGGTGCGACAAAATCAAATGCAGAACAAGAATCACGTGTTCTTATGTTGAGTGAAAAAGCACGTGGAGATGCAAACCCAATATTATTAATTGATGAAGATGATGTAACAGCAGGTCATGCTGCTTCTGTTGGACGTGTAGATCCAATTCAGCTTTATTACTTAATGAGTCGAGGTATTCCTCAAGTTGAAGCTGAGCGCTTAGTTATTCATGGATTCTTGGCTCCGGTTGTTAAAGAGCTTCCTATTGAAGGCGTAAAGAAGCAGTTAGTTGAGGTTATTGAAAGGAAAGTTAAGTAATGAATATCCAGGATATTCGTGCCCACTTTCCGATCCTAAATCAACAAGTAAACGGCAATGATCTCGTTTATTTAGATAGCGCCGCAACATCCCAGAAACCATTAGCTGTTATTGAGGCTTTATCGACTTATTATAAGGAATACAATTCAAATGTTCACCGTGGAGTTCATACGTTAGGAACAAAGGCAACTGACGGATATGAAGGAGCTCGTGAAAAGGTAAGACGATTCATAAATGCAAAATCAATGCAGGAGATCATCTTTACTCGTGGTGCGACAACAGCGTTAAACATTGTTGCCCAAAGCTACGGTCTTACCAATGTAAAAGAAGGCGACGAAATCGTCATTACGTATATGGAGCACCATGCAAATGTCATTCCTTGGCAGCAAGTAGCTAAGATTACGGGTGCAACATTAAAATACATTCCTTTACAGGAAGATGGAACGATTGCTCTTAAGGATGTTGAAGAAACAGTCACTTCAAATACAAAAATCGTTTCAGTTATGCTTGTTTCAAATGTGCTTGGAACAATAAATCCCATTAAGGAAATAACTGAAATTGCTCATAAAAATGGAGCTATTATGGTTGTGGATGGTGCTCAAAGTACCCCTCATATGAAAATTGATGTACGGGATTTAGATTGTGATTTCTATGCATTTTCTGGACATAAAATGTGTGGACCGACAGGAATCGGTGTACTCTATGGGAAAAAGCAGTTATTAGAAAACATGGAACCAGTCGAATTTGGTGGAGAAATGATTGATTTTGTTGGACTGCAAGAATCAACATGGAAAGAGCTTCCTTGGAAGTTTGAAGCTGGTACACCTATTATTGCCGGAGCTATCGGACTCGGTGCTGCGATTGATTTTCTTGAGGATATTGGCTTAGAAGCAATTGAAGCACATGAGCATAAACTTGCTCAGTATGCTTTAGACCAATTAAGTCAGATTGATGGAATGACCATCTACGGACCTAAACATCGTGCCGGATTAGTAACATTTAATATCGATGATGTTCATCCACATGATGTTGCAACAGTTTTAGATGCTGAGGGAATTGCTGTCCGTGCAGGACACCATTGTGCACAGCCGTTAATGAAATGGCTTAAGGTATCTGCAACAGCAAGAGCTAGTTTTTACCTGTACAACAAAGAAGAAGAAGTAGATAAGTTAGTTGCAGGTATTAAAAAGACAAAGGAGTACTTCAGTAATGTCTAATCATGTAAACCTTGATACACTTTATCGTCAGGTAATTATGGATCATTATAAAAACCCGCGTAATAAAGGGGTTCTTGATAATAGCCTAACGGTCGATATGAACAACCCTACTTGTGGAGATCGCATTCGTTTAACACTTGATCTTAAGGATGATGTGGTAAAGGATGCAAAATTCGAAGGAGAAGGATGTTCCATCTCTATGTCATCAGCTTCTATGATGACACAAGCAATTAAAGGAAAAAAATTAGAGGAAGCATTAAAGCTTTCTGAAATCTTTTCGAATATGATGCTTGGTAAAGAATATGATGATGATATCGACTTAGGTGATATTGAAGCATTACAGGGTGTTGCAAAGTTCCCTGCACGTATTAAATGTGCGACACTTGCTTGGAAGGCAATGGAAAAAGGCGTGAAAGAAGGCAACGAATAATTTACGCTTATAAATCTAACTGGATTGGAGTGAATGTAGATGGCAAAAAAAGCACCTGAAATCGGCGATTACAAGTATGGCTTTGCTGACAAGGATGTTTCCATCTTCCGTTCTAAACGAGGATTAACGAAAGAGATAGTGGAAGAAATCTCTCGTATGAAAGATGAGCCACAATGGATGCTTGATTTCCGTTTGAAATCTTTAGAGCATTTTTATAATATGCCAATGCCACAATGGGGTGGAGATTTGGCTTCACTTAATTTCGATGAAATTACGTATTATGTAAAACCATCTGAGAAATCAGAACGTTCATGGGATGAGGTACCTGAGGAGATCAAAGCTACATTTGATAAATTAGGTATTCCTGAAGCAGAACAAAAGTATTTGGCTGGTGTATCAGCTCAGTATGAATCAGAGGTTGTTTACCATAACATGAAAGAAGACCTTGAAGAGCTTGGAATTGTCTTCAAAGATACAGATACAGCGTTAAAAGAAAACGAAGATATTTTCCGTGAGCACTTTGGTAAGGTTATTCCGGCCGCGGACAATAAGTTCTCTGCCCTTAACTCAGCTGTATGGTCTGGTGGATCATTTATTTATGTACCAAAAGGTGTAAAAGTAGATACTCCATTACAAGCATACTTCCGTATTAACTCTGAAAACATGGGTCAATTCGAGCGTACATTAATCATTGTTGATGAAGGCGCACATGTACATTATGTTGAAGGGTGTACAGCTCCAGTTTATACAACAAACTCACTTCACAGTGCTGTTGTTGAAATCATTGTAAAAGATGGCGGATACTGCCGTTATACAACAATCCAAAACTGGGCGAACAACGTATTTAACCTTGTAACAAAGCGTGCGGTTTGTGATGCGAATGCAACAATGGAATGGATTGATGGTAACATTGGTTCGAAATTAACAATGAAATATCCTGCAGTTATCCTTAGAGGTGAAGGTGCAAGAGGTATGACATTATCAATTGCTTTAGCTGGTAAAGGACAACACCAGGATGCAGGGGCAAAAATGATTCACCTTGCTCCAAACACATCATCAACCATCGTGTCTAAATCCATCTCAAAACAAGGTGGTAAAGTAACATACCGTGGTATTGTTCACTTTGGACGTAAAGCTGAAGGAGCAAGATCAAATATTGAATGTGATACACTAATTATGGATAACCAATCAACATCTGATACAATTCCATACAATGAGATTTTAAACGACAATATCTCACTGGAGCACGAAGCAAAAGTATCAAAAGTATCAGAAGAGCAATTATTCTATCTCATGAGCCGTGGTATTTCCGAAGAAGAAGCAACTGAAATGATCGTAATGGGCTTTATCGAGCCATTTACAAAAGAGCTTCCAATGGAATATGCAGTAGAAATGAACCGTCTAATCAAGTTCGAGATGGAAGGTTCTATCGGGTAATATAATGAAACAAAACGGGACTGACAATTATGTCGGTTCCTTTTTTTTAACTTTCTATCTATGAACGTGGTATAGTATGGGTAGAAAAAATCTAAAACTATATTCCAGGGTGATTCTGAATGTCAACCATTCAATTAGGATTAACCGGTTGGGGAGATCATGATTCTCTCTACGTGAACTCAAATACAAAAAGTAAATTACAGGAATACTCTGCTCATTTTCCAACGGTCGAAATTGATTCTTCATTTTATGCCATTCAACCAGAGCGTAATATGGAGAAGTGGGTCAGAGAAACACCTGAAACCTTTCAATTTATTGCAAAAGCCTATCAAGGAATGACAGGCCATCTTCGGGGGGAAATTCCTTTTGACAATAAAATTGATATGTTCAATGCTTACCTCAAGTCACTCGAACCGTTAAAGGCATCCAATAAACTTGCAATGGTGCTGTTTCAATTTCCACCATGGTTTTCTTGTACGAAGGAGAATGTCGCTTATTTAAAATGGTGTCGAGAAATAATGGGAGATACAGAGGTTGCCCTTGAATTTCGTAATCGTTCCTGGTTTTCACCAACTTACTATGAAAAAACATTAAGTTTTATGGAGTCTGAGGGGTGGATTCATAGTATCGTTGATGAACCGCAGGCTGGTGAGAGATCGGTACCTACTGTATTGCATCCTACAAATCCCGATAAAACCTTGATTCGACTTCATGGCCGTAATGTATATGGATGGAGCAAGCCTGCGAACGGTGATAATTGGCGGGATGTACGATATTTATACAGATATAATGAGCAGGAATTGCAAGAATGGCAAGAACATCTATCAAAAATTAAAAGCTGCACAGAAACAATTTATATGCTTTTTAATAATAACTCTGGTGGTGATGCAGCAGATAATGCAAAGATGATGATATCATTATTAGGAATACAATATTCCGGACTTGCTGAAAAACAGTTAAGCCTGTTTTCAGATGAAGACTAGGTCATTTTTGTATGGTCTCATGTAGTTGGCACAGTAAATAAGGAGAGAGGAATATGTTAGAGAAGGTTCATCTATATCATACGAACGATTTACATAGTCATTTCGAAAACTGGCCATCCATTGTTCAGTTTCTAAAGACAAAAAAGACATATCATGCCGAACAACAGGAACAAATGATTTTACTCGATATTGGTGACCATGCTGATCGCTTTCATCCAATTACGGAGGCAACAAAAGGGAAAGCAAATGTTCATTTATTAAATCATTTGCAGTATGATGCAGTGACCATTGGAAATAACGAAGGTATTACGTTTTCACATGATGATCTTGATATGCTTTATGAGGATGCGAAGTTTCCGGTCATTCTTTCAAACCTGTATACAGAATTAGGCGAGAGACCTAAATGGGTTGTGCCATTTCATATTATAACATTACATAACGGAACGAAAATCGCCTTATTAGGTGTAACTGTTTTTTATGAGAAATTTTATGAATTATTAGGTTGGAAAGTTAAAGATCCTTTTCAAAGCTTAACAGAAACCATTCAGCAGGTTAAGGAGCAGGTTGATATTATTGTTCTTATGTCCCATTTAGGAATTAGTGATGATGAAATCATTGCAAATGAATTTCCAGAAATTGATGTTATTATAGGGGGGCATACCCATCACGTACTACCAGAAGGAAAAGAGATCAACCAAACTCTCATAGCAGGAGCAGGAAAATATGGGCGTTACATCGGTCGTATTTCCTTAACCATCGATACAGAAGAAAAAAAGATCATGACTCATAAAGCAACCGTTTATCCGATGGACGATGAAAAAGAGGTTTGTGAAGAAACGATTCAATGGTTGCAGCAAACGAGTTTGGAAAGTGATCAAATTCTTTCAGAAGTTATAGGTACGTCAGAAGAAAATTTATCCCTTGATTGGTTTCAAGACTCTACTTTTCCAAAGCTCCTTGTTCAGGCTATTAAAGAGTGGTGTGATGGTGAAGTAGCAATGGTGAATTCCGGAATTATTTTAGAGCCCTTACAAAAAGGCCCTGTTACGAGAAAGGATCTCCACCGAATATGCCCTCATCCTATTAATCCATGTAAAGTTTTCTTAAAAGGTGATGTTTTAAAAGAAGTGATCGTCCAGTCAAGAGATGAAAACATGGAACAATTAAAATTAAAGGGATTAGGATTTAGAGGAAAAGTAATGGGACGAATGGTATTTGATGGAATTGATGTTCGTATGAAAGTTTTTCAGGATGGTAAGGAGCATGTAACAGACATCTTTATAAATGGTGAAAAGATTCAAGCGGATCGCATTTATGCTGTGGCAACAATTGATATGTTTACACTTGGCCCATTATATCCGGAAATCGGGCATGCAGAGAAAAAAATCTTCTATATGCCAGAGCTGCTTCGAGATCTTTTAGCCTGGAAATTAGGCAAGAAATCCACGAAGCTATAGGCATTGATCTACACGTATCCTTTCTTTGTTCATAAAAATATAACAAGAAAGGAGTGTAGAGAAATAATGGTTACTATGACACCAATCGTCATTGATGGAAACCAATTTACTGCTATAACGGTTGCGTTGCCTAAGACAAATTTTATGGCAATCACAAACGAAAAGGGATATATTATGTGCGGTGCGCTTGATGTCGCATTATTAAATGAAAAGCTTAAAGATAGGGGAATTATTGCAGGGCGTGCGGTAGGAGTCCGCACCATTGAACAACTTCTCGAGGCCCCTTTAGAATCAGTCACTTATGAGGCTGAAAAGCGTGGAATTACGGTTGGTACAAAAGGAAGAGATGCTTTACTTAAAATGATGTAGCGCATCTTCGAGAGAAAAATATCATAAAAAATTAGCGTACATCCCTCCTTACATGCATAAACATAGCTTGTAAAGGAGGGATTTGTTTTGGCTAAATTTCGCGGACGACGCCCGCGTAGAGGGCCTTTACCTTTTCGTTATGTTGTATTACTAACAAGTGTTATTTTTATATTGATCACTTCCATAAGCTTTTGGATTGTAAACGTTCAGATCGAATCCACCATGATGAAGATTGCGAGGTTAGAAGCCAATAAAGTCGCAACCACGATCATTCATGATGCAGTTGAAGAAGAAATCTTAACAAATGAAGAACAAGAGAATTTAGTTACAATTGATAAGGATTCTGATGGAAATGTAAATTCATTTACATTTAATCAACGAGCTGTAACAATGGCAAAGAAAAGAGTGACTGATAATGTAACAAAAAAGCTTGGGGAAATAGAAAGAAACAATTTCCATGGAATGACGCTTAATGAAGAGGGGAGTAATACTGGCATTATTTATGAAATTCCTTTAGGGAAAATTACAGGCAACTCAATATTGAGTACACTCGGACCGGGAATACCAATCGAGTACTATCTAATAGGAGATGTATTTACAGATATTAAAAGAACAACAGAGGAATATGGAATTAATAATGCTGTACATGAAATTGCTATATTCGTAGAAGTAAGTGTACAGGTAGTGATTCCGTTTGCTACAGATGTAGTAAAAGCGGTAAATACTATTCCGGTTGTCATCCAAACAGAACAAGGAGAAGTCCCTGAATATTATAACAGTGGGGAAGATGCAGACCATTCTATTGAATTACCAAAAAAACCATAGTTGTTCTTATTCAACTATTTTGGTAGAATAATTTTTATAATACTAAATATTGACCTACATCACCTTATCTCATGATGAGGTAGAGGCGCAGAAAACAAAAGTACAATATGTGAGTATGACATCGAAGATCATGTTGGAAAGGGTTTTTTGCCGAAGTAAATGTTTGCTAGTCAGGTTACATTTGCTGGTATTACTTTAAATAAAGGTAATACTGTCATTATAGAAATCTATAATGGAGGGCTACTGATCGAGATGGAGGATAACATAGTATGAAAAATTGTTATTTTCTATTCTTTAGGATGTAATAAAAAGACAAATTATCCTATGATCAATTCAGAGCCTTCCATTATTAACGAATGGGAGGCTTTTTAACATTATGGCAGGAACAATTTTTTCTATTATTCCACCAATTATCGCCATTTTAATGGTGATTTTGACAAGAAGAGTTTTATTATCTCTTGGAGTAGGGATAATATCAGCGGCGTTATTGATTGAAGAATTTTCAATCACGGGTACAGGAATGGTCATATTAAAGGCAATTCAAGGTGTTTTTTATTCTGACGGAGAAGTGAATACTTGGAATGTTTATATTATTTTATTTCTGCTAATTTTAGGAATTGTCACAGCACTTATCTCTATTTCAGGAGGAAGCCGTGCTTTTGGTGAATGGGCAAAAAAACGTGTAAAAACCCGTGCTGGTGCACAGTTAACAGCAGCATTGCTCGGAATCTTAATTTTTATCGATGATTATTTTAATGCACTTGCAGTTGGGCAGGTTAGTCGCCCGATTACAGATCGCCAAAAAGTATCCAGAGCTAAGCTTGCTTATATTATTGATTCCACTTCAGCACCAGTTTGTGTTGTTTCACCTGTATCAAGCTGGGGTGCTTATATTATAGCGATGATTGCAACAATTCTAACAACGCACGGAGTATCAGAGTATACGCCACTAGGTGCTTTTATGGCGATGGTACCGATGAATTATTATGTTATCGCAGCATTAGCTTTAGTTTTTGCCGTTGCTGTATTCAATATTAATATCGGTCCGATGAAAATCCATGAAAATCGAGCAATTGAGACAGGTCAAGTTGTTGATCCAAATAAAGAGGTACTTGGTGAAGTGAAAGAAGACTTGCCAACTAGTGACAAAGGCACAATAGGAAATCTTGTTTGGCCAATCATCTCCCTAATTATTGGAACTGTATCATCGATGTTGTACACAGGATATAGTGCGATTGAAGATAAAGCGGATGTAACAATTTTTACGATTTTTGAAAACACGGATGTTTCTGCATCCCTATTATATGGCGGGCTTTTTGGATTAGCTATTACCATCATCCTATTTTTAGCAAAAGGAATAAAGGTTAGTTATTTGCCTTTAGCATTGAAAGAAGGAATTAAATCCATGCTACCGGCCATTTATATACTTTTATTTGCATGGGTTATTGTTGATTTGATCGGCCAATTGAGTACGGGTGAATATTTGGCAGGAATAGTAGAAAAATCTAATCTTAATTTATCTTATTTACCTGTAGTTATGTTTGTTTTAGGCGCATTTATGGCGTTTGCGACAGGAACATCATGGGGAACGTTTGGTATTATGTTACCAATAGCTGCTGAAATTACAGCTGCAACAGATATTAGTATGTTACTTCCAGCTATGGCTGCTGTCCTAGCAGGTTCAGTTTTAGGAGACCATTGTTCACCTATTTCTGATACAACAATTCTATCTTCAACAGGTGCAGGAAGTCATCATATTGATCACGTTATGACACAACTCCCTTACGCATTAATAGGTGGGGGAATTGCAGCAATTGGTTACTTAGTTTTAGGTTTAACAGGAAACAGTATTATTGGTTTTGTTAGTATTATTGTTTTATTAGCTGCATTTATTGTGGTTTTCTCAAAAAAATTCAAAACGAATGAGTAAAGGAGAGGGTGTTATTATCCCTCTCTTTGTTGTGATTTATTATGAATAAATAATATTTATTCATAATAAAAATTTAATGAGCATGAAATGATTATAAATTGTAATAATATTTTTTTGGCGTATTTTTCTTTCTCGCTTTTATGGACTAAATAAATAAAGAAATAATAAAAAATGAAAGAATGTATAAATTATTTCCATATGTTTTGTTAACTATTTGATATTTCTGAAAATATCATTTTGAAATAGTATTTTTTCGAAATTTTTTATAGACATAGGAATAAAGTCCATTTATACTATGTATAGATTATAATAAATAATCAGAAAATTATATAATTTCTAATTGTTTCCACTTTTTAAAAAGAGAAACATAAGAGGAGGAAAAACGATGGATAATCGCCCACAGTGGGGGACAAGGGCAGGATTTATACTAGCAGCCATTGGTTCTGCAGTAGGTTTAGGTAATATTTGGAGGTTTCCAGCAACAGCGTATGAAAATGGAGGTGGGGCTTTCTTCATTCCATATTTATTCGCACTTTTAACAGCTGGTATTCCATTACTTGTTATGGAGTTTACTATAGGTCATAAATATCGTGGATCGGCTCCTATGTCATTGGGACGAATGAGCAAGGGTTCTGAGTGGATCGGGTGGTGGCAAGTTGCAATTTCATTTGTCATTTCCACTTATTACGCAGTTATTATTGCTTGGGCAATGTCTTATTCGGTGTTCTCATTTAACTTAACTTGGGGATCAGAACCAGGTGATTTCTTATTCGGTGATTACTTAAAACTGGCTGAAACACCAGGTCAGTTTGGAGGATTAGTTCCAGGTGTATTAATACCATTAGTTCTTGTTTGGGTTTTAGCTCTAGGTGTTCTTTTCGCAGGTGTTAAAAAGGGAATTGAAGTGGCGAACAAGATCTTTATTCCTGCGCTAGTTATATTATTCGGTATTATCGTTATTCGTGCATTAACGCTAGAAGGAGCTGCAGCAGGTTTGGATGCTTTCTTTAAACCTGATTGGAGTAAAATTGCTGATGGTAAAGTATGGGTAGCAGCTTATGGTCAAATTTTCTTCAGTTTATCAATTGCTTTTGCTATTATGATTACTTATTCAAGCTACCTACCGAAGAAATCTGATATTACAAACAATGCATTTATTACAGGCTTTAGTAACTCTGGTTTTGAATTGTTAGCAGGTATTGGAGTGTTTAGTGCATTAGGATTTATGGCAGCACAACAAGGTGTTCCGGTTAGTGAAGTAGTAGAAGCGGGAGTAGGTCTAGCATTCGTTGTTTTCCCGCAGATTATCAACGAATTTCCAGCGCTTAATGGATTATTTGGTTTCTTATTCTTTGGATCGCTAGTGCTGGCAGGTTTATCATCTTTAATTTCAATCGTTGAAACATTTGTAGCAGGTGTGCAAGAAAAATTCAATGTATCAAGAACGAAAGCAGTTGCATTTGGTGGTGGACTTTCTGCATTAATCTCCTTAATTTATGCTACAAAAGGCGGTTTATATTTCCTTGACTCTGTAGATTACTTTATTAATCAGTTCGGAGTAGCGATGGCAGGTTTATTTGAAGTAATTGCTATTGCGTGGTTTGCAAAAGAGCTTAAGAATCTTCAATCACACGCAAATTCAATGTCTGATATTCGAGTAGGAGCATGGTGGAGAATTTGCTTAGGATTTATTACACCAGCAGTCTTAGGTTATATGATGTTTGATAACCTACGAAATAACCTAACTGCTCCTTACGGTGACTATCCTTTAGGCTTCTTATTTAATTGGGGATGGACAGTAGCAATTGGAGCAATGCTTGTGGGTGTGTTATTCACAATTAAGCGCAACTCAGCTGACAATTCACTTTCAATGTCAAAGAGTAAGAGTAAGGGGGTCTAACCGTCATGAGTGGAAGCGCAATTGCCATGATGATTATAGGTATGGTTATTATTTGGGGCGGAATGGCAGCAAGTATTGCGAATGCTGTTGTAAAAGCTAAACGAAAGTAGTAAGGAAGAGGCTGATATTCTTGATATCAGCCTCTTATTTTTTTCTTCTTTCCGCTCGATCTGCTCTTTCCCATGACTTAAGATGTGGAAAAGGGTCAAATGACCATTCAGTTCGCCCGTTATCTTTGTATAATCCATAATGTAAATGTGGTGGGAATTTCCCTGCTGTTCCTGGAGGACCATAGCCGGAGCTTCCAACTGATCCGATTAATTGACCGGGTTCAACAATCTGTCCCATCTTAAGGCCATCTGCAAAACCATTTAGGTGGGCAAAATAATGATAGGTGTTGTCAATGTCCCTAATTCCAACTCTCCATCCACCAAAACGGTTCCAACCTTTCATTTCGATGACTCCATAACATGTTGACTTAACAGGCACACCATAGTTTGCAAAGATATCAGTTCCTTCATGGATCCTTCGCCCTCCCCAACCACGTGCATCACCCCAGGTGTTCTTATAGCTAAAATTATGACCTAGCGGAACTGGAAAGGTGTGTTTGCCTAAATCTAAGCGGCCATAATGTTTATACAATTTCATATGACCTAAAATAAGTCCCACAGACTTATCGCGATGGTAATAATCCCACAAGCCAATCTTTAGATTTTCTAAATCAGACCCATATGTTTGCAGATAGTGAGCAAATGAATACAAAACATCTTCATCATTTTTTGGATCGGCTATTTTGTCACCATCACCATCTTCCCCAATTCCACCAAAAAGCCCTATACTTGCTGGATTTTTATCATTTGGATTTGGGTTCAATGGACCAGCCCATACCTCAGGTTTAATATATATCTCAATTGATCCATCAGCTTTAGGTATATCCTTTCTTGAGTGACGGACATTTCTTTCATATTGATCAACAGCAGCTAATACATACCAAGGAATAGATGTAATTGTCTCAACTTTTCTATATAAGCTCATTAGCTTTTCGTTTTCTTTTTGTTGATCTGTCTTTTCAGCTCCTAAGACACTCGTCTGGACTGAAAGTTGAATCACCATAAAGATGATGATGAGTGATACCACTTTTTTCACAGTAATGAGCTCCTTTCTTTAAATTCTCTGGTGACAGCTCGATATCCTGTTATTGGTTAAGTAGGAAAATGAGAGGTAATACTGGTATAAGGAATACCCATATCTAAGTTTCTTTTTATAGTTTGGTTTTCATTTTCTATTTCATTAATAGAAAATGTTAGAAATTACATACGTTCCTTTTCCTTGTCCAACACATGACCTTATGATAAAGTGGTAAACGTATATGGTAATGTTTTGAGGAATAAATCAATATAGAATACATATTGGAGATGAATCAGATGGCGAAGAAGGAAGAATATTTACGTAAGCCAGAATGGTTGAAAATAAAACTAAATACTAACGAAAATTATACAGATCTAAAGAAACTAATGAGAGAAAAAAATCTTCACACCGTTTGTGAGGAAGCAAAATGCCCGAATATCCATGAATGTTGGGCAGTTCGTCGTACGGCAACATTTATGATATTAGGTGCTGTTTGTACACGTGCCTGCAGATTCTGTGCGGTTAAAACGGGTCTTCCAACAGAGCTTGATTTAGCAGAACCAGAACGCGTGGCAGATTCTGTGGCACTTATGAATTTGAAGCATGCAGTTGTGACAGCTGTTGCCCGTGATGATTTAAAAGACGGTGGAGCAAATGTGTTTGCTGAAACAGTTCGTGCCATTAGACGCAAAAGCCCATTCACTTCTATTGAGGTATTACCTTCGGATATGGGTGGCGTATATGAAAACCTGAAAATTTTAATGGACGCCAAGCCCGACATTTTAAACCACAATATTGAAACAGTTCGTGAACTTACTCCAAGGGTCCGTGCTCGTGCAAAATATGACCGCTCATTGGAATTTTTAAAGCGTGCGAAAGAAATGCAACCGGACATTCCTACAAAATCGAGTATCATGATCGGGTTAGGTGAAACGAAAGAACAAATTATTGAAACAATGGATGATTTAAGAGCACACGATGTTGATATTATGACAATTGGTCAATATTTACAACCAACGAAAAAGCACTTAAAAGTCCAAAAGTACTACCATCCGGATGAATTTGCAGAACTACGTGAAATTGCGCTAAGTAAGGGATTCAGCCATTGTGAAGCAGGTCCGCTTGTTCGGTCTTCCTATCATGCTGATGAGCAAGTAAACTCAGCAGCTAAACAAAAACAAGCTCATGCTTAATTGAAAAAAGGGGAGTGAAACCTGATTTTGGTTTCTCTCTCCTTTTTTCGTTTCCCTGGTGAGAACACTAAATTTATCAGCGAATACTAAGATCTTCAGCGGAAAAAATGAACTACCCAAAGGGCAGTTCCAGTTCACCAATTGATACTATTGCATTTTATCCTTTTCATATCGGACTCTTTCGTAATCATCTTTCATATCGTCATCAATATCCTCATTCATTTCTCCATAACCCTCACCGTTTGCATTTTCCCCTTTGTTAAGAGCACGGCCTTGTGGAGACTCAAGCATTTTGTGAATTGTATCGCTCAGGATTTCATCAATGTCACGACTTGTTGAATCGAGTGGACTATATGCTTGTATTTGTTGAATCATATTGGGATTATCTGACACATACACGTGATAATATCGTGGAACGACAGATAATGCTGTCTTTTTGACTTGATCGGCTGTTTCATTTCGATCCTTCGAGTCCGTGTCATAAGCGACTAATACCTCTTCATCAGTCACCAATGTCGCAACATCATTTACATTCGGAAGCTGAACGCTTAGACTACTAATTGTATTAGCCACCTGCTCACGGTTCATTCCAGGAGTTGGTGTGTAGGCAACATCTTGAGGAATTCCACTTTTTTGGTGACGAACAAATCCAAAGCTTGCACCTTTGTCATTTGCGTTCGGAACTCCCTCTTCATTGTACAAGTCAGTGCGGTCACTAACGTTTATGGTGTTTCCATTTTCATGCATGAAAGATGTATCTTCTTCTGCGCCATATTGACAAGCAGTTAATAATGATAAGCCTAAAACAGTGGCTGTTAATTTTGTTTTTATCAACAGTAGCACCTCCTCGTCTTTATCGTTTCCAAAGGAAGAGGAAAATTGCATAGCAATTGATGGTTGAGGTTGTTTCGATTATGATAAGAATAGTGAATATGGATGAGGTGAAAATCATGATAACTGTTCAGAATCAAATTTTTGAATTAGTCAAAGAAGAAAAAGATGGATTTAATGAAGAAGCATTTAAAGAAAGATATAGTGAAATTTTAAATAAATATGATTTTATTGTGGGAGATTGGGGATATAATCAGTTAAGGCTAAGAGGCTTTTTCGATGATCAAAACCAAAAAGCTACATACGACACAAAAATCAGCACCCTTGAAGAATACATTTTTGAGTATTGTAACTTTGGCTGTGCATATTTTGTTTTGAAAAAAGTAAAGAAATAAGTATACTTGACATGAAAACCCCCTTTTAAGGTTTAATTGGGGGGTTCTCATTATAAAATTATTCATACATTAAATGATTTCAAATAAGAATTCACGAAGCTCCTCTGCATTTTCTTCATTTAAGTTAAAGGCATGTTCTATATAACCTGGTTCCTTTAAATCATCTTCTCCAATAATGGCAAAACGGTTACTCTGTATATCCAATACAAGTTGTTTTCCATAATATCGGTCACTTTGAATAACTGCTAAATCAAATCGCTGGTTATCTCCCATAAAACTGACGAAACGTGTTTTAGTTTCAACAGTATCATCATATAAAAAAAAGCGTTCAGACATGGTATCACTCCTTTAATCTTAAGCTAAGACTATTGTTATCATAACAAATCCTTTTCCTTTGATAAATGTCTGAGGTAATAAATTTTTCCGGGAAATCAGTCGAAGGATAGAAAAATATGATAAAATATGACGTATGTATAGGTTAATGCCAGAAGGGTTGAGTACATATGATGAGTGGGTCTTGTGATAAGCATATAAGCAGGTTGAAAAAGTGGAGTAAACTTTTTGTACGTCAAAATAAATTAAAGTATTATCCACCGAAATTTGTACTAAGGGACCCAATCTTAGAAGGTGTCTATCAAGCAATGACACAAAAAAATCAGGTTGCTGTTGTTGTGATCACCATTTCAAACCTACGTGAATTTTCCCAACAATTTGAACCAGTGCAGCTTAAAGAATATAAAAGCGTGCTTAGGGAAGGATTTAGGAAAGTAGTTGAGCATTCTCCTTTCCGTGAGGATCTTCTAGTTGTGCATGATTATTATAGTGAAGGTCTTACGATCTTTTTTAAAATTAACGATGACAAACAAAGTGTTGTACATATTGAGAAATTAATTAGAATTCTTCTTCCGAAATTAGAAAAGTATATGTTTACTAAATATCCATATTTTAAGCAATCCTTTGAAGTTGGATATATGTTTATCGAAAGAACTTATTCCACTACACAAGAAGCTTTATATACAGCCCAGCAACAAGCAGTTGCCATGGCGGAAAAACGAATACAATCCCGATATATTGAAACACTACTGGAAATGCGGGAGATTATTCAAAAACGGGATATATCGTTGTTGGCTCAGCCCATCATTGATTTATCCAGCAATCAAATTAAAGCATGGGAGTTTTTAACAAGAGGTCCTAAAGGGACCGCACTTGAAAATCCACTCCAGCTATTTTCCCTTGCCAGACAGTCCAATTTAATTTATGACCTTGAGTTATTAGTTTTGGAAAAATCATTTCAATTAATTGATGCTGTTGGATGTGTGGATGATGTATTCCTTAACTTTACTCCTATCACTCTTGGGAATAAACGATTCATAGCAGGCCTTGACAAATTGCTAACACGTCATCCTGATATTGATCCCAATAAGATGATTTTTGAAGTAACAGAAAGAGATTCCATTGAAGGGTTAAATTTTTTCCATGATAATATTAAGCAATTGCGTAAAAAGGGGTTTCGAATTGCGGTTGATGATACAGGTGCTGGTTATTCCAGCTTACATACAATAAGTGAAATTCTTCCTGATATTATCAAGATTGACCGCTCAGTTATCCAAGACATTGACACGAGCAAGGTAAAGGAATCAATGTTAAAAGGCCTTATATTAATTGCTCGAGAAACAGGTTCGCTTGTAGTAGCAGAAGGAATTGAAAAGAAGGAAGAAGCAGATGTTCTGAAGAGGAACCAGGTAGATTTGGCACAAGGCTATTTCTATGCAAAGCCTGGTAATATGGAAAAAGAACGTGTTGCTTTATTATAGGAAGGTGATATTTTGTATTTTGTTGATCGGGGACAAATTGAAGCAAAGCTAGACTTCTTAAATGAAAAGATTAACCAGTTTGAACATCAATCCACATGGGACAGTGACTTGGAAAAAGCAGCACTTGAGCGTATTTGTCATATGTTTATTGAAACGATCATTGATGTTGGTAATGCGATGATTGATGGCTTTATTATGAGAGACCCTGGAAGCTATGAGGATATCATTGACATCCTGCTGGATGAAAAAGTAGTGAATGAAGGAAATGGCCATGATTTAAAGCAGGTTATTATGCTCAGAAAAAAACTTGTACAAGATTATATTGAGATCGATCATCAGGAACTTTTGACGACTATTTCTTCTCATAAACAAGGTTTAGTTAGTTTTTCATACGACGTTAGAAATTATCTAGAAAATGAGCTTGGCCCGGTTTCTGCATTTAAACCATTAACATAATTAAAAATAGAGCAAAAGGGTGACGATGAAGTCATCCTCTTTCTATTGAGGAAACAGGAGGAATTTAGAATGAAAACCTATGGTGGTTACCTTATAGATTTAGATGGGACAATGTATAGAGGGACGGAGAGAATTGAAGATGCTAGTCGATTTGTTCACTATTTAGCAGAGAAAAACATTCCTTATTTGTTTGTTACAAATAATTCCTCACAGCCACCTGAACTTGTTGCGAAGAAGCTAAATGAATTTGATATTTTGGCAACAGAAGACCGTGTGTTCACAACAAGTCAGGCAACAGCCAACTTTATAGCTCAAAAAAAGGCAAATGCTTCTGTATATATGATAGGAGAAGAAGGGTTAAAACAAGCTCTTCAATCAAGCGGACTGCAGATCGTAGAAGAAAATCCCGATTTTGTAGTCACTGGGATTGATAGAGAACTTACCTATGAAAAGCTTGCGAAGGCATGTATTGCGGTACGTAATGGAGCGACCTTTATCTCAACAAATGCAGATATTGCGATTCCGACAGAAAGAGGTCTTTTACCTGGAAATGGAGCTTTAACCTCAGTTGTTTCTGTTTCGACCAATACAAAACCAATTTTCATTGGGAAGCCGGAAAAAATTATTGTTGAACAGGCAATACAAGTTCTTGGGATGGATCCGGACAAGGTGATCATGGTAGGGGATAATTATGATACAGATATAAAAGCTGGAATGAACTGTGGATTGGATACATTACTTGTTCATACAGGGGTTACGACAAAGGTGCATTTAGAGCGATATGAACAAAAACCAACATATTCAGTTGATTCATTAACAGATTATTTAAACTTGCTTCAATCATAAACATAAGAAAAAGCCATATGGACATCGATTAGCATCTTCTAACCTGTCCGATGGCTTTTCCTGTTTTTCAACATCTAAAACTTATTCCACATTTTTAGCTCTATGAGCAAGTCTACTTGAAGCAGCAGCTGCAATAGCTCCAACAATATCATCTAAAAAGGTATGGCATTGTCCTGATGACTTATCATTTAGGGCTTGTAATATACCTGGTTTCATTTTATCGATATATCCATAATTTGTGAAACCGATTGATCCATATATATTGACAATCGAAAAGGCTAAAATTTCGTCTACACCATACAAGCTCTCATCAGTCGCTATGATCGATTGTAATGGTTCCTCTAATTGGCCTTTTTCAGAAAGTATGTCAAACTGTATTCCAGTAAGAATGGCATTTTGAACTTCTCTTTTAGTCAGGACTCTGTCTACATTTTCAATGCAATCGTCCATTGATAAATTTGGATGATATTTTTCTTGAAGAAAATAAACGAGGTCTGCTATATCTTCTATTTTGACTCCTCTTTTGACTAACCAATCTCTAGCTGTTTTTTCCACAAAATCCATTTTTTCATTGCTTTTCATCTTGATCACCCATTCTTTTATTTTGCATATGGTGTATTCATTCATTGTATGATGCCGTGCTTGGATATATGCATGTAAACTTTAAAAACAATGAACTTTTACCATTCTTAACGAAATCAAGGATTGGTAATCGTATGTATATGCTGTTAATTAAAACCGACCCTTATAGTATATTTCTCCAAAAAAAGATTTCTCCCTTCCTCATTTAATCATAAACTTCACAATAAATGATTACGATAGAATAGGGAATGCATTGCAGGGGGGAAATGTGGTGAAAAAAACAATATATGATGAGTATGGTGTTAAGGTAACAGAGTTTGAGAAGGTTGGACGATATGATTCATTTCGTTTGCATCAAACCCAATTTGTAATTGTACCAGTTTCGCATATAGAAGAAGAGGAATTATTTGAACTATATCAATTAAGTCAATTTATGATTGAAAAAAGAGAACCATATGTTGCAAGTTTTGTCTTAACCAAAAAAAATCATCTTTATTTTGAAGAAAATCAAGTAAGGTATGTCGTAATGAAATGCTCAGCCTATACAGAAGGGCGCTCAACATATCCTGGAAGAGATCTTGCTCGTTTCCATGCAAAAGCAAGGGTCTATCCTTATCAAGTTACGAAGACTCAGCGTATCGGCCAGTGGAAAGTCTTATGGGAGAAACGGTTAGATCAATTAGAAATGTTTTGGAGAGGAAAAGTCCAAACACAACCACTCACTCAATTTGAAAAAATGTTTGTTGAATCATTTCCATATTATTTAGGGCTGGCGGAAAATGCGATTCAATATTTAGTTGACACAGAACTAGATGAGGAACCACATCCAAATGACTCAGGAACCATTTGCCACCAAAGATTTCATTCAACAACTTGGAATCCTGCATTGATGATAAAATCGCCTGTTGATTGGGTGTTTGACCATGCTAGTAGGGACTTAGCGGAATATATGAGACATCTTTACTTTGAAAAACAAGAACAGCTAAAGCTGGAAGGCTTTCGATTTCTGGAAGAGTATGATAGAGCATCGCCATTATCTCCATTTTCCTGGAGATTAATTTACAGCCGATTGTTATTTCCTATCCATTACTTTGAATGTGTGGAAGATTACTATTTATCACCAGAAGATGTAAAACCATTATTTGAAGAAGAATTAAACCGTATTCTAAATGATTCTGCACACTATGAAGCTTTCTTACGAGCCTATGCGAGCATGTTATCCATGAAGACAAAAAGAATCATGCTTCCAAACATAGAGTGGTTAACAACATATTCATAATATGATTAAGAATCCTCCAATACTTATAGGCAGGATTCTTTTTTATTATGATAAAATAAAGGTAGTTCATTTAATAGAAGAGGTGAAAAAGATGAAAAGACCTTACATCTATATTACGAGAAAATGCTCAGAAGAACAGTTAAAACCGTTATATGAAGTGGCTGATGTTGACATGTGGAAGGAAGAGGAAATACCTTGTCCCCGTGAAATCTTACTTGAAAAAGCTGAAAAGGCAGATGGTTTATTAACCATGCTTTCAGATTCTATCGATAAGGAATTACTCGATAAGGCAGGTCAATTGAAAGTGATTGCTAATCTTGCGGTAGGATTTGATAATATTGATGTTCAATATGCCAACTCAAAAGGTATTGTTGTGTGTAATACCCCTGATATACTAACTGACACAACTGCCGACCTGACATTTGGATTATTGCTCTCAACAGCAAGGCGTTTAATGGAAGCTTCTGAATATGTTAAACAAAATCAATGGAAAAGCTGGGGACCATTATTGTTAGCAGGACATGATGTTCACCATAAAACGATTGGGATTGTCGGGATGGGTAAAATAGGGCAGGCTGTCGCAAAGCGTGCAACAGGTTTTGGGATGGAAATTCTTTATCATAATCGTTCAAGAAATGAAAATGCTGAAAAAACATTAGGTGCAACTTATCGATCATTTGATGAATTGGTTACTGCTTCAGATTTTATTGTATGTCTCGCACCTTTAACTCCGGAAACAAGAGAACTTTTTAATAAAGATACCTTTCAAAAAATGAAAAACTCTAGCATATTTATCAATGCGAGTCGGGGAGCTGTTGTAAATGAAGAAGACTTGTATGATGCTCTTGTAAATGGTGAGATATCAGGGGCAGGGCTTGACGTCTTTTTAAATGAACCGATTGGTGCTGAACATCCTCTTGTTGGATTACATAATGTTGTGGCTCTCCCGCACATAGGAAGTGCAAGCTATGAAACCAGGTACGCGATGATGAAGCTTTGCGCAATGAATATAGCAGCAGTTCTAAATGGAAATGAGCCAAGAACAAGGGTGGTTATTTAATTTAAAAAGTGTTCATTTATACTTTTTTTAGTGTGAAAACGTTTTAATTTAAAAAACTGAAAATTCACCCTTGTAAAACAGTTCTAAGCATCTTATAATGACAAGTATATTATTAGTGTCTTTTATGAGAGTACAGTTGTACTTTATAGATATACAAGAAGGAGTGGAGTAGTGTGGAGGCAATTCATGTTGGACTTTTAGGTCTCGGTACGGTTGGTAGTGGTGTTGTGAAAATTATTGAAGACCATCAAGATAAACTTATGCATCAAGTAGGATGCCCGGTAAAAGTAAAGAAAGTTGTCGTGAAAAATTTAGAAAAAGAGCGTCAAGTTCATATCGATAAAGAAATGCTTACAACTAATGTAGAAGACGTTATTCATAACCCTGATATTGACGTTGTCATTGAAGTAATGGGTGGCGTCGAAGAAACACGTAAGCAATTGATTGAAGCGTTAAAAGCAAAAAAACATGTTGTAACAGCAAACAAGGATTTAATGGCAGTGTACGGAACAGAATTATTATCGATTGCGACAGAAAACGGCTGTGATTTATTTTATGAAGCAAGTGTTGCAGGAGGTATTCCAATTTTACGTAGTTTAGTAGATGGATTAGCATCTGATCGGATTACAAAAATGATGGGAATTGTGAATGGAACAACAAACTTTATTCTCACAAAGATGTCCAAATTCGGTAGTGCCTATGATGAAGTGCTAAAAGAAGCACAGGACTTAGGCTATGCGGAAGCGGATCCTACATCAGATGTAGAAGGCTTGGATGCGGCAAGAAAAATGGCAATCCTTGCTAGACTTGGTTTCTCGATGCATGTTGACTTAGATGATGTAAATGTAAATGGGATTTCAAGTGTAACAGATGATGATATTAGTTATAGTAAGCGTCTAGGTTACACTATGAAACTAATCGGAATCGCTGAACGTGAAAACGGAAAAATCGAAGTATCAGTTGAGCCAACATTATTACCTGAAACACATCCGCTAGCATCGGTTAATGATGAGTATAATGCGGTTTATGTGTATGGTGAAGCTGTAGGAGAAACAATGTTTTATGGTCCCGGAGCAGGAAGTTTACCGACTGCAACAGCTGTTGTGTCCGATTTAGTTGGTGTAATGAAAAATATGAGACTTGATGTTAACGGAAGAAGTGCGGTAGCACCTCAATTTGAAAAACAATTAAAAAGTCCTGAGCATATTTACGCTCAACACTTTTTAAGAATTAGTGCGAAAGATCAAGTTGGAGCTTTTGCAAATATTACATCACTTTTCTCTGAGAGAGGCGTAAGCTTTGAGAAAATCCTGCAGTTACCAATAAAAAATAGCAACCTTGCTGAAATTGTCATTGTCACACATAAAGCTGCACAAAGTGACTTTGAAGAAATATTACAACTCCTGAATGATTTAGATGTAGTAGAAGAAGTGAAAAGTACTTACCGTGTAGAAGGGAACGAATTAGTATGATGTGGAAAGGCTTAATTCAAGAATTTGCAGAGTTTTTACCTGTTTCAGAAAAAACACCTAAATTAACGCTTCAAGAAGGAAATACACCACTTATCCATCTTCCAAAGCTTTCTGAAAAGCTGGGTGTGGAGCTTTATGTGAAAACAGAGGGAACAAACCCTACCGGATCATTTAAAGACCGTGGAATGGTTATGGCGGTTGCGAAAGCAAAAGAAGAAGGCAGTGATACAGTTATCTGTGCTTCTACAGGAAACACATCGGCAGCTGCAGCAGCTTATGCAGCCAGAGCGAATATGAAGTGTATCGTTCTTATTCCTGACGGAAAAATTGCCTTCGGAAAATTAGCTCAAGCAGTTATGTATGGTGCTGATATTTACGCTATTCAAGGAAACTTTGATCATGCGTTAACAATGGTTCGTAATATAAGTAAAAAGCTACCGATTACACTGGTTAACTCAGTTAATCCTTACCGTATTGAAGGTCAAAAAACAGCGGCATTTGAAGTTTGTGAGCAATTGGGAAGTGCTCCGGATTATTTAGCTATTCCTGTAGGTAATGCAGGGAATATTACTGCGTACTGGAAAGGCTTCAAGGAATACAATGCGAAAAAACAAACTGGTTTACCGAAAATTCACGGTTTCCAAGCAGAAGGTGCTGCAGCAATTGTTCGCGGTGAGCCAATTGAGAATCCGGAAACAGTAGCAACTGCGATCCGTATCGGAAATCCAGCCAGCTGGGAAACAGCAGTTAAAGCGAAAGAAGAATCCAACGGTCGAATTGACTCTGTAACTGACGAAGAAATTCTAGAGGCTTATCAATTGATTGCCCGTGAGGAAGGTGTATTTGCTGAGCCTGGTTCATGTGCTTCAATTGCAGGTCTTATCAAACATCGCAAATTAGGTCTTATTGCAGAGGGAAGCAAGGTTGTAGCTGTTTTAACTGGTAATGGTTTAAAAGATCCTAACACAGCGATTGATGTTTCTGAAATTAAGCCGATCGTTCTTCCTAATGATGAAGAAGCATTCTTACAGCAATTAAGTGGAGTGCCGGTACAATGATTGAAGGGGACATGTTAAGAATTATCGTTCCTGGAAGTACAGCTAATTTGGGGCCTGGCTTTGATTCTGTCGGTCTTGCTCTTGGTAAGTACTTAACACTTGAGGTGAAAAAAGCAGACAAATTGCTTTTTTTGCCGATGACAGAGCATGTAAAGGACCTACCTACAAATGAAGATAATTTAATTGCTAAGGTTGCTATACAAGTTGCAGAAACGTACAACAAGACCCTTCCTCCTTGTGAGGTAAAGGTGTGGAGTGACATTCCTATGGCAAGAGGAATTGGAAGCAGTGCCGCTGCTATTATTGCCGGGATTGAGCTTGCTAATCAGCTTTGTCAGTTGCAAATGAGTGATGATGAAAAACTTCGAATGGCAAGTCTTGAAGAAGGCCACCCTGACAATGTCGGGGCGTCATTATACGGAGGTTTGGTTATTGGTTTACACCAGGCTGAAAAAACAGACTTGGTTTGTGTGAAGGATATCGATGTAGATACGGTTGTTGTGATTCCGAAATACGAAGTGTTCACAAGTGACGCAAGAAATGTTTTGCCACAAGAACTATCCTATAAAAATGCTGTAGAAGCTAGTGCAATTAGCAATATGCTTGTAGCTGGACTTCTTACAAATAATTGGAACCTTGTTGGAGAGATGATGGTTAAAGACCTATTTCATCAACCATATCGCGGTAAGCTGATTCCGGAGATCCAAGCTGTTCAAGAGAAAATTCAACATCTTGGTGCCTACGGTTCAGCCTTAAGCGGGGCAGGTCCAACTATCATTTGTTTCACAGCAAAAGGAAAGGGACAAGAACTTGCTCAAACACTTGCAAAAGATTTTGTAAATTGTAATGTTGAAAGCTTGGAAATTGATGTAGTTGGCTGTCGAGTAGAGCAAGTACAGGAGATAAAGAGTTTATAATGAGAAGACGCTCACAAGCGGGTCTTATTTAATACTAATTAGCTTTTTAGGCATGTACTCATATCTGAGGCATGCCTTTTATTTTTTACAATGTTTTTGGGTATAGGAAGTGCATTAAACATAGGAGATGAAGGACAAATAGAACAAAAAAAGAAAGGAAAGTCCTTCATAGGTGGGATGAAGAACAAATCAAAGGAAATAAAGAAAGAAAAAGTCTTTCATACGACAAATGAAAGACAAACTAAAGTTAAATAAGAATTGAAAAGTCCTGCATAATAATAAATACTATACAAGTAATAACAATGAAAATGACAATAAAAAAACTCGATATACCAAAATGGCCTACCGAGTTTTTTCACATATTAAAACACTTGCTCTACTTCTACAACTCCTGGTACTTCTTCTAATAATGCACGTTCTATACCAGCTTTTAATGTGATTGTTGAGCTTGGGCAGCTTCCACAAGCACCTAAAAGGCGAAGTTTTACAATACCATCTTCTACATCTACAAGTTCACAATCTCCTCCGTCACGAAGTAAAAATGGACGTAATTTATCTAGAACTTCTTGAACTTGTTCAAACATTGCAGTTTCAGTTGTCATTATTATCGACTCCTTTCCTTATTCCATATTATATTTGAAATGGCGAGAAAAATCTAATCGTATGATTTATTTTTTCATTAAGTAATCGAGTATATTTTATCATATTTCATTTATAAACGTAAGAGATAACCACCTGTTTACATTAGTAAGTATACCCAAATGATGAAGATGGAAAGATTGTAAGAAATAGAATACAATGTAGAAAAAAGCGGTGGTGTTAGAGTGAAAAAAGTTGAAATTAGTGTATATGGTGCAGAGGTCCTTTGTCCAAGCTGTGTCAATTTGCCATCAGCTAAGGAAACATATGAATGGCTTGATGCAGCACTGAAACGAAAATTTAATAATCAGCCTTTTCATATCACTTATATTGATATTGATAAACCTCAACAAGATGAAGAAAAACAGGAATTTGTTCAAAAGATTTTAGATGATGAATATTTTTATCCACTAGTTGTGATTGAAGGCAAGGTTGTTGGTGAAGGAAGCCCGCGACTGAAGACCATTTACGAAGAAATGGAAAGGTACGGGTATATAGGTCAGTGATGAACAGAAAACACACACACTCGACGAGTGTGTGTGTTTTTATTATCCGTTATGATATTTATACATCCAAAGAACTCCGGATTTTAATAATCGCGGTACACGGCCCATTAAAGGTCTGTCATTAACAAGTCCGAAGCCTTGTTTCTTTCCTAATGATCCCAAAACTCCCTTTAATTTAAATGGTGGGAAATTCTCTGGAAGAGGCTCGTTATTCCATTTTTTAAGTAAAACTTGAACTATTTGTTCAGCTTGTGCTTCAGCTAGCTGAGCACTAGGAGCATGTGGAAGACTTGCACAGTCACCTACGACAAATATATCTTCATATTGAGGGATGAAATGCTGGGTTGTTAATTTAACTCTTCCTTGATTATCTTTTTCAACATCAAGATCCCTAACAACTTTATTCGGCTGTATACCGGCTGTCCAAACAATCGCATCACATTCAAATGGTTGATCATGATTAAATACGATATTTGGTTCTACCTTAGTAATATTGGCTTCACTTATAATTTCAACACCATGTTCAGTAAACCAATTCGCTACATATGTGCTTAATCTTTCCGGGAAGCTGGAAAGAATGTGTTTGCTTCGGTCAAATAACTTTATTTTTAAATCTTTGCGGCTTTCTCTAAGTTCACTAGCAAGCTCAACACCGCTTAATCCTGCCCCAACTATGGCAACAGTTGCATCAGCTTGTAAATTATTTAATTTTTGGTATGTTTCACGAGATTGGTCGATTGATTGGATGCTATATGTATACTCATCAGCACCAGGAACATTGTGGTATTTATCTTCACAGCCTAAACCGATAATAAGATCATCATATGATATAGCACGATCCTCGTTTAGAATAACTTCCTTTTTGTTAGGATCAACTTTTGTAATTGTGCCAAATTCAGTTTGAAGTCTAGGGTGCTCCGGAAAGGATACACGAATATGATGATCGGAAATAGTCCCTGCTGCCAGAGCATAATATTCAGTTTTCAGACAGTGATAAGGGTTTTTATCAATAAGAGTAATTTGCACATCGTCAGGTAGCTGATTCGGAAGTAAGCGAAGTAAAATTCTCATTCCGCCGTACCCGCCACCAAGGATAACTAGGTTCTTCATTTTTTAATACTCCTTTTTCCCCACTTTTTTTAAAATTCTTTGAAAATAATGTTGTATTACATAAATGAATGAATAAGAAAGAGATACCCCTATATCTTAAAATAAATATTTTTTCTTACAGATGATTAAAAAAGCCATAAAAAGTATAACGAAATTCGCATTTTTTCACAATATAAATGCTGAAAGAACGTTTTCTTTTTTGGTAAAATGAACTATTCTAAGATACAGTACAACACAATTATGAATTATTTAGATAGTGTTTACAATCCTATTTCTATACTTTATACAAAAAAGTTTCCAGATGTATAATAGTCTATGAAATGAAATAATTTATTTCGATAGAAAACATAGAGTATAATAAAATTTGACGTACTGATGCTTATCCTATTAGGATAAACAGTGGAGAGGTGGGAATAAATGAAGCCAATTATTGAATTTTGTATTAGTAATTTAGCTAATGGGGGACAAGCAGCGTTAGAGAAGCTGGAGAGGGACCCTAACTTAGATATTATAGAATATGGGTGTTTAAGCTATTGTGGCAAATGTGGCCATTCATTATATGCGTTAGTAAATGGGGAAATGGTCATGGGTGACACGCCAGATGAGTTAGTCGAGAATGTGTATACATTTTTAGAAGAAAACCCAATGTTTTAAAAAGCCACTTATGTGGCTTTTTACCCTGATTTTTTTGCTTCCCGCATTTCACTCCAACGATCCTTCGCCATTTGAACGATTCCTTTCTCAATCGTTTCTTTTTGTTTTTCAATGACACGTGAAAAATAGCGTGTTGCTTGTCCGTCTAATCCAACTCGTCTACTTAAATCTCCAATTAAGTAAAGCAGCTTGGTCTCAGAGAAAGGTGTATCGGTAAAATCACCTACAGAATAGGATAGAATATACTCATCAAGGGCGAGCCTTAAAAAACGCTGTTCTTCTTGAGGATTTACCTGTTCGGTTCTATATAACCAGGCAAGTCGTATATAAAGACCACCAAGTGCAATATGTTTTTCCTTTTTTATGGTTGCGCAGTATATTGCTAATTTGTAGGAGTTAATGGCCATGTCTAATGTGCGTTCTTGACCATAATCTTTTCTATTCCAATTATGACATATCTTCTGTTTAATGAGATCCTTTGACATTGGTGGAAAATAGTCTGTACATTCTTCTGAAGATGAAAAGCCACACACTGGGCAAACAGAAACGTAATACAACAGAGGGTTAATATTTGTTGAAGTATAGAATGAACAAAAATCAGTATCATGTCGATGAGCACGTATAAAACGTGATCTTACTTTTTTTGTCACATATGTATTTTTACAAATTTGACACTCAACTTTTCGAGCATATAAGTATTCTGGTTCTTTATTCATAGGAATCACTCCTAATAGGTTTGTAAACGATTATATACGATCTAATTATATCAGATTCATATGAAAAACGGACTAGTTTTTTTAGTTTTTGTAGGTAAAAAGTCATTGAGTAAAAGCTTCCTGCGCTATACAGGAAGCTTTTACTTAATAAATGGGGGATATTTTTATTGTTTTCATACTTTTATCGTCTTATACTAGTAAAAATAAAGAGTTTTGGAGGCGCATGATGAGTTCTTTTCAATTTACAAAAATGCACGGTTTGGGTAATAGCTATATATATGTGAATCTTTTTGAGGAACAGCTTAAGGAAGAATCTTTACCAGAGATTGCAAGGCAAGTATCAAGTGTTTATACAGGTATTGGATCAGACGGGCTAATTCTCATTTGCCCTTCCGACCGAGCGGAAGTAAAAATGAGGATTTTTAATAATGATGGATCTGAAGGGAAAAATTGTGGAAACGGCTTAAGATGTGTTGCTAAATATGCATTCGAACATAAATTAGTAACAAATGAAACATTCAAAATCGAAACATTATCAGGGCTTGTTGAAGCAAAAGTGCATGTTAACAATGACTTAGTCGAATTAGTGACAGTTGATATGGGGGAACCAAGATTACTTAAGGCAGATCTACCAATGGCAGGCGAGAATCAAGAAAAAATGATCAATGAACCGATGGAATTTGCAGGTGAAGTTTACCAGGCGACAGCAGTCTCAATGGGAAATCCACATCTTATCTTTTATGTAGATAATATTAATCAAGCCCCTGTTACAAGTCTAGGTCCTATTGTAGAAAAAGATGAACGTTTCCCTGAGGGAGTAAACGTAGAGTTTGTAGAAGTTGTATCAAAAAATGAGCTTCATTTTAGAGTATGGGAAAGAGGTTCCGGTGTTACACAAGCGTGTGGAACAGGAGCATGTGCTGCAGTAGTTTCGTCGGTACTTAATGGACATACTTCCCAAGGAGAAGAAACGACTGTCCATCTTGCGGGAGGAGATCTGCTAATCAACTGGACAAAAACAGGTACAGTTTTAATGACTGGTCCTGCAGAAGTTGTGTGTACAGGTACTTTTTTCTTGAGACGATAATGTCTGTTACCTCTTGAGTGAATTATTTGAGTGATGAGTGCTATTAGATGTATACTATAAATAGATCCTTTCATAAAGAGCAAGGAGGTATATTAAATGAGCGATATTGTAAAAATTACAGAAGCAGCTGCTTTTCAGATAAAAGATATGATGAAAGAACATGAGGAAGAAAATGCTTATCTTCGTGTGGGAGTCAAGGGTGGAGGCTGCAGTGGCCTTTCCTATGGTATGGGCTTTGAGCATGAGATTAGTGAAGAAGATCAAGTTCTAGAACAGCATGGAATGACAGTACTTATCAAAAAAGAAGATGCCCCAATTTTAAATGGTACGATTATTGATTTCAAGCAGTCCATGATGGGCGGGGGCTTCACCATCGATAACCCAAATGCGATTGCTTCATGCGGATGTGGTTCATCTTTCAGAACAGCAACGAATACTGGTACACCTGAAGAATGTTAACATCAAAAAACGACTAGCTGAAAATTCAGTAGTCGTTTTTTTCTTATAGTTAATTAAAAAGGCTGGTACTGTGTAAAGGTTGAACACGTGCTTTTGGATCCAAAAAGGCTTTTGCATTATTTACAGCCGTTGGTGCTTCTCCGAATCCACTCGCAATTAGCTTCACTTTACCGTCATACGTACAAATATCTCCGGCAGCATAAATTCCTTCAATATTTGTTTCCATTTTCGAATTAACCACAATAGAATTTTTTTCGATAGTTAAACTCCAATTTTTAATTGGACCAAGCGAAGAAACAAAGCCGTAATTTACGATAAGGTCATCAATTTCAATCACTTCTTTACGGTCACCTTTTACCTCTTCTAAAACTAGTTGGGTAATGGCTGTTTCACCGATAACCTCTGATGGGACAAATGGTGTAACAATATCAACGTTTGATTTTTTTAAAAGCTCAACACTATGTTCATGAGCTCTGAATTTATCGCGTCGATGAATTAATTTTACATTTTTAGCAATAGGTTCTAGCATTAGTGCCCAATCAACAGCAGAATCACCTCCGCCAAGGATTGCTACATTTCGACCAGCAAATTTATTTAAATCATCTACAAAATAATGTAAGTTTTCACTTTCATATTTTTCAGCATGCTCAAGCTCTAGTTTTCTAGGTTGAAACGCACCGTTTCCAGCCGTAATAATAATTGTTTTTGTATAATGAACCTCACTGTTAGTGGTAAGCTTAAATACACCGTCTGCTTGTTTATCAAGTTGTTCTACTGCTTGTTCCAGAACGATTGTAGGGGAAAACTGCCCCATTTGCTCTTTTAAATTGTCTACAAGTTCCTGAGCTCTTACTTTTGGAAAGCCTGCAACATCATATATGTATTTTTCAGGATATAATGTAGAAAGCTGTCCGCCTAATTGTGGAAGGCTCTCAATAATTTTGACACTTGCTTGTCGCATTCCACCATAGAAAGCTGTAAATAATCCTACAGGACCTCCCCCGATAATGGTTATATCATAAACTTTCGTATCTTCTTTCACAAAACATCCTCCTTTATTTATCTATGCAAGAATCTTATCATATCCAGCTCTGTTATTTCATGTCCTACAAACTTTGCACTTATAATTTAAAAATGGCGAAATATTCTAAATTATAGTATATTTTCAAAAAAAAATATACTACCTTGTAAGAAAAAACTACTTGAAAAAAAATGATAGTATAGATAATATGGAGTATAGGCGTAATTATATATATTTATATGTATTTCTAAGAGAAAATAACCAACGTGTGTTTTGGTAAGTGAATCATTTCACAAAGTTTTATCTCTTAAACTAAATAAAATGTTGTGATTCGGTGGATTATAGTAATAAACATTATTCGAATTTGACAACAATTCTAAGGAAAAGGTGGATGTATCGGTGAGAAAGCCAAGAGTCGTTATTTTAGGTGCAGGTTATGGTGGATTAATTACAATTACTCGTTTACAAAAACAAATCAGTATTGATGAAGCAGAAATTACGTTAGTGAATAAAAATGATTATCACTATGAAACAACATGGTTACATGAAGCTTCAGCAGGTACGCTACATCACGATCGAGCTCGCTATCAAATTAAAGATATTATTGACAATAATCGTGTGAAGTTTGTGAAAGACACAGTTGTTTCTATTGATAAAGAAGCGAAAAAAGTTGTGTTGGAAAACGGTGAGGTTGAGTATGACTATTTAGTAATCTCATTAGGTGCACATCCTGAAACATTTGGTATTAAAGGATTAAAAGAATTTGCATTTGGAATTACAAGCATTGACTCAGCTAGACAATTACGTGAGCATCTTGAATACCAATTTGCAACATACAATATGGAAGCAGAGAAGAAAGATGAGCGTTTAACTATCGTTGTAGGTGGAGCTGGATTCACGGGTATCGAGTTCTTAGGTGAACTTGGAAACAGAATTCCTGAGCTTTGCAAAGAATATGATATTGATTTCAAGAAAGTGCGTATCCTTTGTGTTGAAGCAGCACCAACAGCACTCCCTGGATTTGATCCTGAGTTGGTTGATTATGCTGTAAATCACCTTCAAAAGAAAGGTGTAGAATTCATGATCGGTACAGCTATTAAAGAATGTATCGAAGATGGAATCATCGTTGCAAAAGGTGAGGAGCTTGAAACAATTAAAGCAGGTACGGTTGTATGGGCTGCAGGTGTACGTGGTAACAGCGTTGTGGAAGAAGCCGGATTTGAAAACATGCGTGGCCGTGTAAAAGTTGATGGATACTTACGTGCTCCAGGACATGATGAAGTATTCATCATCGGAGATTGTTCATTAATTATCAACGAAGAAATTAATCGTCCATATCCTCCAACAGCTCAAATTGCGATGCAACAAGGTGAAACTTGTGCGAAAAACTTGGCAGTTGCCATTCGTGGACGCGGAGAAATGAGTACTTTTACACCAGACATTAAAGGATCTGTAGCTTCCCTTGGTGAAGATGATGCAGTTGGTGTTGTGTTTGGTAAAAAACTTGTTGGAACAAAAGCATCATTTATGAAGAAAATGATCGATAACCGTGCATTATATATGGTTGGTGGACCTTCATTAGTGCTGAAAAAAGGTAAATTTAATATTTTATAATTTAGTTGGGGACAAGAGCTTTTGCTCTTGTCCTTTTTAAAAAGGAGAAGTGGTGAAAGGTGGGTCACTCTAAAAGGGGAAATGTCTGGCTAGCTGTTTCAGGTATTGTGGAGAATGAGAATGGTGAGTGGCTTGTTGTTAAAAAAAAGTATGGTGGACTAAAAGGACTTTGGTCTCTTCCTGCCGGATTTGTCGAGCAGGGTGAAACGATTGATGAAGCAGTATTAAGAGAAATTAAAGAAGAGACAGGAATTACAGCTACCGTTAATGGAGTAGCTGGGATTAGGTCAGGTGTAATTGAAGACCGCATAAGTGATAACATGATTATTTTTTCTTTAACTGCCATAACAAAGGATATTATTATTCAAGATAAAGAGCTGGAGGAAGTAATCTTCATGCTACCAGAAGAATTAGTCCTTAATCGTGATTCATCGAATTTGATTAAAGATTTGGCAAATAGAAATATAAAGCCGGAATTAATTAAATATGATCACTTCCATCCGGGGAATCAATTTGGATATAGTTCTTACACTTTATTTTTGTAATTTTCTAAAAATAAGCAAGGTAAAGAAATTCAAAGGAAATATATGTTGTATTCGCTTACATAAACATCTGTGTTAGATTTTCTTCCTTTATTATTGTCAGAATAATTGGTATATTGTATTATAACCATTTATTTTCTAAAGGAGAGACAGTATATGAGTACAACAACTAAGGTAGAGACGAAGGAATGTCCGTACTGTGATGGAAAAGGATATTTTCAATTGATCTTAGGTGGCTCCGAAACTTGTAATAGCTGTGAGGGAACAGGGAAGAAGTCATAAAACGTTCACTTAGTTATGATTGACTGTCTATCTTTTGTTCAGTACACTAAAAATGGTGTAATGGAGGTGATAGACATGTTAAGCTTACCTGTTTTACTTATATCAATGCTATTATTTTTAGTTTTATTTTTCGGTATTGGATTTTTATTAAATATGCTCTTACGCATGTCTTGGATTATGGCAATTGTGTACCCGATTGTCTGTATTTTTATTATAGATAATGTAAGATTTATAGAATATTTTCAAAAACCCGGTGCCTCATTTTCAGCTTTAGGAAATAAAATTCTGTCATTAGCTTTAGCTGACATACTGATTTTATCTTCAGGACTAATTGGAGCAATTCTTTCAGGCATAATCATTAAAATGCTTCGAAAAAGAGGTTACCAAATGTTTTAATAACATAACAAAAGGGCTGATCATCAACAATGTGAAGATCAGCCCTTTTGTTGCGTTTTTTTAAAAAAATAAGGGAGGGGCTTTCAAACTGGTAAAGTATGTTTCCTGTTAAAAATGAATATTTCCTCAACAAATTGGGAACGAATAGATTTGTGAGAGGAGTGAATAGGGAAGATATGATCAGTATAAAAAGAGTGTGTAGAAGGCTTTTCATGTCGATATTATTTCTTTGTGCACTAACTACAACTTTTGAAGTTATATCCGGAGTAGAAGCAAAAGATGTGGTCAAATGGTATGCTAAAGATCATGCAGTTGGTGAAGAAAGTGGTACATTTCGTGTTTTAGGTCTCACATTTAAGACAATGAATAGTGAACCAACTGTCCAAACAAAGATATCTTCACGTGTTGAGGCGGTAAATCAAGATATGTCATTAGAAGAGGCTATTGATTGGTCACAATACCCGGTGAAAAAAGTAGTGGCTACAGGATATACAGCGGGTGTAGAATCAACAGGTAAAAGCCCTAATCATCCAAGCTATGGAATTACATATTCAGGTGTTAAAGTAAAACGTGACCTATATTCAACGGTTGCAGCTGATTTAGACGTATTCCCTTTAGGGACAATCATCTTCATTCCTGGATATGGCTATGGAGTTGTAGCTGATAAAGGTGGAGCAATTAAAGGGAACCGATTGGATCTCTATTATGAAACAGTAAAAGACGTATATAATAGCTGGGGAAAAAAACAATTGGATGTTTATGTTGTACAAATGGGTGAGGGAACATTAACAGAAGAACAATTGAAAAATTTAAATGAAGAAGAATCTATGCAGGTATTTAGGCAAAAATATATAAAAAGTAAAACAAAAAGCTAATGGCACGCAGCCACTAGCTTTTTTTATGTATAAATCATTTCGTTTTAGCCCTGAATCTACATCATAAAAAGATAATGTAATAATAATGCAAGTAATATACCTGTTAATCCCCCAAAAAATACTTCAATTGGTTGATGACCAAGCAGTTCTTTTAATTTTTTTTGTTTATCCTGCTCAGCCTTTTTAGGCCAAACCTTTGCTTCTTCAACGAATTTATTGAAATCTAATACAAGCTGATTAAGTACAGTCGCTTGCTCACCAGCATGTCTTCTGACTCCGGTTGCATCAAACATGGTAATAATGGCGAATACAGCCGAAATAGCAAAGATGGAGGAATCCAGGCCATGATCAAGTGCAACACCTGTTGAAAGGGCAGTAACAGCTGCTGAATGCGAACTCGGCATTCCTCCTGTACTCGTGATTAAAGACCAATCCAATTTTTTGGAAACAATAAAGTAGATCGGAACTTTAACGAATTGTGCAAAGAAAATAGCCGCCAGAGAAGCGAGTAAGGGAAAATTATATAGTAATTCCAATGTTATGCTCCTTTCATTCTGCATTCTAACGAGGTATTTATCTATTTAAACAGAGTGATTGGAGTCATTTCACCTTGATCTAATGCCCTAGATTCAACATCATAAAACCTCTCTAAACTGTAAATAGATAGAAAAATGGGATAAAAAGATTTTCTTCATTATAGCATATAACCATCCTGCATCTTCTACTCATGAAAAGAATTTGTTTAGAAAACCTTTTTCACTTATTCTTTTACACCTTATTATACTTTTTAAACTTTGTGCTTTAAAATGAAACTGTATACATATATGGAGGTGCAGAGATGATATTTAAAGTACATCATCAATTAGAGCAAATCAAAGATCAAGAAACACTTGTTATTGGACTATATCAAAAAACAAGCAAACTAATAGGGTTAGCTGGTGAGATCGATGAACAACTCCAAGGTGATCTATCTCAGTTATTAAAAGACGGAGACCTGCAAACAAAATACAAATTAATTACTAAGCTACATACCCTGGGGAAGCATTCTTTTAAACGTATTTACTTTGTTGGATTGGGAAAAGAGGAGAACCTAACCTTTGATCGATTAAAGAGAGCATTTGGAGAGTTATTTCAAACTCTTCAAAAGGCAAAACATCAAAGTATTGCCATTGCACTGGATTCTTTTCGTAATGAAGAAAATGACACAAATGATATTGCCCACGCTCTTTCAGAGGCTTCTGTCCTCGCGACATATAAAATTTTAGATTATAAGCTAAAATCTAATGAACCTGAAAAAAAGATTGAAACGGTTTATATCTTTTCAGAGAATGGAAAACTGGATGAAATAAAATCAAGTCTCGAGGTTGGCTATGCATTTGGGACAGGTACAAACAGTGCAAGAACACTGACGAATATGCCACCTAATCTGTTAACAGCGACAGAATTAGCCTCGTATTCTGTAGAGCTTGCGAAGAGATACAATTTTGAGTATGAGATTCTTGAAAAGGAAGATATGGAGCGTCTTGGGATGGGGGCTCTGTTAGCTGTCAACAAAGGATCAGAAGAGCTTCCAAAAATGATTGTGTTAAAGTATCAAGGAAAAGAAGAATGGAAAGATGTTATTGGACTTGTTGGAAAAGGAATTACTTATGATACGGGTGGTTACTCTATCAAACCTAAGGATGGAATTGTTGGCATGAAAACAGATATGGGTGGTGCCGCAGCAGTACTTGGAGCAATGGAGATTATTGGTGAAACAAGGCCTGAGCAAAATGTTGTAGCTGTTATTCCATCAACAGACAATATGATTAGTGGAGGAGCATTTAAGCCCGATGATGTCATTGTTTCTTTAAGCGGTAAAACGATTGAGGTCCTAAATACAGATGCAGAAGGTCGTTTGGCTCTAGCAGACGGCATTACATATGCTAAATTCCATGGAGCGAATTACTTAGTTGATGTAGCCACATTAACAGGGGGAGTCATCATTGCTTTAGGAACTGAAACGACTGGTGCTATGACAAATAATGAAGAGATGTTTGAACAAGTTCTTCAAGCATCACATGAATGTGATGAGCCTGTTTGGCGTTTGCCGATTTCGGAAAACGATAAAAAAAGAGTTCGAAATAGTAAAATGGCTGATCTGAATAATTCACCCGGTCGAGAAGGGCATGCAATAATGGCAGGAACTTTTATTGGTGAATTTGCTGAACATACACCATGGGTACATCTTGATATTGCGGGGACAGCAACAACGTCAAAAGAAAGCGAACTTGGTCCATCAGGGGCAACAGGTGTAATGGCGAGAACATTAGCAACATTTGTTGAGAGGTTTGAAGTTGGTCAATAACAGTATTTAAGTATAGATAATTTGGTGGCGAACACGAGTGGCAGTTACTTACAAGATGTATCTGTCACTCGTGATATTTTTACACGTCTATTAATATTTGAATAACATGGATACTAATTGGTATCCGGAACCGATTGTCCAAAATAAAATATAATCCCCTCTTTTAACAGTTCCCCTATTTATTGCTTCGTGTAAGGCCAAAAACGGGCTGGAGGTACCCGTATATCCGAACCGATCACCAACATAAACAATTTGTTTATCATGTATGTCAAATTTCTCTTGTATTTTTAAAATATTAGCTAAAGAAAATTGAGAAAAGCAATAACAACTGATATCACTTGCTTGTAAATTATGACGATCCAATAGTTTTTGGATCATTTCATAAGTAGGAGGCAGGGCGATATTACCATCAAAAGGGAGCCACTTGATATACTTTCCTGGTTCCTTGTTTTTGAGAACATTGGTTAAGCCTTTTGCGGGATATAAAATTTTATCCTTATTAATCGAGTCTGTAAAATAAATGGAGTCAATAAACCCTGTTTCAACATCCGTTTTTTCTAATATAACAGCAGCCGCTGCATCACCATAATTTGAAAATGTTATTTCATCTTCAGGATCGCTAATGATAGAGTTATAATCTGACCCAACTATTAAGGCAGTTTTGATATTCTTACTTGTTAACATATACCTTGATGTATAATCGACAGCGACAGTCATACCGGCGCAATTGGCATTTGAATCTAATAGAATGGTTTGTGAACCAGCCCCAATAGCATCGTGTAAATATGTTGCATTTGTAGGAAATGTGTATTCAGGAATTTGTGATGAGAACATAATTAAATCAATATCTTTTCCACTCATTTTAGCTCTAGTAAGAACCCGTTTGGCTGCTTCAATTGCCATCGTTAAACTATTCTCATCTGGATTATCAATGAAATAACGTTTTTTTCTTCCCATATGATCAAGAAACCGTGTAATATCTTTTTCTCTCTGTTGAAAATGATTGATAAAATATGTGTTATCAACCACTTTTGTTGGGTGATAAATATCAACAGAATGTATTTTTACGTATTGCAAAGTGTATTCCCCCTATATGTGTGAAATAAAAAAGAGGATGAGTCAAGGTATAGTACGTTGATTCATCCTGAAAGTTATTAACCCTCTAATATTTCAGCATTGGTTAATCCTGTATTTTTTGCAAGGCGATTTAATTGAAGTTTTAAAACTGGATTTTGTTTAATTTTAAAAATAACTTTTTTGAATCCGGCTTCCTTATACATCTTGTAGGAATTTTCTAAGCTTGGAATCATTTCTTGTTTAAGAAGGTCCATATAAGAACAATCGATCTCTAGAGTAAAAACAGGAGCGTTAATAGCTGAAACCTCTTTTTGATAATCTCTGACAAAATTTTGCACATCTGTTGGAGTAAATGTACCGCCAATATACATTTCCACAATTTTTGCACCATGATTTACTTTAATTTCATAACTACCTTTTGACATTGTATGTCTCCTCTCTTTTGTAGCGAGGATCTAAGATGAACAACCAAGAAGGGAATAAAATTAGCATTTGCAACTTGGCAGTCATAGCGTTTGCCTTAGACCCATAGTTTTGCGTCCTTATTTTTCAATAAGTTTGCCGTTTTATAGCCAAAAATTACTAATGTTAAACTTGACCAGTGTTTATATCGGACAAACTGGAAGGATTTTAATATAAAAAGGTAAAGATTTATTAAATAAAGAAGATGTAAGGGTTTTTATTTTAATTAGGTGCCGGAGACTTGTATGGTTTAAAATTAATATCTTGATATACTAATTGACAGATTTCAACCAAATATGTTAAGTTTAATTCCGATGTTTTATTTCTCTACTATATTAGCAAACTAAAGGATTTTGGGGGTATTGACGGTGAATGCAGTCATAATAGCAGTAATTGTTATGCTGATTTTAAGTTTATTAAGAATAAATGTTGTTTTTGCTCTTGTGATTGGAGCTTTAATAGGTGGTCTAACAGGTGGTTTAGGGTTATCCGCAACGATTGAGACATTTACAAACGGATTAGGTGGAAATGCTACTGTAGCGCTTAGTTATGCCTTACTAGGAGCATTTGCTGTTGCACTAACGAAAACAGGATTACCTGATGCGATGGTTTCTAGTGTGATAAAAATTGTTGGTCGTGAGGGAGAAACGAGAAGAAAAACGTTGTCTAAGGCACTTATTGTATTTTTAATCTTAATGATGGCAATCTTTTCTCAAAATCTGGTACCGGTACATATTGCATTTATCCCGGTGCTTATCCCACCCCTTTTGAAAGTTTTGAATCAGCTTGAAGTAGATCGCCGATTAATTGCAGCAGTTATGACATTTGGATTAATTACGCCATATATGTTTTTACCTGTTGGGTTTGGAGCCATCTTTCACGGGATCATGCAAACGAATATGCAGGAGAGTGGATTAACTGTTTCCTTATCTTCTATTCCAACAGCAATGGCCATCCCGGCTATTGGCATGGTGTGTGGCCTGCTTATTGCAGTGTTCATTACTTATCGTAAAAAAAGACAATATGAAACCCGTGAAATATCAGGGCAACAAGTGACACAAGTGTATACAAAAAGAAGTATTACTATTGCTGTTCTCGCCATATTAGTATCACTCTCTGTTCAACTCTTTTTATCTCAAAAGCTTGAGGTTGAAGGGATGATTTTTGGTGCGTTAGCCGGCTTAAGTATATTATATATTGGTGGTGTACTAAAGCGTCATGAAGCAGATGCAATGATGACAAACGGAATGAAGATGATGGCCTTTATTGGCTTCGTTATGATTACAGCATCAGGATTTGCTAGTGTGCTAAAAGAAACTGGACATGTTGAAAAGCTTGTAGAAGATGCTGCCGGGCTAATTAATGGTAATCAGGCACTTGGTGCATTGTTAATGTTAATTGTTGGTCTTCTCATCACAATGGGGATTGGTTCATCCTTTTCAACAATTCCTATTATCACGACTATTTTCGTTCCACTATGTCTGGAGTTAGGATTTAGCCCAATGGCAACAATTGCAATAGTAGGAACAGCCGCAGCCCTTGGAGATGCAGGCTCACCTGCATCTGACAGTACACTTGGCCCAACATCTGGTTTAGCTGCAGATGGAAATCATCATCATATTTGGGATACATGTGTGCCGACCTTTGTTCACTATAATATTCCACTTATTATTTTCGGTTGGATCGCAGCTATCATACTATAGAAGAACATAAAGAAAAAACTTGGTTTTACTTTACCAAGTTTTTTTTTAATATATGTAAATGTTCCACCAATTCTTCGTCATCCCATCCAAGTATCGACTCCATCAATTCGGGATGGTGCTCCAGTATCTCTCTCTCGAATGCTTCTCTATCTTTTATGTCTAAGAAATATTTTTTTACAACTAATGTTTTCATATTCACACCTCTTTCATATACTCTACTATTTTTATAACCAAAACTAGTAAACATTATACATATAATAGAACAGAATAGTAAAAAATATGAATCTGATTTATTTCGACAAAGTCTTTTCTTGTTTAACCTAATTTATCCATTGTATGATGATACTAGACTATCTGTATCTTATAGAATCAATATTCTTTTGATAGATAAGCTATTGATTAAGCTAACAAGTAAAGTACTTCTTAGGAGGGTGTTATCGTGTCTTGGATAAAAAAGCATAAGTGGATAATAGCTAGTGTAGTAGTTGTTGCTGTTTGTTTCGGATTTTTAGGGTATATTCTTTATGATATGTTGAATCAAAAAACAACTCCAACAACTGCACAGAAGGTAGAAGACGTTGAAGAAAGCGCGAAAACTCCAGAGGAGGTTGTATCTGAAGAAGTAGTATTGAGTAAAAACCCGTTTGGAAGTGAGCAGGCATCTTTATCTGAAGGTGATATTCTTAATTATATGCACGGAATGTCTCATCAAAAGGTAATTGCAGATGAAAAGTGGCTACATTACGAAATGACAGATGAGCGAATCTTGTTTCTATTCAATGTTGTAGAAAATGGTCAATATGAACATGAGGAAGTAATGATGGACATATTAACCCGCTGGAAGGAAGGCGATTTCTCACAAGCTGATGAAGATCACAATGTCATCTGGAACATTCAAGGAGGAACAATCGGAAAAGCTACCGGTATCATGTCCGAAGAACAAGAGCAACAATACTTAGAAAGATATGATGAAAGTATTAAATAAATAGAGCAATGCACTTTATATTGTTTTTCTTAAGGATTTCTATAAAGATTGTTGCATTTGAATAATAATTTAACTCTATAGTGGAGCGCAATGGAACGAACTAATTTTCACCTTTACTGCATTAAAAACACAAGGTTTTATAAAAAGCCTTCGTCATTGACAAAGGCTTTTTATAAATTAAGCAGCAATTCTTTTATTAACAGCCTTCGTCACAGCATAATAAATACGGGGAGCAAGCAGTGCGCCTAAAACTGTAAAAGCAACATCTTTCACAATAAACCATGCCATAACTCCCCAAGCAGCACCGTATGACATCGGAACATTCAACCATACATTTAAGGCAAGCCACATATACGTTGTCCCGACAATATAAATAAGAACAATTCCTACAAATGAGGCAGCCATGAAAACAGTCAGTTTCTTTTCTTTACTAACCTCCAGAATTTTACCGGCTGCATAAGCGGCAATAATATAAGATAAAATAAATCCGCCGGTGCTTTGGAAAATCACACTAATTCCACCGCTAAACTGAGCGAAAACAGGCGCGCCTGCAATTCCAACTAATGCGTAAATAATCATTGACAATGCACCAAGCCTGCTTCCTAATAAAAGCCCTGCTAATATACAGAAAAAAGGCTGCATTGATAATGGAACACCTGCTACTTGAAGAAATGGCGCCCAAGAAGTAATATTAGCACCAATAGCCATTAGTGCTGCAAACATACCGACTAATGAAATATCGTATGTAGTTAATTTTCGTGTCATTGTATTTCCCCCTTCTAAACAAATCCTTAAAAAAAGAATAATATAATCCAGAAAAGATTGTCAACTTATTTTTAACGAAAGTTAACATAATGGAGTGATGGAGGTATTGTCATGTATTTTGGAAAACAGAAAAAAACACATCCTTCCGGAAGGGTTCCACCAAATCAAAATGTTACAACGACATTTCCAGTTTTACATACGGGAAATGTTCCTTACTATGATGATATTAGTAAGTGGAATTTACAAATTTATGGATTAGTCGATTATCCTAAGCTTCTTACGTTAAAGGAGCTAAAAGAGGAATACCCTCAGTCAGAACAAATAAATGATATTCATTGTGTTACGGGGTGGTCGAAATTAGATGCATGTTGGCAGGGCGTTAAAACGGTAGATTTATTAGAAGGAATTACTGTTCACTCACATGCCAGATACGTTATTCTCTATGCAGAAGAAGGATGGACGACTAATCTATCAATTGATGACTTTATGAGAGAAACAACTTTACTAGCTCATAGCTTTAACAATGAACTGTTAACTAAGGAGCATGGTTTTCCGCTTCGAGCCGTTATTCCTCATCTCTATTTTTGGAAGAGCGCAAAATGGATAAGAGGAATACAGTTTACAGAGCATAATCATCCCGGATTTTGGGAAAGAAACGGCTATCATATGGAGGGAGACCCTTGGCTTGAGCAAAGGTACAGTTTTGATTGAGGGATAGGGCAAAGGAAGTTAATATATGATGTAAAAAAGACAGTTATCGAAGGATAACTGTCAAAAAATAATTCGGAGGTTGTACTATACTATTAATTTTTCTATTAATTGTTCATTGATTTTCAAGAAATGATAAAAATGCTTTTATAAAATATACGATATCATTATTAAAAAGAGTAGGGGAAGTAGGATAAAAAGTCACTTACAGGCAAGACGTGGATGAATAGTAGAGCAACTATGCTGAGATGATGATTGTGTCTAGTCTTACCTGATAACATCAGCTTTTCCAAAGAATGGATGGATTATAAGGGGAATTGTTAGTGGAATTTCGACATTTAGGGAAGGTTTTTGTCTCCAATGAGGATTAATAGGATTTCAAAAGTCCCCATATTCATACAGGGACTTCTGATTTAACCTTTTGCGTCAATGCTTTTCCCTAAATTGGGGTGTGGGGCTTCCATAGCTTTCAACAGTTGTTCATTACTTTGCTGTGAAGTTTCCATTACTTTTTTAGCTAATGCAATGCTCACATTTTGATTTAGAGATGCTTGATTTAATCCGATTGATAAGGCTGCAATATCCAAGGTTTCACCCCCTTATCATTTGTATCGGCAAACAACACAGATGATGAAGGAAAAGTGAAGTGAAATCTAATTAAACCTGTTTTTAACAGTTTTTAAAATTGATCTATTATTTACTTCATTAAATGTTCTCTTTTTAAAACTTCAGTAACTGACTTATATATAAATCCAAGATCATCAGCAACAGCTTTATATGTGATTTCCCCGTCCATAACATTCACTCCGGCTTGAAGTGCAGGACTTTCACTAATCGCCCGGTATGCCCCTGTATTGGCCATTTGTAATGCGTATGGTACTGTAACATTTGTAAGAGCAATTGTTGAGGTACGTGGAACAGCTCCAGGCATATTAGCAACCGCATAATGTAAGACACCGTGTTTTTCATATGTTGGGTTATCATGTGTTGTAATATGGTCTACGGTTTCAACGATTCCGCCTTGATCGATCGCAACATCAACAATGACCGAACCCGGTTTCATTGCTTGGACCATTTCTTCCGTAACGAGAGTTGGTGCCTTAGCCCCTGGAATTAATACCGCACAAATAAGTAAATCAGCTTCAGCTACAGATGTTGCAATGTTCATTGGGTTTGACATTAATGTTTTAATTTGTGTACCAAATATATCGTCCAATTTACGTAAACGGTCTGCACTTAAATCAATAATCGTCACATCAGCACCTAAGCCAATCGCCATTTTCGCTGCATTTGTACCGACTACACCACCCCCGATAATCGTAACTTTCCCACGACTCACTCCGGGAACACCTGCTAATAAAATTCCTTTTCCGCCTTTAGGTTTTTCAAGAAATTGCGCTCCAATTTGTGCTGCCATCCGTCCGGCAACCTCACTCATTGGGGTAAGCAATGGCAATGCATGATTTACGGTAACTGTTTCATAAGCAATTGCTGTTACACCACGATCTTTTAATGCTTGGGCTAATTCAGGCTCTGCTGCAAGATGTAGATATGTGAATAAAATTAATCCCTTTCGAAAGTATGCATATTCTGACGGCAGAGGTTCTTTTACTTTCATAACCATTTCGGAATTTCCCCATACTTTTTCAGCGTTATCTACAATTTCAGCACCTGCTTGTTTGTAATCCTCATTCTCAAAACCGCTTCCAACACCTGCCTGATCTTCAATTAAGACTCGATGACCAAACGTAACTAACTGTGTTACCCCTCCAGGTGTTAAGGCTACCCGGTTTTCATTATTTTTTATTTCCTTTGGAACCCCGATAATCATAAATAAACCTTCCTCCTTTGAACGCAATATTTATATAATTTCTAATTAATAAAGCAAGTATAAATAAAAATTATATAAATATCTTTGTTTAAAAACGAGAAAGGTTTTGAATTCTTTTGTGAAAAATCACAAAGGCATATGATCGAGCTTTAAATGTAAGTAGATGGTGATCTTTTGGTTCATATTTTTAAGATTTAGTTCACCGATTTCTGAAATTCTCTTTAGTCGATAATTTAGTGTATTAATATGAATGTTAAGTGCTTTTGAAGCATCGTGGACGTTGCTGTCATGGTCAAGAAACACCTCTAGTGTGTGAACAAGATTTGTACTATGCCGTTGATCGTATTCTTTTAATTTTGTCAGGGAATAGTGCTGATGACCTGATTCTTTTCGTTGTTTGTATAAAATATCCAAATACTGATAAAAGCCAAGTTCGGAAAAACTCGTTAATTCCGTTGTTTCTTTAGGAAATCTTTTTTTTAGTGAATGTACAGCTACCGCTTCTTTATAGCTTTTTTCAATAAAGACCGGTGATGAAAAAATGCCACCCATACCTGCCGTTACATTTTTTAATTGATATCTTTCGTTAAGCTGACGAATAGTAGAATAAGTAAAATGTTTGATATCCGTTAGAGGTGCAGAACTCTTTGCCGATAATAAAATGATGAGTTCATCAAAATCAAATGTATATAAAAGAATTGTTACCTGCTGAGTGGTTTGGAGCAGGTAAGAAAGTTTCTTTTCTGCTTCTTCATTTATTTCCTGAGGAAACTTAAAAATGACTACTGAAAACGGAGAGGGGACATGTAAATTTAGTTCATGGAAACTTTGAGTAATTTCATGCTCTGATGAGACATGACCAGTGAGGAGCTTCCAAAAAAATTCTTGATTCCTTTCTTCTTTCTTGGTTTTACGAACTTGTAATTTCAGCATTTTATTTTTTACTGCTCTTGCCGCTTTTTTCAAAAGAAGCAAGTCTGATTGCTCGAGCTGCTTTTCAATTTCCAAAGCCCAGATAAAACCCAGTACCTCATCATTTTTCCAAATAGAAATGGCGATGCGATTTCCAAGACCAACCTCATCAATATTTTTAACTCGTATAGGCTCATCTGTATGAAGGAGTTTTGGAATGGTTCCATCTTTCCATAAGCTGTTAATGACTTTTTCAGGAACTCTTCGACCTATTATAGTGGAGATTCGGGCAGGATCGGTTCTGTCATCATGGGTGCTGTATGCTAATAGTCGATGATTTACATCTTCTATTGTAATTGGACATTGAAGGACTTCACTAATCTTTTCTGCTACATCCTCAAGGCGTTCAAAATGATAGTTAAATGGATCCTTGGAAAATCCTGTCATGTTATCCCTACTTTATTTAGCAATTTATATATGTATATGTTGATTTTAGCTTAGTATTAAGGCTCTAGTTTGTCAAAGGCAAATGTGAGGAATGAAACTTCTTGCATTCCTTGGTAGCATGTGCTAAAAAGAAGAAGGAATTGGAAGGACAATCCAAATGAAAGGAAGCTGACATATATGAATTATTATATTGTAACTGGCGCCTCTCGAGGGTTAGGTGAAGCGATTGTAAAGGAAATAAATGATCAAGATTGCAAGATCATTTGTTTATCAAGAACCATCAACACAAAGCTTGAAAAAATCGCAGCAGAAAAACAAATACCGTTATCATTTATTGAATGTGATTTGTCAGATATACAACAGCTTTCTGAGATAATAGACCAACTACTCTCCATGATGGATATCGATCATGCACCCAAAATTACACTGATTAATAACGCCGGCACGGTAAATCCGATTAAAGGAGCAGGTAATGCTAAGCAAGAGGAGTTAATCCTGCATGTTCATCTGAATCTATTAACACCGATATTAATAAGTGAGGCTTTGATTCGCGAAACAAAAGGGACCTCTGCGAATGTTGTGATTGTAAATATCACATCGGGAGCAGCGAATCGACCGGTACCAGGATGGAGTGCTTATTGTAGCACCAAAGCCGGACTAAATATGTATACTAAAACGGTTGGGGTTGAACAAGAAGAGAACCGAACAAATATTACATCAATTGCATTTTCTCCGGGTATTATGGATACAGACATGCAAGGAACAATTAGAAAAGCAACAAAGAGTGAATTCTCATCACTCGATCAATTCGAGGAATATCATGAAAAAGGGCTGCTTCGTTCACCGAGTTTTGTGGCAAAGACATTAATGAATCTTTTATCTGGTCCATTAGAAAATGGAAGAGTATATGATATAAAAGAATTCTTGTAGGTTTAAAGTTCTATTTTTAGATATGACAAAAGGATTATTTTTGCTGTATAATGATCATTTAGAAAGAGTTTTAGGGATATAGCCTTCCTTAATATCCCATTTTCCTTTATGATTAGAAAAACTTGGCTTGTCGCCAAGTTCTAATGGCGAAAGCCTTAGTTTTTCTTATACTATCATCCATAAAATTCATATATATTTGTGATCGTATAAAAAATTAGAAAATAAAGAAAAAATTACCCTATAAAATGTCAACTGTTGTATATTAACTATAGATATTGATTTGATAGAGTTTTTCATTAGGGATAAGTTCGAGGGACAGAGGTGGCTGAAAATTAGACAAAGTAAAAAGAAAAAGTATGCCGTCATTATCTCTGTAACCATGTTTCTTATCATGGTGTTTTCAGCATTTAATTTGTATGCTACTTATCTAAATACGATAAAAACGATCGATCTGACAATTGGGCATTTAGCGATGCCATCTTCAAACCAGGAATTAGAATTTTGGGATACTGCTAGTTTAGAGGAATTATTAAAAATTCAAGAAAGAAAAAAGAGTGAAGAGGGATTTGATGGGTCCCTAGATGTGGAGTTAACACATGAATCAGTTGAGAAGGTAAAACGGGATGTTATGCAAAAAAGTATTCCCTCATTCATTATGAGTGGTGTGTTAGTTCTGCTGTCTTTTAGTATTTTTATAGCTTTTCAAATTTGGTACCGAAAAAAAGTGAACTCCCAGGTCGGAGATGCAGAGGAGACCTACCAGGGTGAGTTTCAGTCAATGCTCCATACAATGCGATCGATCCGTCATGATTTTCTTAATCATATTCAAGTTATTCAGGGATTAATGAAGATTGGCCGGGAAGATCGGGCATATGAATATGTGAACTCATTAACAACAGAAGTAGAAACAATGGAATTACCTGTTGTCATCAAAAATCCGGCACTCTTCATATTGCTCCAGTCCAAGTGGGCAAGAGCACAAAATGAAAAGGTTGATATGCACCTCCATGTTGATGATCATTTGTTTAAGCATATACATACGATTGATTTAATTAAAATATTATCGAATTTAATAGATAATGCCTTTGATGCCACACTTTTAGGACTTGAATCTGAGAGATTCATCAATATTGAAGCTCGTGTTACTCAAAATAAATATATCTTTAGAGTAGAGAATATTGGGCCGACCATTTCAAAGGAAAACCTTAACAAAATTTTTCAGGCGGGCTATTCGACCAAAGCGGAAAAGAAAGGAGTTCCTAGGGGAGACGGACTTAGTATTGTGAAACAAGTTGTACTCAAATATGGCGGTACAATTAATGTGGAATCAAACAAATATTCAACATTATTCGAAGTGAAAATACCATATAAACCTTAGCTTGAAGAAACTGCAAATGTAGTTTCTTTTTTTATTCCGTAATCAAAGTAAGACCCTTTTTTAGAAGGGAAAGTTACAAAATTTAATTCGTATCATATAAATAATAAAAGCATCCTTTATTAACAGGGAAAAACGTTAGATAAAATAACAAATTCCTTGAAGAAGTTTTATAAATGTGTTAGATTATTCTGAATATCAAACGTATAGCGTTATATGTATATAGTAAGATTGACCAACATGAAAAAAATAGGAGGGTTACCATGCGACGAGTAAGCTTAATCGATATATTTACACATCCTATTGCACAAAAATATTTAACCCGTTCAGGTGTTTCACATGCAATTACAGTTGCCCAATATGCTGTTCAGCTCGCTAATAAGTATGATGTAAATCCTGACCTAGCCGCTAAGGCGGGATTGCTTCATGATATTGGACATTATGAATGGTATACCAATGGAGAATGGGATTATGATGCTTATGTCAAAAATGATATCCATGCGATTAAAGGTGCTGAGCGTGCTCATAAGCTCTTAATCAGGCTTGGAGAGGACCGGAAATATGCCAAGGAAATTGCTCTTGCGATTCTCCTGCATACGGATTCATATCTACCGGAAAATTCTATGAAGAAAAACACATTACAACAAATTGTTCGACTGGCAGATGAAATGGATGAGGAACCATTTGGTAAACATCATTACCGCAAGATGAAGTATGAGGATGCTTTTAAACAAATAGAACGTTTGGATTATAAGATTGAGCAGATTATGTCTGAATATCGCCAATCTGTTTAGTCCAGCCAATGAAACAGACCCAACAGAGGTCTGTTTTTCAGTATCCAAGTGTTCCGAGGATATGCTGTTGAATGTTTGACTGAAAGAATAACAGAAGATAAGATGAAGATAGCAAAATAAGCAAAGTATAGGAATGTATGTAGATTAATAGGATGAAATAACAAAAAGTTGAAACAATTTTTATTTTGGTACGTATACATTTATATACTTGATCATGCCTTGGTTAATATTGGTTTTTCATGCCTATAATGTTGACGAAAGGCAGAATAAAAACTGGAGGAGAATGTGTGTTAAAATCAAAGGTTCATTTTTGGACATTACAAATTTTATTATTGCTTCTAATTGTCTATGTGGGTACAAAGGTCTCTTTCTTATTTGAGCCAATTATTGTATTTACTTCGACCTTATTCTTTCCTATATTGATTGCCGGGATCTTATTTTTTATTTTTAATCCCCTTGTAAAATTACTCGAAAGAAACAAGGTACCTAGAACATTGGCCATTTTAATACCGTATATTGTGTTTGTTGGGGTTGTAACGGGTATTATTTCTTTCATTGGACCTATTGTTACACAACAGGTATCAGACTTAATCAGTAATTTTCCTACATATGCTAAAGAAATCACGGATTTTATTTTAAGTATGTCTCAATCACACTGGTTCACTTGGTTAATGGAGCAGGAGTATGTGTCATTAAATCAAATCGAACAGACTTTAACTGGTTATGCAACAAGCTTACCAGAAAATATTACTTCAAGCTTTTCCAAATTATTAGGTGTCGTAACAAATATCACGTTAACCATTATTACTGTTCCTTTTATTCTATTTTATATGTTAAAGGATGGTCATAAATTTCCTGGTGAAGCAGTAAAACTATTTCCATCCACATACCGTGGAGAGGGTCTGAAAATCTTAAAAGACTTATACGAAACACTTGCAACGTATATTCAAGGACAGCTGATTGTGTCTTTAGCAGTTGGACTTGGATGTTATATTGGTTATATGATCATTGGTTTAGATTACGCCTTAGTTCTTGGAATCGTAGTGGCGGTTACCAATATTATTCCATATGTAGGACCGTTTATTGGTGCTACACCAGCGGTTGTGATTGCGCTGCTGGACTCTCCTACGAAAGCATTGCTTGCAGCTCTGGTTGTGACCGTCGTACAACAGCTTGATGGGAATCTTTTATCTCCTCTTATTATTGGAAAACGCCTAAACACTCATCCATTAACCATAATATTATTGTTAATAGGAGCAGGCAGTTTTGGCGGAATTATCGGGATGATACTAGCAGTACCTACTTATGCTGTCTTAAAAGCCGTTACATTGAATGTGGTACGCTTGATTAAATTAAGAGCAAAGTCCAGGGAAGATATCATTAGCAGTCATATAAACGAATAGGCAAGAACCCTTCTTTTACCAAACACATACGATGATGTATTGAAATCATTATTCATTTGATAACGGAAGGGGAAAAGGTAATGCCGGCTTTTGTTGGTCCCATTGAATTAAATAGTATCGATAGTTCTGCAGTTTTTAAGGTTGGAGATACGTTTAGCTTATCTCCTAAATCCTCAGATAAGTCCTCTTTAGGATCTGGTGTAGCTAATACTGGAGATTTCACCAATACAGAAAATGTTTTTAATATTACAAATTTTGAAGATAGTGATGTAATAGACCAAACTAACATTTTTAATTTTTAAATCACAAAGAACTGCTTATCTAGTGAATGATGCTTGATAAGCAGTTCTTATTTCTTACTAACAAATTCCTGACAGCTGAAATTCGTTTGGACATCGATTATAATATTTTCATAGAAAGTGGAAAGGATGGCTCGAATGAAAATTAGAAAAGCAAATGTGAAGAACGACAATATTACTATTACAAATGTGTATATTTATGAAAATAAAAAAGAGGAATACAGCTTAATCGCAATACCTGCAATTGAATGGTCTACGACAATTTCCTATGAAGAAAAAAGGGACGAGCTGTACAGTCGTTTAATTACATCATTAGCAAAAAGTACGGAACAAGAGACAGCAGATGAACTAGCCAGAAAAGTACAACAGTGGGTTAGTGAAATGTAATAGCATAACAAAAAAGAGGCTTAAATCAAAAGGCCTCTTTATCTATTCCTAGCTCTAAAAATTTCTCTACTTCACGAATATATTCTTCCCGAGGATATCCATTATAAAGTGTCGAAGATAATCGAACAGGATCTCCAAAAAAATAACGTTCATATTGAGTTTGACGTGTGCCAAAGCTGCTCATTGTTAGGTCCCAGGCAAGTCTAAATAATTTCGATTTTGTCTTGGCATCACAAGCAGATCCCTGACAATAACGGTTAATGTCTGTGGATATGTCAGATGCAAAATCCTCTTCAGATGGAATGGCTACCAAACCACCTGCCCCTATCAACTGTATAATCTCCATCATACGCGGATACAGTTTAGGAAATAAATTAGATGCAACAAATAAAGAATGACTATTTGGTACCATTGTTCCCCATTCATCCATTTTCGCCTCGAGCTCAGAACGATCCAGTAAAGCCTTCATTGTTTCCAACCCAATAATCATCTCACTGATTTTATCTTGTATATGGTGGTATTCTGTAATATTTAATGTCATAACCAATTTCTGTGCTAAACCAAGGATAAATTCGGTTTTTACTATTTGTCTAATAATAACTTGATGAAGAGTATGTGGAGTGAAGCTGCTTCTTGAAAAGAGCTTAAGAGCCAAGTCTTGCCGATGATAAAAAAAGACACGATTCCAAGGAACTAATACTTTATCGAACACAATCATTGTATCCATTTCATGAAAACGAGAAGAAAGTGGATGATTAAAGGTCGATTCATCTTGAATAAAAGAATCACGGCAAATAAATTTTACTCCCTTAGTATCGGTTGGAATACTGAAGCAAAAGGCATATTCATCACTTTGTCCAGTCGGTAAAATTAAGATTTCATCGGTCATGCCGCCCTGTGTAGCCAACATTCTTGCTCCCTGAACAATTAGGCCATCTGCAGTCTTATTCATAATCTTAGTAGCAATGGGGTGAGTCAAGTGTTCTTCATAGCTCTGTGAGCGGTTTACTTGCGGGTTAATAAAGCTATGGGTAAAGGAAAGATCATTTTCGCGAGCTGTTTCATACATCTTCAACAAATTTTTGGAGAACTCTTCATCTTGCTCTTTAAGTAATGAGGCAGAAGAGGCGAAGGTCATCATAACCGTATTTAAGTAATCGGGTGTTCTTCCCATTAGTCCAGCTGTTTTCTTTGCCCATGTCTTTATCATAAATCTTCTGGACTCTAGATCTTCTTTTGACTTTGGTTGTAAGAAAGACAATCCCACTCTTTGTGAGGTAGCAGGTGATGGATATGTCATTTTTGAAACCAGCTCAGGAGAAAGCTGCAAATCATAAAGTGATGCTTTTGCTTGCATAGCTCCCTTATAAGCAGGATGTTGAGATAATATGCCATGTATCTTTTCACCTTTTATCCATATATTTGGCTTCAGTTCATTCATACGGTTTAAGTATTGTTCTCCATCAATAGCAGGCATTAATTTTCACTCCTTACAGTATATGTAACTACTATATGCCAGTAAATTTTGAGGGGTGAGCATACAGAAGGTTAAAAACAATGTTGGAAATTGATGAAGAGTTATTAAAGGAATTGAAAAGGCAATAGTTGAATATTGTTACTAATAATAACAAATAACAAAATGTAAGCGTTTTCTAAATGTTTTAGATTGAAGCTCTATGGAAAAAATATAGCTAATAATCTCTTTACAAGGGTGTGAGAGGTATGCATGAAGAAAACTTTATTAAAGGAATGCTTTGGGCTACGCTACTCAGTATTCCACTGTGGCTATCTTTCTTTGGATGGTTGAAATTGACGCTAACATTTCTTCGTTTTTTATAAAAAATACGAGATTGAACATTTTAGAGATATAGGATAATAGTAGTATATATAAGAAAATATTCATAAATAAATGATTCACTATTTAAAAATCTGTAGTAGAATAGAGTTAATTAGAAATTATTGGTTATGTTGTATGGGGGATCAATGATGGAAGTTTTTGTCGCAAGACAGCCAATTTTTAACTTAAAAGAGGAAGCTATCGCCTACGAGCTTCTATATAGAGGGAGTAATGAAAATGTCTTTCCGGAGATAGATGGTGATCAAGCGACTACAGAAGTAATTATCAATAGTTTCTTGAATATAGGGTTACATGATCTGTCAGAGGGAAAGAGATGTTTTGTTAACTTTACCGAAAGTTTATTAAAATCCAAAGTACCGACTTTTTTTAATCCAGGTTCAATTGTGGTTGAAATATTGGAAAATGTTGCAATAGATGAGGACTTAATTTCCACCTGTAAAGAATTAAAGGAATTAGGCTATACAATTGCTTTAGATGATTTTTTAATACAAGAGCAATCTGACTGCTTTCCAAAACTGATACAGTATATTGATATTATTAAAGTTGATTTTCTTCAAACAACGAAACAGTTTCAAAGAGAAATGGTAAGAAAATATCAGCCGCACAATATTACGCTCCTGGCTGAAAAGGTCGAAACGAGAGATGACTTTTTATTTGCAAAACAGGCAGGTTACTCGTATTTTCAAGGCTATTTTTTTAGTCGTCCTAATATTATTTCCAGTCATGATGTACCTGTTTATCTAAAAACGTATTATCACATATTAGCTGAACTATCAAAAACAGAGCCTGATATAGATGTGATCGCAAATTCCATTGAACAAGATATTTCCATTTCTTACAAATTGCTAAAACTAATTAATTCTCCCGCATTTCGTCCTGTAAATAAAATTGAGTCAATTAAGCAGGCGATCGTTTTATTGGGGTTAAATGAATTAAAAAAGTGGATATATGTATTATCACTTAAGAGTATGAAAGAACCTGATGATCATGACATGCAGGAGGTTATTAAATTATCTTTGGTTCGGGGGAAATTGTGCGAACAAATTGCTCATTATCTTGGGAACTCACATTCAGCTCCTTATATGTTAACAGGCATGTTTTCTTTAATTGATACATTGATGCACAGAAGTATTTCAGAGGTATTAAAAGATTTGCCACTATCAGATGATATACAAGATGCCCTTCTTGGAAAGGAAAACGATTTACATAAGGTATTAGTTTGGTCTATCCAAATCGAAAAAGCGGATTGGGATATCAAAGACTTACCGATTTCTCAAGAAGTAATCAATCATTTTTATTTGAAAGCGATTGAATGGGCTTCAAAATTAATGAAGATGAGTGCCAGTTAGTCTAACGGGCACTCATTTTTTGTTGCTTAGCAAAATTATAAAATTCTTGAACTTTGGATAAGCGCTTTGACATCCAGCTCCAGCGCCTAGCCCCTCTAGGGTCTAGCCACAAATGAATGGAAGACAAAGAAAAGAACGTCTTCTATTCATTTGCGTTTTATTTGCCCGAGCAGATCAAGGCGCTTTCGCTTTTGTTCATTATAGAATAAGAAAAGGAAGGAATTAGACCACTTATGTAGAATTGTACTGGTAGAATGGCAAAAATTGAATGTCCTCAACAATTTGATACTTAAAAGGAGGTCTTGAACACTCTATGCGTAGGCAGCCAACATTTTTTGTACTGGACGATAAGATGGTTGCGGTGTTTTCGGTGGAAAAGGACAATTGTAAAGTAACAATGGAATGCTTGTTTTCAAAGACAGGTATAGAAGATTACACCTTAGAGTATCATGGACCTAATGAAAAGAAAGCTGAATTGATGAATTTAGCAATTGAAGAGGCGCATCATATTTTTGAAACGAACATATTAACGGTATAAAAATAATCTGTAGAGATCTGCATGTTATAAACGTGTGGATCTTTTTTTTGAATCGTACCATCTACCCCCTTATAGTAGGCATACAATGCCGAATAGTATGTTGGTTATCCATAAATGACATAAAACAGGTGAAAAGAACAATAAAGGTAGTGTCGAAAATGTATAATTTGGACTATTGCGTTTCAGTTGCGGTATCACGCATTATGTCTTACGAATTATTTTCGGTGCGTACAGATCGTATTTGAATTAAAATTAATATATGAAAACACGTTAAACTGGTTTGGTTTTGTTACCAATCTATGAGGAGTGTGAAACTGTGAATCAGAAGAAAATCGACGAAATGACTGAGTTATTACTTCGAATTGAAAAAGAGTTAAAAGAATCGAAACAGTCCCTTGAACTACTTAATAAAAGTATTGACAAATATGATAAATATGCATTTTTAAATGTATCTTAAGAAACTTGGCTGATAGCCAGGTTTTTTTTTTATTGACATATTTTGGTCATTGGGGTAAAAATGTATTAGATAATAGGTATAATAGATTCTTTTTCTACTAAAAATAACAGGTATATAGTAATATAAGCATATGGAGGTGATTGGAATAGAAATATCATCTAAGGTAGTGAAACAACAAATGATTAATACCATTACCTCTTGTGTGAATAATACTGAATTAAAGAATCTTTTACTCTCTTTCTTAACGAATAAAGAGGATCTTCCATTTGCACAGTTAACGCTGATCCATTATCAATCTTTTGGTGGAAAAGATGAGGAAATTACACAAGTAGCAGCTGCGGTAGAACTCCTTGTTTTATCTTTTGATATGCTTGATGATCTTGAAGATTTAGATAATGTGGACGAGCCTTGGATGAAAATTGAACATCCAATAGCCCTTAATGCTGCAACAACGTTGTATACATTGAGCAAGCTCGCTGTTTTATCCCTTCAATCTTCGCTTAAGTATCAGATAGTAGAAGCATTCATCAAATTTTCTATTCAAGCAATGGAAGGACAACATGTAGATTTAAAAAACTCCATATTAACTGAGGAAGACTGTTTGGAAGTCATGAAAAACAAGTCCGGTTCATTAATAGCCCTTGCCTCAGTAAGTGGCATGCTGCTTGCCGGCACAAATTCTCCAGCTGTAGAAGAATATTCTTATCAATTAGGTATTGCAGCACAAATCGATAATGATTTTAGAGATCTATTTAATCCACTCAAAAATGATGTATCTTCACAAAAGAAATCACTGGCATATCTATATCTTCAAAAAAAATACAATGATCACGCTATAGAAATTTTAGAAGGCTTCACTAGTGGCATGCCAATCAACGAATACTTTGGCAGCCCGTTAAAACTAAAACAAAAGCTGATAGATGCCGGAGTCGCTCAATACTTAAATGTAATGAAACAAATTGCGATCAGCAAAGCAACCCGGATGATTATGCAATTACCAATTGATCATAATCAAAGTGAGCGTTTAATTGCTCATTTGATCATAAAATTAAATCCCGAAAACAAGGAGAGATAACTATGCAAGAAATCGTAAACTTTCTAGTTGAAAACCCTGATGTATTAGAAAAAGTAGTAAATGGAGAAGCTAGTTTACTAGGTGTAGATTTGGACGATGTTTTAGGATTGATTGAGGGGATTAAGGAAGCAGGGAAGATGTTTAGTACTTTCTGGATATAATGTTTGTGAAGGGTGTTTGTAATGCGAAATAACTTCAACAAGACATTCATATTCTTTGTTATTTTAAGTATGATCTTTTCAATTTACTTAACAACACTGAATATTAACCATCCATATGTTGGAGCGAATGTAAAAATAAATGAAAATAAAGAGATAACTATTACTTTCATTGAACCGAAATCATGGGCTGAAAAGGCAGGTATCCAAAGTGGAGATGTAGTTGTTGAAGTTAATGGTGAAGATCCTATTAAACATAAACCAATTACTGAATTCAATGTCATCGAACAAGTTGAGTCATTTTCACTTGATAGGAATGGAGTAATCAAAGAATATTCAATAAAAAATGAAACTATTTTTAGTACGCAAAGCTTACTTATCATAATTATTCCCTTTACTGTTCTAACTTTATGCCTTTTTTGTAGTTTTTATATTTATAAATCAAATAAAAGGTCAAATCTTAAATCTGCAAATTTATTAAATTTATTTTTATTAATTATTGCAGTAGCATATATAAGTGCCACAGGTTCTTCAAAGGGAGATATAATTAGTAGGTATGTTAATCTTTGCTTATTTTTATTAGTTCCAGTAAGCTATCTTCATTTTTTATATCAATATTTTCTTGAGCTTGGTAAAAAATTATTTAGTATAAATTATATTAAGCTCGGATATAGCATAGTTGGTATTAATCTTGGCTTAGAGATAGCACAGGATATAATTCACTTTAATTTCCAAGTTAATAAGTTTATTAATTTAACCACGTTCTTTATAATGTTAGTTTTGACTTTTGTACTCAAATTTACTGGTTTAAAAAAAATTAAATACTCTGAGCAGGCATATATAGTAAAAGTGCTAATTGTTACAAATGTATTAGCATTTTCACCATTTTTATTATTTTATGTAATCCCTTATATTATTTTTCAAAATTATGTGTTCCCACCGACCCTATTAGCAACATTTTTATTACTTATACCATTTTCACTTGTGTATCAATTTTTGGCAACAAAAATATATGATATTGAATTCTTACTTGGACGAATTAGATATTATTCATTGTTAGCGGTAATCCCGACCTTTGTAATGGTGGGAATTATGCTTACTCTAAAAGAAAAAAATCCAGATTTTTATCAAATTCAGCTCTCAGTAGCTATCTTCTTCTGTCTGATCCTAGTCTTCTACATCAAAGAAATCTTCGACTTCCGTTTTAGGCTTAAGCGATTTTCTGAGAAATACAATTATCAGGATAGTATTTTCAAATATACTCAAAGCATCCGAAAGGCGAGTAATTTAGATCAGGTTATTTCTGAGCTGAAGCAGGTTATTGTTGATGTGTTGCTTGTCAGTAAGGCTTATTTTATTGAAGTTGATAAGCTTAAGAATATTAGATCAATAGATCCACAGGCTAAGGAAGCAGATTATGGGGCATATGTTTCTGAAATCCAAGAAGTTTCTAATGAAATTGGTAAGATTATTGAAGTGGATAAGGGGTTTATTATTAATATAGGTGTAACAGATGATCGAAGCTATGTGTTAGTGTGTTTGTCTATATTAAATACACCGATTTTAACTCGCGATGAAATATCATGGTTAAAGACACTATCCTTTTATACGAATGTTTCATTGGAAAATTTCTTGAAAATTGATGAGTTAATGCAGCATTTACAAAAGGTTGAAACAGAAGGGGAAAATCCAGGCTGGTTAACGAAACTTTTATTTTCAATTGAGGAAAAACAGCGTTCTAACTTAGCGAAGGATTTGCATGACTCTGTCTTACAAGACTTAGTCTCATTAAAAAGGCAGTGTGAATTAGCGCTTGCTGAGGCAAATGACGAAGGATTAAAAAGTCAGTTACAAAACATGAATAGTAGTATGACACGGATTATAAAAACAACAAGAGAAACCTGCCAGGAATTACGTCCTCAGTTGCTTTATGATTTAGGTCTTGTAAAAGCATTAACTAAATTAGTAGCTCAATATCAAGAAATTGTAAACTTTGATATTCGGTTAAATACAGGAAACTTCACAAAAACATTAGATATTGATGCACAGTTGAATATTTATCGAATTGTCCAGGAGTTACTCACAAATGCACATAAGCATTCACAGGCAACCAATGTTCTCATTATTTTAGTTTGTATAAAAGACAAAATCGTTTTTCATTACGAGGATAATGGAGTCGGCTTTGAGCCTAGTGAATTGGAAGATAAAGCAGAGAGTATGGGGCTTTCAGGTATAAGTGAACGGGTTAAGGCGCTTAAGGGCTCTTTTTCTGTTGAAACCTCACTGGGCAATGGTCTAAAATTAGATATTGAAATATAATAGGACTTGGTTAACTACCAAGTCCCTTTTTAAAAGGCTTGAATATAAGGCAATTTGGAATGGAAGGGAAAACCTTCTATTCCAAATTGCCTTAATGTAGCAAATAGGTTTTCTGAAAGGAGTTCTTATGATACACATATTAGTTGTGGATGATCATCCAGCGGTTAGAGAAGGTACGAAAGCAATTTTGGAAGCCGAGGAAGGTGTAAAAGTGGACTGTCTAAATCCGCCTTACACTGAGGAAGCTTTCGAAAAGCTGGATTTTTCACCGTTTGATGTTATTTTAATGGATTTAAACTTAGGTGAAGTTAATGGAATGGAGCTTTCTAAAACGATATTAGAAATGAAACAAACGTGTAAAGTCATCCTTTACACGGGTTATGATGTAGATGATTATTTTGAAGAGGCACTTCGACTAGGTATACATGGTGCAATTAGTAAAACAGAATCCAAGCAAAAGCTACTTACATATATTCGACTTGCAATAGAGGGGGATATTGTTGTACCCTATCAATTTTTTCAAAAGCTGCTCTCACAAAATCAGGTTCATGCTGAGCACTCTGAAGCAATAGAAGAAGTGTTTAATGAGAGGGAGAAAGCCATTCTGCAAGAAGTAGAAAAAGGACTTACAAATCAAGAAATTGCCGATAACCTCCATTTAAGTAAAAGATCAATAGAATACAGTTTAACGTCTATTTTCAACAAATTGAATGTTAGTAGTCGGACAGAAGCAGTATTGATTGCGAAATCCAATGGGGTAATCGATTAATTATTACATACTTTATCCTATCAAAAAGTATAAAATCTTATGGGAATTGGAATTGAAGACAAAGATCTCCTCATTTCAGTTCGCCTTATGCTCGGCGTCTTAAGCTTTTCTAAAATTTTACAAAACCTAAACATAGACTCAACATTGCCGTGATGTTTATCCTTTATGATCTTACTTATACCTTTACGAGTAGAGGAGGTTATGATGGATATTATGGCAGTGTGGCCGGTATTACTTTTAATTTGTGGATATTTTACTTTTGTGGTGTATGTGCTAAGGAAATAAATTAAATGCGAGGCAGGGATTCCAATGGAATTGAATATGAAGAATACATTAATGGAAGCACTGGGAATTGAGTTGATTTCAGTGACAGACAATGAGGTTATAGCAACGATGCCTGTTGATCATCGTACACATCAACCATTCGGTTTGTTACACGGAGGGGCTTCTGTCGCCTTAGCTGAAACTGTGGCAAGTTTTGGTGCTTTTCATTTAATAGATCAGGAAGCAGAGGCTTGTGTTGGCCTTGAAATTAATGCCAATCATATACGTGGAAAGAAATCAGGTATTGTTACTGCTTATGGCAAACCTGTACATCGTGGTAAAACAACGATGGTGTGGGAAGTGAAGATCGTTGATGAAGAAAACGAACTGATATGTCTTTCAAGATGTACAATAGCCATTTTAAAGAGGAATAAATAATTTATAACCTTTCCATAGTTAAACAAAAAAAGTAGACGAGCACATGGCTCATCTACTTTTTTGTTTGGAACGGACTTTGGCTAAATCATCTTGAACACTTTTGTTCCATAAAGGGACTCCTGTATTGTAAGCCGCTCTACTAATTAAATGTCCTGCAACAGGTGCAGTGACGAAGACAAAAATAATCCCTAGTAATACTCTTGAATTCGCATGATGATCAATGAGAATGTAATGGAGAAATAAGCCTAACAGAATACTGATAACTCCTAATGTTGCACTTTTAGATGCTGCGTGATTACGCGTATATACATCAGGAAGTCTAATAACGCCAATTGCTGCTATTAAACTCAAAATGGCTCCTTGAAGAATAAGATAACCTACAATGAATTTACTGATTTCGATCATTCTCGATAATCTCTCCTTTCTCCAAGTATTTAGAAAAGGCAACTGTTCCGATAAATGCCAGTATTCCCAATAAAAGGATAACCTCTACGAACGCACTTGTGTCAAGGACAATGGAGATAATAGCCGTAATACCAATTAAGTTAATTCCGATTGCATCTAAAGCAATAACGCGATCAGGAGTTGAAGGACCTTTCACTAACCGATAAACATATAACAGTGTTGAGAATGCCACGATAATTAGTGAAATGGTCATGATAATCTTAAACATATTAACGGCTCACCTCCTTAATCGCCTTTTCGAACGTATTTTTAATATCAAGCTTTGCTTGCTCAACATCGTCAATATCCATTGCATGAATATATAACGTCTTATTATCCTCAGAAACTTCGAGAACAAGCGTACCAGGTGTTAAAGTAATCAGATTGGATAAAATCGTAATTTCCCAATCCTTTTTCAATTCTGTCTCTAAAGCAAAAATACCCGGACGTAATTCTAGTTTTGGGGATAGAATAACTTTTAACACCGAGATGTTGGATTTAATAAGCTCGATCAGAAAGATACCAAGAAGTCTGATGACCGCTATAATATTTAAAAAATAAAAGCGGTGATCAAAGAAACGTCTTAGAGCAAAGATAATGATAAACCCGAAAAAGTATCCCTTACAAAATGCCAGGGAAGAATAATCATTTGATAGAAACATCCATATAAACGCAAGAAAAACGTTAAGTAAAATTTGAAATGCCATATGCACTACTCCTTCAATACGGCTTGAATATAGATTGATGGATCAAGTAGAGTATCGGCAGCCTGTGAAATATAAGGTGATAAAAATTCTACACCGAAACCATACGCAATTGATAATGCTAAAAGAATTGCAATTGGGAAGAGTAACCCTTTTGGTGATGGTTGTGCAATTGCCTCTTTATTTGGTTCTCCCCAGAATCCATGTATGAAAATCTTCATGACAGAATAGAGAACTAATAAACTTGAAAGTAAAACAACAAATGCAATCGTATATTCACCAGCTTCGAACCCGCCTTGAACAATTTTAAGTTTTCCTACAAATCCGCTTAACGGTGGTATTCCGGCTAGGGCTAAAGCAGCGATAAAGAACATCCAGCCCAATAAAGGATGGCTTGCAATTAAACCACTAAACTTTCGTAAATTACTCGTGCCTGTAATGGCTACAATCGCTCCGACCAGGAAGAATAAGGCTCCTTTAATAATCATATCATGAACAAGATAGTAAACAGATCCTTCAATAGCATTTGGTGTATTTGCCGCAACACCAAAGAGAATGACTCCCACGGCAGTGATGATATTATAGATCACGATTTTCTTTATATCCCAATAGGCAATCGCCCCGATCACTCCAAAAATAATCGTTAATGCGGATAACCATGCAAGAATCTCATGAGTAAAGGTCGGTTCATGATAGAAAATAAGCGTGTAAACACGTGTGATGGAATAAACTCCGACCTTGGTTAGTAATGCTCCAAAAAGTGCAGTTACGACAGCAGGTGGTGCCTGATAGGAACCTGGAAGCCAGAAATATAACGGGAAAATTGCGCCCTTTAGCCCGAAAATAACTAAGAAAAGAATGGCAATGACCGTTAATAACCCTGATTGACCCATTTCAGCAATTCTTACACTTAAATCAGCCATATTTAATGTTCCTGTTAAGGCATAAAGATAAGCTACAGCAATGACGAAAAGGGCAGAAGAGATGACATTCACAAGAATATATTTTATTGATTCTCTAAGTTGATTCTTTGAACTTCCTAAGACGATCAACATATAGGATGACATCAGCATGACTTCAAAGAAAACAAACAGATTAAATATATCACCTGTTAAAAATGCTCCCGTGACACCTAGTAGAAGGAACTGTACACCAGGATAAAAGTAAAATTTTTCTCTCTCAGCAGTTGTTGAGGAGAAAGCAAATAACAGGGAAGTGAAGCCAATGATTGCAGTAGTTAAAACTAATAGGCTAGCATACATATCAGCAACTAGAACAATCCCATAAGGTGGTACCCAGTTTCCAATCTCTAATGTTTGAATGCCGTTTGTATGAACAGTTTGAACGATAATAGCCGCAACGATCACACTAGCTAAGGATGCAATAGTGCTTAGCCATTTTTGAATTTTAATGTTTTTATTGAAAAAGATTAGAATAATCCCCATCAGTAATGGGATGACAATAGGTAAAATAATTAAGTTATTCATATTGATCATTTCCCCTTAGTTGATCCATATCATCTGTTCCTAATTCCTGATATGAGCGATATGCAAGAACAAGGAAAAATGAAGTTACCCCAAAGCTAATAACGATTGCAGTTAAAATCAACGCTTGTGGAAGTGGATCAACATAGACTTCTGCATGTTCTCCGAGCAGCGGTGCAGCTCCCTTTTTCAAACCGCCCATTGTTAAGATGAGTAAATGGGCTCCATGACTAAGTAAACCTGTACCGATAATAATTCGTAATAAGCTTTTTGATAACATTAAATAAACAGCAGCAGAAAATAAAATACCGACAACAATAGACATTAATATTTCCATTATTCCGTCTCTCCTATCGTTTGAATAATGGTCATCGTTACACCAATAACAACAAGATATACACCTAGATCGAATAAAACAGCTGTGGCTAATGCTGTTTCTCCCAAAAATGGTAATTCAACATAGCTGAATGTATGAGTTAGAAATGGTACCTTAAAGAAGAATGACCCAATCCCAGTGAGAACAGCTATGAGCAGCCCCGTAGCAGTCAGCTTTATATAATCAAGCTGTAACGTATTTACAACGGTCTTGATATCAAATGCCAATAGTAAAAGAACTAAAGCTCCTGCTGTCATTAATCCACCAATAAAACCTCCACCAGGTGTATAGTGTCCGGAAAAGAAGAGGTGTAAGGAGTAGAGGATGATGATAAACACAATAACCTTTGTAGCTGTTTGAAAGATCACATCATTTGTTTTAATGTTTTTCTTCATCCTTCTTCCCCCTTTCTGACTTTTAAGCGAATCATTCCAAAAATGCCTAGAGCAGCAATTCCTAATACGGTTATTTCAAATAATGTATCAAAGCCTCTAAAATCTACAAGAATCACGTTAACCATATTTTTTCCGCCTGCAAGCTTGTAGCTATTTTCAACAAAGTAAGTTGAAATAGTTTCAGTTACACGTTGACTGTTTGCAGCTAATGCAAGAAGTGTAACAATTGATCCAACACCTAATGAAATAATAAGATTTGTTAGTTTGAAATTCAGTTTCTTTTCTTTTTTCTTAAATTCCGGTAAATGATAAAAGCAAAGCAAGAATAAAGCTACAGAAACTGTTTCTACGCAAAGTTGTGTTAATGCAAGGTCAGGTGCTCTAAATAATACAAAGAACAGGGATAATGAATATCCGACAGATCCTAACGCAATGATTGCTGTTAATCGTGACTTAGAGAATAAAACAGTAACTGTACCAATTATCATGACGATGGCAAGCACAGCTTCATATATTCCAACTGGTGCTGTATTGGCTAATGAAAAGGAAAACCCACCGGTTAGAGCAAGGGAAGTTCCTAATATTAAAATAAAGAACGTAAATATATAAGCCAGATAATCTCTGATAAATCCTGTCATGTAAAATCTTGTTAGACGGAAAGAGGATTTATCCAGCTGAACCAGTGCTGCGTCATATCCTTTGTTAAGTGTAAGCTTTTTTGGGAACAGGCCATATACGGATCTCCATTTTGTAAGAGATAAATAGCCAATAACTCCTAAAACAATGACACCAATTGTCATAAACAGCTCAACCGTAAACCCGTGCCAAGGATAAATATGAACATGAAAATGTCCTTCTTCTCCTAATAATGCAGGTATAACAGAAGCCATCGCAGGTTCAATAATGGTATAAGCTAAGATATTAGGGAAGAAGAAGAAAATGATCACTAGTGAAGCTAAGATGATTGGCGAAATAAGCATACCAATTGGTGCTTCATGTGGTTTCTTCTCTAGTTTTTCCGGTTGATATTTCCCTGTAAATGTTTTGAAAACTAATACCATGCTGTAAATAAAGGTAAAGACACTTCCAACCCAAGCGATAATCGGGAAAAGAAGACCAATGGTTTCAATATTAAATACATCCATTTCAAGTACTCGTATCATACTTGTGAAGAACATTTCTTTACTCAAAAATCCGTTAAATGGAGGTAAACCGGCCATTGAAAAAGCTCCGATAATCGAAATGGTAAAAGTTATCGGCATTAGACTCATTAAACCACCAAGTTTTCGAATATCACGTGTACCTGTTTCATGATCAATAATGCCGACAACCATAAACAAACTTCCTTTAAAGGTAGCATGATTGATTAAATGGAAGATTGCAGCTAACGTGGCTACTGTATAGTAGCTGTTATCGATAGAATCAAGTACAAGTGCAGCAGATCCAATTCCAAACATGGACATGATCATACCTAATTGACTAACAGTTGAAAAAGCTAATATTCCTTTAAGGTCGGTTTGTTTTACCGCATTAAAGGATCCCCAGAACATCGTGAAAATTCCAAAGGATGACACAATCCAAAACCATTCAGGTGTACCAGCGAATACAGGGCTAAAACGGGCGACTAGATAAATCCCTGCTTTTACCATTGTTGCTGAGTGGAGGTAGGCACTGACTGGCGTTGGTGCCTCCATCGCATCTGGTAACCAAATATAGAACGGGAACTGAGCTGACTTTGTAAATGCCCCGAAAAGTACAAGAATGAGTGCAGGTACAAATAATGTATGATCTGTTATTTGTGGTACCTGACTAATTATGTCTCTAATGCTGAAGGTATTTGTCATGATGTAAAGCATGATGAAACCACCAAGCATGAGTAGTCCGCCAAAAATGGTGATGATCATCGATTTTTGTGCACCGTAACGTGATTTTTCTCGATTGTACCAATACCCAATGAGTAGGAAAGAAGAAAGAGAAGTTATCTCCCAGAACGTGTAAAGTACAATTAAGTTATCAGATAAGACAACCCCAAGCATTGCTCCCATGAACAATAACAAATACACATAGAAGGTGTTTAATTGTTCTTTATCTTTTGAAAGGTAGTAAATTGAATAAAGAACAACTAACGCACCTATACCCGAAATTAATAAGGCAAATAATAGTCCCAGACCATCTATGTATGCTGTAAAGTTAATACCGAGAGAAGGGATCCATTCCATCGTTTGGCGAATGGTGTGTCCGTGCATAGTATCTTCAATAAATTGTATAAAGTATGTGAAGAGTATGACTGGTAAAACCAGCACAAACCAGCCTGTATGTATTTGACGGAAAAACTTATACAGGAACGGAATCAAGATGGCGAGCAAAAAGGGCGATAAGATGGCCACATGTAATAACGTCATTTTTTAACCTCCTTACAGTATTCATTATTTCATCTGGTTTTTCAGTTAAGAAAAGCGCAAGCGCCCTGATCAGCCTTGGGCAAATTGACTAGACCCTAGAGGCAGTTACTTACGCGACGTCTTGTCGCTGTATCTGCACTTGCACCTCCTGTGCGATCTAAGGCCAGACGCTAGATCTAGACACCTACATTAAGTACAAAATTTTATACATTCTTATCAGTTAAAAAGAAAAAATCGTACTTAACATCTACTGATTTATTATGTTCCAGATTGTGGACAACTATGAAATGATAGCAAAATTTGCTCATTTCAGGTTCATATGAACATAAAAATGATAACAAATTTCTGCTGACTTGTATATTATAAAAGTCCAAAGAGCATCCTAAACTTGAGGTGATTCCATGCACAAAATAAAGATTTTTGTCGCAGGGTGCTTATTTTCATCCTTGTTCAGTGGTGCTTGGTACGTGAACGAAAAAGTAAAAAGAGAATATGTAGAAACTGTTTCATTTGACGATTCCGCCATTCGGTTAACGAATACAGAAACACCTATTGAAAAATTAACAGAGGAAGCGAATGTCTTTGAAAAGTTTCGACCACGGGAATATGTTCGTGTGGTAATTCGTTAACAGGATGTTTGAGGTAAATACATCCTGTTTTCGTATGTGTGTCACTAGATTTGTGATGAAGTCCATCATAGCCTTGTCAAAACCTTTCCTCTACTTCATAATTAAGTAGATCTGATCATTTTATAGAGTAAGGAATTTGACCATGAAAAACACATACTTTACAAGTTATTTCCCACTTATAACGATTTTACTTTTTAGTGCTTCTCTTTCCATTTCGACAGTCATGATTGTCATTGATTATTTACAGACATTTGGCATTTATGATGGAATGCTTGAGTTTTTCTCAAATAATGGAATAAAACTGGCTTTGTTTATTCTTTTTGCTCTTTTGTATTTTATGGTTTTTTCGGCATTAAAACTTATAGCGAACACTGTAACAGAGCTTTCACTGTTGTTTTTTTCGAAAGATGTAGCAGGGGAGAACTTAACGAAAATTAGAGGTGGATCAGCTATTTATTTAGTAGGTGGCACTTTATCTTTAATTGCCGTGCAGTATCCAATCTTTATTATTGCGATTTTTCTGCTTTCAACAATTGGTTATTTCATCTATATCGTTTATAAGATAAGTCAGACTCTGACATCTTTTTCATTAGTAGGGTTGGTCTTATTTCATGTTCTTTTTTGGTTTATCTTTATATTAGGAACCTTATACATTTGTTTTAGGCTTTATAATAGTATTATGGCTAGCCTACCTGTATAAAAAAGATGGCCTTTGACTAATGTCAAAGGCTATCTTTTTTATTGTAAAAATCGATTTCTAACTTCTTTACTCGGGATCATACATTGCTCTTTTTGACCGAACCATTTATAGCGATTTTTTGCAACAAGATCATACATGGTATCACGTAGTGGTCTTGGTGTCAGTTTTAGCATAATCGCTAAAAGTTTCCATTTACCGCCTAACTGACGGCATATTTCTCTCACGGCCGTTGATTTTGTAAAGGAATGTTGACCGTGTATAAAGACCAAACTGTTTAAATCAGTTGTTGAAAGTTGATGTTCACGTAACAATTCTTGCCCTTTGTTCGACTGCAGAGCAGCGAATTTTATGATTCCTTTATGATCATGGCGAATTAAAAATTGAACAGATCGATCACAAAAATGACATACTCCATCAAAAAGCAATATAGAGGTATTATGGTTATTCACTAACTTAAACCCTCCTTTTAGTAGAATGAGTTATTTCATCATCTCTTTCCATATAAGTTGTTGAGGTGATTGGGTATACATTCTTTCAATATTAGCAGGCTGATCTTTTCCAACCCAAACTGCCCCTGTATAGGTTTCTGTCAGACCGGCAAACCAAAGATCATAATAATTGTTAGAAGTACCTGTTTTTCCTCCGATATAATCACTTGGGAAGTATGCCTTTTGCCCTGTGCCACTTTTTACAACAGCTGACAGTAATGAAAGCATTTGTGTATTGGTTGATTCCTTCCATACACGTGTAGGCTCTTCCTTCCACTCATAGAGGGTTTGCCCATTTAAATCAGTTACTTTGGTAATCGCATGGTTTTGATAAAAGAACCCTTTATTACCAAAGGTTGTGTAAGCATTTGTCAATTCTAGTGGTGATACACCAATGCTTACACCACCAATTGCAGCTGGAAGCTGATGGTCGCTATTTGAGATGTTGGCAAACTGAAAAGGATCCAAGTAAGAAAATCCTTTTTCAATTCCTATTTGATCGAGCATCCGAACAGCTGCCGTATTATAGGAGTATTTAAGTGCTGTCTCCAATGTGACCTTTCCATAATTTTTACCACTATAATTTTCCGGGCACCAGTCATCTTTACAAAATTCACCTGCATCAACTTTTGAGGTAGCTGTTGCACCGGTAATATCAATGTAGGGAGCATAATCCAATAAGGGTTTTATTGCTGAACCAGGTTGTCTGTAAGCTTGATATGCCCTGTTAAAAGAATATTTTTCATAATTTTTACCACCGGATAACGCAACAATTTTGTGTGTTTTATGATTAATGACTGCAGCTGATCCTTGTATATTATTTGATGGAATATACTGTTCTATTGCACGTACTAATGTATTTTGACGCTCAGTTTCCAATGCTGTATGGATAATAACACCTTTGCTTAGAACTTGATTCACTTTTTCATTTAGTTGCTTTTCAAGTGTATCGTTATTTTTCGATGATTCTGCTTGTTGAGCAAAGCCTTCTTTTTCAGCGATTAATTGTTTTAACTCGTGATGAACATATGTCACATAGTCGGCATTAGTATCTGTCCGGGTTTTTATGGAAAGGTTGATAGAATCTTTCATAGCATCCTGCAGTTCATCACTTGAAATAGAACCATGTTCATATAGAATCTGAAGCAATCTTTCCTGCCGCTCTTTCGTTGCATGAAAGTTTTTTACCGGGTCGTACATTGTCGGGTTATTTGGTATAGCACTAATAAAGACAAGCTCAGCCAAACTTAATTCTTGAATTTGTTTATTAAAATAATAACTGGAAGCGGACCCGATTCCATATGTTCCATTTCCGAAGTATATGGCATTTAAGTAGGCTTCTAAGATCTGTTCTTTTGTGAAGTTTTTTTCCAGTTGATAGGAATATAAAAGCTCACTTAATTTACGGTTATAAGATTGTTCGTGTGATAAATAAACATTCCGCGCTAATTGTTGGGTAATGGTACTCCCACCCTGCTCAACCGATTGAGACTGGGAATTAATTAAAACTGCCCTAAGCATACCTGCTGCATCGAATCCGATATGTTCGAAAAAACGCTTATCTTCTGATTCGATGTATACTGTTTTGACAACATCAGGTATATCTTCATATGAAAGATATGTTCGGTTTTGTTGATCGGTAACAATCTCTGATATTAGGCGACCCTCATGATCAAAGATATAGCTGTTTTCAACGAGTTGGACAGAGTCGATAGGGATTTTTTCATCTAATACCGTTCCCAATCCCTTAACTGCCTGAGATTCTTTTCCTGCTATAAATCCGCAAAGGAGGAAAATGGGAACCATGATAAAGATACAAATCCAGCCAAATAATCTCCGCATACATTCACTTTCTTTCTATATTAGTAGACAAGGCTTTTTAAGGTCATTAGTTCTATTGTACATGATTTCCTTAAAAATAAGCGTATTGATTGTGTATGTTCTAAAAAAATTATACCTAACAATCCTACCAGTTGAATATATTTAAAATGAATCGTCCACCTTAAATACTTACTATAAAAAAATAGTCAAGGGATATTTCATTATTTTTCGGAAAATTGAAGTTCTTTCTCGCGCTTCGGTGATATAATGAAACTAACAAACTATTTCTTAGTAAAGGAGGAGTGAAACAGATTGGAGGGACAAGAGCAATTACTATTTATTGATTTTGAATTTACAATGCCAGAAGGAAAATCCAACCCAAAGGGGTTCTATCCTGAAATTATTGAAGTGGGTATTGTTTCTGTAAAAAACCAAAAGATTGAAGAGCAATTCTCCTCATACGTAAAACCAAACCAATTCCCCATTTTGAGTGAACGATGTAAAACCTTTCTGCAAATTTCACAGAAAAAAATAGACCAGGGTATGACGTTTACTGAACTATTAAGTATTTTATCTAATTATAATCAAAAAGCCCCTACAACCGTTATTACGTGGGGGAATATGGATATGAAAGTATTAAGACATAATTGTGAAATGAATAAAATAGAATTCCCGTTCACGGGTAAATTTAGAGATCTATCAATGGAATATAAAAAGTTCTTTGGAGATCGTAATCAAACCGGTTTATGGAAGGCGGTTGAAGAATACGGAAAGAAAGCTACTGGAAAACATCATCGTGCACTGGATGATGCTCTAACTACCTATAACTTATTCAAGTTAGTTGAGGATGATAAGCGTTATTTACAAAAACCGACTCCACCTACAATCGGAGATCGAATCGATTTATCAGAGGTTTTAAATAAATATGCAACATAACTTTATCAATGGAAGTAAACAAAGAAAAAAAGCTCAATAACAATATTGGATGAAGTGTGGAGTAATATTGTTATTGAGTAAAGCATTTACGATTATTTTGGGAAGTATTCTTTTTCCAATACAAGTAGTCTGTTTAACGACTGTTTTGCCCACTCAGTGTTCATTTCTTCTAATTCCTGTTTCATGGCTATCACAGCTTTCTGTAAAGACTGATGATAATCAGGCACATTTCCATCAAAAGATTTAACCATCTGCTTTGGTACATTTGTTTGTTCATTAAAAGCTAAAGCTCGTCGTTCATGAAACATTTGGACATCCACCTGTTTCGGATTATGTAAATCTCCTTGTTGAGGATGCTTAATAACTGCTTTTACTTGGACTAAGTAATGCATTTGGCGAATGTCCGTAACGACTCCGATATATTTTCCGGTTTTATAAATCCCTGTTACAACATCTCCAATTTTCTTTTCTTCCACCATGTTTACCCCCTTAAACTATACTTCATATAAAAGATCTATTCTCTGTCTATACTACCATTTATTTCGGTAAGTCGGTATTCCGACGCAATTGTGAACGTTTTGTTTTATCTGCTTTTGCAAACTAGTGAAAATCAAAAAATCTTGCTATAGTAGGACAAAGAGAGGGAGTGAATAAATTGAATTATCTAAACCCTATAATAGGATTGTTCTTATATTTCCCGGAGGATAAAACGGAATATATTCCAGCAGCTATTACAATGGTCATCTTTACAATTGCAGCGTTTTTTGCTTTCCGTTTTATATTAAAAGTTTCAAAAAAAGAAGAAGACAAAGTGGATAACTTAATGAAGGAAGGCAAACAGTCAAAAGAAAAGTGAGTATCTAATCTGTTTTTGCAATCGCTCTCAGTTTTGTGTTCATGAATAGTATAAAAACAGACTGTAAAGCGAAAAATACCCTTTAGCCAATACTTTTGTTGGAGGGTATGATGAAGCATATAACTTTTTTTGCTATTGTGTTTCTTTCTGTATTAACCGGTTGTATGGAAAAGGAAATCACGAAAATGGATGTTGAAATGTTTAATACTAGCGGTGATTCTTTAGGAACAATTAAAGTATCAGAGCAGTCAAAGGGTGTCGAACTGGACGTTATGCTGGAGGGATTGCCGGATGGAGAGCTAGGAATTCACATACATGAAAAAGGGACATGTGAAGCTCCCGAGTTTAAATCTGCTGGAAATCATTTTAACCCTGATGAAAAGCAACACGGATTACTTCATCCCGAAGGAGCACACGCAGGGGATCTGCCAAACATCATTTCGGAAAATGGGAAAGCTGAAGCAACATTAATGGCACCTCAGCTAACGTTAAAGGCTGACAAAAAAAACTTCCTGCTCCGTCAAGAAGGGACGTCTATTGTCATAACAGATGGTAAAGACGACGGGATGTCACAACCAGCAGGTAATTCCGGACAGAGAATCGCATGTGGTGAAATTACTGAAAAAGAGGCAGAACGTAGCGATAAGAAGGAAGTTAAGCCTGAAGAGGAAGAGGAATAAATAAAAAAGGATGATTAATCATCATCCTTTTTTGTGTATAAAGTATGTATTATAACAAAAAAAATATTTTTTATTTTTCTACCCTAAATTTTGGTGTACCTCAAATGGATGTGTGGTGCTTTTGTTGACATAGAAGGGCAATCGAACAACGGCAATTGTTCCTTTGTCTAGTTCACTTGAATACTTAACAGATCCTCCATGACTGTTTATGATGCTGTAGGTAACAGTTAATCCGAGACCAGTCCCATTTTCTTTAAGAGAATAATAAGGCTCTCCTAACCGTTCGATTTGTTCTTTTGTCATTCCAACCCCATTATCCGAAATCTTAATATAAATAAGTTCTTCCTTCACTTCAGCTTTAATAGATACAATACCGTTGATGCTTGGAACAGCTTCAATAGAATTTTTAATAATATTTATAAATACTTGTTTTAATTTTGAACGGTCACCAAAGACATACAAGTTCTTTTCGACGTCACAGTTGAATCGAACCGTTTTGAAATTAGCATACGAAGTCATTAAAACCGTAATTTCATTTAGAGTATCAGTTAGGTTAATTTTCTCCTTTTGAACCTTGTGTTGACCAGCCATTCCAAGATAGTCTGTAATAATGGATTGAGCTCGGTCTAATTCGGCAAGAACGAGATTCATATATTCCTTTCGCTGACTATCTGTACTATCGGTTGAGTTTCCGATTAGCTGGACGAAGCCTCGAACAACAGTCAGTGGATTTCTGACTTCATGGGCAACACTTGCGGCAAGCTCACTCACTATGGATAGCTTTTCTGCTTTCACTAACTCTAATCGTAAAACAGCTGTTGCTCTCATATATTCAATTAGGTAAACGGATAAGGCTAACATTAAGGTTAAAATAAAAATGGATATTCCGACAAGGAAAATTTGATGAAAATGAATCGGTTCAGGCTTTGAAACGCTTACAAACAAAAATACTGCTAAGGAGAAACTAAAAATACTTGCGCCATAAAGCAGTGTGTATATGAATTTTTTCTTTAAGGTATATGTAAGCCAACGGTTCCGAATGGATAGTGAAATGATACCATAGACAAGTATGCTAATACCCAGGTAAAACAGACCGTATTCATATGGATATACAAAATAAGTTATTGTTGATAGAAGAGTGATAAAGCCGGAAATATAGCCGCCGTATACAAAACTAATAAATAATGGGATTGTATGCAAATTGAAATATAAACCATCAATCATTTCAATTGGAGCAATAATGCAAAGTATGGATGAAATCATACACCCAATTGTGATCAAAGGTATATTCGTTTTCAATGCATTAAGATCATTCCTGCTTAACCAAAACAGATGAAAGATAAAAATTGGTAAAATAACAAATGTAGTTTGTAGGATGATATCTTTTACGAGATCCATTATTAGTCACCTTTAGTTAGTAAAAGTATTTTCTGTCTAATTATACCATCACTTGAAGGGGATTTGTTTAAATTTTTAATACTTTAAGAAAGTTAAGCTATATGAAAGGATCAAAGTATAAGAATAAACATCGACTCCCCCCATTCTTGGCAGTAAGGATGTTTTCCAAAATGAATGGGCTTTTTTATACCAAAAACTCTTCAGATTTCAACTGAATTGAATATCTAAAGAGTTATGGATATATCGTTTAAGCTTTTAAAGCTGTGACAAGCCTTTCCATTCCTTCAATAATAGTTGATTTTGGACAGGCAATATTCATTCTTAAAAATCCCTCACCATTTTCTCCAAATTTAGATCCGATATGTAATGCCACTTTCCCCTTTTTAAGTAGAAGTTCTTGTAATTCTTTATCTGTTTTATTTAAACTTCTTGCATCAAGCCATACAAGATATGTGGCTTCAGGTCTCATGACTTTCACTTGGGGCAAATGCTTTTTTAAATAATCTTCGATCAAGACAACATTTTCCTCCAGGTATGGGAGAAGTTCATCAAGCCATTTTTCACCATAAGAGTAGGCGGCTTCCATCGCATCCGCGCCTAATGTATTGATGCTCAAAAGCCCGAAAAGTTGTTGAACATCGTGATATTTTCGTTTAAGAGAATCATTAGGAATAAGCACGAGAGAAGCCTGGAGTCCTGCTAAATTAAATGTTTTACTTGGTGCGATACATGTGACTGTCTGCTTAGCGATATCCTCTCTAATTGATGCGATTGGTGTATAACTACTACCGAATAATAAAAGATCCGAATGAATGTCATCTGAAATGATGATGACATTATGCTTAACACAAAGATCACCGATTTTAGTCAATTCTTCCCGCGACCAAACACGTCCACTAGGATTGTGAGGATTACAAAGGATGAACAGCTTAGTTTTTTCATCAGAAAGTTTTGCTTCGAGGTCATCATAATCAATCTCATAGCGGAAGTCTTCATTAAGAATTAATTTATTGAATAATACTTCTCTTTCATGCTTTTGAGCAATTTCGAAGAACGGATAATAAACAGGTGGTTGAACGACGATTTTTTCGTCAAGAGATGTAAAAGCATGAATAGCTAAACTAATTGCCGTTACAATCCCGGGGCTATATGTAATGGTTTTAGGATCAATCTCCCAACTATGCCGTTTTTTTAACCAGCTCTGCACAGCTTTTTCCATATTTGTCCCCGGCATTGTATAACCAAAAATTCCATGATCGACACGGGAGTGTAATGCAGCCGTTACTTCTTCAGGTACAGAAAAATCCATATCAGCTACCCACATTGGCAAGACATTTTCCACACCGAATATTTTCTTAGTATAGTCCCACTTTACTGAATCTGTTTGTTTTCGATTAATCACTTTATCAAATCGACTCATTGATTATCACACCTCATCTTTTTATAGGTTAGATTTTAATTTATACTCTTACTATAAGTATGTTACAATGGCAGTGCAAAAAATAAGATTATCAAAGGTGAAAAAATTGGAAGCACAACAAATGAATTTGAAAATTATGGATGTATTGTTGCAATGGGATCCTTTAGGTTATGGGGCAGGTCATTATGAAACAGAGGTAGTTGATGTATTGCAAGCTGTGCATCTTTTTGAAGAAGAATTAAAACTTGCAAGAAAAATACAAGCCATTTTTGAATTTTCCTTTGAAGAAATTATCCCACTTTCTGATTGTGAAAGGATGGCAAAAAAACTTTTAATCATAAAAAACAACTCAAGCTGTGAGATATAATAACTTGAATTGAGGAAGCCCTTTTGTCCATAAGGGCTTTCTTTTACGTTGCTTGGTAAAAAAATGAAGCAATTTTTTCAGATACGTGTTCAGGTCTTTCCTCAGGGACAAGGTGTCCTGTTTGTTTAAAGGAAAAAAACGTTGAATTTGGTAAATCCCTTTTTAATCTTTCCCCGATATGAACGGGCACGACTTTGTCTTCATTCCCCCAAAGAAGTAAGCTTGGTTGTTCAATTAACTTTAATTCTTCTGATGAGAGGTCACCTTCATGATCACGAATCATCCGGTTTAAGGCTCTAAAAATCTTATCATCAAGGAACGGCTCCATATATCCATCCATCATTTCCTGGTCAATAAGAGTCCGATCATGAACAACATTGTATAAATTCTTTAAAACACCTTGTCTTGCCAGCCAATGTTTTATTCCTAAATAGAAATAAGGAAAATAAGAACCGAGCTTTAAACTAGGGTGGACACCTTTCATATAACCTGAGCTGCATAGTAATGCCACTTTTTCAAATAAATCAGGTCTTTGCTTCGCGGCATTTAGAGAAACTTGTCCACCCATTGAATGTCCCACAAGGTATGCTTTCTTTATATTTAACCCTTCTACTAACTGAATAACGACCTTTGCCATGTTTGAGTAGGAATGGACGAAATTTGTTGATTTTTCTGTTTTGCCAAAAGGAGGTAAATCAATTGTCACAAGTGTAAAATCCTCCTGTAAGATTGGAATAATCTTACGATAGCAAAAGCTGGAGGAAAGAAATCCATGAATTAAGACAATGGTTGGATTATGAGGATTATGTTTATAAACCTCATAGTGAACGTTAATGCCAAGTATTTTCATGGCACTGCAATAATAATCCATAAGCATTCACTCCAATTTTCCTATAAATTATTGTCGATTGTATGGTAAAATATTAGATTGATTTAACATGTTGTATTTTTTAGGTTATACGGAAAAATAAAAAACACTCATGTAAAAATCTACCCCTATTTCTTTTTGTGAAACATATGAAAAACAAGTAATATGGTGGTATAATTGTCTGAAGATTTGAAAAGTAGGAGTGGTATTTAAATGAAGTTTAGTGAAAAAGAAGTGGAGCTGCTAGAAATATTACAAGACGATTGCCGCTTGACTGCAGAACAAATCGCCAAAATGATTGATCTATCGGTGGAAGAAACAAATAACATGATAAAAAAACTTGAAGAGCAGCGGATTATCGTTGACTATACAGCACAGGTGAACTGGGCCAAAGTGGAAGGACATGAAGGTGTTAAGGCAATGATTGATGTGAAAGTCCAACCGAAGCGAGGCGTGGGCTTTGACGATATCGCGAAGCGTATTTACCGTTTCAATGAAGTGAAATCTGTCTACCTTATGTCAGGAGCATATGATCTTTCCGTCATTATTGAGGGGAAATCTATGTCGGCAATTGCACAGTTTGTATCCGAGAAGCTATCAACATTAGATTCAGTATTATCAACAACAACTCATTTTATCTTAAAGAAATATAAACATGATGGTACTATATTCGAACAAGATGATGAGGACAAAAGAATTGTGGTATCACCATGATTGAACCGTCTCATTATCTGTCAAGTACAGTCAAAAGCTTAAAACCATCAGGAATTCGAAAGTTTTTTGACTTGGCTTCAAGCATGGAAGGAGTAATCTCCTTAGGTGTAGGTGAGCCAGATTTTGTTACTCCATGGAACGTAAGAGAAGCAAGTATTCTTTCACTTGAGCAGGGGTATACATCATATACGGCTAATGCCGGATTGCTTGAGTTGAGAAACGAAATTAGCTATTACCTAAAAGAAAAAACAGATATCACTTACAGTGCAAAAGAAGAGATTCTTGTTACAGTAGGTGCAAGCCAGGCACTTGATATTGCATTAAGAGCAATCGTAAATCCAGGTGATGAAGTAATTGTAATCGAACCAAGCTTTGTTGCATACTCGTCTCTGGTATCATTAGCTGGAGGAGTTCCTGTCTCTGTTCAAACAAGTGGAGAAATGGAATTTAAATTACAGCCATCAGATCTGGAAAAAGCTATTACAGAAAAAACAAAAGCGATCATTTTGTGTTCCCCGAGCAATCCAACTGGAACAGTTCTCAATAAAGAGGACCTTGAAAAAATAGCTAGTATTATTGAAAAACATGATTTATTGGTCATCTCAGATGAAATTTATGCAGAGCTGACATACGATGAAGCTTATACAAGCTTTGTTTCAATCGAGGGTATGGCTGAACGTACAATTCTTGTCTCAGGTTTTTCAAAAGGTTTTGCGATGACAGGCTGGCGTCTAGGATATGTGGCAGCACATCAGGAGTTTTTAAGTGCTATGCTGAAAATTCATCAATATGCCATGATGTGTGCTCCAACAATGGCTCAATATGCTGCAGTTGAAGCGATCAAAAATGGAAAAGAAGATGTAATGCATATGAAAAAAAGCTACAGACAACGGAGAAACCTATTTGTTAGTGCGTTAAATGAAATGGGGCTTTCGTGTCATGTGCCTGGAGGAGCTTTTTATGCATTTCCATCCATTCAAAAAACAAATCTATCTTCAGAAGAATTTGCAGAAGAATTGTTAATGGAAGAGAAGGTAGCTGTTGTACCCGGAAGTGTCTTTGGTGAAAGTGGAGAGGGATATATCCGTTGCTCATATGCATCTTCCCTAGAGCAACTCCAAGAAGCTTTGCGAAGAATGCAACGTTTTGTGCAAAAAAAATGCTGACCCAATTAGGTCAGCATATATAGAGAAAAAAAGGGGGGGAAATACTAGAAAGCCTTATGGTTATAGTATTCCCCTTTTTTTGTATGTATTAAACACATTTTTATGTTTTTTCCTCATTTTATTTCTCCAATATAGTTCCATTCAAACTTGCAACAAATTTCTGTATCCATTCGTTTAATGAGTGAAAGAGGAGGGCAGTGAACCATGAATGAAGATGACTTAATCAAAAAAGCAAAACAAGGCAATATGAATGCATTTCAGCAACTGGTAGAGATACATTATCCCGTTGTTGAGAAATTTGCCTATCAATTAGGAAATAGACAGGATGAAATTGAAGATATTACGCAGGAAGTATTTATTCGCGTATATCGGTTTCTTGATCAATTTACGAAAGCCAAATTTTCCACGTGGTTATATAAAATCACCTTAAATGTCACAAGAGACTTTGCTCGGAAACGACAGTCCAACCTTCGTAAGGTATTTAAAATACAACAGGATTTTAGAAATGATGACTATCCTGAAACAGAAGCAGAAGTGATCCGAAATGAAGAAGACCGGATGCTGCATTTAGCTATTCAAAGGCTGGATGAAAAATACCGAGTTCCAATTGTGCTATTTTACTTTCATGAAAAAAAATATGAAGAAATCGCTGATATAATGGCCATTTCGTTATCAACTGTTAAAACAAGGATTCTCAGAGGGAAAACAATGCTAAAGAAAGTAATAGAAGAGTTCAAGAAGAAGGAAGGTGACATTTATGGATGACAAATTGTTTGAAGAACAAATGAAGAATCTGAAGAACTCATATGACCAAATGTCAACGATCTCTTCTGTTGAAAAAATTGTCGGGGAAGTAAAAAAAGTAGAAAAACCATATAAGCGTAAAGTTAAAATTACATTACCTTATGTCGCTTCGTTTGTTGGAGTTTTGTTTATTGCAGGCCTACTAGCAACACAGCTATTAACTCAGCCTGAAAATCCAATTGTTGATTCACCAACTCAACATACACCAGGAAACAATCCAGTAACAGCGAATGAAGTCGATACTGCCAACAATGAAATAAGAGGTTATTATGAAAGAAAAGTGGATGAGCTTGAAGAAAAGCTTGGTTTTCAAGATGTGGAACAATATGCATTTGTACAGGAAGCCAAAGAAGCTGTTCAAAAATTTGAAGAGCGAACATCGTACAAAACGCAAACTGAGCTGAAAAATTACTCGGACAATGTAAAGCAAATCATTGATTTACGTGTATCTCTCCCTAACGAAGAATTTGAATTACTTCGTACCATGACTGAAGACAATCAAGTGAGTGACGAGGAAATTATCAAATATATTGAAAAACTTGAATATCTGAAAGAAAGATATACAGATAAATGGCAAAAAGTTTATGAAGAGAATCAAGCAGAAGTAACAAACATATCAGAATATGTGAAGAAGTTAAATTCACCTGATTTTAGCAGCAGCTCTAAAGAATATGTTGATTTGGTTGAAGAAATGAAACGTATCGGATATATCTTTATAGATGATGGTGAAGGATTCATTTATTTTAAGATTGACTATACAAAAATCTCAGAAGCTTTTAATGGTCAAATGTCAAAAGAAGTAGAGGGTTATCTTGACATTCTGCAAGGAGCTAAAATCGCATCTGATGGTGCTTTAATTATTACTAGGAAAGAGCTTGAGGAGAGGATCATTCTTTTAGAAGGAATTATCTTAAAAAATCCAAATTTTGAAGACCTTAATGAAGTAAGGTCATTATACCAACTATGGGTTCAGTATTATTTGACCGGGTTAAACAATACTCCAATTGAAAATGAACAAGGATATATTGAGGATGAAACACTAAACGAGTTTGATCGCTTTATTTCAGCAAATCCTAACAGTGAGACATCTAAGATTGTACAAAGCTTTTTGAATAAACTCAGAGATCAAGACAATCAATTAACAGATGATTTAAAACAAGAGGTAGAAACCCTTATTCCATCCAACTTAAAAGTTGTTCCAAATGGATTAAGTGTGAATCTTTTACCGTTGACAGACCAAATGATGGAAACGTATGAAGCATATAAACAATCAGAAAATAATCAGCTATTAGATGGTCCTTTTGCTGGTAACAATACGATTGATTTGGTTGTAGCGAGAATGTATATGCATGCTCTTGAAACAGAGGACTACGAGATGGCATATGCTTTAATTTATAAAGGTCCAGATGCTGGTGTACCAACGCTTGAGCAATTTACATCTGAGATAAATAATGCGGGCTTGGATATTCAACATTTATCAAACGAAGTGAAAATGGTTAATTGGACTTATACCCACGATGGAGAAAGAGTAGAGCATACTTATATTAAACACAATGGAGAAACAGCTCAGCTCAAGCTTCGACTTGAAGATGGGGTTCCAAAAGTAGAATATCGGTCACTATTTTAAAGCAACGGGTTCATCGTTGCTTTTTTTAGGGTATACTACAATGTGAGAGCAGTTCAAAATCTTTTGTCAAATGCATTAAGCTGTGGTATAATTTTTAATTGCGTATATTGGGACATATAAATATAAGAAAAATAGGAGTGTTAAATATGACAACTAAGTTTGAAATAGGTAGTGTTCATACAGGAAAAGTAACAGGAATTCAACCATACGGAGCATTCGTTGCACTTGATGAAGAAACACAAGGATTAGTACACATCTCTGAAATTACACATGGTTTTGTTAAGGATGTAAACGAGCACTTAAATGTAAATGATGAAGTGCAAGTGAAAGTTCTTTCAATTGACGAGAAATCAGGGAAAATTAGTTTATCAATCCGTGCAACTCAAGAAGCACCTGTTGAAGAGAAAAAAGAAGCTCCTAAAAAACCAAAGAAACGTCAAGCAACTGTTAAGGCTGAGACTGAAACTCCTCAAGGCTTCAATACATTAAAGGATAAACTAGAAGAGTGGATTGAGCAATCAAAACGCGAAGAAGTAAAAAAATAAGAATGAACGGTAAAAAGGATGTCCCCAATACATTGGGGACATCCTTTGTTTACCTAAATAGAAAAGACTAACGTAGTGTTAGTCTTTTCTACCTGGTTTATCTTGCTTCTGGACGTGGTTCTCTTGACACTTCTTCAGAAGGCTTAAATAATAGCCCTAGGTTGATTAAGCCAGCGATACCAACTAATCCGTAAATAATTCTTGATAGTGCTGACGTTTGTCCACCAAAAATAGCGGCTACTAAATCGAATTGAAAGAATCCGATTAACCCCCAGTTAATGGCTCCGATTATTGTAAGTACAAGTGCTATACGTTGAATTGCGCTCATGTGCAACCTCCTTAGTTGTGAACTACATTATTATGTTGTGAAAAATAATCATTTCTATTCAAGAATTTTTTCTTCTCATGCACATTTCTTTACAAGAAAATTTGAAAATTACATAATCTAATTATGGAGGCGATAATGAATGGAAAACTTTACATATTATAATCCCACAAAACTTATTTTTGGTAAGGGACAAGTCGAGCAATTAGAAGCAGAGGTTCCTAAGTACGGAAGGAATGTACTCCTTGTTTACGGTGGAGGGAGCATTAAGCGTAACGGTCTATATGACCAAGTTGTTGAGATACTAAATAAATCCAATCTTCAATTGTTTGAATTAGCCGGAGTTGAACCAAATCCAAGATTGTCAACGGTTCATCGCGGAGTTGAAATTTGTAAAAAGAAAAACATAGATTTTATATTAGCTGTGGGTGGAGGCAGTGTTATTGACTGTACAAAAGCGATTGCTGCCGGGGCAAAATATGAAGGCGATGCTTGGGATATTGTCACAAAGAAACATATTCCTACAGAAGCTTTACCATTTGGTACAGTTTTAACAATAGCTGCAACTGGTTCAGAAATGAATTCAGGATCTGTTATTACTAATTGGGAAACAAAAGAGAAGTACGGTTGGGGAAGTCCGCTCACTTTTCCTAAATTTTCAATTTTAGATCCTGTTAATACATTTTCGGTACCCAAGGATCATACGGTCTATGGAATTGTTGATATGATGTCACATATTTTTGAACAATATTTTCATCATACAAAAAATACTCCATTACAAGACCGCTTTTGCGAATCAACACTAAAGACAGTTATTGAAGCAGCACCAAAATTAATTGAGGATTTAGAGAATTATGAGCTGCGTGAAACCATTCTTTATTCTGGTACTATTGCGTTAAATGGACAGCTGCAAATGGGATATCGAGGTGATTGGGCAAGTCACAATATTGAGCACGCGGTATCAGCTGTATATGATATACCACATGCAGGTGGATTGGCGATACTTTTTCCAAACTGGATGAAGCATAATCTTGATGTAAATGTCTCTCGCTTTGTTCAGCTTGCAGTTAACGTGTTTGACGTCGATCAAGCTGGTAAAGATGACCGGACGGTTGCTCTAGAAGGAATAGAACGATTACGTGAATTCTGGAGTAGCATCGGTGCTCCTAGTCGTTTAAAGGATTATAATATCAACGACGAAAATATGGATTTAATGGCAGACAAAGCCATGGTTAACGGTGAATTTGGAAACTTTAATAAACTTAATAAAGAAGATGTTGTTGCTATTTTAACAGCTTCGTTATAAATAAAAAACACGGAGGTTCTCCGTGTTTTCTTTTTCAAAAGATACTTATAATGAATTACTTATCAATAGGTTCATTTTACTGAAACTCAAACTAACCATCAAGAACAAAGAAGTTTTTAAAAAATAAAACAAGCTGACAACGCTTACATTTGAGTTCTTTGCTTGATTTAACTTATTAGTTTAGATAAAGTGATATTAAGCTATATTATAAGAAGAATAATGGAGGAAAAAACTGTTATGACGCATGTAAGCTTTGATTACTCTAATGCTCTATCCTTTTTTAACGAACATGAAATTACATACCTACGTGACTTTGTAAAGGTAGCACACCATTCTATTCATGAACAAACTGGCGCTGGTAGTGACTTCTTAGGTTGGGTAGATCTGCCGAAAAACTATGACAAAGAAGAATTTGCACGTATTCAAAAAAGTGCTGAAAAAATTAAAAATGATTCTGACGTTCTTCTTGTTGTTGGAATTGGCGGCTCATACTTAGGAGCTCGCGCAGCAATTGAAATGCTGAACCATTCTTTCTACAATTCTTTATCAAAAGAACAAAGAAAAACTCCTCAGGTGATCTTTGTTGGTAATAACATCAGTTCTACATATATGAAGGATCTTCATGATTTATTAGAAGGTAAAGATTTCTCCATCAATGTTATTTCTAAATCAGGAACGACAACTGAACCTGCATTAGCGTTCCGTATCTTCAGAAAGCTTCTTGAAGAAAAATATGGAAAATCTGAAGCGAAACAACGTATATATGCAACAACAGATAAAGCACGTGGGGCTCTTAAAACGCTTGCAACAGAAGAAGGTTATGAATCATTCATAATTCCTGATGATGTTGGTGGACGCTATTCTGTCTTAACAGCTGTAGGGTTACTCCCAATTGCTGTTACCGGAGTGGATATTGAAGCAATGATGAAGGGGGCAGCAGCAGCTAGTGATGACTTTGGTAAGTCAGAGCTTGAAGAAAACCCTGCCTACCAATATGCGGCTGTACGTAATGTTCTTTATAATAAAGGAAAAACAATCGAAATGCTTATTAACTATGAGCCAGGCCTTCAATACTTTGCTGAATGGTGGAAACAATTATTTGGTGAAAGTGAAGGGAAAGACCAAAAAGGAATTTATCCTTCTTCCGCAAACTTCTCAACAGATCTTCATTCACTAGGTCAATATGTTCAAGAAGGACGTCGCGACATTTTTGAAACAGTTATTAATGTTGAAACTCCTCGCCATGAGCTAATTGTTGAAGCTGAAGAGAGTGATTTAGACGGATTAAATTACCTTGCTGGAAAATCAGTTGATTTTGTTAACAAAAAGGCATTCCAAGGTACAATGCTTGCTCACACAGACGGCGGTGTACCAAACTTAGTTGTATCTATTCCACAAATGGACGAGTACACATTTGGTTACTTAGTGTATTTCTTCGAAAAAGCATGTGCGATGAGTGGTTACTTATTAGGAGTGAACCCATTTGATCAACCGGGTGTTGAAGCATATAAAGTAAATATGTTTGCATTGCTTGGTAAACCTGGTTTTGAAGAGAAGAAAGCTGAGCTTGAAAAACGTTTAGAAAAATAATTTGTATAACGAAAGGCTGACAAGTGTAATTGTCGGCCTTTTTAATTTGTGTGCTGCACGAAAGCATGTTTTTTCATAATTGGGCAAATCTAAAGAAAAAGGAGGGTTTGCCATGATTGAGGTTCGTTCAAGATTAGAAGGACAAACATTTCAATTATACGATTTAGAACAAACACTTAAGCCTTTGGGATACGATATTGGGGGAAATTGGGATTATGACCACGGGTCTTTCGATTATAAAATTGATTCAGAAGTTGGCTATCAATTTTTAAGGGTTCCTTTTACATCAGTAGATGGGCAGCTTGACTCCCGTAATACAACAGTTAAGCTTGGAACACCTTTTCTTTTATCACATAAATATCAGGTTGGTTTGGATGACCATGTTCATATTGGAAACTTTAGTGCTTCCTTTGATCAATTTCAGGAGCCGGTTGATAAGGATGCAACCTTCCCTAAAAGATATATTGATTTAGGGAAGGCACTTGTGAAAGAGCTTGAGGCTGAATTATTGGATTAGTGGGTAAAGACTATTAAGTAATCATCCTGTTGAATCGTAAAGGAGAGAGGCGGATTTACTTTTGCTTCATCTCCTCTTTTTATTCCAATTAAAATTGATTCATTTTTCAATAATTCATAACTTACTTCTTTGAAGGTTTTTCCTATTAGCCATTGATCAGCTGGTATGACTTTGAATGAATTCCCGTTGGCCGGGTTAAATTCTGAGTGAAAAGATGATAACCCGCTTTTCGCCAGGTAGCTGCTCATCATCAAATGACTTGTTAGTTTGTAGGTTTTAATGATTTCATCTGCTCCTGCTCTAGTTGCATTATTCGTTTGCTGTTCTGTTAAAATCTCAATAACACAATAAAGTTGGGGATTAATCCCTTTTACAGCTAATAAGACGAGAATAGAACACATATCAGCATCTTGTTCATTTTTGTGTTGATCTGCGGTTATGATCGCAGCATCAGCTTCCAGCACCTTTGCTTTTAATAAGGTATCATCGTGTATCGGATTTCCTTTGATGAAATGTACATTCTCAATTAAAGGCGACTCTTTTAATGATTCATCTATAAGGACAATTTGTTTAAAAGGTTTAACCGTTTGAAGAGATTCAACCATTTCTTTTGCCTTCTCATTCCATCCAATTAATACAACATGATTTTTCCCAGTGAACCGTACTCTTCCTTCCAAATAAGAGTGCTGCCTTTTTATTGCTGCCGTAGACACACTCGCAAAATAGGCGGTTACAAAGCTTGCTCCGGCTAATATCATGAGCATAGCAATCCCTCTGCCAACATAGGTTTGCGGTACATAATCTCCAAATCCTACAGTTGAAACAGTGACAACAGCCCACCAAATTCCATCAAAAATTGTGGGAAATTCATCTGGCTCAACAAGTGAAATGATTTCCCCAAATATAAGCACAATAAGGAGAACAACAATGGTAATTCGGTAATGAATTGGCCACCGTAGCCACTGAACAATCGTTCTATTTGTTCTTGCCATTACGAATCTCCTTTCTGATTCGGTATAAAGGACAATACTTCTTTTACAATGGTATTGATTTTGGCTGTTACTTCCTCTTTTCCATAGAAACTTATGGCCTTCTCAATCGTTTCAATCGTGTCTTCGGTAAATTCTATTATTCCCTTATCTTCTTCAGAGTCATTATAAAATCCGATAAACGTATCTAATCCTTCGTTCATTTTATCTATCGCTTCGCTTAAAAGTTTTTTTTCTTCTTCATTTAATTTCAAGCTGTTTCACTTCCTTTAAAAGACGATCATCCTACACAATTAAGTTTAGTATGTACACATTTAGATTTAGCTTGCGAAATTTATGGAAATTAAATTTCTATGGTAGAAATATGGCTTTTGCCCAAACTATAATTAATGATTACGATTTATAGGAGGGGTAATTACGATGTTTTTTCATCCATTGGATTTCTTAATTATCATTGCTTTTGGTCTTTCATTATGGGCTCAATTCAGGGTGAAAGGGAGTTTTGAGAAATATGCTGGAGTCTATGCATCCTCAGGATTGACAGGTGCTGAAATCGCCAGACATTTATTAGACCAAAATAGGTTATATGATGTACCGGTAGAACATATAAGAGGATCATTAACAGATCATTATGATCCAATGAGAAAAACCGTCAGGCTATCGGATTCAGTCTATGGCAGCCAATCAATAGCCGCTGTATCTGTTGCTGCTCATGAAGTTGGTCACGCAATCCAGCATAGTGAGGCATATGGAGCACTCGTACTTCGTCATAAAATGTTTCCTATTGTTAATTTCACATCCGGTATTGCTCCATTTTTATTGCTAGGCGGATTTTTATTAGGAAGTTTTAATTTAATTGGATTAGGCATTATCTTTTTTTCGGCTGTGGTTGCGTTTCAGCTTGTTACACTTCCAGTGGAATTTAATGCAAGTTCGAGAGCAAAGCAGTTAATGATTTCTGAGGGTTATATAACAAATGCAGAGGAACGGGGTGTAAGTAAAGTTTTAAATGCTGCTGCTTTAACATATGTAGCTGCTGCACTTTTATCATTGCTCCAACTAGTTAAGTTTATAGCGATTTTTTCCCAAGGAAATCGAGAATAATGAGACCCAACATCTTGAATGAGTAGGACAAAAGTCGAAACTTGTCAAAATAGAAAGTTTTTTCTAGTAAAATTGTCCATTATATGATACATTCTCATCATTGAAAAGTAAGATTTTAGAAAAAAATAGTGATTAAATGGGAGAGGCCAATGAATAAATATTTTCAATTATTGGTAAAAAACGTAAGGAAGCAACTTGAATCATGGCTTAATGAAAAGGAAATTATTCAACATAAAGAAGTATATCGATTTTTGCATTCAATTGTAGGAACAGCTTCTACGATTGGATTTACAGTAGCTGGTGATATGGCAAGAAAGCTTATGGATCAAATAAGTTTTGATGAAGAAAGAGTGTGGAAAAAAGAAGAGTTACAAGCTTTTCTACTACCTCTTATTTCCATTATTTATTATGAGGAATATTCCAATATTGATGAAATTATTGAGAGAAAAAGTGAATTTGAAGATAAAAAACTAATTTTACTTATAGATGATGACACAGCGATGTTAATGTACGTAAAGGATCATTTGGAAAAACATGGTTGGATCGTCATAGCTGTAGCTGATCCTGAACGTGCGATCAACTCTTATTATGATTTAAATCCGGATTGTGTCATTATCGATATTCACATGAAAGATAAAAATGGGTTGGACGTGCTGGTACAACTTAAAGAAAAGATGAAGCAGCAGTTTATACCAACAATTATGATCAGCAATGATCATTCAAAAGAGACAAGAATGAAAAGCTATAAATTAGGTACAGATGATTTTATTCAAAAACCAATTGACATTGAAGAGTTTATTGTCCGAATAAATCGTCAATTAGAGAGAAAACAAGCAATTGATAATGTCATGTTGATTGACGAATTAACAAGAGTATACAATCGTAAGTTTTTACCGCAAACGTATGACCGTTTTGTAAGTAGCTTGAAAAGAAGGAGAGTATCATTTTGTATCGCTTTATTGGATCTTGATCACTTTAAACAAGTAAATGACACATACGGACATATTGTAGGAGACGAGGTTTTAGCGACGTTTGCTGATACGGTAAGAAAAGGGTTGCGGATTAATGACATTATTATCCGATATGGCGGAGAAGAATTTATAATCCTTCTTCCAGAGACAAAAGCCAATGAAGCGAGGATGGTACTAGAAAGAATTTTAAGGGATTTTTCTAACATACCTTTTGAAGCAAATGAGGAAGAGTTTTATTGTTCATTTTCGTCAGGGATACATGAAGTCCAATTAAATGAAACGGATATAACAAGAAATATTGAAATTGCTGATGGTGCCCTTTATGAAGCAAAACAGGCCGGGAGAAATCAAATTAAGGTATCAGCTATTGATTATAAAGAAGTGAAGAAGAAAACAATTCATGTTGGGATCGTGGATGATGATCCAATCATTCGAACTATGCTGGAGGATTTAATTAGTAAAAGCAAATTTACGGACGGATTCACCGTTGATATTAAGACATTTAAAGATGGAATGGAATTTATTGAAGCAGATTGGCATCTGAATAATCAGGAGCAATATTTAATTATTTTAGATGGTATGATGCCTAGAATGGACGGATTAGAAGTGTTACAGAAGCTAAGGGGGCTTTCGTATCAAGAGCGATTTACCGTAATGATGTTAACTTCACGTAAGAGCGAACATGACATCACGAGGGCTTTGCAATTAGGGGCGGATGACTATATTACAAAGCCATTTAAGCTTTTAGAGCTTGAAACACGTTTAGGTCATTTAATTAAGAGGATGAAATAATATGATTGAAGTAAGTCTCAGTTTTCTTTTTATCTTTTTTCTTGGGTTGTTTTTCCTTCTGTTAAGTCTATTCTTATACTTGGTTATTCAAAAGAAAATTCGTAATGAATCGAGAAAAAAAATTGAGGGGTTTAAAGAAACATATCGTTTAGATATGTTTCATTTTTTACAATCAGGCAATGAGGGTCCTTTAAATCCAGGTGGAAGTCAGGAAAAATTTGTTGCGCTAATAGAGTTACTTAATGAGTATTCGGATGTATTGGATAGTGAAGATATTAAGCAAAGAATAAGTGATTTTGCTAAAAGGTATTTAACAAAATACATCGTGGATAAATTAAAGAAAAAGCGATGGAGCTTAAGAATGAATGCTCTATATTCGATTGAAGATTTTTACATGGATCATTTGATTGACATATTGCACGATTTGTATAGAAAAGAAAACATAACAGTCCCTGAGAAAATTCAAATACTAAGGTTATTTGCTAAATTTAATGATCAAAAAATAGTTGATTATTTGAAAGAAATAGATGCAACTATTTCTGATTTTGCTTTGTTATCTATTCTTTCTCTCTTGGAAGAGGAATCCTTTAATAAGTTAGTCAATGACTTTGATACATTACCTAAGCAAACACAATATATGATTATTGAAACGATTGGAAAAGAACAATATTTGCATCACCATATTCTCCTTGAAAAATTGCTTCAACGTAATGATGAAGAAATCAAAATACGAACATTAAAAGCCTACGCCTATACAGGTGCACCGATCAATGAAACGATGTTAGGTGCCTTTTTTTCATCATTAAGTTGGCAGGTACGCATGATGGCTGCAAAAGTAGCTGGAGTAAGGAGGTTAAGTATTTTTGAATCTCAACTTATTACCTTACTATCAGATCAAGAGTATGTTGTTCGAGCCGAGGCTGCTAAAGCTATTCTGCAATTCAAAGGTGGAATTAGTAGATTAAAGAGAGTAGTAGACGAAACAACAGATGAATTTGCCAGGGATATGGCCCAGGAATGGATTAGTAAAGAGAGCGGTGATGATGATTAATTGGTCTAATTTCTTAGTTGTCGGCAGTTGGGTTATTGTCATTTATATGGTTTTGATTATTGCAGTTTATGGTGGGATGTTAATCATTTCTCTTTTCCATATTCGAAAAACATATGAACTTGACGAGATTGAGCCTTATGAAGAATTATTGCAATCAGAGTTTACCAAACCGGTATCCATTCTTGTTCCTGCTTATAATGAATCAGCCGGAATTTATGGGAGTATACGTTCATTGATCAGTATTGAATACCCTGAATATGAAATCATCATCATTAATGATGGTTCAAAAGATGATACCTTAGAAAAGCTAATCGATCGTTTCCAAATGGTGAAAATAAATCGTGTTATACGAAAGCAATTGGAAACGAAGAAAGTAAAAGGAATTTATCAATCCAAAATCTACCCGAGTTTAATCGTTATTGACAAAGAAAATGGAGGGAAGGCAGATGCGTTAAACGCTGGAATTAATCTATCAAGATATCCGTACTTTTGCTCTCTTGATGGAGATTCAATTATCGAGCGTAATGCATTCCTGAAAGTTCTAAAACCGATAATTGAATCTGATGATGAAGTGATTGCATCGGGAGGTAGTGTAAGAATTGCCAATGGATGTGACATCCAAAACGGTGAACTCGTTAACGTAGAGCTTTCGAGAAAACCACTAGTTATTATGCAAATTATCGAGTATCTCAGGGCATTTTTAACAGGTAGAGTCGGATTAAGTGAGAACAATTTGCTGCTCATTGTGTCAGGTGCTTTTGGTGTTTTTTCAAAGAAATGGGTGATTGAAGCAGGAGGCTATGCTCATACTGTTGGGGAGGATATGGAGTTAGTTGTTCGTCTTCATCGATTAATTAAAGAAAAAAAGGCGAATAAGAAAATTATATATGTACCAGATCCAGTTTGTTGGACTGAAGCTCCAGAGTCTATTAAATTTTTACGGCGACAACGAAAAAGATGGCACAAGGGGTTATTTGATAGTCTATGGAAACATCGAAAACTAATGTTTAATCCAAAGTACGGGTCAATAGGAATGTTTTCAATGCCTTATTTCTTTTTTGTTGAGTTTTTAGGACCATTAATCGAGTTAATCGGTTATTTCATATTAATTATTTCTATATTTACAGGCAGTATATATTTAGAGTTCGCCATTATCTTTTTCCTTCTCTCCCTTATTTATGGATCTATTTATTCCATGGCATCTGTTTTACTTGAAGAGTGGAGTATGGAAAGATATCCAAAAGTAAAGCATTTTGTTATTCTTTTTCTAGTTTCAATGACAGAAACACTCTGGTACCGTCCTCTTACAGTTATATGGAGGGTCGAAGGAATGATAGAGATGATAATTGGGAAAAAAGGTTGGGGAGAAATGGTAAGAAAAGGTGTGTCAAATGACTAAAAAAAATGTATTCCTAACAGTGGGAGTTCTACTGCTGCTTATTATATTCTCATCTCCTTTTTGGATATGGCAATTAAAAGCAAGTCAAAATCTAAACGTACTTATAATTGATAAAACGGTACCAGATCAATCTTACCGTGAACATAAAGGATTGACCTGGATTCTTAACCATTTAAAGTTAAAGAAGGATGGAACAGACAATTATGATCAAGAAGAGGATTATGTAGGTTTTGTCCCAACTGACAATCCTCCGGAGTTCCTTACCCGAGAGCTACCAAAAGATTTATCCTCTTATGATATTTTATATCTTGCAGATGGGTATGGCGTTTATGAGGATGAATATATGAGCGGTAACAAGGAAGGGAAGCGTTCAGAGCTTCTATATGGAGGTATAACACAAGAGGAGATTCAATCATTAAATGACTCATTAATTGAAAATAATCAAACTTTAATTGCAGAGTTTAATACATTTGGTTCTCCGACTGAGGAGAATGTCAGAGCGGAGTTTTATCAATTATTGAATTTGGAATGGACTGGCTGGATGGGAAGGTATTTTCATGATTTAACTAATGGAGAAGTGCCTGTCTGGGTAAAACAAAACTATGAAACACAATATAATGAACCTTTTGACTATGAAGGTAATGGCTTTGTTTTTGTTAATGAAGAAGATCAGGTTGTTGTGTTAACTGATAAAGATATGGCAGAAAACCATGCTTTGTTTCAATTAACAGACAATGGACAAAAACAATTTCATATAAAAAAGGCTGTTCAGTATAATTATTGGTTTGATATTGTGAATGCCAGAAATGAGGAAGAGGTCCAAGCAACGTTTGATTTACCTTTAACAGATAGTGGAAAGCAAAAGTTAGAAGATTATGAGATTCCAACTCAATTCCCTGCCGTTATTCATCATCAAAATCAATTTTATGATACCTACTACTTTGCAGGTGATTTTGTTGATCAAGAGAAGGTTCCAAGTATTTATCAAATGAATGGGCTGTCATGGTGGCAAAAATTATTTTCGTTTGAACAAGACGGGAGAACAGACACTTTCTTTTGGAAAGCTTATGTACCGTTAATGACGGAAATTTTAACGAATGAGAAGGGTTCTGCCACTACCCAGAAAGATATACTCGTTGAACCTGAAATTCTTACAAAAGATGGTATAAAACTGACTGGTGCTGCGAGTGATGAATATCTTCAACTATATAGAGATGGAAAATGGGAAGATATGCTAATAAAAGGAGTGAATATGGGAATTGCTAAACCAGGCACTTTCCCGGGAGAAACGGGGATAACAAAGGAAGAATATGCAAGATGGTTTGACCAAATAAGTGAAATGAATGCCAATGCGCTTCGTGTATACACGATTCATCCACCTGCATTTTATCAAGCTTTGTATGAACATAACAGGAGTCGGGAAGATCCAATCTATTTATTTCATGGAGTATGGGTTAATGAAGATGTCTTTTTTGATGAGAAAAAGCAGAGGACAGCATATGATTCAGAAGTAATGGATGACTTTAAAGCAGAGATACAACGAACAATTGATATCATTCACGGAAATGCTGATATCAAAGAAAGAGCTGGGCATGCAAGCGGGAAATATGTACATGACGTGTCTCCGTATTTATTAGGCTGGGTTATTGGGGTTGAGTGGGATCCTAAAGCTGTTGTGAGGACTAATGAAAAATATCCAGATAAAACAAGCTATGATGGAAAGTACTTTACAACCTCAGACTCATCACCTTTTGAAGTATGGCTAGCTGAAATGATGGATTATACGGCAACATATGAGGCGGACACCTATAACTGGCAGCATCCGATGAGTTTTACAAACTGGGTAACAACAGACTTATTAGAGCATCCTGCTGAACCTAGTGAAGAGGAAGATATGGTATCGGTAAATCCAAACCATATTAAGGCGAAGGAAACCTTCTATCCAGGTATGTTTGCGTCTTATCATATTTATCCGTACTACCCGGATTTCTTAAATTATGAAGAAAAGTACGTGAACTATGTTGATCATCGCGGTGATAAGAACAACTATGCAGGGTATCTGCATGATATGAAAAAACATCACGAAATGCCGGTAGTAGTAGCTGAGTATGGCATGCCGGCATCCAGAGGGTTAACACATGAAAATGTTTATGGATATGACCAGGGTCATCATTCAGAACAAGAGCAGGGTCAATATCTCGTTTCTTTATATGAAGATATTGTTGAAGAAGGAATGGCCGGAGGACTTGTGTTTGCATGGCAGGATGAGTGGTTCAAACGAACGTGGAACACAATGGATTATGATAATCCAAACCGCAGACCATTCTGGGACAATATTCAAACGAATGAACAACATTTTGGTTTGTTGAGTTTTGACCCTGATACAGAAGAAAAGCAACTTCTTATTGATGGAAAAACCTCAGATTGGGAGAAACGAAATGAACAACCGGTTTTAGAGGTTAAAGAGCAGGATCTCATTAAAAATGTATTTATGTCTGGTGATGAACAAGGATTGTTTATCCGTATTGACTATGATGAAAACGAGTGGGACGCTGAGACATTTAATACGTCTATCCTGTTAGACACAATAAACGAACAAGGTCAGTCGACTATTCCAAGTGCAGAAGATGTAAAGGAAGATGGAATTGATTTTGTCGTAGAGCTTAAGGGTGAAAAAACTTCAAGAGTATTAATTGATAGCTATTACGACACGTTTTATTATCACTATGGAAATTTACTCGAAATGATCCCGATGAAGGATTATGCAAACAAAAAAAATAATGGTGTGTATCACCCAATTCGCTTAACACTTAATAAGCAATTGACGATAAAGAAAGAAGAGGGACAACTTACTATTCCTTTTTCAGACTATGAAACGGGGAAACTAACATATGGTATTGGCAATCCGGAAATGGAAAATTCTAATTCTTTAGCGGATTTCTATATTAAAGATGGAACACTTGAACTCCGCTTGCCATGGCTAATGTTGAATGTAAAAGACCCTAGTCAGAAAGAAATTACAGGTGATTTGTGGTCGGGGAAACCCTTAGAAGAGAACTCGGAAACAATTGACTCTATTTTTGCCAAAATAGTGGTTTCAAGCAAAAACAATGAAGCTGTACAGCAAATTCCATCTGCAAAAGGTGACTGGATTGAGTATACATGGGATAATTGGGACCAACCAATCTACCACGAACGACTAAAAAAATCCTATGATTACCTACAAGAAGCATTTGGAAGGATAAAATGACAGTAATGCAGAAAATCTCAGACTCGATATGAGCAATACTCGAGTCTGAGATTTTTAACAAAGGAGAGACTTAAGATGCAAAGGATATTACTTGCAGAGGATGAAGAAGTGCTACGCATGCTTGTAGTAGATACACTTGAAGATGAAGGGTATCTCATTGATGAAGCTTGTGATGGGGAAGAGGCTTACGAGCTGATCAGACAAAATGACTATGATCTTATTCTTCTTGACTATATGATGCCTGTATACACAGGCTTGGAATTAATCGAAATGATTCGAAAAGATCAAATCCAAACAAAAATTATGATGCTAAGTGCAAAAAGTCAAACAGCAGATCAACAAAAGGTGTTGGAAGCTGGTGCTGACTTTTTTATGTCAAAACCATTTAGCCCCATTCAGCTTGTTGAAAGAATCGAGGAGATTTTAGGTGAAGCTGAATAAATATTTACAAACAAGTTTAGCAAGGCAATTTAGTTTGTTGACGATTTCGATTATTTTAGCTTTTACTTTATTGATGACAGGATTAATGATCTACCAAGCAGCCATTAATGAAAACTTTGAAAATGTAAATGATAGCTTGGAACAAAAGGATTATATTGCATCAGAGTTGGATTATTCGTTCAACCTAGCCATATCCGAAATGCGGGGTTATTTTGCATACAATGGTAAGGAAACATATTACAATAAGGTCCTTGAACAACAAACAAAAGTAGAGGAAAGTATATCACAGTTAAAAGATGTAATTGAAAATGAAGAAGACGAACTGTTTTTGCAACAAACTAACGGGTTTCTTGAGTATTATTTTAAAGACGTTATGCCAAAATCAAAAGAGCTCTATGATAATAAACAATATGAAGAAGTTTATAAAATAGCAATAGATCAAAATGCTTCAGATACAATTAGGTTATATCAAGCAAACTTCAAGGATTACACTGAGAGTCTAGAGAAGCAGCTTTCGAGTCTTCATGATACTCACAATAATAAAATATTCATAAGCCAGGTCGTATTTGGAATTTTGCTTTTTTTATTAATCTTTAGTATGGCTACTTTCACGAGAAGAATGCTTGTAAGTATAAGAGATCCACTTGAAAAATTAACGGTCGCTGCTGGTGAAATTACGGAAGGTAACCCAATAATTTTCACTGACACCACAAACCGTCAAGATGAACTTGGTCTGCTTTCTATAGCCTTTGAAAAAATGACAAAAAGCATTCAGGACAAAGAACAGGATTTAAGCGCACAAAATGAGGAGTTGCATGCTCAGCAGGATGAGTTACAAGCACAACAAACTGAGCTAGAAGAAGCTTTAGAGACAACTCAAAAACGAGAGCTTGACCTTAAACGCCGTAATGATTTAGTTAATGGACTAGCAAACTCACTTGATAAAGAGAAAGTATTAAAGAGTATAGTTGAAACAATGTGTGAAGTAATTGGGGCAGATAAAGGCTTAATAGTCCTGTTGAGCCGTGGTCTGCCACATTCAAGCTTTGGAGTATCAGAAGAAGGGGTAAAACAATTTATTACACACCTGGATTCAGGCTTAATGATCAGGCTAGAGGAGAAAAGAGAGCCTTTTATCATTAAACGAAAATGTGAAAAGGAAGAAAAAGGGTTTCATACTCAAGCATCTTATTGCTATGACATTTATATGCCTGTTTTATCCTCTTCTGGACTCATGGAAGCTGTTATGGTGTATTCGAGATTAGATCAAGATTTCACTGATGATGAATTAGGAGAATTGAATGGCTTAAGTAAACAAATTGCGATTTCATTAGATAAAATTCAAATTTTTGAAGTATCTGAAGGGGAACGTCAATTGACTCAGGATATTCTGGATACAATTAATGAGGGTATTCAGTTAATTGATGTAAATGGTACTGTCCTACAGGTTAATACAAAGATGTGTAACATGATTGATTGCCAAAGAGAAATGATGATTCAGAGCTCCTATAAAAATTGGTTGAACATGATATTGGAAAAAGTGGAAAATCACCATGAACTAAAACAGTTTTTTGACCAAATCTTGATTCAAGGTAAAATAGAGCGTCAATCGTTTGTTTACCATCAACATAGCCCAACTAATCGAGTCATTCAGCTATACTGTGAACCACTTGCACGAGACGGGGAGAAATTCGGAACGGTCGTTGTCCATCGTGATATTACAAAAGAATATGAAGTCGATGTTATGAAATCTGAGTTTGTAAGTACAGTTAGCCATGAATTACGAACACCATTAGCAAGTGTTCTTGGTTTTACAGAATTAATGTTGAATAGAGAGTTAAAACCTGATCGGCAAAAGAAATATTTAACAACAATTTACCAAGAAGCAAAACGCTTGACTGTACTTATTAATGACTTCTTAGACGTTCAACGAATGGAAGCCGGTAAACAAACCTATGATAAAAAGTTTGATGATATTGTTCCTCTTATTTCCCATATCGTTGAAACACATCAAGTGAATCATCCAAGTCATTCAATCCAGTACGATGTACAAACTTCTAATACTTGTGTTTTAGGTGATAAAGATAAAATTTTCCAAGTTTTTACGAATTTAATAAGTAATGCAATTAAGTATTCTCCAAATGGAGGAAACATACTGATTACAGTTTATGAAGAAGGTGCAAATTTAAACATATCGATAAAAGACGAAGGGTTGGGCATACCAGAAGAAGCGATTGATAAATTATTCACCAAGTTTTTTAGAGTGGATAATTCTGATCGGAGAAGGATTGGTGGAACAGGCTTAGGTCTTGCAATTGTTAAAGAAATCATGAAGGCCCATGATGGGGATGTATTTGTTCAATCTGCACTTAAAAAGGGAAGTACCTTTACAGTCAGTTTTCCGTTAGTTATGGGAAATAGAGAGCATTCAAAAAATAACCAAGATGTTCCATCGAAGAAAGGAAAGGTGAATGTCATTATTGTTGAAGATGACAGCAGCCTGTCTAGTTTACTACAAACAGAACTTGAAGAAAGTCATTTACATGTTAAAGCCTATAGTAATGGAGAGTCTGCTTTAGAAGCAATAAAAATAGAGCGGCCTGATGCGATTGTTCTTGATATCCTATTGGAAGAAAAAGGGATTGATGGCTGGGAAATGATTAAACAGTTAAAAGGTATTGAAGAAGTAAAATCGATCCCGATTTTTATATCTACTGCACTGGATGAAAAGGAGAAAGGTTTAGCCTTAGGCGCGAATGAGTATTTAATTAAACCTTATCAGCCAAGTAAGCTCTCGAAACTCATTCTTCAAACATTATTGAAAAAGGATTGGAGTGGACAAATCCTCATTCCAAGTGAAGAAGAAAGTGATGATAACAAGTAACATAAAATGACTTAAGCCAATTACGGAATATGTTTTAAATCCCAATTTTAATGGTATATACTAGGGATAGATTTCCAATGAGAGGTGTGGTCTAGATGTTAAAGAAGTATACGATTGAGACTCATCAACGCGACCAAATGATCGAAATAACTCATATAGTCCAAGCTTTTGTTAATGAGCAGCAAATGAAAGATGGCCAAGTACTTGTATATTGTCCGCATACGACTGCAGGAATAACAATTAATGAAAATGCGGATCCGGATGTTAAGACGGATATGATAAGACGATTTGATGAAATGTTCCCGTGGAAAGTTGTGAAGGATCTTCACGCGGAAGGAAATACAGCAGCTCATATGAAGGCAAGTACGGTTGGAGCATCCCAATCGGTTATCGTTTCAGGAGGGAATCTTTTGCTAGGAACATGGCAAGGTATTTATTTCTGTGAATTTGATGGACCGAGACAACGAAATTTCTATCTCAAAGGATGTTAAAGAGCTGCTGGTCTAAATAAGTAAAGTTTATGACAAATAGGTGAATTGGCTTAGATGAATGGGTGCAATACTTTTTTTATGGTAAAATGAGAGGAATGTAAGAGCAGTACGCTTATGAGGTGACATATGGAATTGTATACTCTCCTTTTTATTTTCGCTGGGGTTGTCTTCATAACTTCCATTGTTGGGTATATCATTACTAGGAAAATATATGTACCACCAGCGCTTATCTTTGTCCTCTTCTCCTTTTTGATGTTACTCTATTTTAATGAAACATTTTTTATATGGGTCATCATATATACCTGTTTCTCCCTTTTCATAACATTCATCATGTTTTTATTATTTAAAAGCAGAAAAGAAAAATAGCAACATCAATGACGAAAAGCACCGGTGTTAAAACTGGTGCTTTTTAGCGTAACTCTAGATATAATACTTTTGCGAACCAATCCTTCCAACAATTGTTCTTGTATCAATAAATTGAGTAATCAGATTTTCCCTTGAAAGTGAAAAACGGTAGAGATATTGATCATCGAGTCTTGTAACTTGTGATAGAAGAAAAGCAGATTCTGTCGGGTATGGCTTTCGACGTTTATTTAAGGATTCAATAATTCCATCAGAAGTTTTTATTCCAATACCGTGACCAAAGTAAAGATCGTTTCCCAAATCGATAACATTTTCACCTTGCCATTGGGGGGTTTGGGGATTAAATTGTGGATTATCAAAGTATAAACAATCCCCCGGAATATAATCATTTCCGCGTCGGGTAAAAATCGGCAAGTCATTATCAGTTTGCCAGTCACGCAGATATATGCCTTGATAAATACGATTAAATTGGGAAACGTCAATCGAGTCGAGTACAGCCTTATAAAAGATAATGATAATACTAGTCGCACATTCAAATGCATATTCTCGTCCATTGTGAAAAATATCTGATATGGCAACGGAAGGGTTTATCCCTGCTCTTAGTTTAAATCCACCTTGCTCTGTTAAATGCCAATACTGTTCATTACATCTAGCTCTTTCAAAGGTTGCGAACTTTGCTTTACTAGCTAATAAATGACGAGCGGCTTGTATGATGCTGTATCGGAGGTTCAGGGTGAATTCAAAATGCTGACTATTTAAAAAAGAATAATTTTCTTGATAACGGCTCATTTTGTCGATCATTTCATTTTTTTCGGGTGGAAAACCGGAGGATTTTAATATGTTTGCATCCACCACACGGTTACCAATAACAATCATGATGACCCTCCTAAGGAATTTGTCATATCATATTGTATGGTGGTGCAATCAAAGATAGAAACAAAATGGTGAATTCTTACTTTTAAATGTATTTTTCCTACAATAACGTAATATCACCTGATTGTTTAATGTTTTCAGGAATTTCCGTGAGTACAAAGTTGTCTGTTAGAATGCGTAAATTGCTTTGTAGTTCATTTCCGGTCATAGGCAGACCGTGTCCGGTAATAGCGATTTCGGGATGAAGGGTCTCAATTTTTTTCACTGATTGCTCGGCTGCTTCCCAATCAAGGGTGAAGTATGCCGGTGGTCCATGCATTTCCTGTTTTTGTGTGATAACCTCATATAAAGATTCCTGCTCCACGGTAGTTATCGCATCTCCGGCAATTAAGACCTTGTCATTGTCTCTAAATAAGGAAACATGCCCAGGTGTATGACCAGGAGTGTGAATAAAACGCCAGTTTGGTAAACATGGTATGCTTCCATCACCATTGAATAACCTTAAATGAGAGCTTATATCTATGCTATGCCTTGGAAATAACGGGGACATTTTTGCAACAAGACCTTCTGCTTTTGTATTTGGCGGTGGATAATCACTTTTTCCTGTTAAGTACGGTTGTTCGAGAGGGTGAGCATATACAGGAACATCCCATATTCTCAGTAATTCGTTCAATGCACCAACATGATCGAAATGCCCATGAGTCAGGATAATTCCCAAGAGACGGCAGTTTTCACCGAATCTTTTTTTTGCCTCTGCTAAAATAACCCCTTCTGAACCGGGCATACCTGCGTCTATTAAAATAAATTCATTAGATTCTCTAGGGTTCCCGATAAAAATGATATTAACAATTTGAACAGTAAAACAATAAACATCTGGTAAAACCTCAAAACCCATTCCACTTGTTATTGAAGTTAAGGGCATTTTTTCCACTATAATAACCTCCATTTTCTATAGTAGTGTTAGTATTTCTTAAAATTCGCAGAGTATGATGTGTTTAAGAGGAAAGGATATCGGTTTTCTCCTATCGTATCTTGATCTATAATGAAAAGTAGACAAAATAATTTAAAGACAGGGAGATTTTCACATGTACATCGTTCATTCAACATTCCATGTTCCGCCAAAGAAGGTGGAAGAGGTTATTCAGATTTATCAGACAAGATCTAAATTAGTCGATGAATATGATGGTTTTACATCATTTCAACTCTTACAAAATGAAGTCAAGCCAGGTGAATTAACTGTACAAATTATATGGGAAACGAAGCAAGACTATGTAAATTGGGTAACAAGTGATGCATATAAAAAAGTACATGAATTGGAAAAGAATTATCCTGATCAAGAGTTGGCTGCGATTAAGCCAATTGTACAAAGGTTTAATGTGGTGGCGGAATGAAAAAGGAAATTAGAGAAACTATTATTGATGAAGTAGTTGAGGGGATTTATGAGGCTTTTCCAATGTTAGTTGAAAAATATGGAGAAGTTGGCAAAAATAAATGTAGGGAAGATAATCATCATCATTTTAACCATCTCGACACAGCCTTTTCTCTTAATGAGGTAAAGATTTTTACTGACTATGCTCTTTGGCTGAATAATGTGTTAACATCCCGGGGGATGAAAGAAGATCATCTAATAGATAATTTTAATAGAATAAAACAGGCACTACATACACATCAATCAGATGAAGCAATTAAATATAAGCAATATTTGCAATCCGCAATAGAAACAATTGAACATGTGAAAGCCGAGAAGGAGATATAACTCCTTCTTTTTTTCGTGTCCTCAGAGACCTGAAACAGAATCAGAGATAGAGAATTTTTTGTTTCTCGTTGAATATGATTATGTATTGACAAGCAGGTTAAGTCGTTTTATAGTTAAACGCGTTAATAGTTAAATTGTTTAATTACTTTTTGGAGGATTGATATCCAATGAATGAAATTTTGATACAAGATTTAATAAATCGGTATGTCAATGTTAGTTTTGCAGTGACAAAAAAAGCAGAAAATCTTATTAAAGAGAGCATAGGTGACACAATTACGAATGACCAGCATTACACACTTCGTTATATACATAAAGCCGGTACATGTACATCTACTGAGCTTGCTGAGGTTTTTGATGTGAAGAAAAGTGCAATTACCGCTATTGTTAATCGTTTAACAGAAAAAGAATTGATTAAGCGAACACGTGATGAGAGCGATCGTCGTGTTATTTATCTAACCTTAACTGATAAAGGTAAAGTATTATTTGAAAAAACAGAAGAAAAAATTCATAAGCTTGTGGAATCCTTTATCACAAGCTTTGATGAAAAAGAAATTGAATCGTTTATTGAGACATATGAAAAGTTAAATGAGCAATTAGATAATTTAAAAGATTGTAAAATGGAGGAATAACTGTGAGTGCAATAATTAAAGGAAAATGGTTCGTTATTATTGGCTGGATTGCAGTTGTTGTTGGTCTGTTATTAATAGCGCCTAATATGGGTGACCTCGTTAGTGAAAAGGGACAAATTAGTGTTCCCGAAGGCTACTCTTCATCTTTAGCTGAAGAGATCTTAAATGAAGTTCAAGAACAAGATAGTGTTGGTGATGAAATAACAGCTGCCCTTGTCTTTCATAATAAGGAAAAGCTAACAAATGAAGAAATGAAAGAGGCAGAGAAAGCCATTCGCCTTCTGGAGGAAAATAAAGAATTAGATGTAGAGAATATCCTCACTCACTTTAATGAAGAAGCATTGGAGGAACAGCTTGTTTCTGATGATGGTAAGACGATACTAGCATCGATTAGTATAAACCGAAATGATCGTGAAGGTAGTGAAATCTCAGAATTATTGTATGAGATAATTGAAGATGTAAATGTTGAACATTACTACACAAGCGGATGGATGATTGATCAGGATGTGATGACTAGTTCACAAGAGGGTTTAAAGAAAACGGAGGGAATAACAGTTGTTTTTATTCTTGGTGTTTTATTATTAGTATTTAGATCCGTGATAGCACCTATTATTCCTTTAATTACAGTTGGACTTACGTATTTGGCTTCACAATCCATTGTTTCGATTCTTGTTGATGTAGTTAATTTTCCAATTTCTAACTTTACACAAATTTTCTTGGTAGCCGTATTGTTTGGAATTGGAACAGATTATTGTATTCTTCTTCTTAGTCGGTTTAAAGAAGAGCTCTCCCATCGAGAGAGCACTGTAGACGCAATCATTGAAACCTATCGTAATGCTGGAAGAACAGTGTTTTTTAGCGGTGTAGCCGTTATGATTGGTTTTGCAGCAATCGGATTTTCACAATTTAAGCTTTACCAATCAGCATCAGCTGTAGCGGTGGGGGTAGCTATTTTACTCATTGCATTGTTTACGGTTGTACCGTTTTTTATGGCTGTATTAGGTAACAAAATTTTCTGGCCTTCAAAAGGCACATTAGAGCATAAGGATAGTAAATTCTGGGAAATTGTAGGCAGGTTTTCATTAACAAGACCACTCATTGCTTTGTTAGTCGTAGCAGCAGTATGTGTGCCGTTTTTAATCACCTATGATGGAGAATTATCTTACAACTCTTTAGAAGAAATCGGTTCTGATGTGAATTCTATTAAAGCATTTAACGCAATTTCTGACAGCTTTGGTCCTGGTGAATCTATGCCAACACAAGTTGTATTAAAAAATGATGAAGAAATGAATTCAACTGAATACATTGCTTTGGCAGAAACGATTAGCACTGAGCTGGAAAAGGTTGATCTTGTTGATTCCGTTCGTTCTGTGACGAGGCCAACTGGAGAGAAAATAGAAGATTTCTATGTTTCAAAACAAGTAGAAACACTTGAAGAAGGTCTTGGAGAAGGAAACGAGGGGATCGGGAAAATAAGTGAAGGACTTGCTGAAGCTGAAAGTGAGTTGTCAAACTCTTCACCACAATTGAAAGATGCAACAGACGGAATTAACGAGCTGATCACAGGGACGACGAAAATCAATTCAGGAATGTCTGAAATTCAAACAAACCTTGCAAAAATTGAAGATGGTATTCGTCAAGGATCAGCTGGTTCAACAGAAATTAAAAAAGGGTTAGAAGAAGCAAAGGCAGGAGCAGAAGAGCTTCAAGCAGGAAGTGCTCAACTATTAACCGGATATGAAGAAGTTGAAAGTACCCTTCATACTCTTTATAAAAACTATGGAGAAGTTGGTAAAGGTGTTTCTAGTCTAACAGGTGCCCTGTCTTCAATTGAAGATAAATTCGGAGATCTAGAAGCAAATGAAGCCTATCCTACGCTAAAAGATGATCCAGATTATAAAGATATAAAAAAAGCTGTTATTGAAGCAAATAAACAATTACCAGTATTAGCGGGTACTATTGATCAATTAAATAATGGGTTAAATGAACTTTCAAATGGTGTAAATCTGGCAAACACAAACTTTGCTAAACTAGTGGATGGCCAAAAAGAACTTTCCACAGGCTTATCTCAATTAATTGCCGGAATTGAACAACAGCAAGCCGGATTAAATCAGTTGGCTGATGGTCAGGGACAAATTGTGGATAACATACCGCAGCTAACTAATGGTCTTGCTGGAGTTACAAATGGTCAGCAACAGCTCTTGGACGGATTTGGCGACCTTGACGGCCAAATGAGCCAGCTAACAGATGGACTAAGTGAAAGTGTTGATGGACTAAACCAAGTTTCAGCTGGGTTAGGGTCAGCACAGGAATACTTAGCTGATTTGTCTAAATCAGATGACTCAGCAGGCTTTTATCTGCCTGAAGATGTTTTAGAAAGTGAAGACTTTGAGGAGTCATTGAATACTTATATGTCTAATAATCGTAAAGTCATGACATTTGATGTGATCTCCTCAAGTAATCCATACTCAAATGAGGCAATTAATCAAATGGATGAGGTAAATGCAGCAATTGAGAGAGCAACAAAAGATACAAAGCTTGAAAATGCCGAGGTGGCAATTGGCGGAATAACTAGTACGAATGCCGACCTAAACACGATGTCTAATAACGATTACTCACGCACAGTTGTGTTAATGTTAATCGGTATATCTATTATTCTTGTATTCTTATTCCGTTCCATTATTATGCCGATTTATATTATTGGTTCATTGATATTAACGTACTATACGGCAATGGGAATAAATGAAGTGATTTTCGTGAACATTTTGGGATACACAGGTATTAGTTGGGCAGTTCCATTCTTTGCATTCGTCATCCTTGTTGCACTTGGAGTTGATTACAGTATTTTCTTAATGGACCGCTTTAATGAATACAAAGATTTATCTGTAGGTCAAGCGATGTTATTGGCAATGAAGAAGATGGGAACAGTCATCATTTCAGCTGTTATAATCCTGGGTGGTACCTTCGCTGCAATGATTCCATCAGGTATGCTTTCCCTTATTCAAATTGCCGCCATCATCTTAACAGGCTTATTCTTATACGCGTTAATCGTGCTCCCTTTATTCATACCAGTGATGGTAAAAACCTTTGGTGCAGCAAACTGGTGGCCGTTTAAACGAGCATAATATCTTATTATTTAACCGCTTTGTTCGGTGAAAAATATGTAGGATATTATCGAATATTTGTGTATAAAAGGTTGCCCAGTTCCTTGATTAAAACAAAATTAAGTGTTAGAATTGAATTAATTATTTTTGTTCGGATAAGATTGAGAGATGGAAGTAGCTTTAAAAAGTGTTTTCCTCTTGATGAATCGTTGTCTAGCAAGAATAGTAATACAAAGTGGACGTTAGATTCCACACAGGAGGAAAAACAATGCTACAAGGTAAAGTAAAATGGTTTAATTCAGAAAAAGGTTTCGGTTTCATCGAAGTTGAAGGACAAGACGATGTATTCGTACACTTCTCTGCTATCCAAGGTGATGGTTTCAAAACTTTAGAAGAAGGCCAAACAGTTACTTTTGAAGTAGAGCAAGGAGCTCGTGGACCACAAGCTGCTAACGTTCAAAAATAAGCATAACGCTGCAGAAGCAGCTCTATAAAAGACTCCGTTTAGGAGTCTTTTTTATTTTGGCGTGCCCAGCAAGCCGTTAATTGCTAATTGGTGAAAGTCCAATCCGAGTAAGTGCCAAGACGCTCGGTAGCTGACAGGCAACTGGTGGAGAAATCCTAAGGTTGAAGCCCTG
>NZ_JAIVLH010000015.1 GCF_020524345.1 Metabacillus niabensis
CAAGTTGTCCTTCTTGATATTCTTTCACTACCATAAGCTTAAATTTTTCATCATATCTAGACATTAATAAAACACCCCAAAAGTTAGATTCTTTACTCTAACTTTTGGGGTGCAGTTCAGCGCCGTAGGAAGCAAAAGGGTGGTTCTCAAAGAAAATAACTTTTTGACAACCATCACTCTGACGGTAGAGGTTGCAGGGAGAAGTGTTAGCGCACTTCTCTTTTTTTATTATATTCTTATTATACATGGGATAAACCTTCAAATAAAGTGAAAGTTCCCGGGTTACTGGGTTATCAAGTAACGGTTATCAGGATTCGCAGGAAATAAAAATTCAGTATTAATAAGAAAGGGGTAAAAGGAGTCGACAATAAGAGTGGAAGAAAAAGATCAATTTACTATTCAGCTATATCCGAAAATATAAATAATATAGTAATGTCTTTTCCGAGCTATAAAAGTCCATATAGGATTTAAAAATAGTAATAAATAATCATTTTTGTTATTGAGGTTTACCTGATTGGAAATAACAGGTAGTATAAAATGCAAGATTCTGAGAATTGGTCTGAAAGGAGTTAGCATGTTTTTTAAGAAATCACAAAATAACACTCAACACGCAGACACTGCATGTTGGTTTACCTTTATTTTTTGGGGTATAATTTTATTAGTTAATTCAATATTTGAGACTTTATACAGAAAACCGTTAATATCGAGTTCTCTAATTATTTTGATTTCTGGATTACTTCTATTTTTTTTAGTTGATCAAATTTTTAGCGCAATTAAAAAAAGGAAAATATGATTTTAAAGTTTTCATCTTATGTCGTGATCTTTTTTACCGTTCTTATTTTAGCTCTTACCTTTATCACATACCTTTAGGTGAATCAGGATACCCACCAGAAATCACCCAATAAATTGAATGAAGAATACGGTTCTATGCGATGGAACTGTTTTTTATGCGCTCCAATAGGTTTAATTTTATTACAATGTGGGTATGTTGGTTGGAGAAAATGGACCAAGGAGTACGGAGCGATGTGTTCTGAATATTCCGACTTACCAGCTGAATTGATCATAGATTTTTACTTTGTATTTAAACTGAAAATAGATTAGCACTTTTAAAAGAAGCAGCTAAAAAAAGAGGAGTTCTTCTTACAGATTTTTAGCAATGTATACATTTTAGAATTGTGCTTTGGGAATAATAAGCAAAAAAACTAGGATGAATGTGCTATGCTCATAGATGGTGAAACGCAAGCTTTATTTGTTATTCCAGGTTTTCTGCTTTTTTACCTATTCATTGTATTCTTGTTTGTTAAATTTGATAAATGAAAGAAGTTATCTAGAGTCAACAATACCTGTTGGCTCTTTATTAGTTCCTATAAATTCCCCCCTATGTTTCGTGTTAAGATGAGAGTAGAGGTAAGGAGGCTATTAAAAATGGAAACAATTATTTTCGACGTAGATGACACACTATATGACCAAGCACGATCCTTTCATCAGACATTTAGAAAAATGTTTGAAGGCTCGTTTACAGATAAAGAGATTGATCAAATTTATAGAGTAAGTAGAAAGCATAGCGAAATCCTATTTGATCAAAGTGAAGCAGGTGAAATCACCCAATTTGAATGGCAAACTGGACGTATTATTAAGGCATGTAACGAGTTTAATATCCCAATAGATATAGAAAAAGCCGAAGCATTTCATCACCTTTATGTGGAGGAACAACAGAAAATTATCTTATTTGATGAAATAGAAGAATTATTAGAAGCTCTTCACAAGGAAGGAACTCAGCTTGCGATCCTCACGAATGGAGAAGAAAAGCACCAGGAGAAAAAGATTGAGCAGTTAAAACTTACCAAGTGGATTCCCGCAGAAAACATCTTCATTTCCGGCACGCATGGATACGCTAAACCAAAACGGGAAATCTTTGAAATCATGGAAGAAAAACTAGGGCTAGATAAAACGAAAACAGTTTATATCGGAGACTCTTTTGAAAAAGATATCATCGGAGCAAAACAAGTTGGCTGGCAGGCAATCTGGATGAACCACCGAAAAAGAGCATTGCCCGAAAATCCTGTCTTTAAGCCTGACCATGAAGTACAACATGCAAAAGAGCTTTTGGGTTTGTTTAGGGACAGAGGGACAGGTTCATCGTCCCATTCCTACGTATCCCACTCAAATTAATAATGCAGGAGAAGTGTTCGCGCACTTCTCCTTTTTAAATACAAACAATCGGTGCTGCTTCTAACACCTGCTTAGAATAGTTTTCGCCATAGTAAAGTATGGAGTATTAGTTCTCATATCAAACTCTCATAGTTCAACAAATAGTTCTAAATATCTGGGTATTTAGAACTTTTATATGTTAAATTTTCACATTAAGTGATATAATTTACTGGTTTCGTTTATAAGTAGAAAGATTGAATTAAAGGGAGAGAAAGATGAGATTTAAGTTATGCTTTTTATTATTAATGATTGTATTATTAGTTGCTTGTTCTAATAATGAGCTAGCAAAAACAGAAGTGGAAACTACTGAACAAGAGATAGTAGAAGAATTAAAAGGTGAATTAGAACAAAATGAAGTGCAAGATCTTCTAAGAACAAATTTGGATGCTATTTTTGAAGTATTTGTAAGCTCCGGTGAAGAAAATGGATGGAATACGGCTAATGCTCCTGATTTTAATCTACTTAGGCCAGAGTTTGTGCCTTTTGCAACGGAAAGCTTTATTGATACGACATTAAAAGAAATGTCTCAAGAGTATTATTGTGAATGTGATGCTTCGTTTAAACCGCATATCGAATACGACGTTCATTTTACCTTCGAAGAAACCGATAATAATAAGTTACATATAGAAGCCTTAGAGCCTGCAACAGAACTAAGCAATATAGGTCTTTTATGGAGCTTCAATTTAGTGAAAGAGGAAGATTCTTGGAAAATGAAAGATTGGGATCATCAATTAATTGAGGACCAAGATCTTAAACTTACAAAAGAAGAAGCAGAAATCCTGTTGGCAAGCGAGTACGAAACACCAGAATTCGTTGAAGAATATGAATCAAAAGATACTGGTGGGAAAGCATTCTTATTTAAGATGAAGAGTGCTGATAGTGAGAGATTAGTTGGAATAAGTTCTAAAAGCTCTATTTTATTGGATGATTATGAATTAGAAAAAGACACAAATCATTCATCTGAAAATGCAGGAGAGACTGTAATAGTTTATGATCTTTACAGCGAATTTTATGAAAAACTTCATTTTGGTATGACCAAAGATGAATTAGTAGCACAATTTGGAGAAGCACAAAGCGAAAAGGAATTATCCAGCGATATAACATTGCAATATACCGATGCTATTTATACCATCTCTAAATCTAGCAATCAGGTGTATAAAGTTGAAATAATTGGAGAAAAAGCATCAACCTATTATAAAAACTTTGACGAGGTAGTCAAAGCATACAATCCAGACCCAGTTTATGCTGAATACCTCGATGAAGTAAGCAATAACGAAAATGGATACCACCTATTACTAGACGACGGCTACAGCAAATCACACTTATTTACATCAGACAACGAAAAAGGCGACCCAATTAAAACCATTACAATACAAGTACTGGATTTTCAATGATGAGGGGCAGAGGGACAGGTTCACTGGTCCAGTCTCTCAATAGAAGAGATAATCACGGACCAGCTCAGAATTTGTCGAGGAATGTTAGGTTAATAGCGGAATGTAACTTGATAGAATAGAGAAATATTTCATTTAATACAAAACTGGTAGTTTGCCAGTTTCAAATAGTATGATTTCTGCATGTAATATAAAAAAGAAAGAGAGAAGATAAGGTATATAGAAACATATCTTCTCTCTTATTGAATTCATCATTTTTAAATAAAGGGGTGTGAAAATGAGTACTGATAAATATGACTACAGTATTACCTCTATTCTCATTGTCTTATTTATCATGCTAATCATCATTGCAGCTGAAGTTATTGATGGAATTCTAAGATGGTTACTTATCTAAATGAGTGAGAAATGCAGGCTACTTTAGTAGTCATTTTTTATGATATTCAATTGTTCCCAATTGTAAGGTTAAGCCCTTATAAAATGCTTTTTCATTTCTGAAATATCTTCAGCACTTTTTCAACTAAAGATTCTTTTGGCCGGTATGCCTCAAGTTTATCAGTATAAAATTGAAAATTAGCTTTCCCTCTATCCTTTGCTAAATACATTGCCTTATCTGCATTTTTAATTAAGGTTTCAATATCATGACCATCATCCGGATAAGTGGAAATTCCAATACTTGGTGTTACAGATACAATTTGACCATTTAGTAAGTACGGTTTAGCTGTGTTAGTCAAAATCCGTTCAGCAATTGTTTTTACTTCTTCTTTTTGTGTCTCTTCGCTGACGATGATAAATTCATCTCCACCTATCCGTGAGATGAGGTCTTCTTCCCTTACACTAATATTTAAACGATTTGCTACTTCTTTAAGAAGTGTATCTCCTGTATCATGTCCCAGAGTATCATTGATATTTTTAAACCCATCTAAATCTAAGAACATAATCGTAATATTATGTTCTTTTCTTTTGGCTCGGGATATAACTTTTTTCAAATGACTTCGTAGCATGACTCTGTTTGGTAAATTGGTTAAAGAATCGTAATAAGCCATTCGCTTTAAGTTTTCTTCTGTTTCTATTTGTTTTGTAATATCTATAACGATTCCAGAAATGGAATCTACTTTTCCAGAAGGATTAACACTAATCTTTGTTCTTATTTCAACCCATAGAAGGTGATGGCTGTCTCTCTGAAGTCGTACCCTTGAAATAGATGGATAACCTGACAACCATGCTTTTTTATCCTTTAAAAATTGTTGTTTATCTATAGGGTGAACTTTTTCTTCTAAGTGACTAAATTTTGAAATGCTGCTAGTCAAATTCAATAGCTCTTTAAGACTATCAGAAAAATAACATTGTGTATTCTTCATATTTATTGAAAATAAAGGAACAGGAATTCCTTGTATAAACTGATCTAGTTGAGTTGCTTTTTCCACCGACTGTTCCTTTTGTTTCAGTAGTTCATCATAGCGTAATTTTGATTCTTTGTTTTTTAGAGTTAACTGTTTATTTTCTTTGTAGTACATCCAAATAGGAAATAGGAAAGAAAAAGAGAGTAGCGAGAGAGGAACACCGTTTTGCCAGGATGGAACAGTAATGGATATCGTTATATTGATAGCTAAAAGAATAATAATGGCCAATGACCAGACCATTTTCCCAACTTTCATTTTTCCACATCCAATGTTAAAAAGATATTTCAATAATAGCATAAATCCTCATGAGTAATTCGACATTTTTCTACAAAAATAGACATGGAGGACAGGGACAATGAACCTGTCCCCCTGTTCCAACCAGTCCCTTAAATTGGTAAATGATAAAAAGTCGTTTTTACCTCAACAACCTCCTTTTGAAACCGATATTATTTATAGATAGAAAATTGAAATTAAAATCAGAGGGAGATCATCAAGTGAAGATATTAAGAAACTTAAAAATGATGAAAAAGCTGCTAATCATCATCATAGTCAGTGCATTAGCACTTGGTACAGTTGGTTATTTGGGGTTGCATTATATTCAAGAGATGGCGAAGGATTCAGAGGAGATGTACAAGGATAGTCTTATCCCACTTAATTCGATTATGCAAATCCGAGTCAATGCAAGAGCAAGTGATGCGTATACAATTGAGCTGCTAGTAACAAAAGATCCAGAAAGAAATAATGAACTACGCGATGAAATTACGTCCGCATGGGAAGAAGCGGATGCTATTATCAATGATTTAAAAGGGAAACATTTGAGTCCTGAAAATGTGAAGTTGATTGATGAATATACGATGAAGGCTGAAGCATTGAGTTCGACCAGAGATCAAGTCATTAAATTAGCTCTTGAGAATAAAAATGAAGATGCATATGATTTGTATCTGCAATCTGTTGAACCAAATCGTAAAGCATTAAATGAAACATTAAAGAGTATGCAGCAAAACAATTTAACTTACGCCTCTTCAATTAACGATGAGAATAAAGAAAGAGTAGACCAAGTAATGACGTTTGTTTTCATTATTATCATCATTGCACTTATTCTTTTAGTCGTACTTAGCATGGTCATCGCGCGGATGATTGTCAAACCAATTCATGAAATGAAGAGTCTGCTTTCAAAAGCGGAAAATGGAGATTTCACAGGCAAGGGAAGCTATCAATCGAAAGATGAAATGGGTGAGCTTACTTCCTCATTTAATCAAATGTCCATGACACTACAATCAATTTTTGCGACAGTCAATGATTCCACACAGCAAGTAGCATCGGCTGCTGAAGAATTAAGCGCAAGTGCTGAGCAAAATAGCAAAGCAAGTGAGCATATTACGATCACAATTCAAGAATTAGCATCAGGATCAGACGTGCAGGTTCAAAATGTCGATAAAAGCTCAGTGGTGATAAATGACATCATGAATCATACGAAATCGATTTTTGATAATACAGAAAAAATAACAAACGATGTGTTACATGCTTCAAAAATGTCTCAAGATGGAAACCAGGCAATCGAGCAAGTAAATAAGCAGATGGATTCCATTTATAATAATGTAACAAGCTTATCTCAGGCAGTAAAAAGCCTGGATGAACGGACATCTGAAATTGGCCAAATCTCCAATGTGATTTCAGGTATTTCAGCGCAAACCAACCTATTAGCTTTAAATGCGGCAATCGAAGCAGCAAGAGCAGGAGAGCATGGAAAAGGCTTTGCAGTTGTAGCTGATGAGGTAAGAAAGCTTGCGGAAGAATCAAATAAATCAACTGAACAAATCTCAAACTTAATTTCATTAATCCAAAAAGATGCTGAAAACACACTAAACACAATGAATAAAGCATCTGAAGAAGTGAATTCAGGTATCAAAGTTGTCAACTTAGCAGGCAGCTCATTCCAAAAAATTGATATCGCCGTAAACAACGTGGTTTCACAAATTGAAGATATTTCAAAAGCGGTAAAAGACCTCACGGCAGGTACAGAGCACGTCACAGGCTCAATCAACGAAGTAAGCGAAGTGGCAAAAGAATCAGCATCCATCACACAAAACATCTCAGCCGCAACCGAGGAACAGCTGGCATCAATGGAAGAAATCTCAGCCTCCTCCCAATCACTCGCAACACTAGCAGACGACTTACAAAACCTAATGAAGAAATTTAACATCTAATTTGGTACAGGGGGACAGGTCCCTTGTCCCGATTTTTCGAAAGAACCATTAAACCATTACCCTGACTGCAGAGTTTTAAGGAGAAGTGTAACAGGCACTTCTCTTTTTATTACTGTTCAAGTATTTGTGTATCATCCAGAATCAATCCCCGCCACCTCCACCACAACTTGAGCAGGAACTACCCCCGGACGAGCAGGAACTACATGAACTGGCAGTCCCACAACTTGTACAACTTGATGATGTACTTTTTTGGCTGATTTTCATGTAACTTAAAAACTCATCATAATGAAAATAAGAAACAGATAAGACTGGAACAAGCATTTTGTTAAAGTTTTGCTCATTTTTGCATTTTCTCATTTTGTCTTGGATCACACTTTTTTTATGATCTTTTACCTTATTTGCCGTTTTTTTCATGGAAGTGATCAGTGCGTGCACTGTATTCATATAATGGCTATCACTTTTAAAATATAAATCTATTAGTTCATTTTCCGATAAATATCTAAAATCATCAATGATATCAGGATGCACAGGGTGCCTGAAAAATCCCTGATAAAGATGGATATTCTCTTTTCGAATGAAAAAAAGCTCAGCATAGATCCAATCGAAAAATCCCCGGAAATCAGGATCAGGCTCTACTTTTACATTTGGACTGTGATGAAGAGTTGTTCCTAGGAATTTCTTTGAAAACTCATCATACTCACGGGTAAACATCAGCATCTGATGCCACAGTTCATCGACTTTGTCGCTAAACATGGGAGCTTCCTTTAAAAGCGAAGTCAAAATCAAATAACGTTTTAAATCCAGAAGGCGCCACTTGTACTCATTTTCTTTTAGCCTATTTTCTCGCTGTACCCTCTCTTCTACAACTTCCATATAGCTGTTACTAAGGGACTTCTCGAGGTCATCGCTCAGCTTTTTTAATCCTTTTATTGGCCTTATTTCCAAAGTCTCTGGAGATAGGCCGAATGTAAAAGAGAGCTTTTTGCATAAAAAGAAAATCAACCAAATTAAAACAGCACCAACGAGTATCCATTCCATTCCAATCCCTCCAATCTTTTCAAAAAATCTTTAAGTGTAATACGGTAATTTATCTTGTAAGGTTTCATTTTTTACATATTAAGAAATCAGATTCCATAGTACTTTTTCAGTCTAAAAAAATAAAAAAAGGTGATTTTTTAACTATTTATACTGATCGTAACGTCATGTAAGATGAGTAAGTGTGTGATTATTACTAATATTAGGAAAAAACTCGTTGATCATAGTATTTCATTTTAACATAAGGAGCGGATCTCACATGATTTTTTCCAAACATTATCTTCCAGTTGGAAGTGTTGTAGGGCTGCATGATGACTCAAGACGGTTATTAATTATAGGTAGACAATTATTTTCAGAAACAAATCAAGTGATCAGGGACTATGCGGCTGTGAATTATCCGAACGGATTTACGAATGCAAAAGAACAATTTATTTTATTTAATCATCAAGATATTCATGTTGTGTATCATTACGGATATGTCGATGAAAAGGAAATGAAGTTGGATGCTTTGTTAGCAGAAGCGGAAAAACGTGAGGATGATGATCATGGGGACAATTCGATTTAATAAGGATTTACCGGGGAAAACTCATTTGCTCATTATAGAATTAGAAGGAAAATTTAGTTTATTGTTGGAACATATGACGACATTTAAACAAGAGTTAGATCGACATACTGGAAAGGCAGCGATAAGTCTCCAGGATAAAATGGTGAATAATCTGGCGTTTTTTAGCAAGGCAAGCAGCAGTTTATTGTATTTTGCGGATACGGTCCTGAACTTTGTTAAGGCGGTGGAAGCGGTTGATGAGTCAACTGGGGGGCCAGCTGGATCGAGTAGCCGGGCTGAAATCAATTATACTTTTTCAACAAGCAGAATCGAAGATGAGGTGAAGCTGACTCCTGCATCACTGAAGCAGGCGACAGATCGTTTTGAGGGAAACATGGTTGCGCTTGATGAAGTGCTGGGAGATTTTCATACATTACTAGACCATGTCATGTTTGATACAGAATTTCCTTGGGGAGATGTTGCAGATCTTTGGCCGGAAGCAAAGCAGGAGATCTTTTCGATTGTGGGAAATGCAAGGAATAGATTAGAAGACTTGTTAAAAAGTGCGAGGTTATTAACTGAGGAACTGCAGCGTGTTGATAATCTGATTTCTAAACAACTGGTAAAGTAAAGGAGGGTATGACGTGTATGGAAGACATCCGGAAGTTGCGGCAATCATAAAAGGACATGAAACAACGGCTAATGGAGTCTTGACTGACGCGGGGTCACAACTTCTTTATGAAAAATTCAGTAGCAATGTAAGTACTGTTTTTGGGCTTTCAGCATCTGTTGGCGGCAGCTTGATCACATTGGATATTGCAGCTACAAAAAGTACGGTCGATGGCTGGATTAGTGATTTGCAAACTTGTTTGGAAGAGGCTTGGAGAAAGTATGATCCTGAAGATGATGAGTCGGGTACTGAATTTATGAGAATCCAAAGCATGAGTATGGATATTAACGACATCATCATGAACTATAACAGTTTGAAATATGATTTGGATGACATTGAACTTGCATTTGAAAATGCGGTCCGTTTGTACCGATCGCCTGTGCGTTCTGCGTTAACAGATATACGGATTCTTTACAATGCTGAAAATAATGTGAGTGGGGATTTTTCTGGGTTTAATAATGTTTCGGTTTATGTGCATGGGATTGAGGATACATCAAATAAGTTTCTTCAGGGTGCGACTGAAGGGGCACAAGTAGATGATATTATTGTTCGTATGCTTAGAAATGGCGATGTGGAGTATTTTATTGTTACTGAGGATGATAAGGGAAACAAAGTAATGGGAGATGTACTGAATTTTGAACAGATAGAATCGTCCATGAATAATAATGCACGTGTTCATATTGTTTATGACACAGAACAAAAAAATGAACATCGTCAAGAAACTAGTGATGATTTAGCTGAAAAACTAAATGAAATGGGTCTCATTAATGAAACAACAAAAATAGACATGTTTGGACACAGTTATGGTGGAAGAAGATCCCTCCAGTTTGCAATGGACTATCCTGATCATGTTCGTAGTATTACAACGATTGGAACACCTTATGATACAAATACATTAGGTTCCTTAGCAGATAGTGCACGTTGGCTTGCAGAAATCATTGGGCAGGATCCGAAAAATACAAGTGATTATTTAGACTTTAATCTTGATAATCAAAATGATAATGAAGATATGCTTTATAGTAATGCTTATACAGATATGAGAAGTGAACCGATGACGGACGATATTCATCATTTGAAATCAGCGAACCCAGAAGTATATCGTAAACTATTGGAAATGGATATTACGGCTTCTGCTGGATACCGAACAGAACAGATGGTTAGTTATTCTCCTTATTATTACCAGCCACCAACGGAATATAAAACTAGCAGTGATGACACAGTTTCTGTTAAGAGTCAAACTGGTGAAATTTTAGGTGAATTAGTCGATCAGAGACCTCAATTTGAGATTGATCATGGCACAGGTGTAACGGATCCAGCACATATTTATGAAATTGAAGATTCAGATTATATCGAATTGATAAAAGAAGTGAATGACAAACAAAAAGAATAGGAGCATGATATTCGTGAGAACACATAGTAATAAACTTAGTTTTTTCTTGGTACTATTGTTGCTTCTTTCTGGTTGTGGGGAAGATAATATGGCAAATCAAGATTCTTCATCGTCATCTGAAGAAAAATATGAGACAACATATCAAGAGGGCTTTCCTCAAAAAGCCAGCTCTGCTTTATCAACATTTATGCAGCATGTTCTTAGTGACAGTGTTGATCGAAAGTTAGTGGATGAAGACGGCAACTTGATTTTTACTGATGGAAATAGGAGTGCAGAGGAAACATCGGTTATTTACTATCAATTTACTGAAGAACAGCTAAAAGACTATTATAAATCACTACTTCAAACGGAAGAGTTGAATGTATCATTGAATCCATTGAAACAAAGCAATAGTTTGGGAAAATTACGAAATCCATTAGAAAATTATGAACAGTATTCCCTTCCTTCTATAGCTATGAAAGAAAATAATCAATTGGAGATAAAAACAACTGAGAATCAAAGAATAATCGATTTGAATAATGAAATGAAACAATATGGTATTACAGGTACAACTGAGTTTATTATGAATATTGAAGCGGTGAATGAAGAAAATTTTGTAATTGTGCTTGCAGATACAGCTAAAGGAAGTCGTTTAAGAGAGTTATATTATCTCTTTATAAAACGGGATTTGTCTGATTTTACGATTACCCAATTAAAATATGAAGAAACTCAAGAGATTATCAATTCAAATGTACTTAAGCCGTTTTATGATATTTTTCCAGGAGAAGGGGATTATAAGAGTCTTTTTAATAATATTTCTATTCTGGATGTAACGACAAATAAAATAACAGAAATAAAAGATAATGACTTATTAAGTGAAGATGGTAAATTTGTCTATCTAAACGGTGCAGCCGAAGAGCTTTCAGACGGAGAACAACGAATTCAAACCATAGAGAATTATGCAAAAGGGAACGACATCTACGAAGAACAATTTAATATTGATTTTGACAGAATTTCAGAGAAGATGGATTTTGAAACGAATAAGATTAGTATAGCCAAAACAAACTACTTTAATGAAGATTATATCGTTCTGCACCTACTCTACAGAGGAAAAACAATCGGTGAAGGCGGCGGAACAAACGTCATCGTCGACCTACAAAATAAGCAAAAACCAACTGCTTACCTAGTTGACCTAGGGATGGAATAACAGGTGGGACAGAGGGACAGGTTCCTTGGTCCATTTTGAAAGGGAATAAATCCATATGAATAACATGTATATTATGAACGCATGGAGAGTGGGGACAGGGACGATGGACCTGTCCCCCTGTTCCAGTAGGAGTATAATAATCATGAAAAAACAGTTCACTAAAATAAGTCTTATTCTTTTGCCTTTGCTTTTACTTTTTGGATGTGTACAGAATATGGCTGGGCAAAGTGTAGTTGCTTATAAAATAGGTTTTCCTACAAAAAACAGTCAAGCTTTAACCGAATTTATACGCTTTAAGATGACAAACAGAGGTATATTACTGCAGGAAAAAGACGACATTTTTATCCACACAATTGAGAATGTAAGTAGTGATGAAAAGACAATAAATTACTACAATTATAGTGAAAATCAATTGATGTCATATATTGAACCTCTGTTGGGTAAGGAAGATCCGAAATCAACGTTTACTACGTTAACATTTGGCGAAAATGCTGGTAAAACAATAAATCAATCAATTGATAAACCACAAGAGTATAATCTTCCTTCAGTTACAATGCAGGAAAATAACCATTTGAAAATCGAAACAAATTCAGGTGAGAAGATCCTGCAATTATCCGAAATTATGAGAGAGTTTAATGTAAAAGACTCCGATAGACTTATCTTTAATTTGAGCGCAGTGAATGAAGAGTTTTTTGCCTTAGAAATTGAAGATACTAGTATTGAAGTTGAAGAAGGAGGTAGCCTTTATTTAGGGCTGTTTGTTAAGAAAGATTTAACTGATTATGTTGTTAGAAGTTTGCATTTTAAGGATTTACAGAAAACATTGGAATCAGGTGAATTAGATAACTATTTAGATGTTTTTCCAAAAGTGGATTCTGAAGGTAACTATTCTTATCTCTTTGGCGATACAATTGTAGACACACAAACGAATCAAATTATTACTATAAAAGAAGATGACCTTTTGAGTAAAGATGGAAAATATGTATACATTAATGGCAGGAAACCTGATCTGACTGATGGTACACAACAAATTCAATCAATTGAGAATTATGCTAATGGTAACGATACGTATGAAACGGAATTTGTATTGGACTTTGATACAATTGCTAAAAAATTAGAATTAGAAACAAACGGTGTAAGTACTTCAAATATAAACTACTTTAATGAAAACTATGTAATATTAGGACTGAATTTCACAGGAACCTTCGTAGGAACAGCTGGATTTACAAACGTCATCGTCGACCTGCAAAACAAGCAAAAACCAACTGCTTACCTGGTAGACCTAGGGATGGAATAACAGGTGGGACAGAGGGACAGGTTCCTTGGTCCATTTTGAAAGGGAATAAATCCTTATATGAATAACATGTATATAATGAACACATGGAGAGTGGGGACAGGGACGATGGACCTGTCCCCCTGTACCATTTAGGAGCATGATAATCGTGAAAACACATAGTAAGACACTTAGTTTTTTCTTGTTGCTATTGCTGCTTCTTTCTGGGTGTGAAGGAGATAAAATGACCAATCAAGAGTCTGTGGCTGAAATAACTTATAAAAAAGGTCTTCCTACCGAGACGAGCCCTGCTTTAAGCGATTTTATCCAGCATTATGTAACTGGTAGTTTTGATCGGGAATTACTGAATAAGAACGGCACTTTGGTTTTTTCAGATAGTAATAGGAATGAAGAACAAACTTCTGTTACCTATTATAAATTTACTGAAGAACAGTTGAAGGACTATTATGAACCATTGATCCGAGCGGATGACCCGAGCTTGAGGTTATATGACTTAAAACAGAATGATAACATAATCAAGCTACGTACTCCATTAAAGAACATGGATGAATATTCCCTACCATCGGTGACAATGAAAGAAAATAATCAATTGGAAATCAAATTGCTTCAGAATCAAAGAACAATTGATCTCAATGAAGAGATGAAAGAATATGGAGTGACAAGCGCCACTAAATTTATCGTAAATATAGAAAATATGAACGAAAATAATATTGTACTAGTACTTGAGGATATAGAAAAATCAGGATATCAGAATGAACTATATTACCTCTTTATCAATCGAGAATTATCTCATTTTACAATTACTCAACTCAAATATGGAGAAACTCAAGAGGTTTTTAATTCAAACGAACTGAAACCCTTTTACGATCTCTTTCCGGGAGAAGGAGACTATCGAAGTGTTCTAAATAAAATATATATCCTTAATGTACAAACAAACAAAATAACAGAAATAAAAGATAATGATTTACTAAGTGAAGATGGAAAATTTGTGTACCTAAATGGTGCTGTCGAAGACCTTTCAGATGGAAACCAGCAGATTCAAACACTCGAGAATTATGCAAAAGGCAACGATATCTATGAAGAACAATTTGATCTAGATTTTGAAACGATTTCAAAGGAGATGGACTTTGATACATGTAGAATCCTTATTGCCAGAACAAATTACTTTAATGAAGATTTTATCATTTTGCGATTACTCTACAGCGGAAAATTAATAGGTGAAGGCGGAGTAACAAACGTCATCGTCCACCTGCAAAACAAGAAAAACCCAACCGCTTACCTGGTAGACTTAGGAATTGAATAACAGGGACAGAGGGACAGGTTCCTTGGTCCAATAGAGAAAGTGAATTGATCTTAGATATGAACACTGGTGTAAGGGGGAATTGGGACGATGAACCTGTCCCCCTGTACCACCAAAAAATTTAAAAAATATTTAGTTTTAACGCTACTCTATCTCAAAAAACCCCTATATAACCGGTGGAAGACAAAATGTCGATCATCCATCAAACATGATAGGGAGAGAGAAAACGTGGAAAAACTAAATTATGACACAATCCAAAAGTATCAATCATTTACAACAGTTGATGAAATGGACAAGTCAGTTCGTGGATTTTTATATAAACATAAGGCTGAATTATCAGAGGGAACTCTAGCTGTTCTTCATCTCATTTGGAAGCATTCTGTCAAAGTTGTCGGAGTTTCCTTTGCCAAATATGATTATATTGCTGAACAAGTGGGTTTGAGTAAACGTACGGTCATTCGTGCTGTAAAATTTTTAGAAGAGAGAGGAATCATTAAAAAGGTTCCAACCGCAAGAATGAATGGAAAACAGGGTGTAAATCTTTTAATCATTCAAGCATTTGAGTCAATCGATTCTATAAAAACTACTATGTCACCCCAGAATGTCACTGCACCTGTCACTCCTAATAAAACAGAGAATAAACAAAGCTCACTCTGTGAGAAAAAAACAAAAGAACGAACTAACGTAAGAGAGGCATGTGAACCAACACTGCAAGAGTTAGACTCCAGTTATCTACCAGAATCTATCCCGGAAGAATTCAAAAAAACCGCACAACCATTTTTTAACGCTATCGATATATATAACCTATGGAACCGAGTCATGATCGTTTATAACAAGTTCGATCACGGGAAAACAATCGAAGACTTTATGGACTGCATCATCAGCGCCTTCAAACAAACAGTCTTTGCAAAAAAGAGGGGAAAGATTCACACCACATTCGAAGGTTACTTCTACCGCATCCTACACGAAACCTTCACCCTAAAACTACGCCAAGAAAACAAAAGCAAACTCTTTTGGGAACTACATGACTGGGTCACGGGGACAGGTTCCTCGTCCCACTAGGTTGAAGACAAGTTATGACGAATTTATTCTGAAGAACCTCCTGCTATTTAATTCTCTTCAGGTTCAATTATAATAAAGTATCTATCCAAGTAATCAGATTAGGAGATTTGCGAATATGCTCATTCAATGTACAAAAAAACTGTTAGAGCAACTTAAATTAAAGCCTCATGAGCCAATCGAAGAACAAAATGCACTTTTCTCATGGCATGCCCATTTTATTCTTGTAAATCGTAGAAAAACGGTTGTACTCATTCATGATCTTTCCAGGTATGTCATTGTTTTGCATGGTCTAAAGGTAAAGGATTATAAGTATCTTGATCAGCTCATTGTGAATGCGATTCGCGAAACATTTGAAGCTGAAGGAGTTAAAAAAGAAGTAATTGAGCAGTTTCTAACTCTATCGATGGATTTCACCTATACGAAAACGAAGGACCGCACTTCGGTGGCAAGATTGAACAAGGCATGTGAAACAACATACTATTTTCTGGACTACTTGAATCAAGAATCTGTCATTAATTCAGAGTTAAGTAAACGTGTTAGCCGGAGTTTAGTTGGTGACGGGAAAAATAAATATATTTATCCGAATGAAGAGATGTATAAACAACTTGAGATATTTGCAGGTCAGCCTATTTTTGAGACGAAGGCGGTACAACTAAAAGTGGTACTAAAGCTGGAAGATCACCAAGTTTGGCGTCGAATCATCGTTCCGGTCAATCGGTCATTTCATGAGTTACATAAAATTCTTCAATCAACATTTGGCTGGAAAAATAATCACCTTCATGAATTTGTTATTTATAATGATGACGCAGAACCAACGATCAATCTTGTAAGTGATGAAAAAGCCTTAGCTTATCCAAAACAAACCGAAATGAAGCATGAAAAAGGTATAAAGCTATCAGAGTATATGCCTGCATATAAAACTTTAACATACACTTATGATTTTGGTGATGATTGGAAGCACGAAATTGAAGTTGAGAAGGTAATAAATGAGTATCATCACTATTACCCACTATGCGTTGAAGGAGAAGGAAACACTCCGCCGGAAGATGTAGGTGGGGTTCCCGGTTATACAGAATTCCTCTCCATTCTAGCAAATCCAGAGCATCAGGATTATAAACATACAGTTCAATGGGGGATAATGCAGGGGTATGAAGAGTTTGATATTGAGAAGATAAACAGGATGCTGAAAGATAGATAGAAGGATGAATTGCTGAATACTTAAGTCCTTTGGGACAGAGGGACAGGTTCATTGACCCACTTGATGGTAATGAGTTAGAGTGTAAGAGGAAGAGAAAGTAAATGAAAGTAACGGGTGTTAAAACATACATAGGTTCAACTTTAAAAGCAGGCGGGACAAGGGACCTGTCCCCCCGTCCCACGCCCACAGCGAGGCCCCATCCCAATTATGAAAACAGGTGTGATCAAATCAAATGAGAATTAAAACGTTAGTTATTGCTCCTTATCCGGCGATGAGTCATTTAATTGAAGAGTGTCGGCAGGAGGAGCAGGAGCTTGAATTATATATGAAGGTTGCGAATCTTCAGGAGGCCATTCCGGTTGCGAAGGAAGCGGAAGATGAAGGCTTTGATGTGATCATCAGCCGTGGGGGTACATCCAAGCTAGTTGAAGATGTGGTGAATATCCCGGTTATCGATATTCATGTGTCAGGCTATGACATGCTTAGGGTGCTGACGCTCGCGAATGATTTTCCGGGTAAAAAAGCAATTGTTGGTTTTTCGAATATTACATTAGGTGCGAAGGCGATTACGGACTTACTTGAGATCCAAATTGATGTGTTCACCGTGGAAAAGGCGAAAGAGGTCGATGGCCTGGTTGAAAACCTTAAGCAAGAGGGCTATGAGCTCATTATGGGTGATGTTATTACCATGGATGCGGCAATCAAGCATAATGTGGAAGGGATTTTGATACAGTCCGGCCGGGAAGCCATTTTTGAGGCGTTTCATAAGGCAAAGTCTATTTATCGTCTGCATCAAAGACAGCAGCAGGAGATTACTTTGCTTCGCTCGCTATTAGAGGAAGCATCCTCAAACATCATCGTCCTATCACGTGATGGTAACATGGCCTATCAGCATTGGACTGATTTTGAAGAATGTCCACTTCCACTAAACAAACTGCATGAATACATTCTTGAAAAAAATAATCTAAATAATGATGTAAGAATCTTTAAAACAAGTGAGCAGCATATGATAAAACAATCTGTAAAGAAGAAAGTGATCGAAGCTCAGGAATATTACTTCTTTCAATACTCGATCGTCACTACTCAAAATGCTCATCAACAATACATTCATGTTGAAACCATTTCACAGCAACCGATGATCATTTCAAACAGTCAAGCTATGAAAAGGTGTATGAATCTCATTGAAAAAAACGTAAATCATGATCAATGGCTTCTTATTGGAAGTGAAGGAACAGGAAAGAAGCTTCTCTCTCAGTACATTCATTATAAGAAAAACAACGGTCAGGGACTTTATGCAAATATAGCGGCTGAAAGTCTGTTACTGCTTGAACATGGAATAGATCGTGATATACGAACACTTTATTTAAATGAAATAGAAGCATTATCACCAAAAGAGATGAAAAAGCTAACAACAATTTTGGGACATTTAAAAACGGAAAACCTAACTATTGTCTTGGCTCTTACAAAGGAAGAGGAAATTCCTCATTCTCTCATTTATGACAATGATCTAGTACGTGTGCAAATCCCATCTCTAAAAGACCGAAAAGATGACATTAGACCGTTAACGACCTATTTTATTGCTGCTTTTCACGGTCAAATTGGAACATCAGTCATTAAAATGAAAGAAGAGGCGATGGAACTGTTAGAGGAATATTCCTGGCCTGGAAATGTCGCACAGCTTCGATCAATTCTTCACTCAGCTGTTTTAGAAGAAAAGGGTTATGTTCTAGGGAAAAAACTTCTCCAGCAACATGTCGAGGAGCAAATAGAAGAAGCAAATACGGTGGATAAGGAATTTCTTTCTGGTACATTGGAAACAATAGAAAAACGAATTATTGAGCATATTATGGAAGAAGAAAATCATAATCAAACAAGAGTTGCAGAGCGGTTAGGAATTAATCGATCTACTTTATGGCGCAAGCTGAAACAATAACTGTTCAGCTTGCTTTTTGTTTTGTTGCAAAATACAACATTTTATATTTAATGTGTTGCAAAATATTGTGTAAGCCATTACAATAATTCTTGTAACCGATTACTAAATATATTTAGTGTTTAATATTGAAACAATTATAAAAGGAGTGTTACAATTATGAAGATAAAAGCAACTTTAGATCGAATTCCTGGCGGTATGATGGTTGTACCGTTGCTAATTGCAGCATTAATAAATACATTTTTCCCGGACTTATTACGTATTGGTAACTTTACTCAAGCACTATTTGTAGACGGTGCGAGTACATTGATTGCACTTTTCCTATTATGTACAGGTGCACAAATTAACGTGAAATCTTTTGGTGTGTCAGTTGGTAAAGGGGCAACACTTTTAGCAACAAAATGGGCAGTAGGTGCGGTATTTGGATTAATCGCTTACTTATTGGCTGGTGACAATGGATTATGGTTAGGTTTAGCTCCGATCGCTGTTATCGCAGCCATGACAAATAGTAATGGCGGATTATTCGTTGCATTAGTTGGTCAATACGGAAGTAAAGAAGATCGTGCGGCATATTCACTTTTAGCGCTTAATGATGGTCCTTTCTTAACAATGATTGCGCTATCTATTTTTGGAGCAATGGGCTTTGTTGATGGTATGTTCTCATTAACTTCATTTATATCAGTGTTACTGCCAATTTTAGTTGGTATGGTTTTAGGTAACCTTGATGAAGACATGCGTACGTTCTTAGATAAAGGTAGCTCAATGTTAATTCCGTTCTTCGCATTTGCATTAGGGATGGGAATTGATTTTGGAGCCATCCTTGAAGGTGGATTAGCGGGTATTATTCTTGGATTGTTAACGGTATTTGTTACAGGTACAGCAGGATATTTCGTCTTTAAAGCATTAAAATGGAATCCAATCGTTGGAGCTGCAGAAGGTTCAACAGCAGGAAACGCAGTAGCAACACCGGCTGCGATTGCGGCAGCAAATGCGAGCTTTGCGCAAGTTGTTGACATTGCTACTGTCCAGGTAGCAGCATCAACGGTAACAACGGCGATCCTCCTGCCAATCTATGTTGGGTTCTTAGTGAAACGATTAGAGAAAAAAGGCTATAAATTTGAACAACAAGAAGACGTAAAAGAAGCAAACGTCTAAGGGTGTGATAAGAGTGGAGAAGAGAATTGGCATAATATCTGATGATTTAACAGGTGCGAATGATTCAGGTGTACAATTAGCAAAAAAACATCTATCATCAACGGTTGTGTTTGATTATGAAACATCAACATTAGCGACAAAGCCGGATGTGTTAATCGTTGATACAGATAGTCGAGCGAAGAAGCAAGAAGAAGCGTATAAAGGGGCTTACCAAGCTGCTTTATTCCTTCATAAAGAAGGCTATCAACATGTATATAAAAAGGTTGATTCAACATTAAGAGGAAATATTGCAGCTGAATTATCAGCTGTTGAACAGGTGTATCAGCCGGAAGTTGTCGTGATTGCGCCGGCTTTTCCAAAAATGAAGCGTCAAATAATTGATGGAAATCATTATGTGAATGGTGTGTTAATCACGGATACGGAGTTTTCAAAGGATCCGAAAACACCGGTAACAGAAGCGTTTATACCGGAATTATTAACGCAATATCAAGATCGTAAAATTGCCTTAGTTGATAAACGTATGCTGGGACAATCTGTAGAAGAAATAAACCAAATCATTACGACTACCCTCAATCAAGGGGTAACATGGTTTGTATGTGATAGTGAAACAGAAGAAGATCTACAAAGAATTTGTGGCATTTTTTCTAGCCTGAACAAGAAAACGGTCTGGGCTGGGTCAGCCGGATTAATTGAATATTTACCAGATGCTCTTCAGTTAACACATTCTAATGAAGAAAATCAGGAAGAAATCAAAATTGAAAAGACGTTAATCGTTTCAGGTAGCTTATCTCAAGTAACGAGAGAACAGCTGTGCAAAATAGAATTTCTGCAAAATTCTTTCTTTATGGAAGTAGATCCTGCGACTTTAGTGAAAAATACGTTTAAATTAGATCACTATTTGGATCAACTAAACCAACATTCAAAATACGAACACTATGTTTTATATGTAGAGGCTTCTGAGGAAAACCGTGTTTCAGCGAAGGAAGCAGGCGAAGCACTTGGTTTACATTTAACGGAAGTAAGTGAAGCGATATCTCGAGGACTTGGACAGATTGCGAAAGGTCTTTTGGAAAATTGCGCCTCTATTCAAGGTTTAGTTCTGACAGGCGGAGATACAGCAAAGGCAGTCTGCTCGGAATTAGCGATTTCAGAAATGGAGCTATATTCTGAAGTAGAACCAGGTCTTCCGTTCGGTCGCTTAAGAAGTGAGGATCGCAGCTATTGGGCGGTCACAAAAGCTGGTGGATTTGGGCATGAACAATCATTAGTCAATGTAGTCAAATACATGGCAAACAAAAGAAGGGTGAGAGCATGAATCAAGTAAAACCAATCGTTGGCATTACAATGGGGGACGCAGCGGGTGTTGGCCCGGAAATAATTCTAAAAAGCTTAGCAAATGAAGAAATATATAAGATAAGCAGACCTCTAGTAATCGGTGACAGTAAAATTCTTGAAAGAGCAAAGAGTTTTGTAAACAGTGAGCTAATCGTTGAGTCTGTAACAGCTGACCTTATTGAAAACTTACCATATAATTTTGGTACAGTTTATTGCTTAGATTTAAATCTATTGGATGCCAATCTGCCAATTGGTCAAGTGTCACCAGAAGCAGGTCATGCGGCCTTTGAATATTTAGCAAAAGCAATCGAACTAGCAAAAGAAAACAAAATCAATGCCATTTGTACAGCGCCATTAAACAAAGAAGCTTTACACAAAGGCGGCCATAAATACCCTGGCCACACAGAAATTCTTGCAGATTTAACAGGGACTGAAGACTTCTCAATGATGTTGTCAGCGCCTAATTTAAAAGTCATTCACGTGACAACACATGTCGGAATCATCGATGCAGTGAAAATGATTAATCCAGAGCGTGTCTACCATGTCATCAAACTTGCCCATGAAACACTGAAAAAATCAGGTATTGAGTCACCAAAAATCGCTGTTTGCGGAATCAATCCACACGCAGGAGAAAATGGATTATTCGGTTACGGAGAAGAAGACGAAAAGGTCGTTCCGGGTGTAGAAAAAGCACAAGGAGAAGGAATCAATGTAGTAGGTCCGCTACCTGCAGACACATTATTCTTCCGTACCGTTCGCGGAGACTTCGACGTCGTTGTCGCTATGTACCACGACCAAGGACACGGACCAGTTAAAGTACTGGGCTTAGACGCAGGCGTCAACATCACGGTCGGCCTGCCAATCATCCGCACAAGCGTCGATCACGGCACAGCCTTCGACATCGCCGGCAAAGGAATCGCAGACGAAAAAAGCCTAATCGAAGCCCTTCGCCAAGCTGTGGAATTTGCGGGATAGGGACAGAGGGACAGGTCCCTTGGTCCAGTTTTGATTGAGATATGCGAATCGAGGGAACAGGTCCCTTGGTCCAGTTTTGATTGAGATATGCGAATCGAGGGAACAGATCCCTTGGTCCAGTTTTGATTGAGATGCGCAAATCGAGGGAACAGTTCCCTTTTCCAATTTCTTGACAAGAGGACACGATTGCGGTTTGTATGAATCTCTAGATTAGGGGGACAGGGACGATGAACCTGTCCCCCTGTTCCATTCTGTTGGAGAAACGCCGTGTCGTTTTTTGAAGACTCTGTGGAAGTATGTGTAGCTGCTGAAACCTGATAGTTCAGCGATTTGTTCTAGAGTCATGTCGCTGTATTTGATTAATTTTATTGCGGTGTTGAGTCGGATGTCGATAGCGTATTCGATTATGGTCTTACCGAATTTTTCTTTAAATAGATGGGATGCGCGTGAAGAGCTGAAGCCTACGTGATTCGCCACGTCCTCCACTTTAATGGATGTGTTTGCATTTTCCTCGATATAGCTTTTCATTATACGCACAGCTTGGGGCAGGTTCGATTGAGAAAGACCTGAATTACGAATAGACACATCAATAGATAAACAGAGTGAGCGCATTAAATAATCTAAAAACTCTTGATTTTTTTCATATATACGATGCTTTTCCCGGATCATTTCCTTCCAGAGAACCAGCAGTCTCTCAGAGTCATTGAGCTGTATAATCGTTGGTCGTTCCGTTCTTTCCCACCATTCATCTAACCATGACCCTCTGCAAATAATAAAATAATCCCCGCTGCAAATAGCTAAATTATCTTGGTTTTTCCCATATTCATCAATGAGTAGCTCACAAGAATCCCCTGGTTTACATAACAGTATATCCCCCGGTGCGAGTTCCTTCGTTTGATGGTTGACTTTTGCCACGCAATGCCCCTCCGTCTGCAGACGGATAAAATAGTTTTCCAATCCATTTTTCCAGTTAAAATGCTTTCTTTCTGTATGGTAAGAATATTCACAAAGGATAAGTTCTGTTTCCATGTTATCACCCGCTTATAGCAGAATTGTATATGGTTATTATATTACATAAAATGAGTGATTTTAAGGATATAATTCATAAAATTAGCAGAATTGTTCATGTGAAAAAGTACTTGTTTTAACTAAAATGGAATCAAACCAAAAAGGGGATGAACCTAATGGAACAAGTACCAGCATATCAAAATGAACACTTAAGCTTTGAGGAACGGGCTAAAGACCTTGTATCCAGAATGACGATAAGGGAAAAGGCTTCGCAAATGATTCACAAATCTTGTGCAATTCCAAGACTCGGAATCCCAAGCTATAATTGGTGGAATGAAAGTTTGCATGGTGTTGCACGTGCGGGTGTTTCGACGATGTTTCCGCAGGCGATCGGTATGGCGGCGACATTTGATGACCAGCTAATGAATAAAGTGGCTGATGTCATCGCGACAGAAGGAAGGGCGAAGCATCATGAATTTGCTCGTAAAAATGATCGGGGGATTTATAAAGGGCTCACATTTTGGGCGCCAAATATTAATATTTTTAGAGATCCTAGATGGGGACGTGGTCATGAAACGTATGGAGAAGATCCGTATTTAACTGGAAGGCTCGGTGTTGCATATATTAAGGGCCTGCAGGGAGACGATCCGAAATATATGAAAGCTGCAGCCTGTGCAAAGCATTATGCAGTCCACAGTGGTCCTGAAGATGAAAGGCATTCCTTCAATGCGGAAGTGAATCTGAAGGATTTATATGAAACATACCTGCCTGCTTTCAGAGATTGTGTGAAAGAGGGACAGGTAGAATCAATCATGGGGGCATACAACCGTGTGAACGGTGAACCATGCTGCGGCAGTCAAACTTTATTAGAACAAATTTTAAGAAAAGACTGGGGCTTTCAAGGGCATGTTGTTTCAGATTGCTGGGCAATAGTAGATTTCCATGAAAGTCATGGAGTAACAAGCTCGAAGTTGGAATCAGCTGCTTATGCACTGAATAATGGTTGTGACTTAAATTGTGGTTCTATGTATAAATATCTAGTCGAGGCCTATGAAGAAGGGAAAATGACAGAAGAAACAATTGATAAGGCTGTAACAAGACTGATGATGACTCGAATGAAATTAGGGATGTTTGATGATCTGGAAAAAGTGCCATATGCTTCTATACCGTATGATGTGAATGATAGCCCGGAGCACAATCAAGTTGCATTGGAAGTATCAAAGAAAAGTTTAGTCCTCTTAAAAAACAACAATCAAACTCTGCCATTAAACAAAGAAGAAATAAAAAATATTGCCGTAATTGGACCTAATGCAGACAGCAGGGCAGCACTGGTTGGGAATTATGAAGGAACGGCATCCGAATATGTCACAGTTTTAGAAGGAATTCGTGAAGCAACAAAAGGAAAAGCAAGGGTTTATTATGCGGAAGGCTGTGAGCTTTATCAAAAGAAAAAGAGTACACTGGATCATCCGAAAGACCGATTTGTCGAAGCGATATCTGCTGCAGAGCGTTCCGATGTTGTTGTCATGTGTTTAGGACTTGATGCAACAATTGAAGGGGAAGAAATGCATGAATCAAATACCTTTGGTAGTGGTGATAAACAAAACCTTGATTTACCTGGGCTTCAACAGGAATTGCTGGAAGCTGTATACGCAACTGGAAAACCAGTTATTTTAGTTCATTTATCCGGAAGTGCGATGGCATTGAACTGGGCCGATCAGCATATTCCTGCCATTATTCAGGCTTGGTATCCTGGTGCTCAAGGTGGAAGAGCCATTGCGTCGGTATTATTTGGTGAACACAATCCATCAGGAAAGCTTCCTGTTACATTTTACAAAAGCACAGAAGACCTGCCGGATTTTAGGGACTATTCAATGAAAAACAGAACCTATCGTTACTTTAAAAACGATGTTCTATATCCATTTGGGTATGGCTTAAGCTACACTTCGTTTTCTTATGAAAAAACAGCAGAAAGCAAAGCGTCAATTGACGTAGGTGAGTCCATTTCGTTTACATTAAAAGTAAAAAACATAGGTGAAAAAGATGGGGAAGAAGCAGTGCAACTGTATGTGAAAGATGTAGAGGCATCAATAGACATTCCTGTAAGACAGTTAAAAGGTTTCAAAAAGGTATTTCTTGCCACAGGAGAGGAAAAAGAAATAACCCTCACGCTCGATCCAAGGGACATGGCACTAATTAATGATGAAGGAAAACGAATTCTCGAGCCAGGGAAATTTGAAGTATATATTGGAGGAAGCCAGCCGGATCAAAGAAGTTTAGAATTAACAGGTATGGATGTTTTGACTTATGTTTTTGAGGTAACTGGACAGGCAAAGGAATTAGCGTATTGATTTTACTCAGGGAGGGCCAAACTCCCCAAACAATTAAAGGGCTGCAATAATTGAGGCCTTTTTCTAAAGGTAAGAAAGTATGAAATTTTGTCCTTAGTGTAAGTGTCCAGCTCCAGCGCCTAGCCTTAGATCGCACAGGATGTGCAAGTGCAGTCAATGCGACAGGACCGTCGCGCTTTTGGCTGCCTCTAAGGTCTAGCCACAAGTGAATTGAAGACAAAGAACGTCTTCTATTCATTTGCGTCTTGTTTGCCCTAGACGGACCAAGGTGCTTGCGCTTTTCTTATTCATCACTTGTCGAAACAACAATGACTTCCACGCCGATTTTTGCGATTTCTTCCAACACTTGTTTATCGGCAAGATCACTAGTAATAAAGATATCGACATCTTGAAATGTACAAAACGACGTAAGTCCTGCTTTTTGCAGTTTGCTATGATCAGCCAGTACCACTCGTTTGTGACTTGCTAAGACCATTGCCTTTTTCATCTCGGCTTCGTATAAATCTGAGCTGGTAAAACCGTGCCGTAATGAAATGCCGGAAGTACCTAAGAAAGAGTAATTTGCATTATATTTTTGTAGCTCTTCTTCAGCTTGTGGTCCTACAGTACTTAATGAATTTCTTCTTAGTTTTCCACCTAATAAATAGATTGAGGCAGCTTCATTTGTCGTACATTGTTCAGCGATATTCATGGCATTGGTAATAATCGTTAATGGTCCTTTTTCAGCTAAACCTGTGGCTACATGCCATGTTGTTGTTCCTGCATCAAGGATGATGGTTTGCCCTTCTTCAATTAATTCGGCCGCTTTTCTTCCTATTAATTCTTTTTCTTTCGCAAATTGCTGTTGTCGTTCTTGGAGAGGTAAGACCGTTGGATGAGGCGATTTTCTGTCAACTAAGATAGCGCCACCGTAGTTCTTCTCGACGATCCCTTCCTTTTCCAATTGGTTTAAATCTCTGCGAATGGTCTCTTCAGAAACATCGAATTGTTTGACTAAATCAGATACTTTAACACTTTTGTTTTTGATTAATAAATCCTTAATCATGTTTCTTCGTTCTGCAGCAATCATGGATAACACCCCGCTTTTTCTATTAGTAGATATTTATTTTGAGTGGATTCTTCTAATGTAAATCTGCTTTTTAATCAGCTAAACCAACTAATACCACTATAATACACGAAAACAAACTAAGTTTATAGGAATTAGTTTATAAATGCAAGTTCTGTGAATATCATAATCTTCCTATATTTTAACTGAAAATAGCTACTAATTAGGGAGAAAACGGTTGACTGATGGAACGTTTTCACTGATAATAAAAACAACAAAAGTATTCATAAAGCCACAACACACCAACTATTGTACGTATTACAATAAAGGAGAGGGTATCTTGAAAAATAAAATTGCTGTCGTGCACACCACTCCGGTGACAATTGAGCCGCTAAAAGCACTGATTAATGAAACCGTTCCCAGTTATGAGATTGTTAATTTCGTAGACGATTCGATTTTACCTGAACTTAATGAAAATGGTGGAGATGTTCGTAAGGTTGAAAGCAGACTAATCCAATATTATAAATTTGCCGAACAAATAGGGGCAGGTGTCATTCTTAATGCTTGTTCCTCTGTAGGGGAAGTTGTAGCTACAGGGCAAAAACAGGTTGACATTCCGATTGTAAGAATAGATGAAGCTATGGCTGAAAAAGCCATTCAAACAGGCAGGGAGATTGGCGTAATCGCAACATTAGCAACTACATTAGGTCCTACCGTGACATTACTTAAAGACAAAAGTGTTGAACTTAATCGTGAAGTTGAGCTCACATCGAACTTGGCGGAAGAAGCATATAGACGATTGCTTTCAGGAGATACAGAAGGACATGATCAAGTTTTGGTGGACGTTTTAACAAAAGTAGCAGAGAAGGCAGATGTGGTTGTGCTAGCACAAGCATCCATGGCCCGGGTTGTTTCTTCTCTTCCAAAAGAAATGCAACATAAGTTTTTATCAAGCCCTAAGTTAGGTGTAGAAAGGGTCAAGGATGTGTTGGAAGGAATGTCAAAGTAAATGAGTTTACTAGCGATCGACATCGGTACTACGCACATTAAGGCAGGGTTTTTTAAGCAAGACGGAGAATTGCTTCAGCTTGCAATCTATCAAAATAAAAGCTACCAAAATGAACAAGGTTCCTTCTATTATAAACCGGATGAAATGTGGGACATCGTAACAAAAGCGATCCAACATGTCACAACAAGCCAAAATGATAGCGTTTCCTGTATCGGGATTACGAGTATGGCAGAAAGTGGTTTATTAATTGACTCAGAAACGGGTAGCTTCCGTTCAGACGTGATTCCTTGGTTCGATCGTCGAACGGAGAGAATTTCCACTCAAATAGAGAAGGAATTGAATCCACTCGAGCATTTTCAAAAAACTGGCTTGCGAAATAACTACAAACATGGATTAGCGAAGGTATTATGGCTGAAGCAGCAAAACTCGGATGCATTAAGAGGAGCAAAATGGTTGTCTACTTCTGACTTCATTGCCTATATGCTGACAGGGAAAATGGGGACCGATTACACCCTGGCAGCTCGAACTTTTTCGTTCCGGATTGACCATAAGAATTGGGATGTTCCATGGATTCGTCATTTTGGTCTTCATGAATCTTTATTTCCTGAAGCGAGACCTTCTGGTACAAAGGTGGGAGAAATTGCTTCAGCTGATTTTGACAATATCGGTTTGAAAAAAGGGATACCAGTCGCTGTTGCTGGTCATGATCATATCTGTGCGGCTTTAGCGGTAGGGGCTGTAAAGCCGGGGTTTGTCTCAGATTCAGTTGGTACTGCCGAAACATTAGTCGGTGCTTTCAGTGAAAGGGCTTTAACCTTAAAAGACTATGAATCAGGCTTTAACTTTGGTTGTCATGCCCTGCCGAATACCTTCTTTTGGATGGGGGCGATTCAATCATCAGGAGGGTCAGTGGAATGGTTAAGAGATCTTCTATCGACAGATGTTTTATCTTATGAAGACATTGTCGCAAGGTTGGATGAAACACCAAAGCATCCCACAGGAATCTTGTATTACCCGTATCTGGCCGGAAGCGGATCTCCCTATGCAGATTCTAACGCAAAAGGAGCTTTTATTGGTTTAACATCCAGACATGGAAAGGGAGATCTGATCCGGGCGCTTTTAGAAGGAACAGCATATGAATTTGAACATATGAAACAAGCCGTAGAATCCTTTGGAATTGCCAAGATATCGAAGGTTTTTGCTGCTGGCGGTGGTACAAAAAATCATCACTGGATGCAAATAAAGGCAGATGTTTCTAATTGTTCATTAACGATACCTTCAATTCAAGAAGCCACGTTACTTGGTGCAGCCATCATTGCTGGGCTGGGTTGTGGCATTTATAAAGATGAAAAAGAAATAGCGCGAACCCTCTCTAGGGAAAAATGGGTTGAAATCATCCCAAATGAAAAAAATTATCCAAAATATAGAGAATTATTTGCAGACGGATACTTACCTCTACAAAAGCCGTTGAGGAGCTTTTATCAAAAAGAATGGTAGGGACCTACTATTAAACCAATGGGAGAGATTTCAATGAAGGTTGTTAAGCAGAAAAATATTATCACACTGAAAAAAGCATTAGAGCAAGCAGAAAATGGAAGATATGCGATCGGATCTTTCTCCCCTCGATATACAGATATGATTCTTCCGATTTTAAGAGCTGGTGAACAAACGAAGTCACCAATCATTGTGCAGATTTCTGAAAAGGAGCTGAACAGATATGGAATCACTCCTTTTGAGGTTGGGGAAGTTTTTTATCAAACAATGAAAGATGAAAACATTACAGTTCCAACTGTTTTGCACTTAGATCATACAAAGGACCTTCAAGTCATCAAGGATGCCATTGAAGCGGGGTTTACTTCCGTTATGATTGATGCTTCTGAACATCCATTGGATAAAAACATTGACATCAGTGCAGAGGTTGCTGAATATGCACATTCCAAAGGAGTATCAGTTGAAGCAGAGCTTGGCATGATTGGGACAACAGATTTTATTGAAACAGATCATGACGAGGAGTTATATACAGATCCGGATGAGGCACTCATATTTGTGACGAAAACAAATGTAGATGCCCTGGCTGTATCAGTTGGAACGGCACATGGTGTGTACAAGGTGAAAGAGCCAACTGTAGACCTTGAACGACTTAAAGCCATTCGCTCGTTAACACCTGTACATTTAGTCCTGCATGGAGGTTCCGGCGTACCTGCTGAGATGATACAAGCGGCAATGAATCTACCGAACGGCGGGATTAGTAAAGTAAATATCGCAACAGATTTAGAATTAAGTTTACTAGGTGCTCTTGGAAGAGAAGAAAGAATGACAAACCAGGAATGCAAAGCATTAAATCGTGATAAAAAACAAGTTGGGCAAGCAGCAGTACAAAAGACAGTTACTGATAAAATAGTTAACTTTCTAACTAGTGCCAACCGTGCAAATGACTTTGAGTTATAAGGTGAAAATGATGCACAAGGGGAGGAGCACCTTCCCTTGTTAACACAATGGAGTGAAGAAAATGGTGATGACACAGGTAATAAACAATCAATTAAGACAAGTTGGGCGTTATATGATGGACCATCATCTTGCATGGGGAAATGCGGGAAATATTAGTGCAAAGACATCCGATGAAAAGTTTCTTATTACAGCTAGTGGAACCTATCTAGGTGAACTTTCGGCTGATGACTTTGTTGAGTGCTCTTTTGATGGAAGTGTATATCAGAGTGAAAAGAAACCGTCTAAAGAAGTGCCTATGCATCTTGCCATCTATGAGAATCGACCTGAAGTACAAGCAGTCCTACATGCCTCACCTTTTTACAGCACGTTAGTGGCATGTTCTAAATTGGACATTCCTTCAGACTGGTTTGTCGAGTCAATGTACTATCTGGAAAGAGTTGAACGTGTTGGCTATCATCATCCAGGCTCCAAGGAATTAGGAGAAGCAGTCAGGGAAAAGGCAAAAAAGGCAAACATTTTATTACTGGAAAATCACGGTGTTCTTGTTTATGACACAAGTATCAAAGAAGCCCGAATGGCCTTACAGACATTGGAATATACATGCAAAATGATGGTAACAGCAATGGGTGCATCGGTAAACATGAATTCAATATCTAGAGAAGTCGTGACTGATTTCCTTGACTCTTCGGGATATAAAACAAGAAGAAAGTGGGATCTTCGATGATAGGTGTGATAGCGGACGATATTACCGGATCTAATGATATAGGCGTTATGTTTAGTAAATCAGGATATATTGCTGACATCTATAGCTGGCATTCCTTTGTGCGTGATCAGTTGCCTGGAAATTACCCGGATGTATTAATCTTTGATACTGACTCAAGGCTGGATCAAGCAACAACTGCTTATCAAAAGGTATACAGGGCCACAAAGGAGATTCAACAAGCCGGTGCTGTTCAGTTTATTAATAAAACATGCTCCGTTTTTAGAGGGAATATTGGAGCGGAATTTGATGCGATGTTAGATGCTCTTGATGAGGATTTTGCGATTGTTGTCTTAGGTTTTCCTAAAAACGGAAGAACAACGATTGATTCTGTCCATTACGTGTACGGAGAAAAGCTGGAAAACTCTCAGTTTAAACATGACCCTATTCATCCAATGACAACATCAAATGTGGTAGAGATTTTACAAGCCCAAACGAAGAGAGCTGTGTTAGGTCTTACACACGATATCATTAAACAAGGTTCTGAGGTCATTAAACAAGAGATTCATAAAGTAAGAGAGAACAAGCGGGCTCATTATCTTATTTTAGATGTTGCTGATCAGGAAGATTTATTTGTAATTGCCAAAGCAGTAAAAGATGAAAAGATCATTTGTGGAAGCTCTGCATTGGCAGAGGAGCTCCCAAAGGTGAAAAGCAAGCAGGTGACAAAACAACATACACTTCCCCTACCAAAGCTTATACCTGAAAAAGGATTGTTTTGTGCAGCAGGAAGCTTAATGCCGCAAACCTTTCAACAAGTGGAATATATGAAGAATGCCGGGAGTTATGTGGTTGAACTGGACACTTTATCTTTAATCCAACATGGTATAACGAATCAACTGGATCCTTTAATAAGTGATATTGTCAAAAAAATAAATGAGGGCCAACACGTTTTGCTTCACTCTTCTAATACAAAAGAGAAAGTAAGAGAAACAAAGGAAACAGCCGCAAAGTTGAATTGGAGCAATACTGAAGTGTCCCGATTTATCTCATCCACGATTGCGGCAATTACCTCAGAGGTCATTTCACAAACAGGTCAACATCGATTTGTCATTGCAGGTGGTGACACATCTGCTACAGTCTGCAAAGCTTTGGGGATTAGTGGAATGCGGGTTTGGGAGGAAATTCAATCAGGCCTGCCATCATGTATATCACACACACAACCACCCTACTTATTTGTGTTAAAATCAGGCAGTTTCGGTGATGAGATGTTTATTAAACAAGCGTTTGATCATTTGCAGCAATAGAACGATAAGGAACTGATAGGAAAGGAGTATCCCCTAATGAACCATGAAATGGAAAGATTAATAGAGAAGTATCCAGAACTTTCTTCATGCAGAAAAGACATAGAAATGGCAGTTGAAACTTTAGTATCAAGCTACCGTCATAAAGGGAAAGTTCTTTTATGCGGAAATGGTGGAAGCGCTTCAGATTGTGAACACATTGTTGGTGAGTTGATGAAAGGGTTCACATTAAACCGTCCTGTGGATTCTGAATATAGACAGAGGTTACTTGAAATCGATCCGACTGAGGGAGAATACCTTGCCAACCACCTGCAGCAAGCATTACCAGCGATATCACTCGTCAGTCAAACGGCATTAATGACAGCATTTGTGAATGATGTAGCCGCTGATATGGTCTTTGCCCAGCAGGTCTATGGCTATGGGAATGAACAGGATGTCTTGATAGGGTTAAGCACCTCTGGTAACTCATCAAATGTGATCAGAGCTTTTAAAGTAGCAAAGGCTATGGGTATAAAGACGATTAGCTTAACAGGTAAGAGTGGCGGAAAACTAAAGGAAATCTCTGATGTTTCCATTTGTGTGCCATGGGATGAGACGGTAGATATTCAGGAAAGACATCTGCCAATCTACCATACGATTTGTATTATGCTTGAAAAGGAGTTTTTCGAATCATGACGATTGTAGCTGGATTAGATATTGGTGGAACAAAATGTGCAGTCCTGCTTGGACGAGTAGAAGGAGATGGCATTGAAACAGTGGGAAGAGTTCAATTTCCTACTCCAGATACTCCGGAAAAAGCAATCAAAAAAATGACAGATACATTAGATGACCTTATAGAAACACATCAAATAAGTGATCTTTCTTCGATTGGGATCAGCTGTGGTGGTCCATTAGATAGTAAAAAAGGGATCGTGCTATCACCACCAAATTTACCGGGATGGGAAAAAATAGAGATCGTTAGAATGCTAGAAGAACAATATCGCATTCCGGTTGCTCTGCAAAATGATGCCAATGCGGGTGCAATGGCAGAGTGGAGATGGGGTGCCGGCAAGGGTACAGAAAACATGATCTTTCTTACATTCGGCACAGGAATGGGTGCTGGTCTGATTTTAAATGGGCAATTGTATTCTGGTACAAATGATCTTGCCGGTGAAGTAGGGCATATCCGTTTAGCAGAAGATGGGCCGGTTGGTTTTGGGAAAGCTGGTTCATTTGAAGGCTTTTGTAGTGGAGGAGGAATCGCAAGACTTGCTGCTCAAATGGCAGAGGACGCAATCCGGCAAGGGAATCCACCCGGCTATTGTGAAGACCTTGAGTCACTAAAAGATATCACCGCAAAAAAAGTAGGAGAGGCAGCCCAAGCAGGTGATTCACTTGCTCAAGAAGTATTTTCGATTGTTGGTTTCCGTTTAGGAAGAGCTCTTTCCACGTTAATTGATATCTTAAACCCAGAAAAAATTGTCATTGGCAGCATCTATGGCAGGCAGCAGGAAATCCTCGAACCGGTTGTTCTTGAGGAGATAGCCAAAGAAGCGATTCCATTATCGGTATCGGTCTGTGAAATAACGCCAACAGGGCTTGGCGAAAAAATTGGTGACTATGCAAGCTTTTCAATTGCACTACTTGCTTTGGAAAAGGCACAGAAAGGTAAGAAGGCAGCTTTTAAGTCCGGTGGTTTTATAAATTTATAGTTTTTCTAATGAAATTAGATAAGTAAAAAGCATTTTACTCAACGGGGAGGAAGAACAATGAAAGAAAAAACACTACACATGATCGGCAATGCGCACTTAGATCCAGTATGGTTATGGCAATGGCAGGAAGGATTCCAGGAAACAAAAGCAACCTTCCGTTCAGCGTTAGACCGGTTGAATGAATATGAGGATTTTGTCTTTACATCAAGCTCTGCAGTTATGTATGAGTGGGTTGAGAAAAACGATCCAAACATGTTTGAAGAAATCAAGGAGAAAATTCAAGAAGGGAGATGGATCATTTGCGGCGGGTGGTGGTTGCAGCCTGATTGCAATATCCCGAGTGGCGAATCATTTGTAAGACAGGGATTATATGGTCAGCATTATTTCAAAGAAAAGTTTGGAGTGACTGCGACGGTTGGATATAACGTCGACAGCTTTGGCCATTCAGGAATGCTTCCTCAGATTCTTCAAAAAAGCGGGATGGATCATTATGTGTTCATGCGTCCGGGACCACATGAAAAAGGTTTGCCGGGCCGTTTATTCTGGTGGGAATCTGATGACGGTTCACGAGTGATGACATTCCAAATTCCTTTTGAATATACAACATGGGGACAAGATTTAGAAAATCATGTTCGCAGATGTTCAACGGAATTAAAAGAACCTGTTAATGAATTAATGAGTTTTTATGGAGTCGGTAACCATGGTGGCGGACCAACAAAGGAAAATATTGAAAGCCTTAAACGATTAAACAAAGAAGAAGATCTGCCGAATTTAGTTTTTAGTTCGCCAAATCAATTTTTTGAAGAGGTAAAGAAAAAGGATATAGCTCTTCCAACAGTTCACCATGATTTACAAAATCATGCGAAAGGCTGTTACTCCGTTCATTCTGGTATAAAAAAATGGAATAGAGAAGCAGAGAACATGCTGGCTAAGGCGGAAAAATTGTCTGTTATCGCTGAAGCAACTACAGGTCAACCATATCCAGATGATTTTAAACAAGCGTGGAAAAATGTCATGTTCAATCAATTTCACGATATTTTAGCTGGAACAAGCATTGAGGATGCTTATGAGGATGCTCGGAACATGCATGGAGAAGCGATGACGATTGCAGAACGCGGTCTTAACTATGCTGTCCAATCTCTTGCATGGAATATTCAAATAGAACAAGACGAAGATATGCTCCCAATTGTGGTGTTCAACCCGCATTCATGGGATGTTGAGACAAATGTTGAGGTGGAGTTTAAACGCTTTAAGGGAGATCAAATATTAACAGATGAAACGGGACAGGAAGTTCCTGTTCAAGTCGTACAATCTCAAGCAACAGCAAACGGCAGAAATCGTTTGAGTTTTATTGCAAAGCTTCCAGCTATGGGATACAGAGTATATAAAGTCATCTCTAATTCGAAACCAAAGCAATTTGAACCAATCAAAGCAAATGATTTTAGTTTAGAGAATAATCGTTTTCGATTAGAGTTTGATCCAAATAGCGGGTTTATTACGAGTCTTTACGACAAACAAAAGCAATATGAAGTGTTCACAGGAGATGCGGCAAAGCCGGTTGTGATTCATGATACAAGTGATACATGGTCACATGATGTTGTTCGTTACAATGATGTAGCAGGGGAATTTAAAGCGACAAGCATTAAGCGAATTGAGCACGGGCCAATCAAATCAGTTATTCGTGTAATAAGTGAATATGGCACATCAAAACTGGTCCAGGAATTTTCGATGTATAAGGATTTAGATCATATTGATGTAAATGTAACAGTTGATTGGAGAGAAAAGTTTAAAGCTTTGAAGTTAAAATACCCGGTAAATGTGGTACACAGAAAAGCAACCTATGAAATTCCTTATGGTCATATCATTCGTGAAGCAAATGGGGAAGAACAAGTTGGACAGGCTTGGATTGATGTTTCCGGAACAGTCAAAGAAACAGGTGGTCGCTATGGTCTAAGTATTGCCAATAATGCAAAGTACAGCTATGATGTGGAAGGAAATGTCTTAAGTCTTACTGTGTTAAGAAGTCCAATTTATGCGCATCATGATCCGCTAATTCCAGATCCGGATGGACACTATTCTTTTATTGATCAAGGAATTCAACAATTCCGATATACTTTATTACCACATGAAGACAGCTGGGAAGAAGCGCAAACTGTGAAGCATGCAGCTGTTTTAAACCAGCGTCCGGTTGCATTAATTGAAACGTACCATAAAGGTTCATTGCCACAGAAGGATTCCTACGTCGCTATAGAACAGGATAATGTGATCATTAGTGCAATGAAACAAGCAGAGGATAACGATGATATCATTATTCGCTGCTATGAGACAAATAGAGTGGCAACAGAAGCAACGATTCGATTACCTAAGTGGGATCGTATGATTACAGCGAGCTTTCAGCCTTGTGAAATTAAAACATTTAGAATTCCAAAGGATACTTCAAAACCAGTCATGGAAACTAATTTGCTAGAATGGGAAATGTAAAGAAATATCAAGTTGTCAATTCCAAAGTGAAAACGTTCCAACATAAAGGGTGGAATAATAGTTTGTGTGAACACTTTGATGATAATCGTAAAATGAAAAGTCTATTAGGATGAAGTTTCCCTCTAGAATTAGTAGTTGAAATACCTGAAATCCAGACAAAACATCCTACAAAATAACTAAATCTTATTTAGGGTTTAGTTATTTTTGTGGGATTTGTGTGGTAAATAAATAAAAACATGTTGTTTTCTTGACTGATTCAACAAAAATTCATTGCCTATATAAGATTAATAGGTTAAAATACAAATATAGAAATTTTGGGAACGGTTTTACTAGATGTTAAAGAAAGCGTTTACTACTAGTTTGGAGGGCTGGGAAATGGTGAATCCAACCATTAATGATGTTGCGAGAATTGCAAACACTTCAAAGAGCACAGTTTCGCGGTTTTTAAATGGCTATACAGTCAAAAAGGAAACAGAAGAGGCACTAAAATTAGCTATTCAAAGCCTTAACTATCATCCGAATGTAAATGCAAGAAGATTGGTGAAAAATCATACACAGAGCATTGGAATTGTGGTGGATGATATCGCGAACAATTTTTATTCCGGTATTTATAGAGGGATAGAAAATGTTGCGAACCTAAACGGTTATCAGTGTACTTACTATAGCAGAACATCAAACTACCAAGGGGAATTTGGGTTTATGGACCTGGCGCAGGAGAGGCAGGTAGATGGATTAATTCTTATAAGCTTTTTAAAACGTTCCAACGAGCTTATCAAAAAGATAGAAGAATTAATGACTCCAGTTGTACTTATCGGGGATACCAATTCAAACAATACGATCTTTTCGGTAGATGTTGACAATGAACTAGGTATTAGTGAAGTTGTTCGCTATCTTCATCGATTAGGACATGAAAAAATCGGCTATATAACGGGACCGGATGAGTTTTCCGCCACCCATTGGCGAAGAAAAGGGTATGAAGGTGCTTTAAAGGATTTGGGAATTGAGCAAAATCCATCATGGATCATTGCTTCTGATTGGTCTGAATCCGGTGGACATAAAGCGATGAAGGAATTACTTGATATGAATGAAATTACCGCTGTTATTGCTTCCAACGATGAAATGGCCATTGGTGCACTTCTTTGTGCGAATGAATTAGGTTACAGGGTTCCATCAGATATCTCCATTGTCGGTTTTGATGACATTCCTGTTGCTAAATGGGTGTATCCCCCATTAACTTCTGTCAAACAGCCTTTTGTGGAAATGGGAGAAAAAGCAGCAACTGGTTTAATAGAGAAATTGAATGGGGAAGAAATCGTAACTCAATCAAATCGAGTACTTATCAAACCTAATCTGGTTGTGCGTCAATCATGCAGAGGCCTATAAATTGAAGGAGGTTACCCTATGTTTAAAAGCAAAATAGATAAAAATCCGTATGGATATTATTTTATTGCCCCATTTTTTATAAGCTTTATCGTTTTTGGGCTTGGTCCAATCCTTTATTCGTTTTACCTAAGTTTCACAAGCTGGGAAGGATTTAATGAACCAACATTTATCGGATTAGCTAACTATGAAAGGTTAATTCACGACACGCTTTTTTTAAAATCTATATTGAATACACTTGTGATTTGGATCTTTTCTATTATTCCTCAGTTGACGATTGCCTTAACACTGGCACTTGTGTTACATGAAAAGTTTATCAGAGGAAGACACTTGTTCCACGCGATCTTTTATTTTCCAAACATCATTACACCTATTACCCTGGGGGTTATGTTTGCATTGATGTTTGATTGGCAAACAGGCAGCATCAATCAATTCTTAGTGTCAATTGGACTTATTGATGAACCGATTTATTGGATGAACAATGTTTGGACATCAAGAGCCATTGTCGCACTGACGATGATGTTTCAAAACTTTGGTTTTAATATGTTAGTCTTTTTGGCTGGTTTGCAAGCGATTCCACAGGATTTATATGAGGCAGCTGAAATTGATGGCGCTTCAAAATTCCAAACAGCGATTAAAATTACTATTCCGTTAATCAGACCTGTTCTTATCTTTACATTAATCACATCGGTTATAGGCGGTCTGCAAATCTTTGATGCACCATTAATGCTAGGTAAGGGTCCGGATAACTCAACTGTCACCATGATTATGAATCTTTATGAAGCAGCATTTATTCGTTATGACTATGGATATGGAGCAACGATCGCATATGGAGCATTTGTGGTGATCGCTATTGCAACAGTTATTACATTTTTGATTCCTGGTGTGAGAAAAAAGAAGGAGGCGTAAGAAATGAAGCAAACATTGGAGATGAATTCGACCTCTATTATAACGGATAAGGAGCAAAAAGCGAAAAAGCGGAACAGCTTAATCATCATTACACTTATTTGGATTATGCTCATCATTTCAGCCGTAATCTGTCTGATTCCTTTTTATAGTATGATCATTACTTCTACCCATGCGAACTCAGAGATTGCCAGAAAGCTATTGATGACACCGGGCGATAAATTTATAGAAAACTATAAACGGCTGGTTGAGGTTGTTCCCATTTGGAGAGGGTTTGCAAATAGCTTATTTATCACATTAATCTCAACTTTTATAGGTTTATATTTCTCAGCAATGAGCGGTTACGGTTTCTCAAAATATCAATTCAAAGGAAACTCGTTTCTATTTGCTTGTGTGCTGGGTACGATGATGGTCCCTGGTCAATTAGGAATTATCGGTTTCTTCCGATTAGTTAATGAGATGGGATTAATTAACACGTACTGGCCAATTATTTTACCATCAATTAGTAATGCATTTGCTTTATTTTTCTTTAAACAAGTCGCAGATAATTCTGTTCCGAAGGAAATTGTTGAAGCGGCAAGGATTGATGGTAGTAGTGAAATGACCATCTTCCATCGGATAGCGCTTCCTCTTATGGGACCTTCCTTAGCAACATTAGGAATCTTTCTTTTCATTGGAAAATGGAATGAATTCTTACAACCTATGATCCTGCTATTTGATAATAAGTTACAAACACTGCCGGTTATGATTGCGAGTGTAAGAAGTCAATTTAATGTTGACTATGGTGCACAGTATGTTGGGATTGTTATCTCGATCATTCCGATTTTGATTGTATTTGCGATTTTTTCTAAGCAAATTATTGGAAATGTTATGGCGGGTGCAGTTAAGGAATAGTTTGTGAATCGCTTTCTTTTGGGGAGGTGGGGCAGTATATAATTTTATACTTCGTTTTGGTGTCTAGCTCCAGGCGCCTTAGGCATTTCTTGAAAACAACAATTTAAAGGGGGATTCAACGTGAAACGTTTTAAATTACTAAATTTGGTATTCGTATTAGGGCTAGTATTTGGTTTGCTCGCTGCTTGCTCTGGTGCAGATGAAACAAAAACGAATGGTAGCTCGGATAATGGTACAACAGCAAATGGAGAACCAAAGAATCCAGAAGACTTTGAAGGTGAATTAACGATTTGGACATTTTTCGGTCAAGTTGAACAAATGGCAGAAAAGTTTGAAGAAAAATATCCAAATGTAAAAGTAAAAGTAAGTGTTTTCCCTGGGGATCAATATCAAACAAAATTAATGAATGCCATAAATACAAAAACAGATGTACCTGATATTTTTGACCTTGAAAGAGGCTATATGGGTAAGTTCATTAACCAGCCTTTTGTAGCAAATCTATCTGAAATGGGTGCAGATGATTTAGTGAAAGATTATATTCCTTATGTGAAAGAGCTTGGAGTGGCTGAAGACGGATCAGTTCGTGCGATTTCAGATCACTCTTCACCAGGTGCGTTCTGGTATCACAGAGATTTAGCGAAGAAGTATTTGGGGACAGATGACCCTGCTAAAGTGTCTGAAATGGTTAGTTCATGGGATAAGGTTGTCGAATTAGGTAAGAAAGTAGAAAAAGAGAGTAATGGTGACGTACATCTAGTTTCACACTTTAGTGATGTGTATAACGTGGAAAAGTCCAATCCGGAAATGTGGGAGAAGGACGGTAAGTTACATGTCGATCCTGCATGGGAAGAGATTTTTAATAGCATGAAATCAATCAGAGAAGAAGATGTTGACGCAAAGCTTGGTTTCTTCTCAGGTGGATGGGGTGATGCCTTAAATGATGGTGGTGTCATCATGTTTGCAAACCCGGCATGGGCGGGCTTCATGGTTGATAACGAAGATGGAGCAGCAAAGGGGAAATACGGTCTTGCCCAAACACCAAGTGGGTATTACGAAGGTGGAACATACCGTTCGATCTATGAAGGCTCTGAAAACAAAGAGTTAGCTTATGAATTCATTAAATTTATTGCAAGTGAAGAATGGCAGCAACACAACCTTGAAGAAACAGGAAACATGCCTGCTCTCGCGACTGTTTATGAAAAAAATCAGGGTGCATTTACATCAGAAATCTTTGGCGATCAAAAGATTTTAGAAGCTTATTATGAACTTGTAAAGAGTATTCCTCCACATAAAGCAACAGGTGATAACCAAGCTATATCACAATTATGGTATGATGCAGCAGCTGAAGCAATCGATAGTGGTGAAAGCTATAAAGATGCCTTAAAAGACTTCAAAGCTTCTGTGAAAAATGGCTATCCGGAAATTGATACTAAATAATAGATAAATCCTAGGACGGCTGCTTATTTTTTGGCAGTCGTCTGTTACTAAAGGAGTATGGACAACAGTGGATACAATAGCTAAGCACATAGACAATTTAAGGGTTATCGACGGACATGAACACTTAATTCCGCAAAAAGATCGTAGTAAAATGAATGCTGATTTCTTTGATTTATTGCATTATGTAAGCTCTGATTTCATTACAGCAGGGATGAATCCATCCTTTTTCGATCGAAACAAAAACAAGATGTCTGATCAAGAAAAGGCAAAGGAGTTCCTTTATTTTTGGAGACGTGTCAAAAACACAACCTATGCTCAAATGCTGCAATGGGCGGTTGAAGACCTATATGATATGGATGATTGGACGGTTGAAGGAATATGCGCGCTGAATGAACGAGTGAAAAAAGCGTCACAAGATCCTGATCTCTACAGAAAAATCTTAACGGATAAATCAAAAATAGATTTAGCGTTTACCCTTATCTTTACTACAAAAGTAGACTTTGAAATTTTTAGACCTGTAATGTGGACTGATCACCTTGTGAAGGTAAGATCATTAAAGGATATTGAGTCTGTTGAACGGGAAGCTTGTACAGATATATACGAGTTTGAAGATTATCTGGGTGCAGTAGATGCCATCTTACAACGCTATGTAGACGAAGGGATGGTAGCGACAAAAATTGGAGTGGCATACTGGCGTACATTAGCTGTGGAAAAACCAACATTTGATGAGGCGTCAACAGTATTTAACAAACTTAAAACAAGTCATTTATGTGAATCGGTTTCACAGGAAGAAGCAAAACCCCTTCAGGATTTTATTATCCACCGGATTATTCAGCGTTCCATTGAATGTAATGTGCCTATTCAAATTCATACGGGACACCAGGAGCCAAGTGTTTCATCCAACGGAAATGTTGTCACAAATTCAAAGGTGACAGATTTAGTACCGCTTTTACTAGAATACAAGAAAGCCAAATTTGTTTTATTACATGGTGGCTATCCTTTTTATAACGAGTATTTATCCTTAGTTAAAAACTTTCCGAATACCTATGCAGACCTAACATGGTGCTATATTCTGTCCCCTACTGCAACAAAACAGATGTTAACACAAATGATTGAAATGGTTCCGCAGTCGAAAATTCTTGGCTTTGGAGGAGACTATAGTCAAGTGGAAGGAACTTATGCTCATTTAAAGCTAGCCAAAAAAGTTTTATCAGAAGTACTGACATCTAAAGTAGAAAATGGCGATATGACGGAGTATGACGCATGTGACTTTGCCAATCGTGTGTTACGAAATAATTTAATTGAACTGTATCGGTTAGATTTAAAACCAGCTACCTTAGAAAAGGAGGATCTTTATGTCTAAGCTACAAGAAGAGAATACATTTATTTTTCATAGAAGTAAAGTCATGAGTGATGTGAGCTTTGAGGTTCAGCTAGATCAACTTGGTAAAGTACCGTTGACCTTTACCGGGGTGGATGTTGAAGAGAAATTAGATTCTTCAGGATCCTATATGAAATATACCTATAGCTACAGGTATGAAGGTAAGGTTGATCTCTCATTTATTATTCACAGCTATGAGTCCTTTCTTCATGCATATCTAGATGTGTCTGTTCATAGTGAACGATTGTTTGGGAAGAATGATTGTTTAAGTGGTGAAAATGGTGTCATCGTTAAGATAAAGGATATAGGTGAAGTGAACGGTTTGTTTGCGGCTTACCGTCATAAAGATTGGTGGACACGCCCGCATTTTAATAACGACGTTACGACGCTTCCGCCAAGAACACAATCTTTATTATGGAACAATCAACAAGATTATTATTACTTACTTCCTGTTGTCGGTTCTGTTTTTAAAACAGATATTGCAGGAGGGGAACAAGGCCTTCAATTGTTGGTTTCTTCTTTTGATGGCGGACGAACGAAATGTGAAACACCTGTTTTTGTATTAGGTAAAGGTGAGAATCCATTTAAGCTTGCAAAGCTTACAACCAAACGATTAATAGAAATAAATGGAGGTACACGCCCGATAGAGGAAAAACAATATCCTGAACGTTTAGATTATCTGGGCTGGTGCAGCTGGGATGCTTTTTATCAACAGGTGAATGAAAAGGGTATCTTAGATAAAGCAGAAGAATTTAGAAAAAAACAGCTTCCTGTAAAATGGATGATGATTGATGATGGTTGGTCACAAATGAAAGAGGAACGATTAGATGGCTTTGAACCTGATAAGGAGAAATTCCCAAATGGGTTTAAGTCTCTTACCAATAAATTGAAGAATGACTATTCCGTAGATTCAGTCGGCGTTTGGCATACACTTGCCGGATATTGGGGCGGAATTCATCTAGATAGTTCATTGGCAAATGATAAGGCGCCCTATCTATTCAAGACAAATAGTAATAAGTTGATTCCTTATCCTGAAAAGGGAAAAGGGTTTGCGTTTTGGGATGCCTGGCATTCATATTTACAGCAACAAGGAATTGACTTTGTCAAAGTCGATGGGCAAAGTGCGATCAACAACTTCTTAATGGGACAAATGTCAATAGGAGAAGCTTCGATAGAAACACATAAGGCGTTGGAAGCATCTGTAGGAGTTCATTTTAATCATTGTGTGATCAATTGTATGGGAATGGCATCTGAGAATATATGGAATCGTCCGATTTCTTCTGTGGCTAGAAGCAGTGATGACTTTGTTCCAGAAGATGAAAACGGATTCGCGGAACATGCCTTACAAAATGTATATAATTCTTTTTATCAGGGCGAAGTTTACTGGGGAGATTGGGATATGTTCTGGACAGTTCACAAAGATGCAAACCGCCATGCATTACTGAGAGCACTTAGTGGAGGTCCAATTTATACTAGTGATCGTGTAGATGAAACAGATGCTTCTGTATTATGGCCGCTCATTTTAAATGACGGACGTATTTTGCGCTGTGATCAACCGGGCCGGCCAACAATCGATACATTGATGATCAACCCGGTAGAAGAGCTGAAGCCATTGAAGTTTTGGAATACTAGTAATGGTATTGGTTTACTAGGTGTTTATAATCTTTCACAAAGTGTTGTTAAAGGGACTGTCTCTCCTGCAAATATAGAGGGACTTGGTGCTAAAGAATATTTTGTTTATGATTATTTCAATCAAAAAATAACTGTACTAGATGATGATGAAACAATCGAATTCACTCAAGAAAGAAATGACTATTCCTTCTATTTCATTATTCCAAAGGATCATGTGATCAAACCTTTAGGTTTACTAGAAAAATATATTGCTCCTGCTACTTTTGCAACGCAGTATTCGACTGAAGATAAAGTAGTGGTTTCCTTGGAAGAAGCAGGTGAGTTTAGTTTCCTTGCTGAATCAGGGGTTAATCAAGTAAAGGTGAACGGAGAAGAAGTATCTGTTAAGCGTCTGAACAAAGAAGAGCCTATTTATGTTGTGGATTGCTCCTCCGTTACGAACGGAAAAATTACAATTGAAATCCAAGGATAACAATCAAATATAGTTTATGACAGCAGGGGGTGGCGAAAGTGGCTCAAGGATGGAAAAGTGTATTTGTACGGTTTACAGAGTGGTTTTCACGTTTAGCATATATAAACCTTTTATGGATCAGCTTTACCCTTTTGGGTCTTGTTGTATTTGGGTTTATACCTGCAACTGTGGCGATGTTTGCCGTTATGAGAAAATGGCAGAAAGGGACTTTAAACGAACCGGTGTTTCAATCCTTTTGGGGCTTTTACCGAAAGGAATTTGCAAAATCAAATTGTACCGGCTTTGTGTTAGTCATCATTGGGTATATCCTTTATGTTGATATTTTCATTCTCAATTTTGATGAATCATTATCGATGCAAATCGTAAAGTTGCTGCTTTATATTTTAGCATTTGTTTACTTACTGATCCTTGCCTATTTCTTTCCTGTGTTTGTTCATTTTGATATGAAATGGTACCAGTATTTTAAATTGGTCACATTACTAGTTTTTGCCGCACCCCTTCAAGCTGTTTTGATGCTTTTGATCGGATATGGGATGTTCTTTCTTTTGGCAAAAATGCCAATTCTCATGTTGTTCCTGTTAGGAAGTTTGATTAGTTATGTTTGGCTTCTCATTGCGCTGCCGACCTTTACTAGACTTGAGCAGCGGACATCTCCGAATGGAAAATAAGTGTTGAGAGGAAGGTTTGACATAATGAAACAGCAAATACAGCAGCCAAATATCGTCATGATCATGGCTGACCAGATGGCTTTCGATGTGATTGGCGCCTTAGGGCATCCAACTGTAAAAACCCCGAATATTGACCGTCTTGTTCAAAGCGGTGTTACATTTGAGAATGCCTACTGCAATTCACCGATATGTGCTCCTTCAAGGGCTTCCTTTGTATCAGGTAAATTCATCAGCAACATTGGAGTGTATGACAATGGATCAGAGCTATCCTCAGACACTCCAACTTTTTTGCATCACTTAAGACGTGCAGGATATGAGACAGTCTTGTCAGGAAAAATGCATTTTGTCGGTCCTGATCAGCTGCATGGCTTTGAACATCGTCTGACAAAGGATATTCATACGGCAGCGTTTGACCTTACACCTGATTGGTCCAGGGGAGTTTACCCTAATCATGGAACCGGTGTGAAACGGCTCAAAAACCCCGGTGTCATGGAGATCAATAATAATTTAGACTATGATGAAAAAGTATTACACCGTACATTAGAACAAATTCGGACATTTAAACGGAAAAAAGAAGAAGAGAAAAGGCCGTTTTTTCTATGTTCGTCGTTTTTCCATCCGCATGATCCTTTTCATATTACTGAAGAATATTGGAATATGTATGAGGATTCATTCATCCCAATGCCTGACATTCCTTGTGAAAACCTCGAAAATATGCATCCGTTCAATCAATGGATTCAAACCCATCATGAAATAGACATTTGTGAACTTTCCGAGGAGGAAATGAAACGAAATAGGCGTGCTTATTATGGAATGGTCACCTACTTTGATCAAAAGGTAGGACAAATTGTGAATGAATTAGAAAGATTAGATATGTTGGAGAACACGATCATCGTTGTGACGAGTGATCATGGGGAAATGCTTGGTGAACATGGCATGTGGTTTAAGCGAACCTTTTATGATCATGCTACAAAAGTTCCATTAATTTTTTCTTTTCCAAAGCGTTTTCCTGCTGGGAAGAAGGTTAGAGAAGTCGTCTCTCTTGTTGATCTTGCCCCAACCTTTATGGCATTAGGTGCTGTACCTGATCGAGAAAAGTGGTTCGGTGAACTGGATGGAGATAATCTTGAAGCCTTACTAATCGGAGAAGACGCAAACTGGAAAGATGAAGTGATTTGTGAATATTATGGCGAAGGTCCGATTCAACCGTTAATCATGTTACGATCTGGTGCTTATAAATTTGTGTATGTTCATGAAGAAAAACCATTATTATTTGACCTTGAAAACGATCCACAGGAATGCACCAATTTGGCTGATTCTCCTGAACATCAAGATATTTTGAGAGAATATAATGTGAGAGTGACCTCTCAGTTTGATATGGCTCAACTGAAGAGTGACATTATGAGAAGTCAGCAACAAAGACTGTTAGTTACTCATTCTTTATCAATAGGTCGAAAGAGTAGTTGGGATCATAAGCCAAATAATTAATCTATTAGAGTAGTAGAACAACAGATAATAAGTCCTTAGATTATTTTTGATTAGAGAAAAAAGGAGGACATTTAGGATGAATATACATGTGAAAGGAAGTTTACCTGAGCTTGAAAACGGACTTTCAATCATTTGTGAAGAACTGAAAATCACCCAAAGTTCAACGGGTTTTCCTATCCAAATAGAGCAAAGAGTTGGTCCGCTTGAGGTTAGTTGTACAAGTAAAGGTGGGATTCTTCGGTATGAGAAACAAATTCACTTTTTCCGTGCTTTTGGATTAATCATTGAACAGCTTACTGAGCAAAAAGAGTTTCACATTGTAGAGGAGCCTCAATTTGAGACAAACGGCATTATGATCGATGCCTCCCGAAACGGTGTGATGACTGTGGATGCCATTAAATTATTTTTGCGCAAAATGGCACTAATGGGTCTGGATGTTGTGATGATGTACACAGAAGATACATTTGAAATGGAGAAATACCCATACTTCGGCTATATGCGCGGTCGGTACAGTGAAGCGGAGTTAAGGGAATGCGATCAGTATGCGGCTAATTTTGGAATTGAAATGATACCATGTATTCAAACATTGGCCCATTTAACGGAAGCGTTAAAATGGAATTATGCCGGGGAAATAAGAGATACAGAAGATATCCTTCTTGTTGGGGAAGAGAAAACGTATCAATTTATTGAGGAAATGATTAAGACAGCCAGTCGACCGTTTAGAACAAACCGTATTCACATAGGAATGGATGAGGCACATCGACTTGGTTTGGGGACTTATTTACAGAAAAATGGATATTGTGATCGGTTTTCTATCATGAATGAACACCTGCAGAAGGTTGTTTCGATTACTGAAAAATATCACTTAAAACCTATGATTTGGAGCGACATGTACTTTAGACTGGGCTCAAAAACCGGTAATTACTATGATCTTAACACAGATATTCCAACTGGCGTGATTGATGGGATACCAAAAAATCTGCAATTAGTGTACTGGGATTACTACCATACAGTTCAGGACTTTTATGAAACATTTCTTGAAAAGCATAAAGCCTTGGGATCAATTCCGGTATTTGCCGGCGGCATTTGGACATGGAATGGGATTTCCCCAAACTATGGGATCACCTTTGCAACAACAAATGCAGCTTTAGCTGCATGCAAGAATAAAGGTGTGAAAGAAGTGTTTGCCACGATGTGGGGGGACAATGGTGCAGAAACAAGTCCTTTAACAGGATTTCCTGGAATGCAATTATTTGCTGAGCACGGATATGCCAAGGAAGTGGATAGAAGCAAACTGGCTGACCGTTTTTCTTTCTGTGTGGGTGGGAATATTGATGACTTCTTAGCATTGACTGAATTTGATGAAACACCTGGAGTCACAAAAGGTAATTTGAAAGAATCACATCCATCAAAGTTTTTACTCTGGCAAGATCTATTAACTGGATTATATGATGAGAATATAAGAGGCCTTTCGATGAATGAACATTATGCAAAACTGGCCGACCAATTAACTAAAGCTAGGCAAAATCAACATGAGTGGGAATTGATGTTTTCCTATTATATACAGCTTGCAAAGGTTTTAAGTGTGAAAGCGGAGTTTGGTCTGAACTTGAAATGTGCATATGACGAGAAGAATAAATCAAGATTAGAAGATCTTCGTAACCAAGTTGAAGCACTACATAATATGGTCGATAATCTTCGAATCAAACACCGTGAACTATGGCTCTCTACGAATAAGCCATTCGGATGGGAAGTATTAGACATCCGCTATGGCGGTGTACTTGCCCGCCTAAACACAACTACAGATCGCTTAACCGATTACTTAGAAGGAAAAATCCAAAGCATAGAAGAACTAGAAACAAAAAGACTATACCACGACGCCCCATGGATCATGCCAAAAGGAACACTAGGTCGAAACACCTACCACCGAATCGCAACAGCCGGCTCATTCTTTTAGGGACAAGGGGACAGGTCCCTTGTCCCGGTCTTTGTATAGAGGATATGGGTGAAATTGTAAATGTACCTTCAATTAGTTGGATGGGGACGATGGACCTGTCCCTCCGTTCCACTTTACCTCTCCGCAACTCCAATGAGAAACGATTCCCACTTTTCTTTGGATGAAAGGTTTTTAAATGCGTTCTTTTTTAGGTATGTCGGCTGCATGGTTGTGGCAAACTTGCTTTTATTATGTGATTGATCTGATGTCATGACTACTTGTCCAATTTCTGTTCCTTCCTTTATCTCCTGTAAATCTCCTGAGCGAAGTCCGGTTGTAACTTCTTTTCTATTCACCAGCCCATTTTTATCTAAGAAATAAAGAAACGTTTTTTCACCATGCGGTTGCTTTACAATAGCCTTACTTGGAACTGCCGGAACTTTTAATGCTTGATCCAGTGTGACTTTTACGTCGGCTGTGGTACCGATTGGAAGTGCCTCTGCTTGTTCTGACAGTAAGGCTTCATATGGATAGACATTCTTTTTATCTATCTCCGGTTCATTTTCAGGAAAAGAACTTATTTCAAATATCGTTCCTTCTAGCTTTCCTTTTTCTCCTGAAACTGTCGCGTTAAAGGGCATATCAACCTTTACCTTTTTCAGTTGTTCCTCAGTTAAAGTGCCTTTGATGGATAATGAAGTGGAGGCAATCGTCACAACAGGGTTTCCGAGCTGATCGTTTACGTCTTTCACAATCCCGTCGCCTTCACTAATGATCATAGCGGAATCACTTTTCTCGTTAATCAAACTAATTTGGGTTTCATAGTTGAAAATTTTATCTTCAAGCTTGCTTTTTTCAAGCTCCTGCTTATAGATTTCCTGTTCGATTTGACTGATAATCACATCATTAGACGTAGACGTGTCATCCGTGTCGGGAATATCTTCCGTAAAACGAAAGTCATCTTCAAAGGCAAACACCGAATCGTACTCGTATGCATAGCTGGTGTCAGAAGAAGAAATAGAAGCCTGATAGTCTAATAGCTTTGCGATGTATTCGTCAATACTGCTCAGCTCTCCTTCTGCCTGGCTAATATCACTCTCCAACGTATCTCTTACCTGATCAAGCTCAGGTGTTGCATATTCAATTAGCGGAGTACCGGCTGTTACTTCGTCGCCTTCCTTAACAAGAAAACGCAGGAACTCTTTATCTTTCTCATCAAAATAAACGTTATATTCCTCCTGTGGCATCAGAATTCCCTTTGTATCAAGTGTTTTAATGATATTGCGCTCCTGAACTCTTTTCCAATCATGGACATATACGGTGTGCTCTGCTTTACTATCTTTTTTCCAGATCAAATAGGCATTTAATGTAATAAAACTTATACAAAAAAAGATAAGCGAGAAAATAAACCATTTTTTCAACCAAACCACATCCTTACTAATACAGGTACCTCAAGATACGCCATAAATGCGTGTAAGAGCCAGCTTAATATGTAAAACAGAACGATGATGAAAAGAGTCAATAAATTATGTTTTTCAGTAAGTCGTGATAAATAAACATAAAGAACAGAGATAGCTAAAATTTGAAAAAGGGTGATGGAACTAAAAAAGTGAACCCAATATTCGTGGTCGATCAATTGCTGAGCAATGACCCCTAGTGAGAAGGGATTGCTTGCCTGGCTTAAATGATAAAACATAAGTACAGGATAGGTGACCGCCTTTTCAACTAAATGAATAGATAAAGCAAATAGTTGAACAATCAAAGCCTTTTTATAGGAAACATCAAGTACGATCCAATAAACAAAGGCTGGAAACCAAAGGAGTAGAGTCGTATAAAGTAAACTAGAAACTAGTTTTCCTAATAAAATAAATACCTTCCCAACCTCAAATTCCTCTCTGGAAAAGTCCATGATTGCTCCTGAGTATGTTTCAGTGCCGATGCCAAAATAAACACCAGCTGCAAATATAAGTAAACTGAATAGATAGAGAAGGAATATTCTCCAGCCAATGCCTCCTGCTGTCTCGGCCTTTTGCAGTTGATAAAGGCTTACCTGCGGACGGAAAATCCCTTTTATGATCGATGTTTCATATATCATGATTAATTCTCCTTAAATAAAGTTACCCCTCTAGTCTATATGATCATGTAGAAGAATAACGTTGGAATTTGTCGATTTACATAATATTTTAACGAATTTGGTGAATTTGGACTAACTTTGTAAAAAAGCACTTATGAATGATCTACTATTCACCTAAATTCAGGAATTGTAAAAATCTAATTGCAGTGTAAATCCAATGTTAATTTACTGTGTGATTTTTAGATCTTTCGTATAAAAAAATAGTGTCCTTCTTATATATAACACTAGTATTTTTGAAATCCGCAAGAAAAAAGGGAGAGTTTATGACAAATTTAAAGAGGGTTATAAACAAAGAATTTCTAAAAAGGCATCAACTTGAAATAGGGGTTCTATTTTGTTTTGTATTGCCTCCAGTGGGAATTTTATGGCTGATGTTTATCGGATGGATTCATTTGAAAAATACAGTTGATTTAAAGGTTCCATTCTATCTTAATACAACCACTTTCTTTTTTATTTGCTTGGCATTAGCAACATTGGGGGCAACTTTTTCAGAAGATAAAGAAGGTTACATGCTGATTTTTGCGATGATTTTAGGGTATTTAGGGCTTTACTTATATATAAGAGAATGTGTAACAATGACTCTTATTCGGCGTTTTAAGTGGATCATGATTGTTGGTGGTGTGTTTTTGGTCGCGTCAGGGAGTGTATTGAAAAACGTTCAAGTAACAGACATGCTAATTGGAGGGTTGACTGGTACGATCTTCCTTGGTCCTTCACCTGATTCTGATGGCAGATTGTTTGGAACGGCATATAACCCGAATTTTGCTAGTTTCCTGTTATTGCTTATTCTTTCTTTTTTGTTAGCAGAACAATTAAAAAGGCAGCAATGTAAACGGATCGTCATATGGAATTATGTATTCGTGGCTATTATGATGTTTGGCATTTTTCAAACAGGTTCACGTGCGGGGATTGGTGTGATGTTTCTTGTACTGGTTATATTTATGTTAAGGTATTCAGCAAAAATCGGAATGGTGGCTGCCGCCCTTTTCATTCTTTTCCATAAACAAATCCTTGATGTCATACCGAGGTTTGATGTACTTAATGAAGCAATTCTTGAAAGAAAAGAGATTTGGATGACGAGTATTAGAATTTGGGAGAAGTATCCTTTCTTTGGAACAACTCCATTAGGGTACCGTCATGCTTATGATCAATTTACTCAACCGGAACCACATGCTCATAATATGGTTTTAGGTTTGTTTGCAGAGTATGGCACAATTGGTGGACTGGCTTTTCTATTACTTGTTATGACCTTAATGTTTAAGGTTTGTTGTATGTTATTTGTGCATGCGAAAAATAAGGAATTGCTCAATTTTTTTCTGTTATCACTTCCGGTTTTATTTTTCACAGGAATTTTTGATCATCCGCTTGTGTCACCGCAGACAGCCTTGTTGGCTGTTGTATTGGTCGCGTGTTTTGACCGGTATACAGGGAGTGTTCCTTTTTGGCAAAAAACGGTGCTGTTTGTCAATTATAAGGTTGTGAGGATGATATATTTTGAGGGTCCGCGGATGATGAGATTGGAGAAACAGAGGGTGAAAGGTTAGGGGGAGTGTGAGAGCCGTAAGATGCTTTTTACGGCTCTTTTAGTGTAGTGGAATCGGTTATACACGATAAGTGGGACAAGGAACCTGTCCCCGCGACCCACCCGCGACCCACGGCGCACCCCGGAACCCGCGATCCGCTCAAGAACTTCCCCGCTCGATTAATGATGGTTCGAGTTTAATTTGGACGGATTCGGCTGAGACTTCATCTTCCATGCGGTTTAGTAATAGTTCGATGGTTGTTTTTACTATTTCTTCGATTGGTTGATGAATACTTGAGATTCCCATGATTTTTGCGAGGTAGGTATCATCAAATCCGATCACACTGATATCCTCTGGTATTTCGATATTTCTTTCTTTTGCTGCTTTCATAAATTCAAGTGCCATAATATCGTTTGCTGTAAAAAGGCAAGTGAAATCAAGAGATGCAGCAGAGTTTAAATAGGTTTCTATATCCTGCCTCATTAAGAAGTTATTGGTTGAGGTTTCTTGAAGCTGAATATAGTTTTGCTGTTTGAATTCAAATCCGTTTTCGTATAATGCGCTTTTATAGCCGAGGAATTTATCGTCAGGTATGGTTCCCATAAATCCAAAGGTTTTATGACCACCATGAATGAATTTTTCTCCGACAATCTTTCCGGCTTTTACATGGTCAAGGCCTACACTATCAAGAGGCTTACGGTTTTGGGTCATGACGACAGATGGGATGGCCAGTTTGCTAATCCGCTGAATATTGTATTCTCCAGTAGGGACAAGGATCATTCCATCTACCTGACGGGCGATAAAGTTCTGGATACTTTCCCATTCTGTGATCGGATTATGCTTAGAATTGTGCAGCAGAATACTGTAGCCGTTCTTACGGGCCTCAGATTCAAGTGCGTCGATTAATTCCACAAAATAAGGGTTATACGTTTCAGTTAAACATACCCCGATAATTTTAGATTGACTCTTTTTAAGGGTTTGGGCGGCTTTATTTGGTACATAACCAACTTCCTCAATGACCTGAAGAACTCGTTTTGCGGCATCTTCATTTACTCCGTTATTTCCATTTATCACCCGTGATACAGTTGATTGGGAAACGTTTGCAAGTTTGGCGATTTCTTTCATCGTAAGCTTACTCATAATGGCTCCTCCGTTTGAATACGTATTCTTATATTAACCTATAATTATTCTCGTTTAAACGATTACATTGCTTGTATACACCTATTATATCACAATATTTCAACCATCTTTGTATGATGACTAAACAATAGAAACGCTTTAAAAATATGTGTTGACATTTATTTATGCCTATCGTAACATAAAAACCAGAAAGCGTGAATACGTTTTCACCAATTATTCAGACTAGGGGGTCTATGAAAGTATGAAAAAATTAATGTTGTTCGTATCAATCTTAGTTTTATCTCTTTCGTTAGTTGCGTGCAGCTCAAATGGTGCAAGTAGCAAGGATGACAAAATTGTGATTTGGACACAAGCTGCAGCCGATCATCCGGAAGGAAAGATGTTTGCAGATCGAGTAAAGCGCTATAACGAAGAACATCCTGACAAGCCTCAAGTTGAAATTCAAAATATCACACGTGCAGGTGCGGGATCCGGCTACATAGATAAATTAAACGCAGCCATTACCGCAAACGATATGCCGGACATTTTCACACTGGATGGACCAGATATTGCCGCATATGTAGATTCCGGTCTACTTGGTGAGCTTGACGGTTATATGAGTGAAGGCTTCAAAGAAGGCTTTACAGAAGCGATTATTGATCAAGGAACAGTTGATGGAAAGTTCTATGGGATGGGCTATTCTGATTCAGGTGTAGCGATTATGTATAACGAAGATATGATCAATGCATTACCTGAAGATGTCAAAGCACTAATTCCGGCATCGGATCAAGATTGGACATGGGATCAATTTGTTGAACTTGCTAGAAATGTAGATGAGTTTGCAAAAACATCAAATGATCCGGCATTTGAAGGGTATGAAAGTGCAGTCAGCTTACTATTGCCCGATATTACAGCAGGTGCTTATGAAACAGGCACATACTATTTCACACCGCTTCTTTGGGGAAATGACACAAACATAGTTGGTGAAGATGGAGTCACAGTAGACGGTGTATTAAACAGTGATAAAAGTGTTGAAGCATTAACAAAATATGCCCAATTATTTGCAGATCCGCAGCTTGCAAGTGCAACTGAGTCAGAAAAAGCATTTCATTCTGGTAAAACAGCTTTATCTGTAAGCGGTTTCTGGTATGTGAGTGAATTAACAAGCAACTATCCAAACTTAAAGTTTAAAACTCTTCGTTATCCAAAAATGAATGAAAACTATGATGGTTTATACACGCCATCAGGAAGCTGGGCGTTTGTGCGCAATGGACAAGAGGAAGACGAAGAACGCATTAAGCAGGTAGTTGAAGTAATGGAATGGTTAAACAATGATGAAGCATCTGAGGAATATTACCATGCGAATGGATCAATTCCAGCTCGCATAAATGCAATCGATGTGATTGATACAAATACAGACAATCCATATCATAACGAAGCATGGTCAGTATTGAAATACCAGGTTGAAAACACAAATAAATCCCGTCCTGTTTCACCAGGGTATCCTTACCTTTCAGAAACATTTGCAAAAGATGTGATCTTGAAAATCGGTCAAAATAAGGCAACAGATGAAGCGACAATCAAGCAATATTTAGATGATGCCGTGAAAAAGATTGATTTAGAGTTTGAGAAATATCAAAAATAACGGGCTTAAGAAAGAGGTGAGGTAATGACCTCGCCTCTTCTTATAAACGTGGCTTATGCTGACAAGCCAAGTGAAAAGGGTGTGAAATGATGAAAACGGTAAAAAACTTTGTGAAAGTAAGAAATACAACTGAACATTACCGAAACAGTGAGCATTATAAAAAAGGTGAAGTTGTCTCAGCCTATGGATTTTTAACACCGGCAATGGTACTTGCTATTTTATTTATCGTTTTACCTATTATTCTAGCTTTTACGTATGGATTTACAGATTACTATTTATTAAAACCGAATGATAAACAATTTATCGGCATGGAAAATTTCAAACGAATGCTGACAGATGAAGTGCTCATTCAAAGCTTTTTGAACACGATCAAGTTTGTTGTGTTTGTTGTACCTCTTCAGTTAGCGATGGCACTTGGCTTGGCATTAATAGTCAATAAGAAGATCAAAGGTGTCGGCTTTTTTAGAACCGCGTACTTTTCACCGGCAGTATTGTCTCTTGTCGTCATTTCCATTCTATGGACGGTTATGTTAAACCCGACTTCAGGGTTAATCAATGAAATTTTAGCAAATATCGGACTGCCGAAGCAGCCGTTTTTATCAAGCGCTGATCAAGCGATGTACACAATTGTAGCGATTTCTGCCTGGTCCGGTTGCGGGTATCAAATGATGATTTTCCTGGCAGGCTTAAAAAATATTGACGGTAGTTTATATGAAGCAGCAGACATTGATGGGGCAAATGCTTTTCAAAAGTTTTTATTCATTACCATTCCTTCATTAAAACCAATTCTGATGTTTTTAGTGATTACCACTACGATTCAGGCGTTTAAGCTCATCGTTCAACCGATGGTGATGACAGGCGGAGGACCGGATTACTCTACGATGACCATTTTACAATATATCTATGAATACGGATTTAGACACCGAAACATTGGATATGCAAGTGCGATTACGTTGGCATTCACCGTTTTCTTAGTGGTGGTGTCGATTGTAATTAAAAAGCTATTTAGAGAGGAGCGGGCGGCATGAAAATCGTAAAAAAATCACTGTTTTATTTATTGGCATCAGTTGTGGCGTTACAGTTTTTAGTTCCTCTTTTTTGGATGATTTTATCTTCTTTTAAAATTGATGAAGTGATCTACCGGGATATTGGTTCGATTTATGCAATCATCCCGCGGTTCTCTGATCTTTCATTAAAATCGTATACAGAGCTGCTGGGCTTTTATAATATTTTTCAAAATGTCGGTAATAGTTTGATTTATGCTTCAATTACGGTTGTGTTTGGACTAACCATTAACTCTCTGGCAGGCTATGCGTTGGCACGATTCCAATTTCCATTCAAGGACTGGATTCTCATTTTTATTATCGCATTGATGATCGTTCCAATTGAAGCAACGATTTTACCTTTATTTTTAGTTGTGAATGAAATGGGCTTAATTAATACAGTGCCGGGATATTTAATGCCATTTATCATTAATGTGATGAATATATTCTTATTCAGACAGCATTTTTTATCATTCCCGGGTGAACTGATTGAATCTGGAAAAATAGATGGCCTCAGTGAAATAGGCTGCTTTTTCAGAATAGTAATTCCTTCTAGTTTAAATATGTATATCACAGTTGGAATTTTAACCTTCCTGGCATCCTGGAATGATTTCTTATGGCCGGTTATGGCGTTATCAAATGCCGACCTTATGCCAATTCAGGTTGCATTAAATGCTATTTTCAGTGATACGTATAATATTTACACAAGCCATATTATGGCTGCGTTAACGATTGTCACGATTCCGATCGTTGTGCTTTATATCATTTTCCAAAAATACATTGTCGAAGGCTCGATGCAGAGCGGAATTAAATAAGTGAGGTGCAAAATGAACCGATTACAAAAAGCAAATGACTATATCCAAGCAAATAAACATACCGTACAAAGCAGGCCAACCTATCATTTTTCACCTGAAATAGGGTGGATGAATGACCCGAATGGATTTGTCTATTACAAAGGGAAATATCATCTGTTTTATCAGTATTACCCATATGACATTACGTGGAATGACATGCACTGGGGTCATGCTACAACTGAAAACTTCATCGATTGGGAGCATTTGCCTGTTGCGATGGCCAATGATAAAGCGTATGACGCAAATGGGTGTTTTTCAGGCAGTGCCATTGAAAAGGATGGAAAGCTTTATCTGATGTATACAGGACATATTGATCCGAACATGGGATTTGATAGGGATGAACCGGAAATTGCGGAGCGCCAATGTGTGGCAATATCTGAAGATGGGGTTCAATTTGAAAAGTATCAGTTAAACCCTGTGATCGGCGAAAAACAATTACCGGAGGGATACCTTATTTGCGACTTTAGAGATCCGAAAATTGTGGAGGCCGATGGCGTTTATTATTGTGTGCTATCGGTAAGAAACACTCAAAGACGCGGCGAAATCATTATGTTTAAGTCGGAGGACCTTTTAGAGTGGACATTCCACTCATCCATTTATCAATCGAAGTTTGAAGAAAACACGCTACTAGAATGTCCGGATTTGTTCCGGATTGATGATAAAGATGTCTTGTTATTTTCTGAAATGCCATGTGACCCTGAATTCGCAGGAGAAATACAAAATAAAACAGCATATGTCATCGGTCAGATGGATTTTGAAAAAGGACACTTTACACCGGAAAGTAAAGGCCTGCTCGACTACGGCCAAACCTTCTATGCTCCACAATCAACAGAGGGCAAGGAGGGTGAACGATTACTTATCGGCTGGATGCACCGCTGGCATGAAACAGCACCACCAAAGGAATACGGCTTTAACGGAATGATGTCCTTGCCGCGAAAGCTGGACGTAAAGGACGGACAGCTCATCCAACAGCCTTTTATTGAAACAGACACCTACTTCTCTTCTATCAATGCCGATCAATATGTTCAACTAGTAAATGGTGAGGAGTTAAAGTTTGAAGGAAAACCAACAGGCTATATACAAGTAAGGGTCCCGAACACAAGCGGAAATTTCGAGATCCACTTGAACAAAAGTGGGGAAAAATCAACCAAAGTAGAAGTAGACATAGAAAATAACACACTATCTCTCACATCAGACTACGGAAACCAAGGGGAAATCAAAGTAGAAAAACTATCTGCATCTCCTAAAGACGAGATACTACTAGAAATCTACCTAGACCTCCACTCAATCGAACTCTTCCTAAACTCAGGAGAAAAAGTCATCAGCTTCACAGCCTATGACGCAGACAAAGGAACTGATGTAGTGTTTGCGGTTGGTACAGGGGTCGTTCCGGTTGGGACGGGGGGACAGGTACCTCGTCCCGCTTCGTTTCATTTAGTGTACCGTGATTGAGACTGAGGTGTTACGTTTTGTAGGTAATTCAGACATGCGCTATAAGAGAGAATAGTAGTAATCAAACAACGATCTAGGACTGGAAGGTGAAGAGAGAAGTGTTTATGCGCACTTCTCTCCTTTTAGCTTGTGATTTAATGCAGCAGGAGTTGCTCGATTGGGACAAGGAACCTGTCCCTCCGACCCACCCCCGACCCACCTTTTCTTAGGTCTAAAGACTCAAAAAGAAGATAGGTACTAGTGTGTTTGAAATGTAATAGATTATAATAATTGTAGATTGTTAGAAGATTCTGTCAAAAATTTGGATTTCTTGAAGGTCGGTGAAGGTACGATGGTTTATGATGGCCTGCTTGTTGCCATTTTAATAGGGTTTATTCGAGGTGGTAGTTTAAAAGGATTTGGAGAGATTCGATTTAAAATGGGATGGGTGTTCCCGGCACTTCTACTATTTCAGCTTTGTATTTTCTATTTTCAAAATAAAATTGAATGGGTAGGGGAAATTAGTCAGTTTTCCTTCATAGGCGTCTATGTGATTGGACTGATCTTTTTATGGATTAATCGATTTCATGCCCATTTCAAGTTCATTTTTGTTGGAGTACTGCTTAACTTCATCGTGATGGCGGTAAATGGAGGGAGAATGCCTGTTTCTGGAGAGGCTGCCCTACACTTAGATCCTTACTATTTAGAAACATTAAAAAACAGCTTATATGCTAAGCATACGCTTGTCACAGATTCTACGATTTTTGCCTTTTTAGGTGATATTATTCCGTTAAAGGCACCATATCCAAGAGAGCAGATTATTAGCATTGGTGATGTGGTGATGAATATAGGAGGCTTCCTTGCGATTCAAGCAATCATGCTGCGTAAAAAGGAAAGGGAGGAGCCATTAAATGGAAATTCGAAGGAGGTGAAAATATAATGAAAAATAAAACAAAAAATGCTATCCTAAACATACTTATTATTGGTTCAGCTATCGTAGCGTTAACTTCAGGGTGGAAATTCTGGTAATCATATAAAAAGAGGGAATCTGTGGTTCCCTCTTTTCCAATTAGTATGTAGTGAGTGTGATAAAAAAATGATACTTAATCGTCAAAATCTCTATATTACGTTCATCTGTCTATTCAGCATGATTCTCCTCTTTTTGAATCTGCCTCTTTATGTTGAGGAGCTATCAAATTGGGTCTTAATTTATACACTCATTGGAGCTATTCTCCTCTTGAATCATTTCAACATTATTCTTCCGTCCGGAAATTCTCTCTCAATGGATTCTGCTATTTATTTAGCGTGTATCTTTTTGTTTGGATTAAATGTACCACTCTATGTACTAATCCTAAGTAGTTTAGCCTTTTTCCTTATTCGTTTTAAACTTGAATGGTGGAAGCATTTGTTCAATTTCGCCAACTATTCAATTATGATCATTACAACTTATTATACGTTTATCATCACAGGCGGAACAGTCGGGAGTATAGACATCACAAATCTATGGCCTTATACCATATCGTTAACCGTCTATTTTATCCTGAATGTGATCATTATGTGGCTGTACTTTTTCTTAGTAACGAAACAGCCTTTTGGGACAGTTTTTCAAAGTTTATTAAGTAAAGATGATTTAAAAGAAGCATTCATTAGCTATTTATGCACATTGGTGCTATCACTTGTCATGACGATTGTTATTCATGCACAACCAATCTTTGGCGTTTTCTTATTTATATCTCTATCCATTACGCTGTCACTCGCCTTTCAGAAAGTGTTTTCTTTGTATAAAAATGAAGAAACAAGAGCACAAAAAGACTTTTTAACAGGCCTGTATAACCATGGCTATTTTAAACAAACGCTTGATGAATTCATTAAAAAAAGTGACTATGAAGGTCCGTTTTCTATTGCATTGCTTGACTTAGATGATTTTAAAAAATACAACGATTTCAATGGACATGTTCAAGGAGATGAGCTGTTAACATTCTTTGGCAGCTTCTTATCAGAAAAAATAAAGGAGCTCCCTTACATTGCCGCACGGTACGGCGGAGAAGAATTCGGCATCATCATGCCTGAAACAAGCCAGGAAAAAGCAAAAATGTTCATGGACAAACTACGTAAGGAATACAATGATACACCTTTCAAAGGTGTTGATATTCTACCATTAAGGTGCCTATCCTTTTCTGCCGGAATTACAGAGTATGAAAAAGGCACATACGGCGCTTCAGAGCTATTAGCTAGAGCAGACAAAGCACTTTATTTTGCAAAGGCAGAAGGAAAAAATAACTGCCAAATTTATAAAGAAGGTCGTTTTAATCATAAGGGACTTCAAATTAAAGAGGAAATTGACGGTCTAGAACAGCAGCTGCAGATTTTTCTATCAAAGGATATCTACACATACCAACACAGTAAAAGAGTGTTCAGGTATGCCGTCGACATTAGTGATCAACTTGCGCTAAGTGAAGAGGAAAAAAGAAGGTTAATTCTCGGAGCGCTCATCCATGATATTGGAAAACTAGAAATCCCACGCGACATCATTAATAAAAAGGGCAAACTGCAAGTTCACGAATGGGAAATGATGAAAAAACACGTTACGTACGGCAAGGAAATTCTAGCATCGACAAAAAGATACGATGACCTCCTGCCTCTTGTCGAGCTTCACCACGAACGCTACGATGGAAAAGGCTATCCATATGGACTCAAAGGAGAAAACATCCCAAAGCTCGCCCGGATTCTCTGCATCATCGACTCCTTCGATGCCATGACAACCGAGCGACCTTACCAAAAAACCAAAACCTTCGCAGAAGCCATCGAAGAACTACGCAAATGCTCAGGCCAGCAATTCGACCCAGCCTTTGTCGACCCGTTCATTCAGATAGTGGAACAGGGGGACAGGTAACCTGTCCCAGTTCCAATTTCTTGAGAAATTTAAGTGGGAAAAGTAGAATAATTTATGTGTGAATTTCCCCTCATTACACCTCTGGTTTCGTCTCCATTCTCTTTCATTTTATCTATAATTCAAAAAAAGTGTGGTGGTCCCTATCCCAAGAATAGCAAGAAAAAAGAGTCCAAACGGCATCTATCATATCATGCTCAGAGGCATCAATCGACAAACGATTTTTGAAGATAATCAAGATAGGTGGAAGTTTTTAGAAGTGCTAAAAAGGTATAAGGAAATGAATCATTTTCACCTTTTCAGTTATTGTTTAATGGACAATCATATTCATCTATTGATAAAGGAGTCAGATAATATCTCAAATGTGATAAAGCGAATCAGTTCAAGCTATGTTTACTGGTACAATTTGAAATATGACCGCTGTGGCCATTTATTTCAGGAACGGTTTAAAAGCGAAAATGTTGATAGTATAAAATATTTTCTTACCGTGCTTCGGTATATTCACCAAAACCCGCTAAAAGCAGGATTAGCTCCTACTATCTTCGAATGCAAATGGACAAGCATCCATGAGTACGTTCGTAAAGCAACGATTGTTGATGTAGATTATCCCCTTCAATTTTTCTCTTCAGATAGAAAACAAGCCCTATTATTGTTCAAGGATTATATGGAAAAACCAAATGATGATCAATGTTTGGAAGATACCGTAAGAATACGGTTAACAGATGATGAAGTAAAAAACTACCTTTTTGAAATAGGTGTGTCCAATATAAACATGCTGCAGCAGATGGATAAGGAAGAACGAGATTCTGTCCTATTTAGACTTAAGGCTGTAAATGGCATTAGTTTAAGGCAAATTGCAAGAGTGACAGGTATTTCGAAGAGTGTGATTCAGAGGGCTAGGGAGTGACGTGCATGACCTTAGATTTAAATATCATTTAGCTATAGAAATGAGTGACGACAGAGCAAATTGCGTTCAACTAAAAAAGAGAAGGATTCTAGGAAGAGATAAGTCTCTACGTCAATAAAAGCGATACAAAAAGCTGAAGTAACCGTTATGCAAAATTTTCTTTTTTTGTGATAGATGAATCTTTGAGAGAATACGTGTTGATTGTTATGTGGAGAGCGAAAAAGCTTTTAGTAGGAAAAAACAGCAGTAAGCATCTGGGACGAGGAACCTGTCCCCATGTACCTGTTATTGGATATAGACTTCCTGCTTTGATTATATGATAATAGGAGTATTGATATTTTTCTGTTAAGTAGAAAGGTAGGGAATGACATGATAGATATCCATTGCCATATTCTCGACGGAATTGATGATGGTGCTCAGGATCTTGATGCTTCGTTGAATATGATTAAGCATGCGGTGAATGAGGGGATTACGAAGATTATTGCAACACCACATCATAAAAATGGAAAGTACGACAATATTGCTTCATCTATTAAAGATAAAGTTGTAGAGTTGAATAAGACGATTAAGGAACACAATCTTCCTATTGAAATATTACCTGGCCAAGAGTCACGAATTTATGGAGATCTTTTGGAGGATTATGATAAGGGTGAGATCTTGACTCTTAATCACTCAAAATATCTTTTTATTGAATTTCCGTCAAATCACGTTCCGAGATATACAAAAAAGTTATTATTTGATATTCAGCTAGCAGGACTTTCTCCAATTATCGTTCACCCTGAACGGAATTCGGAAATTATCGAGAATCCTTCAATTTTATATAAGCTAGTTGAACAAGGTGCTGCAACACAAGTAACAGCCTCTAGTGTCACTGGACATTTTGGCAAGAAAATAAAGAAGTTTTCTCTTCAGTTAATTGAATCAAATCAAGCGCATTTTATCGCTTCAGATGCACATAATCTATCAGGAAGATCTTTCCGATTACGCGAAGCTTATGATGAGATCGGTAAAGAATTTGGACGTGATTTAGTCTATATGTTTCAGGAAAATGCGGAGCTGGTAGTTGAAGGTAACACAATTTATCGTCAACCACCTCAAGAGGTTCGACGCAAGAAATTTTTAGGAATATTTTAAAAGGACATGGTGAAGATACCATGTTCTTTTTTTGCGCAAAATCACTAGCTAAAAAAATAGAGGATCATTAAATGTTAATCATTTCTTTACATAAAATTATCAAAACATTAACCATGCCTATAATGTCGCTTAACATCAATCTATTATACTTACTTTAAAAGTTTTGAGACGATGTTGAAAAATTTAGGAGGAAAAAACATGAATCTAGTAAAAGGCGGATTTCTATTAACTCTTGCATCTCTTGCACTTGTTGGCTGCGGGAGTGAAGAAAGCAGTTCAAATAATGGCAGTTCTACGGGAATTGAAGGAGATTTATCTTTTTATACATCACAGCCTGATGAGGATGCTCAAAAACTAGTAGATGCATTCACTGAAAAATACCCTGATGTAAATGTCCAAACATATCGATCAGGAACAGAAGAGGTCATTAGCAAAATTAAAGCTGAGCAAAAAGCTGGAGATGTTCAAGCAGATGTCTTATTAGTAGCAGACTCTGTCACCTTTGAGGACTTGAAGGAAGAGGATTTATTGCTCGAATATAAGTCAGAGGAACTCAGTGAAATACCATCTAATCTAGTAGATCCTGAGGGCATGTATGCCGGGACAAAGGTTATGGCTACAGCTTTAGTAGCAAACACAGCAAATGTAGAGGAAATGCCGGATTCGTGGAATGTCCTGACGGATGATAGTGCTAAAGGTAAAACGATCATGCCAAGTCCGTTTTATTCAGGTGCTGCAGCCTATAATTTAGGTGTATTTACACGTAATGAAGCATTTGGCTGGGATTATTTTAAGAGTTTAAAAGAAAATGAAATGACAGTGACAAAAGGAAATGGAGCAGTTCTTCAAGCTGTTGCAGATGGTGAAAAATCATATGGTATGGTTGTCGATTTTATCGTAGCCCGAGCAAAAGCAGAAGGATCTCCAGTTGAATTAATTTATCCAAAAGAAGGAGTACCTGTTATCACTGAGCCGATCGGTATTATGAAGGATGCTGAAAATGAAGAAGCGGCTAAGGCATTTGTTGATTTTGTATTATCAGAAGAAGGTCAAGAATTAGCGGCGGAAATAGGCTACACACCAATTCGCAAAGGTGTTGACGCTCCGGAAGGTTTACAAACGATTGATGAAATGAACGTGATCGATGCAGATATAAGTGAGCTTTATCAAGCAAAAGAAGATGATAAAAAGGAATTTGAAACGATTTTTGGACAATAATGGTTTGGAAATTATAAGGCTTATCCAATGGTTTAAAGTTGAGATAGCCTTATTTCCTTTTAAAAGTTAAGGAGAGAAATTCCTCATGTTGCAAAGCTTTGTTCATCGTGTTCAACACAAAAATAAATGGTGGTTTTTAATTGGTGTACTATTTGTAGTTATCTTTTTTGTTGTGCCTATTTTCAGACTAATCTTCTTAAGTTTTTCTTCAGAAGGCGGGTTCACATTCGAAAACTATACATCCGTGCTTCAAGATCGTTCAACATGGAAAACAATTGAAAATACGTTATATGTTGTGGCGGGTTCATCTTTTATCGCGATTATCTTAGGGATTATGACAGCTTGGGTTGTTGCGTACACAAATATTAGACAAAAGAAGCTGATTCAATTATTCATCTTTTTACCTTTTATTATCCCTTCCTATATTACAACATTGGCATGGACTCAATTTATGAGTAAAAATGGATTCTTCGCTAATCTATTAAGTCTGCTTCCCGGATCTTTAGAGCCGCTGAACATGTATAGTTTACAGGGAATTATTATCGTGATGGGATTATCCCATTATCCTCTGGTTTATTTATTAACGGTGGGGGTTCTGAGAAAAATTCCGCGTGATCTTGAATATGCGGCAAGGGTTTCAGGATCAAGCAAGTGGAAGTCTTTCAAAAACATTACTCTTCCCCTTGCATTACCTGGGATTGCAAGTGGAGGATTTCTGGCTTTTATTGCGAGTTTAGATAACTTTGGTATTCCTGCGTTTCTTGGGATACCAGGTAATATAAGAGTGTTAAGTACATATATTTATGAGCAAATCGTAGGGTTAGGACCGAATTCCTTTGAAAGAGCTGCAACCTTATCTGTCATCTTAGGACTCATTGCATTAACAGGTACGTTTATTCAGTGGCTGCTGTTAAAGAAGTCTAAAAACAATGAAACAGCTGTTGAGGATAAAGAACCAAGATTTCCCTTTTCGAAAAGAAAGCGTCTGACGATTGAACTGCTTTTATGGAGTTTTTTGTTGCTAACAACAATGGTGCCGCTTATTTCAATGCTCTCTGCCTCTCTTATTAAAGCGTATGGTTTGCCGTTTACACCTGAAAATATAAGTTTAAAAAACTATCAATTTGTATTGCTTGAAAATCAAAAAGCTGTCACTTCCTTGAAAAACAGTGCGAATTTAGCGATCATTACCACTATTTTTTGTTTGGTAGCAGGGACTGGAATTGCTTATATGAGAACAAAAAAGCCTACTATCTTGTCAAAGGGATTAGAGATGATCATCGGCATTCCATATGCATTGCCTGGTACAGTTTTAGCGTTAGCGATGATTTTTGCTTGGATGGAACCAATTCCGGGGTGGAATCCAGGGATATACGGTTCGATTATGATTCTCTTCATTGCCTATGTCACCCGTTTTTTAATCTTACAGGTCAGAGGAAGCATTACAGCGTTCATGCAGGTTGATCCTTCAATAGAGGAAGCCGCCAGAGTGAGTGGTTCTAATGGATTTTATAAGTGGAAGCAAATCCTGCTGCCATTGATTATCCCGGGTGTCATCAGTGGGGCTTTACTCGTCTTTTTAACGGCACTAACTGAACTAACAGTTTCATCGCTGCTATGGTCCAGTGGAACGGAAACGATAGGACTTGTTATTTTTAATTTTGAACAAGCTGGGTATTCAACCTATTCAACTGCTTTTTCTTGTATTGTCGTTCTGTTCATTTTGTTAGCCTTTCTTATGTTATCTATTTTGCAAAAGTTATGGGATCGGAGGGTGCTGCATCATGACCACTCAAATTAAAAATGTAGAAAAAAGCTTTGGTTCATTTCGGGCACTACAGCAAATCAACCTTGATATTAATGAAGGAGAGTTTGTTGCAATACTTGGCCCATCAGGCTGCGGAAAAACAACATTGCTTCGCTTATTAGCCGGTTTTGATTCTCCAACTTTAGGAGAAGTATTAATGAAAAATCAAGTAGTCGCTAATGAAACGTCCTTCCTGCCACCGGAAAAACGTAACATTGGCATGGTGTTTCAATCCTTTGCTTTGTGGCCGCATATGAATGTAAGGGACCATATTCGTTTTCCATTGAAACATCATCAATTTTTAAGTGAGGACCTTAAAAAGGGCATTGATTTTAGAGTCGATGAAGTATTAAAGATGGTAGATATGCATCATCTTGGCGAACGAATGCCGAGTGAACTATCTGGAGGTCAAAAACAGAGGGTAGCCTTGGCGCGTGCGATCGCTCCAAAACCGGCTTTATTGTTAATGGATGAGCCGCTTAGTAGTTTAGATGCTGAATTGCGTATGTCGATGCGAAAAGAGATTCAGCAACTGCACCATCTGACGGGTGCCTCGATTGTATATGTTACTCATGACCAAAGTGAGGCACTGGCAATGGCTGATAAAATTGTTGTCATGAATAAGGGGAAGATAGAACAAGTAGGCTCACCAAAGGAAATTTACAGCTCGCCAACATCACCATTTGTTGCCTCCTTTGTTGGAAAAGCGAACTTAATCCGGGGTAAATGGGAAGGAACCACTTTTTACCCTTTCCATCAGCAGTCAATTAAATGGGAAGGAACAGTTGTAACAGAGGAATTGAGAAGGGAAAACCTCTTTCCTGCCCGTCCGGAACAGCTTGAAATCTCGTTTAGAGAAGGTGGTATAAAAGGAGTTATCACGAATGTTCAGTATCAAGGAAAAGAGATTCACTATACGATTACAATTGAAGATGAGCAGTGGGTGATCCACCAAGACCTTGATGATGTGTTTTCTATCGGTGAGGAAGTATATATTCATTTAAAGAAATCCCAAACTAGGGCTAAGAAAAAACAACTTCATTTTGTATAAACGAAAAAAAGGCTGACCCATAATGAGTCAGCCTTGTTAGTAATTCTTTATTCTTCTGAAGCTTTACCCCACGCCTCAACATTTTTCAACCCTTCAATCGTATCCGCTGTAAAAGTAGGATTCTTCCCGGCTGCACGTTGCTTCGTATAGTCTGAAAGAGCAGAAAAGGCAATTTTACCGAGTAGTGTAATCGCGATCAGGTTAATGATAGCCATTAGTCCCATGAACAAGTCAGCTAGACTCCAAACAAAGCTTAAGGATGCTAAAGAACCGAATGCAACCATTGCTACTACGGCAACACGATAGATGTTAAGGAATAATTTATTGTTGTTAATAAATTCAATATTTGATTCACCGTAATAATAGTTTCCTACAATTGAACTGAAGGCAAACATAAGCACGATAATGGATAAGAAAATACCAGCCCATGTTCCCATTGATGTTTCAAGTGCTTGTTGCGTTAACACAATACCGTCTGATTCTGGTGAAGTATATAGTCCGCTAAGCAAGATGATAAACGCAGTTGAACTACAAATAATCAGTGTATCAACGAAGACACCAAGAGATTGGATAAGGCCTTGTTTAACAGGGTGGCTAACATCAGCTGTAGCAGCAGCGTTTGGCGCACTACCCATTCCGGCTTCATTTGAAAACAATCCTCGTTTAATTCCATTCATCATCGCAGCACCTAATGCACCACCAGCAGCTTCCTGCAATCCAAAGGCACTTTCGAAGATTAAAACAAATACACTAGGAATTTCTGTAATATTGATAATCATAATGAAAAGTGCAATTAAAATATAGGCTCCTGCCATAACCGGCACGATAACCTCTGATACTCTTGCGATTCTTTTGATTCCACCGAAAATGATGATAGCGGTAATGATCGATAATATAATTGCAATTAAACCTTTGTTAATTCCAAATGATGAGTGAAAAGCACTCGTGATCGTATTGGCTTGAACAGAGTTAAAGGCTAGTCCGAAGGTAAGTGTAATTAACACCGCAAACGTCACACCCATCCAGCGGGCATTTAACGCTTTTTCCATGTAGTAAGCAGGTCCGCCTCGGAATGTGTCACCATCTTTTACTTTGTAAATCTGTGCTAATGTACTTTCTACAAATGCAGAGGCAGATCCGATAAGTGCGATAAGCCACATCCAAAATACAGCTCCGGGTCCACCCGTAGTAATCGCAATCGCCACACCGGCTAAGTTCCCTGTACCAACACGCGAAGCCGTACTAATACAAAACGCCTGGAAGGATGACACACCTTTTTTATCAGCCCTTGCACCTTCCCCTAATAAACGGACCATTTCACCAAATAAGCGAAACTGAACAAACTTTGTCCTAAACGTAAAATACAGCCCTAACCCTATTAACATAATAATTAATACATAAGACCACAATAATGTATTCGTCCCATTAATCATACTCTCAATCAGGTTCATCCAAACACCCCTCATTATTTTATTCTTCATTAAATACTATTCAAAGTTATGCACTTTTATTATATTAGCATATTGTGGGTCAGGGGGACAGGTTCCTTGACCCAATTTTTCGTCAATTCAAAAAAGGAGAACCACCCTGTGCGATTCTCCTTAGTACTATTTGATTAATTTTTCCCTAACTGCGTTGGCAGCATTTGTATGGAATGATTTAGCGTATCAAGTTTGCTTTCAATCCTATTGAGCAAATAAAGTGTCACCACAATAGGAAAGCCAAGCTCGCTAATAACCGATAACCATTGCTCCATTTTTTCACCCCATTTCGTTTAGGATAAACGTATAAACGACAAAGAGCTGACAAGAAGAAAGATACCTCGTCAGCTCTCAATTGGTTTAAGCAAGTCCAACATCTGTTACATTACGCTCAACAATACGCGCACCTTTCTTAGCTACAAATTCCCCACCGGTTGTGAAGAAGATGTTGCTCGCTAAGATGTCATCCATTGCTGCATTGATTGCAGCCGGATCAACAGGTTCGATAGGCGAGTCAACGTTAAGCTTGACTGTTTTTCCGTCAGTGTTTAAAAATTGAAGCTCTAATGTTTTGGCCATGTGGTCACCTCCTTTCTTTCAAGTCCCAAACGCTCATGCGATTAAGGGTTAATTTGGTTAGAGTCGTTTCGCTCGATAGATGAAAGTGTTTCAGTTTGTAAGCTAGCTAGGGCTTGAGCAACCTGAAGCAACTCATCAGGTGTTGCAGTTGTTTTCACATTGTTGTAATTTTTACGCTTTAAAATGACCTTGCCATCTTCGTCCAAGCCCATGTCGAACACAAGACTTAATTGTGAATCAAGGATAACTTGACTTGCCATGCTGATCACCTCCTTTCGCCCTCTATATATAAAAAAAGGGGAGGAGAGTAGCGTGAAAATGAAAAAAATTAATATTTTTTGGGGACAGGGGGACAGGTTCCTTGTCCCATCTGGGACGAGGAACCTGTCCCCCTGGTCCACTCCCTGATCCAAGACAAAGAAAAACCCTAACAATATACCTAAAAAGGTTCATTGTTAGGGTTGAATTTCGGTGGTATTGCACTCGGCCCAGGGTGTTGGGACAAGGAACCTGTCCCCCCGACCCACCCCCGACCCTCCACCACGGAGCCACATTATTTTTCTTGGACAATTCTTCCGGAGATCCAGCCGGTTTTTCCGGATTTTGTTTGGACTTTGAGCCATGTGATGCCGCTGTTGTCGGTTTTTTGTTCGTCGAGGTATGTGACGGTTTCGTCATTGGTGATGGCTGCGACGATTTTGGCGTTTAGCGTAGGATTGGCACGGATGTTGCCGCCGCTGCTTTTGTATTGGTCTGTTAAGGTGTATTCCTTCGGGTTCACCTTTGCGCTTACTTCATCCACTTTTGCTAGAAATGTTCCTTGATAGCTTTTAATGTCAAAGCCTAGGTCGTTTTGGACTTTTTCTTCTGTCATCCATTTGTCAAAGCGGTCCCACGTTTGCGAGTAGGAGCTTGTTGGGTTATTGATGATGGCAAGTGGCAATAGTATGGCAAGAGCAAATCCAACAAGACGGAATGTCCTTTTCCATTTGGCTTTGTTTCGGGTACGCTTTTTTGTGAGACGTTCTGTTTTGCTGGAAGTTTTTAAGAGAAAAGCAAAAACCTCTTCAGTTCCTTCGATCCAGGAAGGAATCGAGTAGTCCCCTTGATTTCTTCTTTTAGTCAGCATTCTATGAAATAACACCATTACCGGATAGGATAGGTAATAAACGGCTTTATGCAGTAATATGCTGCCCCAGTGGATGAGCCTTGGTGCTAAATGAAATAGAATAGGCCGCATGAGAATGATGACGATAAACGTAAAAATAGCAATTCTGAGCCAAATGGGTAGCAGGGCAAGTGGTACCCACAGCCAGTATAGTTGCTGAAGTATGGTTTCCACTCTCGTTACTCCCCTTTAGCTGATTGATAGCGATCACGTAAATCATCCAGCTGATCTTCTTCAGTCGTTCTCATGGAAAGACGGGTCTGGTTGCCACCGCTGCTAAATTCATAAGGAAAATAAGTTTTAATTTTTTCTACCTGCCTATCGATTTCGACTTTATCAACAGTAGGGTCCATCATCAGGTTTTTCACCTGGTGTTGTACCTCAAGCCTGAACGCTTCTTCGTTATGAATGCGGGTTTGGACAACTTCTAATGCAGCTTTATTATCTTCAGCAATGAAAAGGGCATTAAGAAGATTTCCCTTTTCGATCTCTCTCTGAATTTCGCCTGCAACAAAGCGGGCCTCACGCATTTTAATTTCTTTTTCGTGCAATCTAAGCTCACTATCTTGATCCTGCTTCCAATATTGTTTGTCATGCTCTTGATCCCGTTGACTTTGTTTGACGAGAACATTAATATCAGAAATCACAACCCCAACCTGCTTTAAACCAGCTACCATGGAAGAGTGTTCATGCAGATCCTCAATATGCTTTTTCACTCGCTTGGAATCTGAGATCGGGTAATCGGTTGTGATTTCCTCAAGCCAGTAAGGAAGCTTCTTTTTAATATATGTCACAATTTCACCTGCTCCTTGTTGAACAAGGGAAATCGGATCAACCACTTTATAATCAATGGAGAGATCAATCAAAAAGTCACGACCTCTATCTAATGAAGGATACTCTTCTTCACATTGAAAACTCTGTGTCGCCATGTTAACAATGTACACCTTCGTGTATTTTCCGGCACGAAGATCACTGCGGCTTAAACGGTCACCATTTTTAACAACTTGATAGTTGTTTTGTTCATTTGTATAAACAAACGCTTGATTCATAGATGAAGCTGGCGGTTTTTCAAAAAAGCTAAATTTAACGGGTTGGACATCAATTAGATTCATTTTGTGATCCTCCTTTTAAATTCCATCATGTTTTCATATCGTTCAGCATACGCTGCTTGTTTTATCCTAACTAACCTTGTTTGTATTTTCACAAATATACATGTCCCTTAATAGGCATGTTTCCATTATAAGCATTGGTTTGCGAAAAAATGACTATTTTGATAGCATCAATTTTTAAAGAAGTTGAAACTTCTTCATGTAGGTTTGTGTCTAACCTTGTCAATTATTTCTACTAAAATAGTATACAAAAAAGGAGACTGCTTTCCTAGTTGTGTAGGAAATGATAAATTTCTTTGAACTGTGGATAAGCGCGCGACATCCAGCTCCAGCGCCTAGCCCCTCTATGGTCTAGCTAATTTAGAATTAAAGGCAAAGAACGCCTTCTATTCTAAATCGTCTTATGCTTGTCGGGACTGATCAAGGCGCTTGCGCTTTTGTTCAGTTGTCCTATATTTTGACATAGCATCATGTATAATGGGAGATAATATGCTATTATGAAATTTTGTTTTTAAAAGAAAGGGGAGGTGGGTTCAAATGTTTTTGTTAAAAACAAAGTGGTTGTTGATCGGCTTATTTGTTTTAGTTGAGCTATTCGTATTAGTTGCAGATTTTTTCCTTCCTAATAAACATATTGCTTTTTCTATATTACATATTACCATCTCCTTAGTAACGGTTGTTTTCATCTTAATTCTTATTTATGTGATGAACAAAACGACGAAAGAACTTAAACATAGTAATGAACGGTTAAGATATATTTTTGATTCATTAGATGTTGCAATATGGTCCCATGATATGAAAACAGATCATTTAATGATTACACCAGGGATTGAAAAATTATATGGGTATTCTCTTGATGAATTTTATCGTGATCAGCTTTTATGGAGGAAGGTTGTTCTTCCGGAAGATCAGAAGGTTATTGAAGAGCGGCTGAAGCAATTGACCAAGAAGGAGCCTGTCACGAGCTTTTATCGGATTGTTCGGCCGGATGAAAAGGTGCGCTGGATTCGTGATCGGGGTATTCCGACTTATGATGAAAAAGGGGACTTTGTTGATTTTACAAGCGTTTTATTCGATGTAACAGAGCAAATGGAGCGGGAGGAGCGTTACCGGGGCTTAGTAGAAATGTCTCCTGATATTATCGCTGTTATTAGGGATTGGAAGTTTGTGTTTATTAATAAAGCGGGAAGTGAGCTTTTTGGTACATCTGATATTATTGGGCGACATGTACTGGAATTTGTCTCTACTGAGAATGTGAGGAGTATTAAGGACATTGTTCAGGAGATGGATGACAATGACAAGGATATTGAAAAAAATTATTTCGAATGTCAGCTTTTATTGTCAAATGGTGATGTGATTGATGCAGAAGTTTCTCTTATGAAAATATTGTATGAAGGCAGGATTGCAAAACTTGTTGTCGGTCGTGATATTACCGAGCGAAAAAAAGCCCAGCAACTGATTCACAATATGGCCTATTATGATTCTGTTACAAATCTTCCTAATCGAAACATGTTCAAAGAGCATGTAAACAACAGTTTAACAACAAATGGTGAAAACCAAGAGCTTGCTGTCTTATTTTTAGATTTGGATCGATTTAAGGTGATTAATGATACGAAAGGACATTCAACCGGTGATCTTTTATTAAAGGATGTTGCAGATCGTATACGAAATACAGTGAAAAGTGATGGTCTTGTTTCCCGGCAAGGAGGAGATGAATTCTTAATCCTTTTAGAAGGAATGAAAAAGGACAAAATCGAAAAAATTGCCCAGCAAATTATTGATGACTTTTCCCGCCCGTTCTTTGTGCATGGTGAAGAAGTTTTTGTGACAGCCAGCATTGGTATTAGTCTTTATCCTTATGATGGAAAAGATCAGGAAACACTGATTAAAAATGCGGATACCGCTATGTATTTGGCGAAAGAGCGTGGAAAAAATAATTATCAATACTATAATGAGGGTCTTAACACCCAATCAACAAGAAAAATGGTCCTTGAGGTTGGATTGCGAAAAGCACTTGATACAAATCAGTTTAATATGGTGTACCAGCCTCAGTTTGAACTGGAAACAGGTACTATTATTGGAATGGAGGCCTTAATTCGTTGGGAGCACCCAACGCTTGGTCCAATTTCTCCTGTGGAATTCATTCCGATTGCTGAAGAAACAGGAGTGATTGTTCAAATTGGAAAATGGATTTTACAACAAGTATGTAACGATCATAATCAATGGAAGCAACATGGTCATGGATCAATCAAGATGGCTGTTAATATTTCCGTTCGTCAAATGCAGGAACAGGAATTTGTGAGCAGTGTAAAGCAAGTATTGGAAGAATATAATATCGATCCCAATATGTTTGAGCTTGAAATTACGGAAAGCATTATGCAAAATATCAATCACTCAATTGTCATTTTGAAGGAGCTAAAAGAACTTGGCGTCAAAATCGCCATTGATGACTTTGGCAAAGGCTATTCCTCATTAAGCTACTTAAAACATCTGCCGATTGATAAAATCAAAGTGGATAAATCATTCGTCGATGATATTCTGGATCCAACTCACAATGGCTCAATTGCAAAAGCGATCATTGATATGGGACATATTATGAAATTCACCGTCATTGCTGAGGGAATTGAAGAAGAGAAACAAGTAGACTTTTTATTAAAAAATAACTGCAAACTGGGACAAGGGTTCTTTTTTAGCAAGCCCTTGCCTGAGCATGATATACGGAAGTTGTTGAGCTAAAGCCCCTTGTGGAGAGATCTGCAGGGGTCTTTGCTTTGTTGATAAGGTTGATATGTGTGTGGGGCGCAACGAAGTAGGAAAACGACGCAACGCATATCACAAGCTAATGAATGCCGTTACTGCCTCTGTGGATATACAAGAAAAACAGCAGCATATTATTGTTTTGCTGCTGTTTTTCTTAAATTCTACTAAAATACTCAGCACTTTCAATCATCAATCGACAGTCAAGAAATTGACTTTCACTCAAATCAATTTCAAAAATGAAATCTGTATCTCCAACGAAAGACTTCACCAACGCCCAGTTGATGTTTCCTTTTCCAAGTGGCAATGAATCATGCTCAACACCAAGTGAATCAACAAGGTGATAGTAATCTGCGTATGAAGCATATGTTTTCAAATGTTGTTCCAACGCTCGATTATTTCCTTTTAACGCAATGAATGAATGGCTAATATCAATATTTAAAGGCAAATGAAGGGGACGGACGATTTCATCAAGCAGATGTGGATTTTGCGCTGAAAAAATTCCTTCTGTTGTATCCTCCCATAAAAAGGATTGACTACATATATGAAGAATTTCCTCAATGCGCTTTCTCGTTTCATACCGTTTTATCTTATCGGTGAAGTTCGAGCACTCAGATTCTGAGTAATGACAATGAATAATACATTTAATGTTTTCCTGCTTACAAATAGAGGCAATAAGTTCACTGGACCAATTATAAAATTGCCGCATCTCCGGACTGGAGCTAATAATATCTAAATACTGTCCATGATGTTTCATCGGATGATGAAGATAGACGCGAATTCCCCTTGCTTTTAATAAGCGAATATAATCAACGATTTCATGCGGATGATATAGGTTTTTCTCTGTTAAATGAAGCTCCATAATCTCAGGCTGATAAAGAAGACGATCATGTATTTGCTCTTCATTAATAGCTGCCTTTAATCGAATGTACCGAATAGTTCTCAGCTCCTTTAAAAAGATACCTAATAAAGTGTATTCAGAGTTATTTGTTTCTATTAATTAAATGGAGAGGTTGTTGCGTTTGAATATTTTGAAAGCTGATAGTGGAGCACAATGCAACGGACTAAGTTTTTAAAAGCGACAAACTAAAACCCTGAAAGTAATCCTCCCAGGGCTAAGCTCTATTTACCATACTAATCAAATATCCAACTACTATCCCAACAACAGCAGGTACAAACCAACCAATTCCAATCGTAAATAATGGGATAAAATCTAAATTCAATCCATCCACATTCACACCCGCAGCCTTCAATCCATCAATGATACTGAAAACGGCCGTGATACTTAAACTAATGATATATACAATTGATTTTGTTGGAAATACATACTCCAAAAACGATAACAAAATCAAAACAATCGCTAAAGGATAGATAGCTGTTAACAATGGAACTGACAAAGAAATCAGTTGTGATAAGCCGAAGTTCGCTACACATGTACTGAATATAGATAAAATAAGAACGATTCGTTTATACCTTAATTTCGGAAATGCCTTTGATAGGTAGTTTCCGCAAGCAGATATCAAACCCACACTTGTTGTTAAACAAGCAAATGTGATCGCAAGTCCCAGCACTATTTTTCCAAGAGGACCGAATAGAACACTGGCTGTTGAGGATAAAATAGCGCCTCCGTTGTCTAGATATCCTATTGATGATACGCTTGAAGCGCCGATAAATGCTAGTGACGCATAAACAAACACAAGCCCTGCGCTTGCGATAAGTCCTGCCTTAATACATACTTTCGTAATGGCAAACCGATCTTTTATTCCCTGCTCTTTAATGGAAGAAATCACCACGATACCAAATACAAGAGCACTTAACGTATCCATTGTTAAATATCCTTCTAAAAATCCCTTGAAAAACGCACCATCTACATAATCACCTTGTGGCGCTTGAAAACTTCCCATCGGTGTGAGCAGTGCTTTTCCAGTTAAGATAACAAGAATAGTTAATAAAGCGGGTGTCAGTATTTTTCCAATTCTATCAACTAATTTGCTCGGATTTAATGATAACCAATACGTTATCGCAAAGTAGATGGCAGTATAAATGAATAGAGGTGTTTTTGTATCTATTAATTGTTCCGGAAGAAACGGTATCACACTAATTTCATAAGAAACTGTCCCGGTTCTTGGAATTCCGAAAAATGGGCCAATGGTTAAATACAAAATAATCGGAAAAATCAGACCAAATGTTGGGTGAACTTTGTTTCCGATGGTTTGAATGTCATTACCTGATAGTGCAATCGCAACAATTCCTAAAAATGGTAGACCCACTCCGGTAATTAAAAATCCTAAAATGGCTGTCCAAGTATGGACTCCGGCCTGTTGTCCCAAAGCTGGTGGGAAAATCATATTTCCTGCACCAAAAAAGAGCGCAAATAGCATTAAACCGATAACAATTGTTTGCTTACCGGATTGTGTTTGTTTCATAATTTCCTCCTGAAAAGCTATATTAATAAAATTCCCTAAATTTCGACACAAAGGATAGTGTAGCATAAATTATAAGAATTTTATAGAAAAAAATAAATTTTATAATAACTTCCAATTTTAAAATTTATATTAGAATAATCTTAATTGTTTTAATACTCTATCTATTTTTAATAGACTAGATTTTATAGTGGCTCCTTGTTATAATTCACCCTATTATACGGAAGGAGCTTGGTTAACCATGCTAAAGAAAAATGAACTTATTTTTATTAGTTTTATGCTTTTTTCGATGTTTTTTGGTGCAGGAAACCTTATCTTTCCAGCATTTTTAGGTAGTTCTGCAGGAGAAGATGTGTGGCTTTCTCTCGCAGGCTTTATTACAACAGCAGTAGGTTTGCCAATTCTTGGTGTTCTAGCTGTTGCCAAGGCTGGCAGTTTTCATACACTCGCAAACCGTGTTCATCCAATTTTCGCCTTTTTATTTCCATTATTAATCTATGTTTCCATTGGACCTGGTTTGGCGATTCCAAGAGCAGGTTCGATTGCTTATGAAATGGGGATGAAGCCATTTTTACCTGAAACATTGATGAATCAACCCGTCATGTTAGCTGTGTATACAGTCATTTTTTTCGCTGTAACATTGTGGTTAAGCTTACAACCATCGAAGCTTGTTGATCGGTTTGGGAAACTATTAACACCTATTTTATTAATCATGATTGCACTCATTTTTGTAAAAAGCCTGATTACACCGATGGGGGAATTTACTGTAGCAACAGGTGCGTATCAGGATAATTCGTTTTTTCAAGGGTTTATGGATGGCTATTTAACAATGGATGCACTAGCTGCTTTGGTGTTTGGAATTGTTGTTGCGAATACGATCCGTTCTAAAGGAGTACAGGACACAAAGCTTGTTTCAAAATATATGGGCTTTGCAGGTCTAGGTGCTGGAATCTTACTTGCATCCATTTATACGATTCTCGGATTCTTGGGTGCATCAAGCGCATCTCTTGGTGAAGCTGAAAATGGTGCAGGAGTATTAACGAATGTGATGAATGAATTATTTGGCAGTATTGGCATTATCTTGCTTGGTTTACTTTTTACTCTAGCTTGCTTATGCGTATGTATCGGTCTCATTATTTCATGCAGTCAGTATTTTTCTACGTTATTTCCAAAGCTTTCGTACAAAAAGTGGGCTGTGATTCTTGCTGTGCTTAGCTTATTGGTTGCGAATTTAGGGTTGAACCAGATTTTATCGATTTCTGTTCCAATTTTAGGAGCTATTTATCCGGTTGCTGTTGTCTTAATTTTGCTTGGACTTGTTGATAACAGGGTGAGTCATTCTGTTTATTTGGTTGCGACGATATTCACAGCTGTATTTAGTGTGATTGAAACGATTAATACAACGTTTTTAAATGGGATGTTAGATGATGTGTTAGGGGTTATTCCTCTTTATGAGCAGGGTGTTGGCTGGATTTTACCGGCGCTTGTGGGAGTGATTGTTGGTTATTTTATGAGGAAAATATATCGTCAACCTGATTTTGAAGAGGTTGCTGCGTAGGGAGAGTGCGGGTTCGCGCTCTTTTTTTGTAGGATCATAATTAGTGTTGTGTGGGATGATTTCCGCTCCAATCAACCTACAAAGAACCTTCAAAAAATTTTCTTTAAAAAAGGGACTCACCCCTTATCACAGGAGAAAGTCCCTACTTAAAAATTATTTCACTTTTTGTCCTTCTACATACTCAATTAACTGTTCCTCAGCATCTTTAGCAATATGACCTACTGCTTTTGCAATCAATGTTGCTTTATCTTCCTTCACAAGCCATTTTGTTAGAGCTTTTAATGTGCTCATAAAGTCTTTTACAACGGTTTTGCTCATTGGGTCATAGAGTGAAGGGAGGTCTTTTAAGCATACTTGCTTCCAAAAATCCTCGTCACATGCATCCCAGCTGTCAACCGCATGTCCTTCTAGAATTTCTCTTAAATCAAATAAACAGTTTCGATATTTTCGTAATGTGAGGTCTGATTTTCCGTCTGTTTTTTCCTTGAAGAACGTAACAAGGTCTTCTGAATAAAAGGTATTTACTGTTGATGGAGTGAATCCTAATAATTCATAAACAGGGATATCTTCTTCTTTTACGAGTGTTTTTCCTTCATTCGTCGAGACAATTTCGGTCATGGTTGTGACACGCTCAGTTCCACCTGTGACAAATGGTGAAAGGGGCAGACCGAGTTCTTTTCGAACACTGTTGAAATCAGCTGTGATCTCGATTTGCTTGTATTCACGTTGTGCTTGCGTAAATAAATTGTTTTCTCGCTGCTGTAAATATGCTTCAACCACATCTGTTTGTCCTTCATTCACTAAGTCTAGTACAGATTTGTCTCCGAAGTGTGGAAGCTTTCTATCCAAATCTAACCGTATATCATGGTTAGCGTAAAGCATCATATATTGTGGAGCACCCTCCGGTAAGGAAGCCACTGTGTTTTTCAGCTCAACCGTTTTCGGGACCTCCATTGTTTTCTGCTGTTCATCCAGCAATGTCATGAGGCCTGAATGAATGATCGATTGCAATTCTTCTATCGTATCCTCTTTAAGGGTGATGTATGTTAACGTATTACCCTCAATTGTGAGTGTTCCGATCACATTTCCAATATTGATCGGTTCGGTTAGTGCATTGTCAGTATATTGATACCAAGCATTCACCCAATTACTTACTTTCAGCTGGTTCTCCCATTTGTCGATTAAAAAGTGAGGCTCAGCTTGGAGTAAATCGAACAGTGCTTGCTGATTAAGAATCTGATATCTATTGATATATTGAGTAATGGCAGTTTTTTCGGTGTTTTCCCGAACTTTTACCATATTAAAGGCAGCCAACACTTCAGGATAATAATCCATCATAACTTGTTCGGCAGATAGATTATGTTCTTTTTGAAGCTCTGTTATCACATTTCTCGCTTTTTCAATGTTTTCCGGACCTTGAACGATTCGGACTCCGTTAAAATAGGATAATGAGTCAAATTGCTCAATCAGAGCGAATGTACTGCTCCAAGGTGCAACCGTATCTTTAAGATTCTCCTCCATTTTTGCTAGAGGATAGGTTTCACTTGTTAGCATATCCTTGAAAATGACGCTTTTTTCATCGTGGTCAACAGCTTGAACCAGCTTTGGAGTCAGAGACTTCCATGTTTGAGCCATTTCAAGTTCATCCTGTGAAAGACGTTTCTCTTGGGTTGAAATAAACCATTCAATCCCACGCAGTCCATTTTCATAACGATGGAAAAAGATAAGCCAAAACTCAAAAAATGGGTTTTCATTTTTACTAGAAAGAGTGTACTCAGTTCTTTTTTTAAACTCACTAAATAATTTGTATTGCTGACTAGCAGGCAGCTCTTTATAAATGAAATCCTTTATTTTAAGTGTCAGCATATGCTTTTGCTGATAAAAACGCTCTTCCTTTACTTCGTGCAGCTGAATAACACTTGATTTCTTCATACAGCACTTTTTATATTTTTTCCCGCTTCCGCATATACACGGGTCATTACGTCTTGGTTCCACTTTCATCACCTATCATTTCTTTCTAAACATATTAAGGAGTTTATATTTATACATAGTTTTGGTGTCTAGCTACAGCGCCTAGCCCCGAAGCTGATCAAGGCGCTTCCGCTTTTCTAATCCATTCTCTATATTAAACTAAGTTTTTACGATGAGCAAAGTATACAAAATTTGATTTTAGTCAAGAGCTGAAGTATGTTCAAGTAAATAGGCGAAAACTTAATGAAAAATGAAACTTATCACGCGCTTCAATCGTACTATTTAATAAGAAGTGAAAGTTATCTATAGGAGACGATAATGATGAAGCAAGTTGTCCATTTTTTTATACAATCAACAGCTGCAACCATGTCAACGGGATCGATTTGGCTGGTTAGTTTTTTTCCATTAGATCAGACGTTTCTATTATCAAGCGCATATGCCCTTGGTGGGGGAACAGCTGTATTTTTTTCAACAAAGGCACTCACCCATCAGCATTTCTTAAAGCAAAATCAACTGTCGAGAAAAGAATATGCCTATATTAAAAGACACTTAAAAGAAGCGGATCAGAAAATAAAACGACTCCGCAAGGCACTTTTTAGCATACGAACGATTTCAACGATTAAACAAAACATTGAGATGTATCGAGTAGTAAATCGAATTTATACCATCACGAAAAAAGAGCCAAAGCGCTTTTATTTAGCGGAATCATTTTATTATTCACATCTGGATTCTCTTGTTGAGCTAAGTGAAAAGTATGCATTTTTAGCTGGCCAGCCTTCGAAAACTAGTGAGCTGTCACAATCATTAACTGAAACACGCCGCACGATATCACAGCTTTCTGACTCACTTGAACAGGATTTACATGATGTGTTATCGAAGGATATATCTCAGTTGAATTTTGAATTGGATGTTGCAAAGTTAACAATCGATAAAACGGTGAAAAAATAAGAGGAGGCACTATTTATGAGTCATAATCAACTTGATGATTTGCTATCAAACCCGTTTGGGGAAGAGGAACTTGTTGTAAATAAAGAACCTGAAGCAGAAAAGCCAGTCAAGCTGCTAGATGTTTTACCAGAGGAAAACCGTAAAAAGGCAATTCAGCTAGCTGAACAAATCGATCCAAAAAACCAGCAGGCCATCGCATTATACGGAACACAAGCTCAATCAAAACTATTAAGTTTTTCACACTCTATGCTTGATCATGTCCAAAAAAAGGACACCGGTGAAATTGGACAAATCATTGGAGACCTAATGAAGAAGCTGGAACAAGTGAGCCCAGATGCATTAAAGCCGGAAAAACGCGGGCTTATCTCAAAAATGTTTGGGAAAATCTCTAACTCTGTTCAAGAAGTATTAACAAAATACCAAAAAACAGGCGCCCAAATCGATCGAATTAGCGTCAAGCTCGATCATTCCAAAACAGGCTTACTTCAAGATATCCAAGTACTTGAACAGCTTTACGAGCAAAACAAGGAATACTTCCATGCGTTAAATGTATATATTGCAGCAGGTGAACTGAAACTTGAAGAATTGCAAAACAAAACAATTCCGGAGCTAAAGAAAAAAGCAGAACTCACACAAGATCAAATGGCCTTTCAAGAGGTTAATGATCTTATGCAATTTGCCGACCGCTTGGAAAAACGGACACATGATCTTGTCTTAAGCAGACAAGTTACCATGCAAAGTGCCCCGCAAATCCGCTTAATACAAAGCGCAAACCAGGCATTAGTTGAAAAAATTCAATCATCCATCACAACGGCGATTCCGCTCTGGAAAAACCAAGTAGCCATCGCACTCACACTACTTCGCCAAAAAGACGCAGTAGAAGCACAGAAACTCGTATCAAAAACAACAAATGATTTACTGTTGAAAAACGCAGAAATGCTTAAGGTCAATACGCTGGAAACAGCGAAGGAAAACGAGCGAGGACTTGTCGATGTAGATACATTGAAAAAGGTTCAAGACCACTTGATTTCAACACTAGAGGAGACACTCCGTATTCAAGCAGAAGGACGTGCGAAGCGACTTCAAGCCGAACAGGATTTAGCGTTGATGGAGACAGATTTGAAGAAGAAATTAGCAGGGATGTAGGAATAAGGAAAAGCCGTGTGCTTTAGTAGCACACGGCTTTTTTGTCTTTAAAGTTAGGTGCACAACATCCAGCTCCCCAGCACAAGTTGTGCACGTGCAGACCTGGAGAGGGGGCGAATTTTGGCGAAAATTGTCTAATCGAAAATAAGTTAGTGAGAATCGTAAATAAATTCTAATAATCGAAAATAAGTTACCAAAATCGAAAAAAACAAATCAAAAATCGTAAATAAATCTTATTTAGATAGCTTAATTAAAAAAACAAAGCAAAATCACTCAATATTTTATTCCCGAACAAGGGAAAGTGCCTGTTTGAGGATTTCTGATTTCCGTTCTTCTTTTTGTTGCTCATATATTTGTTTAAACTCTACTGCTTCATCCTCGGGATATCCGTTTTGGGCAAGCTCGAGTTTGAGTTCCTGATACAACGTCTGAAAGTCTATTTCTGTCTGTTGCTCAATTTTTTGCCCTTGAGCAGCATAGCTTTGATAGAGCGTTTTCAGTGAATCATCAGAATACTCTTTATTTATGTAGGCTTTGAAATCATGGAGTGCTTTCTCAACTAAGGTATCAATTTGGCTATTTGTTTTTGATTGAAGCTCTTCAAATTTAGTTTGATAATTCGCTTTTATTTCCTCGAGTGAATGGGTTTGATTGGTTACTGCAACATGATCAACCTGTGTTTGATAAAAGACCGTTTTATTCGGGGCGGTTAATTCCTTAGTGATTTCACGTTGCGGACTGTGGATTGTAACAGGCTTTTCATTGAAATCTCCGAAGGCATATTTACTCCCTAAAAATAAAACAATCAACAAGATAAAGGCAAAAATAGTGACTCTTCTAATATCCATTTTGATCTTCCTCCTCTCCTGCTTAGTTTTGTCCATTTCTTTAGGGTTTAATCAAGAGAGGAGGCAATTATATTTAACTTGCAAAAAAAGTAGGCAATGTTAGCGGAATTGCACTATAGTTTACTAGAATAGGGACAAGGGACCTGTCCCCGTGGACCACCCATGCTGCTCCTTCTTACACGTCCAACTCGTCTTTTTTATGTTTCCCTTTCCTAAATAATGCTTTAACCAGGATAAAGAATACCAGTATTCCAGCATATACAAGGAATAGCGCAATGTATCCCCATAACCCGACAATCGCATCAGCGAATTCCATATTTCCTCTGCTTGTGATCGCTTGCTGAATTTCGATGGCGAAGACGAGGACGAACATAAACGTTAATGTATATAAAAAAGCAATTAAATGAATACCAAACGGAAATTGTGATAGCCATTTTGAGATCATATAAACAGCAATGAATGTTACCATTCCAATTACACCCATTATCCAAAAATGCATGTCTTTGTCTGTCATCTGTAAGCCTAAAATATCATTAATAATGACAATCAATACATCGTGTAAATTGTTCATGACCTCAACAAGAAACAAAATGCCATCCTTCATTTCATCACTCATTTCTCCGGAAAATATTTAAAAATCTATTATACCAGTTTTTTGAAAATAGGTAAGAAGAATATCTGTCCAATTTGGTACATACCTTGTATTACTTAGACAGCGAGGTGTTGCAAATTGAGGAAACGCCGAGGAAATGCAGTTCCATTGGTTATTGTGATCATTATTTTGATGATTGTTTTGATTGTATCAGTTCGTTTATTTTCAAGTTTTGCCAATAATGACCCTGAGGATATTGTCTCAACTTTTTATCATTATGAACAGGAAGGTGACTTTGGCAGCGCATGGGAACTGTTTCACCCTGCCATGCAGGAGCGCTTTTCAAAAAATGCTTATGTAACAGAGCGTTCACACATCTACATGAGCCACTACGGTGTTACGACATTTGAGTATGAAATCGTAGAGGAAGAAGAAATTCAAAACTGGAAAATGGCAGAAGATCAAGAGACGTTCCCTACCGCTTATAAATTGACCGCTGAACAACAATTTAAAAGCAAATTCGGGGACTTCACGATCTTACAGAATGTCTATGCAGTAGAACACGAGGGTGAATGGAGAATCGTGTGGCAATATTAAAAGGACTAGAGGGACAGGTTCCTTGTCCCTCCTTGGGACAAGGAACCTGTCCCCTCGGTCCACTTTACATACCATTAAAGATGAAGTACATTCCAACTGCGAATAAGAGAATGACAAGAATGATAAGCAGGATGGAAATAACCAAGATGATCCAGCCGGCCACTTTTCTGCCTGTGACGATTAAGTATATACCTAACACGATTGGTCCAAATAAGAAGCCTAAAATTCCCCAAAGCCATGGATTCTTGTTATGCTTTGGAGCATCAATTGCTAAGTATATAGCGATTATAATCGATATAATAAATCCAAAAGAAAATTCCAAAAATGATCCCTCCCAACAGATGATTTCTATAAAAGAATATGGAATCCTCATAAAATTATGCCTAATAGATGATATGAAAATCTTGGCGACCACTTCTGATAAAATTCCCCATTCTTATGAATTATAACAAAAAATGACATAAAAAAAGTTAGTCCTTGTAAAATAGGACTAACTTCCTAAAAATCAATTTGTGCTTGCTGTATTTGTGCTGATTTCAAGATGTTCCTTTAGCTGATCAGATAGGGCTAAACGATTTTCTTCAGGAACGATATAATAATAAATACCATCGATTGTATCGCCAGAGCCTTCTACTTGGAACTGCTCAAGGTTTTGTGCAGCTGTTTTATAATTAGCTTGAATATCCCACATTTCATCAAATGTTAGGTTTGTTTTTACATTATCACGGACAACACCGAACATATCACCGAATTTTGTAATAGAAGAGACGTTAGCACCTTTTTTAATTACGGCTTCTATTATTTGACGTTGACGTTCTTGTCGACCGAAGTCACCTCGTGGATCTTCTTTTCGCATTCTTGTAAAAGCTAATGCTTTATCACCATCGAGTGTGATTTTACCTTCAGGAAAGTCATATCCATCGTATGAGAAATTCAATGTATTATTTACCTCTACACCGCCAACCGCATCAACTGTATCTTTAAAGCTTTCCATATTGATTTTTACAAAATAATCGACTGGTACATCTAAGAAGTTTTCTACTGTATTAATAGCCATTTCTGTACCACCGAAGGCATACGCATGGTTAATTTTGTCCTGCTTACCTTTACCAATAATCTCTGTTCTCGTATCACGTGGAATACTCACCATTTGAGTTGTATTGGTATTTGGATTTACAGTCATTAAAATTAGAGAGTCAGAGCGACCACGGTCACCGTCACGTTCATCCACACCCATTAAGAGAATCGAAATAGGATCTTTTTCTTCGAACACAACCTGTTCTGTTCGTTTTTCTGATTTATCCCGATCAAGATCTTCCTGAATGCTGGCCACTGTATCAGCAGCAGATTTATATAAATAAAACGCATAGCCACCAGTACCTAAAACAAGAAGACCAATGATACTTAATGTGATCCACAGCCACTTTTTCTTCTTCTTTTTGCTTTCTCTCATGTTCTATATCATCCTTTTAGAGTTATTTTCATAATAGCCTATAAAGATTATATTGCTCTGTGACTATTATCACAATCATTTTTTGTAAAAAAATGTTTCCAGTTATATGACGTATGGGCAAAATAAAAGGTTTCACTCTTTGTAGAAATTTGTCTAAATAATAAGATAGGCAAAAGCAAAATAAAAAATTATAATTTATTTGTTAAAATATAGAATTTTATAGGAGGAAAGACGAACTTGAAAAAACGGTTTGTTACATTATCACTAGTTTTCACCCTGGTTTTTTCCATTTTTGTGCCTTTCGTACAGAAGGTAGATGCGGAAGAAAGTAGCAGTATTACATTTTTACCTGCGGTTAACACAGAAGAAGGTATTCAACTTCAGTGGAAAACAGTCAGTACATCACCTGGCGAGGAAGTTTTTAGTGTAGAAAAAAATCAGGAAGAACTTTCTACAGAATCAATTAAAGAACTGAATACAGTTGTGAATGAAAATGAGATTGAGAGAACATACCAACTTCTTGATACAGATGTTGTAGCAGGTGGGGAATACACTTATATAGTGAAAAAAACTGGTGAAGCTTCTCTTCAGACAAATCCTCTTAGTGTAACGTATAAACAGGAAATCCAAGAATTAATGTTGAAAATCACAAACATTACAGAAAATTCGCTGACAATTTCATGGTCAGACATTCAACAGGCAGATGCTTATCAATTAATTATAAATGGTAAAACGATTGAGCAATCAGAGAATGTAAGTATATATGAGCTGGAAGGCCTTACAAGTGGTACAAGCTATTCAGTAGATGTACGGGCGATCCAAAATGAAAAGGTGATAACAGAAGCCTCACAAACAGTGAAAACAGAAGAGGCGGAAGGAAAAGAAGTACCATCAAGTACAACAACAGATACCGAAACTCCAGTTTCTAAACCAAGTACCACAAAAGAAATCAAAAAAGCATCCACAGAAACGGTTTCCATTCCGGACTCAGCGCTTAAGCGTGCAATCAAACAACAATTAGGAATTCAAACAGATGAAATTTCCGTGAAAGACATAGAGAGTCTGACAGAGCTTGATGCTTCTTATCAAAACATCAAAAATCTTACCGGGCTAGAAAAAGCAGTGAATGTAACAAAGCTTAATTTATCAGGAAATGAATTTAAGAATGTAGATTCATTAAAAAACTTAACAAAGCTGGAAACATTAGATATTAGCTTGACGAATGTAACAGACCTGACGTCTTTGGCTGCATTAATATCCTTAAGGAATATAGATATTAGTTACCTTGAGTTGAATACGATTTTGCCTCTTAAGGATCTATCTCTTACTTCCATTACAATGTTTGGTGATCGTTATTTTCTATTGAAAGATGAAGTTGCTGTATTAGAAGCAGCAAATGTAGAGATTGTACATGACGATTATTTTAATGTCTATTTCTCATCAATTAAAGCAAACGAAAACAGAGCCATCATCAACTGGGAATATGAAGGCGAAGAAGATGTTGCTCAGTATCAATTAAAAGTTGATGGAAATGAAGTTAGTACGATCTCACCAGACGATGAAACGAGTTATACATTAACTAGTCTAACAGCAAATACAGAATATTCACTTGAAATCTTTGCTTATAACAATGATGGGGAGTTGATTGGACAAGCTAAAGAGAAATTTCAAACCCTTGCAGATCCAACTGGAGGTAAAGAAGTTACGTTCAAAGATCCACTATTAGAAAAAGCACTTCAGAAGCAATTTGGTCTGGAACGTAAAATTGTTGAAAGTGATATGAAACACTTAAAAGAATTAAGTCTTGAGCGTAAACGAATTACGGATTTAACAGGGCTTGAGACAGCGACAAATCTCGAGTATCTATATCTATCAACAAACAAAGTATCCAATATTAGCCAATTAGCATCACTTCAAAACTTGAAGTATGTGTACCTTGATGGAAATCCAATTTCAGATTTCACTCCATTAAGCGGGTTAACAAATCTAACCAGCCTAGGTTTAGGGAACACTGGGGTGACGGATTTATCCTTCTTAGCGAACTTACAAGCTCTAGAAGATCTTTCAATAGACAACAACGGGTTAGAAAGCCTAAGTACACTTCCGAAATTAAATCAGTTAGCGTTTCTATCTGTTTACGGTAACAAGTTAACAAGCCTAGAAGGGGTAGAAAAATTAGAAAACTTAACTTCTCTAAGTGCGGATGAAAATCCAATTAAATCACTTGATGACCTTGATGTGCGCTCTAAATTAAAAGATTTAAGTCTAAGTTATACATTGCTTGAAGATATAGATAGATTACTAGATTTAAAAGAATTAGAGTACGTATCTCTTTACGGGGTAGATTTATCTGGGAATAACAAAGCTATGGATGTAATCAAAATCCTTAAAGAAAACAATGTTTATATCGAGTATGAAAATACCGAGGAAGAAGAATGGTTCGAAGTATATGTAGGAACCGTAACGGAGAATTCCATGCAGCTCATGATCGACTATTATGGAGAAAAAGAAATTTCAAGATATGACGTTCTTCTTAATGGACAGGTTATTGAAACATTACCTGCCGACGAAACATACTACGAGCTTAAAGGTCTAACCTATAATAAAGAGTATGAAATTGAAGTACGTGCTTATGATACTAAGAAAAACCTGCTCTTCACCAGCACAGTAACGGAAACAACTTGGGACAAACCAACAGGTGAGGTCATTCCATTTAAAGATCAAAACTTAAAAGACCTTATTCAAGCAGAGCTAGGTCTGGAGCGTGATCCAGTAGAAAGCGACATGGAGCACCTGAACTCTCTTTACTTATTTGAAGGAGATATTAAAGATCTATCGGGCTTGGAATATGCGACAAATTTATTTGACTTCAATGTATTTGGCAATACCGAAGAATTGGATTTAGCTCCATTAGCGCAATTACCACAATTAAATTATATAAGTATCTATGACACACCGATTAAAGATTATACTGTTCTGAAAAACATGAAAAAGCTGCAATCACTTAGTATTGTCAATAATCAGCTTGATGATCTATCCTTCTTACAAGGATTGAAAAATTTAACTGATATCACATTACAAAACAACGGCATCAAAGATATCTCAGCTTTTTCATCATTAAAAAAGCTGAATTTCATCAGTTTGGCAAACAATCAAATTACAGACATTACACCATTGCTTGCATCTAAAAACAATCTTTATTCTTTGGATATAAGTGGCAATCCAATTGAAGATCTTTCAATTTTAGCTCAGTTTGAAGAATTAAGTGATTTGAATTTAGATGAAACAAATGTAACAGATCTTAGACCTTTGTTAGATTTGTATAGCCTGCAGTATCTATCTCTATATGGAGTACCATTAGATGATGAGGCTCTTCAAGTTGTGGAAGAACTAAGATCATACGATGTTCAAGTCAATCTTGATGTAGATAACACACCTGACCTTTATATTGATGAAGTAACCGATACATCGATCTCTGTTTCATGGGATCCAATGATGCCAAAGAATTTAGCAAAAGAAGATGGTGTATATACGGTCAATCTTTATGAAAATTATGAAGAAGTTCCAGCTCAACAAACTGAACTGACTGGCGCTGAAACAAGTTATCAATTTACAGAACTTAAGCCTAATACAGCTTATTATGTTGAAGTTATGGTCGAAGCAGAAGAGTATTATGGATACGTATCTGCTGATGTTACAACATTACCAACAGAAGGCTCAATGAAAGATGTTGCCTTATACGTCTATGACACAGAAGAAAATCCTGCTGTTGACGTCATGTTTGATTTATACGGAATCGATCCGGAAACAGAAGAACCATACTTCTACGGATGGTCTGATGAAGACGGTAGACTATGGGATCATACAGGAGAAGAAGCGGTAGATGTATTAACTCTTCCAGTAGGGGAATATGAGATCCTGTTTACTACAGAAGAAGAGGAAATCACCTTCCAATTCGAGATTGAAAAGAATAAAGATTATCTCAATAACCCAATTTACTTTCTTTTAAATGAAAACCCTGATGAACAAACACCACCCGCAGTAGAACCTGATGATGAAGAACAAACAGATTCACAGCCAGTTAAAGTTAACAAACCAAGTCAACAGGACAAAGTAAAAACCGAAAAAACAAAGAAAAACAAAGAAACGAACAAGAGTGGAAAATTACCAAATACTGCAACAATGACACATAACCTCCTTCTACTAGGTATAATTGTTTTGTTAGTAGGTAGCGGCATTCTGTTTATCCAAAAAAGGAAGAAAGCATAACACGAAAAAGGGAGCTTAGGCTCTCTTTTTTGTTTAGCTATGTTAAATAATTTTGTTGATAAATGACAAAAAACAAGAACCGTAATTGGATCCTTGTCTTAAAACTTCATTGAAGATTAGCACCCTTGCTTTGGCTGAATTAAGTGTTTTTTTCTAACATTTACATAAATAATCATGATCAATAAATTCGTTATTAAAACGAGGTTTGTAAATACAATCCCACTCAAAATTAAGGTTTCTATATCCCATCCTGTATCGGCGTTAAAACTATAATACGTCCATACTATAATTCCACAAGAGTAAAAGATTAAGTTAACTAAACTAGTGAGAAATACTGCCGCGAATAAAGAATTACTCTTCATATAAAGAAATAATATGATTTTGTTTTGGTAAATAAACGGGAGTATAAACAAAATTAACGTGTAAACCAATACTTCCACTTTCTCAACTCCATTACAAAAGAAAATTATAATGCCTAACAGAATTAAAAATATCTTAAGTAAACCTGCACCGTAAGTTGACAAGATTATGATACTCTGAAAGTAGATAACCTTAATTTATCTAAGTAGTAACGGACGGAAATAAGAATTATCAACAATTAATTTACTAACCGTTGTTGAATCGTTATGAAACGATCACATCCAAAAATAGAAACAAGCTCAACTTATGGTCCAGTTTCTTTGTCGCCACACCATAGAACGGTTCATCTAGCCCTTTACGCGGTTAAGATAGTTATTGACACTTTAGATATGATAAAGCCCTTTGACCCTTTCCTTTCCATCAGGTTTGTACGGGTAATGCTCAATTCCTTGTTCCTTTGTCTAAGCTTTGAAAGGCCTCCAGACATCTGGCAAAGGGTATTTGTTGGGGATACCTTAGAGCTGATTGCTTCATCAAGTTTCGTTTTAACGATGCGACCCTGTCCTAGCACCTTTCAAAAGGTTTGTTTTTTGGCAGTCTCACGCAACCAAGACACAGATTTCTTCCTTGCTGATACCAAGAAAGTGGGAAGAATCGCCATGCTTGCGGGGCCAGTTATTTTCCTTTCCCTTTTTCAGAGTACAGGAAATAGGTATCGTCCATTACGATGATACCTAAGGAATGATCGATGTCATCAGTTTCGGGGCATATAAAATTTTGCGCCGACAGTAGAATAGAGTGACGTGATGGACACCTATTAGCTCCGATACCTTCCGTAAAGAATAAACCTCTATCATACCATGGGGGGGGGTTAACTACAGTTGATCTGCGGGTAGTTTTTAAATCTCTTTAATAATATCCATCAGTGCTATTCGAAAATCACCAGTCCTTTGTTCTAGACCAAAAGTTTGTAGCAAATATTAACTTAACATAATCAATTAACATAGCTTTTTGTTTAATTCCTCTAAAGAAATTCATATATTTTAGCCGAAATAATAAATGGACGACAATTATTTGAATTACGACTCTTTTTTTACATAAAATCTTACAAGTATTTCGTAAAGGAGTAGTAGTATGACAGGCCAAGAGTTAACAAACCATTTACAATATGTTCAAAAGCTACTTTTAACGTTAATGAATAGCTATGAAGATTTTCAATCAAGAAAAATTCAACTAAAGGAACCTTCTATTCCTTTTAAACAACATGCTATCTATATAATAGGAATTCTTACCGCAATTCTTATAGCGACACTAACAATCAGTACATTTATTAAAGTAGAAAGGTCCGTTCTTTTTTTGATTACAATCATTCAAATGGTTCTAGCCGTTAGTGTGTACATGTTTGTTATGAAAAGGATGGCACAAACGGATCATGCTCAAAAAGAAAAGCAAGAACTAATAGCGAAATCATCGATGTCCATTTATGAACTGGATCAGCTTCGATTTAAGATCTTACAAGATTTGGCTAAGTCACCAATTCCTCCATCATATATGACCCCAAGCTCAATTGGAAAAATGCTCAAATTAGTTGAGAGCGGAATGTGCATCTCATTAGAAGAGTGCCTAAAATCCCTTAATAAAGAGACAACTAAACAAAAACACATGGAAGAGCTTGAGATAATGAAGCATCTACAAATGATTTCCTACCAATAATTTAAAAGACAGATATGGAAATTGTTTGTAGATCCTTATAGAATGTGTATAATTTTATATAGAAATGTCGAAAATTGGAGGACTCATATAGTGAAAAAAATTATGGTTATAGTAACACTTATTGTGTGCGGTGCTGCAATTATATTTGGTAATCTTCATTGGAATGAAAAAATAACCGCACAAAGTGAACCAGCTCAAGAAAAAACTGATCCGGTGGAAAAGGTAGAACAAAAGCAAGTGAATTCAGATGCAGAAACATATATGGCAAACCTCCCGGAAGCTGCACAGAAAAAAATAAAAACAGCTATCGACACTGATGAGCCAGTGAAACTTGTTATTTATGGAACAACGGAAGTAGAAGGCGCCTGGATTGATTCATTTAAACAGGAACTGACAACTGCATATGGTGAGGATGTATTTAATATCACAGCCATATCAACAGGTACAAATACAACACGTGACATAATAAATGAAAATTCATATAAAGAAATAAATGAGTTAAACCCTGATATACTATTATTTGAAGCACCGATGCTAGAGGATAACGGAGATGTCGGGATTACTAATACTCTTGAGAACCTTGAGAAAATGTACGAGTCCTGGCAAGGTACAAATGAGAATCTTGTTTTGATGGTTCAGCCGTCACAACCGCTCTATAATGCTACTTATTATCCTAGTGAAGTTAAACAGTTAGAAACTCATGCTGAAAAAAATAAGATGGTATATTTGAACCACTGGGAAAATTGGCCAGAGCTTGATGATCCTGAAATGAAAAAATACTTAACAGAAGATAATGATGTGAATGAAGAAGGTTTTGCTGTTTGGGCGGAGTACTTAGTTGAATATTTTGTTGCGAAATAAACACAGGAGATGATCCTGTGTTTTTTTTGTGTGAAAATTGTTTAGTGAGGTCAGGGGAAGATATACATTCTTACTTTTACCAGTTCTAATTGTGGAGTTTGTTTAATTAAAGGCCATTTTTCACACGGTCAACTTTAATTAAAATTAACAAAATCTTTACTTTTAATAAGATAAAATACGATACAATGAATATAAATTAATATAAAAGACATCCAGCGTACCCATACAAAAATATGTATCAAGTGATTTTAGGAGGAGTTCATATGCAGATTAAGAAAGCGATTATTCCTGCTGCAGGGTTAGGTACTCGTTTTTTACCAGCGACGAAAGCACAACCAAAGGAAATGCTGCCGATTGTTGATAAGCCAACGATTCAATACATTATTGAAGAAGCTGTTGCCTCTGGTATTGAAGATATATTAATTGTAAGTGGTCGAGGGAAACGTGCCATTGAAGACCATTTTGATAAATCCTATGAACTAGAGGAGACTTTAGCGAATAAAGAAAAGTGGGACATATTAGAGGAAGTTCAGCAAATATCAGAATTAGCAAACATTCATTATATAAGACAAAAAGAACCAAAAGGTCTTGGACATGCGATTTATTGTGCAAGACGTTTTATTGGAAATGAACCTTTCGCTGTCATGCTTGGTGATGATATTGTCCAGACGGATTCAACTCCATGCTTAAAGCAATTAATTGATGTATATGAAGAATTTAATAGTACCGTAGTAGGTGTACAAAAAGTTGCTCATGAAGATGTTTCGAAATATGGAATTGTAAGTTACAAAGAAGAGTTAGCAACAGATATATTTCATGTGAATGACATGGTTGAAAAGCCTAAGCAAAATGAAGCACCATCAAATAGTGCTATTTTGGGACGGTATATTCTAAGCCCGGAAATCCTTGATCTATTAGCTGTACAAGAACCTGGCTCAGGTGGAGAAATTCAATTAACAGATGCATTGAAGCAGCTTTCTACACAGCAGCGTGTATTAGCCTATCATTTTAAAGGAAAACGTTATGATGTTGGCGATAAGCTAGGATTCATTAAGGCAACAATTGATTTTTCATTACAAAGAGAAGATTTGAAAACAGAGTTGTTAGACTATCTTGAGAAAATTGTTGGAAAGCAAACACAGATAGGAAACTAAATTCTCTTGAGGAGGAAACGACTTGAAAATTACTGTAGCTGGTACAGGTTATGTCGGGTTAGTTACCGGGGTTGCTTTAGCTGAAATTGGTCATAATGTAACATGTTTTGATATTGATACAGAAAAGATTGCTCAATTATCAGAAGGAAACACACCAATTTATGAGCCAGGATTAGATGAAATCCTAAGAACAAATCAACGGTCAAAACGGTTGTTTTTTACTTCAAATCCTGAGTTGTCGTACAAGGGTCCGGAAATTGTCATAATCGCAGTCGGTACCCCCGAAAAAGAGGATGGTTCTGCAAATTTATCCTACGTTCAAAGTGTTGCTGAGCATATTGCAAAATACATAACAAAAAATGAAATCATTATTGTAACAAAAAGCACAGTGCCGGTAGGTACAAATCGTAAAGTTAAAAAATGGATTGAAGAAGATCTCACCCAACCATGTCAAATACATATCGTTTCGAATCCGGAGTTTTTAAGAGAAGGGTCTGCTCTCCATGATACGTTTAATGGAGATAGAATTGTTATCGGTTGTGAAAATGAAGAGGTTGCTTTGAAAATGGAAGAACTTTATGCCCCATTGAACGTTCCTATTGTTCATACAGATATTGAAAGTGCAGAAATGATTAAATATGCTTCTAATGCATTTTTGGCAACAAAAATAAGCTTTATCAATGAGATTGCGAACATTTGTGAAAAGGTTGGAGCCAATATTGAGGATGTCTCAAAAGGCATTGGGATGGACGAGAGGATCGGTCCTAAGTTTTTACAGGCAGGATTGGGGTATGGGGGATCCTGTTTTCCGAAGGATACGAAGGCACTTGTGCAATTGGCTGGAGACTTACAACATCGCTTTCAGCTTTTAGAGTCTGTAATTAATGTGAATAATAAACAGCCTTTATTATTACTTCAGAAAGCAAAGAATCAAATAGGGAATCTTGAACGAAAAAAGGTTGCGGTATTAGGGCTAGCATTTAAGCCTAATACGGATGATATCCGAGAGTCTGCTGCCTTAATATTAATAAAAAGCTTATTAGAGCAAGGTGCTGATATACATGTTTATGACCCGATTGCCCTAAAATCAGCAAAAAAAGTATTAGGTGATTTGGTTTCTTATTACGAAACAATTGATGAAACTATTCTACATGCAGAGGTAACGTTTATTGCGACAGAGTGGGAGGACGTGTTAAATTATCCCTTAAGGAAATATAAGGAATATATGAAATATCCCAATGTTATTGATGGGAGAAACTGTTATTCATTAGAAATGGCAAAAAAGGAAAAAATTACATACATCTCAGTAGGCAGAAAAATCATTGTTTAGATCATTTTTATTTGAAAACTCCCTGTTAAGGGTGTTTTTTCTTTAGTACATCGAAAGAATATGAAAACTTGTGAGAAAATTAGAAGTTTCCTTAGTTTTTATAAAATTCGCGTTTACATTTGGAATTAGTTATTATAGTTTTAGTAAGGAAGAATCTTTTATATCTAAAATTGGTAAGTAGGGAGCTGGCTCCATGTTTAAATTTACTGAAAATGTATACGAAAGCAATTTACCGATTCGCTATGTATTTGAAGAAGGAGAACATAACAAAGATTTTTTAGTTGTTGTCTTTTCTGGTTTTAATCCACCTAATGCAAAATTGGCGAATAGCTATAATTACATACGTACTTTGAGAAATGTAGATTGTAACAGATTATTTATTTTAGATAATTATGGGCCAAGAGGAAGTTATTATTTAGGCTCGAGGGAAGAATATGAGGTTGAGTCCTCTATTGCATCGTTAATTAACTTTATTTCTAGAAAATATGGAATAAGCCAGGAAAATGTCATTACAGCGGGGTCTTCGAAGGGAGGAAGTGCTGCTCTTTACTATGGGTTAAAATATCACTATGGTCACGTTGTAACAGGAGCACCCCAAACAAGAATTGCGGACTATATCCAACGAAACACCAAGGAAACAGCTGACTACATGCTTGGTCACAATCCAGGAGAAGAACAAATTAATCATTTAAATGACATGATTTTTAAACAGTTAAATGAAGATTCTTTAACAAAGATTCATTTATTGACGAGTGAAAATGATATCCAATATAAACGTCATATTACGCCATTCGTTGAAAGATTGGACAAATTTGGAATGGATTATCAATTAACAGTTAATAATCAAATTGAGAGCCATAATGCAATTGCAGTTCATTTCCCACTTTTTTTAATGACGAAAATGTCAAATATTATGTATGGAATAAACATTCGAAATCTGCAATTACAAAAACAGTCGCCTGCAAGTTGGAATTTAAAAGCGGACTATGAGCTGTCAAATCAGAATAAGTCAATACTAATGAAAATCGTTGTGAAAAATCAAGAAAAGGTTATCTCCGAAGTTCCTGTTAAGGATGAAACCTTTTTCAATATTAAGGACTTGAAAATCAAAGGATCTAAGGTATTAGATATATACTTTTTAATAGAAGTTGATGGACAAGCTATCTTACATCTGCCTATGGATAGCTTATTTATAAGTAATGGATCAATCCTTGAAGGAACAGAATTTTCAATTGAAGCTGACAAAATCCATTTCAAGATCAACATCGAGGATCAACCAGATATTCAATATGCTTTTTATATTAGGAGAAATAATGTCGTGATTGATAAGCTTATGTATCAAGATTCTCAAGAACTTGTATACCCTATAAAGGATAAAGGTAAGTACCAAGTTCATTATTTTATTCGGACAAATAACGGAGAGAAATTTAGTGATCGAACTAAAGCTATTACATATGAATAACCGAGAGTGAAATAGGAGTGTATGATGTGAAAAAACCTATAGACCGTGTTAGCCAGGCGTATTTTGATGAATTAGGTACTACGTTTGGGCAAAAGGTAAGAAACCGAATTAATTGGATTTGTGGCGAAGTAAAAGGTCCAAACGTTTTAGATGTAGGGTGCTCCCAGGGAATTGTTTCAATCTTACTTGGGAGAGAAGGTAAAAATGTATTAGGAATTGACCTATTAGAGGAAGCGATTGAATATGCTAGTAGCACGTTAGAGAAAGAAGCGGAGCCAACAAAAGAACTTGTTTCTTTTGTGAATGCAAATTTTATTACATATCCTTATGGTGATAGGAAATTTGATACAATTATTTTTGGTGAAATTCTCGAGCATTTAACAAACCCAAAGGATTTTCTTACTCATGCTAAAAGTCTCTTAACCGAAGACGGAAAAGTTATTGTTACCGTACCGTTTGGTGTTAATGATTATTTTGATCATAAAAAAACGTACTACCTAAGTGGCTTATTAGATTTACAAGACAGTGACTTGAAAATCACTGAACTGAAGTTTTTTGGGAAATGGATAGGGGCAATTTTTAAGCTTCACCCTTCGGATGAAGCTGTGGAATTTGGCGGTGAACTATTAATTCATTCAGAAAAAGCTTTTGAAGAAATCGAAAGGGCTAATAACAAAGAAGCAAGTATGCTTAAAAAGCGAGTACAAGAATTAGAAAAACAAAATGAGGATTATAAACAGCAGATGTCGAATTTAGAAGCTGTAAATACAAGTTTTGTTGCTGAGTTAAAGGATGAAATTGATCGTCTAAAAGAAATCACAGAGAGTAGTATTTCAGACGATCGGAAGAGATTGGAAAGTGCTACCCAAGCATTAATAGAAGAGAAAAAAGCCAAAATCACCCTACAACAGGAACTAATTGACACTTATAAATATGAAGAGAAGCTGTTAAAATCCTATAAGAAACTATCGAAGAAATATGATGCATTGAGCCACTCTAAGCTTGGTAAATTAGCAGTTAAATATTGGAAATTTAAAAAAGGTATATTCAGGGGGAAGTAAATTGGATATTACATCTATAGAGGATAGACTATCACTTGTCCAAGAAAAGAGAAGGCAGCTTTCAGAAAGTATAAATGATGAAAAAGAAATCATCAAGCTCTTAAATTCAGGGAAAAAAATTGATGATTTCATGAAGTATGTACGAACAGGTGCTGTTGAATCTGTTGAAGATTATTTAAAATACCGAGATGATGTTGCCGACAAAGCATTCTTTGAGAATGTTAAACCACTTCTTGACCAGATCCCTTCAAGTAATGGCAGCAGGTATTACAATAAATTTAGTGTGAATATTGGTATAATCGCTGATGAATTTTTATACTCTTCTTATAAAGATATCGCAAATTTTATCTATATTACACGAGATAACTATAAAGAGTTCAAGGGTAAGTTAGATTTAATTTTTGTTGCAAGCACATGGAGAGGAATTGATGAGGGATGGAAGGGTCTTGCTAATCCTAAATCTGAAAAGATTCGGAATGAGCTTTTTGATATTCTTGAGGTTTTTAAAAAAGATGGAGTTAAAACCATCTTTTACTCAAAAGAGGATCCTGTAAACTATGAGCGTTTTATTGGAATTGCTCAAAACTGTGACTATGTTTTTACGACTGCAAAAGAAGTCGTGGAATCGTATAAAAAGGATTGTGGGCATAGTCGTGTCAGCGTATTAGAATTTGGGGTTAATCCTTATTATCACAACCCTGTAGGAATGAAGAAGGTCGAAAAGAAAAAAGAAGTTCTTTTTGCGGGTTCATGGTATCAAAAATATACTCATCGTCAAGAAGAAACACGAACCATTTTTAATGGTGTATTAGCGGGTAAAAGAGATCTGAAGATAATTGATCGTAATTATGAATTAAATCATCCAAATTATTTCTTCCCAAAATCATATTTACCTTATGTATCTCCATCTATTTCACATGAATATATTCAAAAGCTGCATAAGCTTTACGACTGGTCAATAAATTTGAACTCGGTTACTTTTAGTGAAACTATGTTTGCTAACCGTGTTTATGAGCTGCAGGCAATTGGGAATCTTATTTTATCAAATTATAGTGTAGGAATTAATAATAAATTTCCTAATGTCTTTTTAATTAACGATGAGGAAGAGGTTCCGTATATCTTAAACCAATACTCAGAGAAGGAGCTATATAAACAGCAGGTTTATGGGATAAGAAGAGTGATGTCATCTGAAACAACCTTTGACCGTCTTCAATTCTTGATGGATTTTGTTGGATATGATCATAAACCGATCGTCAAAAAAGTTGCGGTTTTAGCCAAAGACATTACACCGGAGCTGCAGAGAGATTTTGATGTACAGACCTATCAACATAAGGAATTGTTTCTTGAAAGTGAATTTAATGAAGAAAAGTTTAGTCAATTTGATATTATTGCCTATTTCAACCCTGATAATGCATATCATGAATTTTATTTGGAAGATATGATCAATGCTTTTAAATATACAGATTCTGACTATGTAACGAAAGATAGCTTCTATGATGGTAGTCAGTATGTTGAAGGTCACAATCATGATTATGTAAACGAAATGAAGGATAAATATCGAACTGTTTTCTGGAAGGATTCTTTTAGTCTTGAGACACTAAATAATTTAAATGGCCAAACAAAACTAAAAAATGGTTATAGTATTGATCCATTTGAGTTAGTTGTAAATAAAGATCAGTTAATCGGTACTCCTGACCAAACAGAGTTTGATCTTTCAGTTATTATACCTGTTTATAACAATGGTCATCATTTATTTAATAAATGTTTTCTAAGTCTACGTCGAAGTACCATTTTTGATAAAATGGAGATACTCTTAGTGGATGATGGTTCATCAGATCGAGATACGCAAATGTTTATCCACCGTATTTGCCGGGACTATCCAAATGTAAGAAGTTACTTCTTTAACGATTCAGGAAGTGGAAGTGCTTCAAGGGCAAGAAATAAAGGCTTTGAGCTTTCAACTGCACCATATGTAACTTATTTAGATCCAGATAATGAAGCTATAAATGATGGTTATCAAAGGCTTTATGACATTATTGTTCAAAATGATTTTGATATGGTGGTCGGAGATATCGTGCGACTAGATAATGAGAAAAAGATAAAGCTACCATTCCATAGAGTAGCGATGAGATTTGCGCTGGGGGATGTCATAACAGATCCTAAGAAATTTCTAGTCGATTCTAATCTAAAAGCACAAAGTATCCAAGCTTTAGTGGTGAAACGTGAAATCATTGAAAATAATGATATTAAGATGGTTTTAAATGCTGCGGGTCAGGATACTTTATTCTTCCATGAATTGATGCTTAACTCTCAAAAAATTAAGACAGTTGATTTGGATATTCACATCTATTATGCGGCTGTTACAGGATCTGTAACGAATACTATAACAAAGAAGTTTTTCGATAAGTATTTAGTACTTGAACAGCATAGAATTCCTTTCCTAAATCGCCAGGGCTTAATGAAAGCATATATGGAGCGAAGATTTAATTATTACTTTAAAAATTGGTATATGAAACGACTAACAAGGGTAGCAGACGAAGACTTACGCCCGGCTATTGATAAACTGTATGAAATTTTCTCACTTTATAAAGATCAATTGAAAGTTTATGATGAAGTAATTGATAAATTCAATAAACTTTATAACAAAGGTGAGTATGCTAAAATAGTCGACTTGGTCAATGAAAAAATATAGTTTAAGTAAAAATGGAGGGGAAATGAACTAATCATTTCCTTCTTTTTTATTTTAAAAAACACAAACTATTCTAAGATAGAATTAGCTAATCAGTTTACCCTCAAAAAAACATTTAAAAATCGAAACCTTTAAAGGAATGTATTAACTTTGGATTTAAGGGGAAAATGTCAAATAAGAAAAAAATATTTAATTTTAATTGAACAGTCGACAAAAAGTGATATAATTAGAAATTGGTATTTAGTAACAAAATTTAAATGGTAAAGTTTCCATATGTATATTGAAAGTGGGGATCCATAAATGAAAATTTGTACAGTAGGACTAGGATACATAGGTCTACCTACATCCATAATGTTTGCAAAGCATGATGTAGAAGTAGTTGGTGTTGACGTAAAGCCGGAAGTAATTGATTCTTTGAATGCTGGAAAAATTCATATAGAAGAGCCTGGATTACAAGAGGCTTTAGAAGAAGTAGTTGCTAAGGGGACATTCAAGGCAGCTTTACAACCAGAAAAAGCAGATGCATTTATTGTTGCTGTTCCAACTCCGAACAATGATGATGAGCACAAATCATGTGATTTAAACTATGTCCTAAGTGCTGTGAAAAACGTTATTCCATTCTTACAGCAAGGAAATGTATTAATTGTAGAATCTACAATTGGACCAAGAAGTATGGATGATCATGTAAAACCATTAGTTGAAGAGGCAGGATTTGTAGTTGGAAAAGATATTTTCCTCGTGCATTGTCCGGAGCGTGTATTACCTGGTCAAATTATGCATGAGTTAATTTATAATAACCGTATTGTTGGGGGGATCACTCCAGCATGTACGGAAGCGGGAGCAATGGTTTACAGCACATTTGTAAAAGGAGAAATTATCCGTACAGATGCTAAGACAGCTGAAATGTCTAAATTAATGGAAAATACTTTCCGTGATGTGAACATTGCATTAGCAAATGAGTTAACTAAAGTGTGTAATGAATTGGATATTAATGCCTTAGATGTTATTCAAATGGCTAATAAACATCCACGTGTTAACCTCCACACTCCAGGGCCAGGTGTTGGTGGTCACTGTTTAGCAGTTGATCCATACTTTATTGTGGCGAAAGCTCCAGAAACAGCTAAGTTAATTAATCTTTCAAGAGAAATTAACGTTTCAATGCCACATTACGTTGTTGAGAATGTAAATAAATTAATGGAGAATGCAAACGGAAAAGTTGTTACTATATTTGGCTTAACTTACAAAGGTAATGTTGATGATATCCGTGAGAGTCCTGCAATGGAGATACTTGAACTTCTTAAAGAAGAAGGCAAATATGAAGTCCGTGCATTTGATCCACATGTTGAAAAAGACTTTGTTATTAGTAATATGGAAGAAGCAGTTCAATCATCAGATTTAGTGCTTATTCTATCTGATCATAATGAGTTTAAAGAATTAAACTGGGATCAATTAAAAGGTATGAATACAAAGCAAATATTCGATACGAAAAATGTAGTGAAAAATTCTTCTGACGAATTTAACTATATTAATTTTGGTACCTTATACCAAGCGTTGAAGAAAGAATCAAATAAAATTTATCAATAAAGTAATTGCATGGACACTCTAGTGTCCATGCTTAATCGTAGATAAATTGATATTGGCAGGAGGAAATCCTGCTTTTTTATATTATAAGTATCATCATGAGTTTTGCTCATTTTGGATACACTTATGATATTGATAAAATTGTGACGATTAATGTAATTGTTTGCAATATGTGCTAGTATAGAAATGTTTTTATTTTATTCTCATACTAAAAAGAGAGCATGAGAAAACATAACATAAGCTAGGGGAACTTTTTTATGAATGTACTTAAAAAGTTTTTTAATGAAATATTTGAAAATAGAGATCTTATTCGCTATTTAACTGTTTTTGACTTGAAGTCTAAGGTAGCAAGAACTTATCTAGGGATATTGTGGTGGGTTTTAGATCCACTTTTATATATGGCTATCTTCTATTTACTTGTTCATGTCATACTTGGACGAGGTGGTCCAGATTATCCAATTATTTTATTTACAGCGTTAATTCCGTTAAAATGGACAACTGCCTGTTTAGTTGATGCGACTACAGCGATCTCTGGGAAAGGACGAATAATTAAACAGATATATGTTCCAAAGATTGTATTTGTGGTTATTCGACTGTTAGTAAACACGTTTAAATTTGCTATTAGTGCCGTTGTCTTATTTTTATTCTTGACTATCTATGGTGTACCTTTGCATGCATCAATGTTATATTTTCCAATAATTGTCCTTGTACATGCCCTTGTTTTATTACCAGTGATGGTCATGTTCGCACATTTAGGCATTTATTTTAAAGATATTAAAAACTTCATGCAATATGTAGCACGTATGCTGCTTTATTTATCACCGGTAATGTTTACCTTAGATACCGTGCCAAAGCAATTTGTGGCGATCTTTTTCTTAAACCCAATGACGACTTTCATAGAATCATATCGTAATGTCTTAATTCACGGTACAGAACCGATGTGGGGGCCTCTAGGCATTATTGTTCTCGTTGCTATGGTTGTCTTATTCTTTGCATTACGTCTATTATTTAAATACGAAAATGAATATGCTAAGGTGATGTAGTATGAGCGATTCAATTATTGAATTAAAAGATTTATGGGTTTCTTATCCTCGTCAACAGGAAGGAATTATGAGAAATCCTTTTAAAAAAAGAGTGAAAAAACCAGATTTTTGGGCATTGAAAGGTCTGGATTTTGATGTTAAAAAAGGGGAAGTCCTAGGGGTTATTGGTCGGAATGGATCAGGAAAAAGTACACTTCTTAAAATACTAAGCGGATTGATTATTCCGGATAAAGGGGAATTTGTTCAGCATGGTAAGCGACCAATTCTTTTGTCATTAGGTGCTGGTTTTGAACAGGACTTAACCGGTATAGAAAATATCTACTTAAATGGGTTGCTTTTAGGACAAACAAAAGAACAGATTGACCAGAAGATGGATGAAATTATTGAATTCTCTGAGCTGGGCGATTTTGTCCATGAGCCAGTCCGAACATATTCCTCTGGTATGCGTTCAAGACTTGCATTTGCAATTGCCATAACAATTGACCCTGAAATTCTGCTAATTGACGAGGTATTGGGTGTAGGTGACCAAGCCTTTAGGGAAAAAAGCAAAACAGCTATCCTGGAAAAAATTAAGCAGAATAGAACGGTTATTATTGTGACACATTCTCCAAGCTTAGTTCGTGAACTATGTGATCGATGTGTATGGATTCATGTAGGAGAGCAAAAGGCTGTAGGAGAAGCAAATGAAGTTGTAACAAATTATGTGAAATTCATGAATGAGGCAGCTAAAAAGAAATGAATGTAACCATGTTATTGTTTAAGGATGTTTTGTATGATGCTAGAGTTCAAAGGGAGGCTTTATCCCTTGCAGAAGAAGGTCATCTAGTCGAGATACTTTGTTTAAAGGAATATGAAGAAAACCTTCCTAAACTGCATGATCATCTTTCAATTAAGAGATTTTCAATCTCAACAAAAGCTGTTAAACAGAAGTTAGCAGGTCAATCAAAGTCTGCAACAAATAGGTCTCATTCAGTAAAGAGTATATTGTTTAAGGTTGTTCAACAACCAGTCGTTAAATTAATCAAAGATTTGTGGGCATATGATCAATTCTATAAACAATGTGATCAGTATCTCACTGAAAAGAAAGATCAAGTGGATGTTATTCATTGCCACGATTTAAATACTCTTTCAGCTGGGGTAAAACTCTCCCGAAAATATAATATGTATCTGATCTATGATTCACACGAACTATTTAATGAGATGGCCGGTAGAAACGAAGTTGATCGTAAGTACGGTTATTGGCTGGAAAAAAAGTTAATGAAAGAAATTGACCATCTTATTGTTGTCAATCCATATGTTGAACAGGAATTCAAGAAAATGTATGGTGATCATATTAAGGCGACTATTATTCAAAATACACCCATTAATACTCTGCAAACTAAAAGGTCAATGGTAGTGAAAAACTTGCGGGAGTTCTATCGTATTGAGAATAACGAGATTTTTCTTATCTATCAAGGAGGCTTATCACCTTTTAGAGGCATTGAGCTGATTATAAACTCTTTAACCTATTTGCCTGATAAGTTTAAACTTGTGATAATGGGAACAGGAAGATTATTAACGAATCTCATAGCCTTAGTAGAAGAGCTTAAGTTGACTGATCGTGTTTTCTTTCATCCTCAGGTTAAAGCTTCAGAAGTCCTGCATTATACAAAACAGGCAGATATAGGGCTAGTAATGTATGAGAATACAAGTAAAAATAATTATTTTTCAACGCCAAATAAGATTTTTGAATATTTACTGGCAGGCATACCAACAGTTGCTTCAAAGCACCCGGGTAAACAATATGTTGTTGAAGTTGAAAAAACAGGCATTTGTACTGAAGAGAATCCTGTTTCAATTGCTAAAGCTATTCAAGATGTGATAGAAAACTATGATACCTATGTATCGAATTGCAAAGCTAAGCAATATGTATATACCTGGGAATATGAGAAACAAAAGCTGCAAGCTTTATATAATGAAATTAAACAAAATGTAAAACAATAATAGTAGAGTAGAAAAGGGAGAGCTGATGCTTTCCTTTTTCATTAAATGGAGGGAATGGATGTGAAACCTCATTTATTGTCAAAAGGGTTCATCTATAGTTTATCCTATCATTATTATCCTGCTCAAAATCGACTTTTAAGATTATATCTTGAAAGTGGTAAGCCGTATGAAAGAGCTAAGCAACTTATTCCTCAAGTGTTGAAAGCAAACAAAACAGAAAGTTTTATTGAAGCAATTTCCAGATCTGTTAGCTTAAATGACCGTGAAAAAAGAATGATACATGCAGACATTTATTTACGAGTAGGTCTCTATGAAAAAGCATGGGAAGCAATTAAATCGATTCCAACTACAGATAATATTCTATTTGCGATGAAAGAAAAGATATTGTTTCACATGAGAAGTGTTGATCATTATCTTGCTTTACTTGAAGAATACAGAGCAACAAGTAGGTTATCTGAAAAGGAGAAACATGAACTTTTACTGTATGCCAGCCTAAAAAGTACATGGAGTAACCACGAAAGATTAGCTGCTATATTTGAAATAGAGATATACAGGATTAGTCATAAGGATATAGAACTTGTTGATAACCAAAAGATATTTGAACGCTTAGAACAACTATCTGGTGTTGATCAATTATTTGTATTTTCACAGTTACTTCAAAAGGTTGAAAAGGATAAGGATATAACTACATATAAAAAACTTATTGACAAAGCTATATCTTTAAATAACGTAAGTCCTGGTCAATTCTTGTTCGCTGATAGCTTTATTCAGGATTTAGATGAGGCGGATAAGGCTATAAAAAAGAAGGAATACAAGCGAGGATTTCATAAGCTTATTGATGCTTATGAAAAAGGAGAGCGTTCTCTTATTTTAAAAGATATGTTGTTAAAATTGTTAAAGGTACATACTATTACTCCACAAGAAGAGCAAAGAGTAGAGCGGCTTGTATTTAATGATTTTATAGATATTATGAGTAATGAATTTCTTGACGTGCTTAGTGAAAATGAATTTTATGTATCATTTTATCAGTATTTAAATATGGAAGATTTGACTCATGATAAACTGCATTCTTTTCTACATAAAGTGAACCAAAAACCGATATTACGGGGAAAAATTGTGCAATCTCTTGTTCAGGTTTTTTATCATTATGATGCTTCTTTGCCCTTAGACGACAAACTATTTACCCTATTGGAAGAGAAGCCGATAAATGCATCTAACTATCTTGTGGTAAAAGGGAAATTTTTTATTGATCAAGGAAAACAAGAAGAAGAGCTTTTATCCTTAATAAAAAACAGTCAAAAGCAATATCAGGTTTTTATGAAATTAGTTGATTATGCTTATGAAAAGGAAAAGTATGGTTTATCACTCAGTCTCGCTAATGAAGCTTTAAAACTTCATTCATATGATCCCTTTCTATTACGAAAGGTTACAAGCATTCACCATCGAATGGGGAATCTAAGAGAAAAAGTAAAATATCTAAAGAAGTTAAGGCGTTTATTAGTAGGTGCTTTTAAAACAGAATATAACATTGCACAAGATGAGGTTATATTAGATGAGAAGTTGTGGACGTGGAATCGAAAGCCTGATTCCATCCAAGGTGAGTCAGGTATATTGCATGTTCATAATAAATCATTGCCGGAAATTAATGGCTACACAATTCGAAGCAAAGAAATTGTTCAGCATCAAATAGAATTAGGTCTTGAACCAAGTGTTGTAACAAAGCTCGGTTGGCCAGTAAGGCCAAAGGTTGGAAGTACTGAATTTGAAGTGATCGATGGAGTTAGGCACTATCGATTACATAATCCAAACAATAAGATGAAACTTAATGTGGTACCTTTAAGTGAATATTTTAATGCATACGCAGATGAATTTTTGTTGCTTCTTAACAAAGTGAGACCTAAAATTGTGCATGCTGCATCAAATTTTCAAAATGCACTACCTGCCTTAGTAGTAGCTAAGAAAGTGGGTATTCCAACTGTTTATGAGGTTAGAGGCCTTTGGCAGGATTCGACTGCCAGTAAAATTCCTGAATTCGATGATTCGGAACGGTATTGCATGCAGCAAAAATATGAAGTACACTGCTGTGAAATCGCAGATCGTGTTGTTGCAATTGGAGAAAGTTTAGCTGAACATCTTATTACACTAGGAGTTGACCGTCATAAGATTGATATCGTTCCGAATGGTGTAGATACAAAGGTGTTTACTCCTCAAGAAAAGAATCAGGAGCTTATAAAACGATATCAGCTGGAAGATAAGATTGTTTTCGGATTTATCGGGTCTGTTACCAAGTACGAAGGACTCAGTGATCTGTTTTCTGCTATATCTTTATTAAAAAAGGAACAGCCAAACATTCATTTTCTATTAGTGGGTGATGGACCGGCATTACCACGATTAAGAGAACTTGCAGATACACTTAAGATCTCGGATATTGTCAGTTTTGTAGGTAGAGTCCCACATACAGAGGTAAAGGATTTTTATTCTGTAATTGATATTTTTCCTTTCCCTAGAATTAATGCAAAAGTTTGTCGATTAGTAACACCGTTAAAGCCATTTGAGGTTATGGCTATGGGAAAATTAGCACTTGTCAGTAATATTCCGGCTTTACATGAGATGGTCATAGAAGGCAAGACAGGGTTAATGTTCGAAGCTGAAAATGTAGCGTCATTGAAAGAATGCCTTCAGAAGGCTCCTCATTATACTGATCTAGGAATAGCTAGTAGAGAATGGGTGGTAAAGAATCGGGATTGGGCTATATTAAGTAAGCGATATCTTGAGGTATATAGTAAATTGGAAAAATGAAAGTATTTTTCGGTAGGGCATTTATTCAGATAGGAATGAGATAGGTGTCTTACTTTATGTCTAAGTTTTAATGAAAGAGGTAGAAGAGTACATGGTTTTTAGTAACTTGGTGTTTCTGTTTTTATTTCTGCCTATTGTTTTAGTGATTTATTTCCTGTCGCCACAAAAGTTAAGAAACACGATTTTATTACTGGCAAGCTTGGTTTTTTATGCTTGGGGAGAACCTAAGTATGTCTTATTAATGCTTTTTTCTGTCTTTATTAACTATCTATTCGGTTTACTTGTGGAGTTCGGTTCTTCTAATAGGAAGAAGAAGTTCTTTTTATCTATTGCAGTGATTGTTAATCTAATTATTTTAGGCTTTTTTAAGTATATGAACTTCATTGTTGCCAATTTAAATGAGCTCTTTCATCTGTCGATAGAGATGGATCCTATACCATTGCCAATAGGAATTTCCTTTTTCACCTTCCAGGCAATGAGTTACGTAGTTGATGTTTACCGAAAGGACGCACCGGCACAAAGAAATTTATTAGATCTATCTCTTTATATTTCCTTATTCCCACAATTAATTGCTGGTCCAATTGTCCGTTACAATACAGTAGCTGATCAAATCAAAAAAAGAATCACGTCTTTTTCAAAGTTTTCTGATGGAGTGAGTCGTTTTATCCTTGGTTTAGCCAAGAAAGTATTAATTGCAAACCCGCTTGGCGGAATCGCTGATGAAATATTCGCTTTACCTGCTGAAAGCTTAACAACAGGAACAGCGTGGATTGGAATTATTGCTTATACATTACAAATTTACTTCGATTTCTCCGGGTATAGTGATATGGCCATTGGACTAGGTAAGATGTTTGGCTTTGAATTCGAAGAAAACTTTAACTATCCATATATATCTAGAAGCATTTCGGAATTTTGGAGAAGATGGCATATATCCTTAGGTACTTGGTTTAAGGATTACCTGTACATTCCTCTTGGTGGAAATCGAGTTAGTACATTTAAGATTTACCGAAATCTATTAATTGTTTGGACTGTAACGGGATTCTGGCATGGAGCAAGTTGGACGTTTATGGCTTGGGGGTTTTATTATGGTGTCATTATCTCTTTAGAGAAGCTTGGATTAGAAAAGCTAATTAGGTCTACGTGGAGACCTTTGCAGCATGCTTATGTTATTTTAATTTTTATGGTTGGATGGGTATTTTTTAGGGCAGATAATTTCACTTATTCATTTGATTATATCCAAATTATGTTTGGAGGAGGAGGTGACATACACCTTAACCAGGAAACATTCTTGTATTTAGCTGATTATTGGTTTGTTTTTCTATTGGGAATTTTGTTCAGTACACCTGTATACCCTAAAATTGCTGGTACTATCAACATAATAGCAGAAAAGAATATGCTCCTTAGACTTGTAAGAGATGTTGTGAGCAGTAGTATGTATCTCATATTAATGATTATAATCACTATGTATTTAGTAAATTCTACTTATAACCCGTTTATTTACTTCCGATTTTAGGGGAGGTTGAAATATGAAACTGAAACATTTTTTATTGCCAATATTATTTCTGTTCTTTATCTTTGGATTAAGCTATTTTTCCATGGCTACTCCTGATCGAGAGATCTCAGAGCTGGAGAATAGAGGGTTAGCTCAGTTTCCAGATCTAACAAAGGATTCTGTTTTATCTGGAGAATATTTCAAGGAGTTTGAAGCATATTTCACTGATCAATTTTTTGGACGTGATCAGTGGGTAAAGCTTTATACTATCTGGGAAATGATGATGAACAAAACCTATGTGAATGGCTATCATGTCACAAAAGATAACTGGATTATGGCTCAGCCTTCTAATACCTTGAAAAAGGAAGAACTAAATGCTTCAGCAGCAGCTTTAAATACACTAGGAACAAGGCTGCAAGAAAAAGGGACAGAACTCTATTATTTCCCAATGCCGGCAAAAGTTTTTGAGATGGCAGAATTGCTTCCTTCATTTGTACCTAGAGGAAAAGGAATAGAAAGCACCGACTATTTGCTTTCAAACCTCAATCCCAACTTGGTTAATGGTGTTAATGTGTCAAAGAAGCTAAATAAAGAAGTATCCTTTGAGAAAAAGAAAGACTATTACTTTAAGACAGATCACCATTGGAATATAAAGGGGGCTTTTTTTGGATTTGGATCGCTAATTGAGGAAGTTAGTAAAACTCAACCAATTAAAAAGGAATTAAATGTGGAAGAGAATTATACTTTCTCTTGCGAAAAAGGAAGAGAGTTAATAGGTAGTTGGAACCGAAATCTCCATATGCTTGTGGATGCGAATGACGATCGAGCTTGCTATTATCAACCCAAAGAATTCTCCCTGGCTGAAATGGACTATTATAATGGGAGTATTTCGGAGAAGAATAAAATGGCATATTCGGAATACTATGCAACAGGTCTTCAAACAAAACATAGTAAGTTGGAGTACCATGATACGTATGCGAATAATTATCCGGAACTAAATATTGTAAATGAAGAAGTGAATAATGAGACTCGTGCCTTATTGATAAAGGATTCATATGCTAACCCCCTTGTTCCGCATATTGCTTCTCTATTTAAGCAGACAACTGTGTTTGACCCTAGGTATGATAAGAAAAGGTCAGTTAATGATTTGCTTGAAACAAGTAGCTTTGATGTTGTCATTATATTATACAACTCAAATAATTTAACGGGTGACATGTATCAGTTTGATCAACCAGCTAAATAAGGAAACTAGGAATAATCTTTGTGTGTAGCACAGGATTATTCCTTTTTTTTCCTCAGCTAAGACTTTACTATTATTTTATTCATATTATAATAGAGTGTATGTGTCGAAAAAGGAGGTAGATTGATAGATTATGTCCAAATTGGTTACCAAATTAGCTACCAAATTAGTGGTGCTCTTTATTATATTTTCTATATTTGTTTCTGGTATTCCGATTCAAGAAGCAGATGCTATGGAACTAAATCAAGAAGAGCAAACACCTGTTTATATCATTGTGAATGGTGATGTATTGATCAAAGATTCAGAAGATAATCGATTAGGAACTATTTTAAAAGATGCAAAAATTGCAGGGTTTAAAAAGGGGAATGACTTATTTATTGACTGGTTTGGAAATCAAGTTTTAATTGATCAGGAAGATGTAAAAGAAGTTCTACCAAGTCCTGCTACAACAATTATTGAAGGCGATTTAGATGACCTTGTGTGGACTGCGGATAGTCCTTTAGTAGTTAGTACTATTGAAGGAGAGCAACTTGCAACTCTTGAAACAGGTTCAACCTTTTTTATTCAAGAGGAGCTAGAAGAATATTTCCTTTCTTATCTATTCAATGAAGAGGTTATAATCCATAAGGAAAGTAAAGAAACAGATCTCTCAAATGCAACAGAGCAAATAGCAAATACAGTAGTTGATGATGAAGGCGTAGATAACAAAAACGTTATAATCGAAGAAGAGTTAGAACATACGGAAGAGATTGCAGAACAAGAACAAAATGAAGTGACGAAAGAGGTTCTAAGTCAGGAAGAAGACGTGATAGAGCCTAAAACAAGCTCCTCTAACGTTTTGTTTAAAAAAACAGATGCCTATTTCAAAGTTGTAGAAGAGAATCTTCCTGTATATGAAAAGAAAAATGGGGAATTACAACTAATTGCTTCATTGAAGGGTAAACAAGTTTATGAGCGTACAAGAGATTATACAAGCTGGCATGAGGTATCTCTTGGGGGGAAAGTTGCATATGTTCCAAAACAAGGAACAATACCTTCTCAGGTTTCTTTTAGTAATAACAAAGTAGGCTCAATTAGCTCACATAAACAATTTATAACATTTAAAGTTAATACAGCGGTGTATGATCATTACAATAGCGCTAAATTAAATATTGCATCCATCAATAAAGGGGTTCGTTTGCCTGTACTTAAAGAATATTCAGAATGGTACGCAGTTGATCTTTCAGGGCGAATTGGTTATGTCCAAAAGAAAAATGTAAATGCTGAATTTTCTCCTAGTCATGAATACTTTGAGGTCACAGGTGATAATGTTGTTGGGTATAAAAAAGTTAATGGAAAACTGATTGAAGTAACAAAACTCATAAATGGACAGGTTTATCCTCGTATTGCTGATTATACAAGTTGGCATGAAGTTAAATTTGGTAATGGTACAATTTTTGTCAATAAAAAAGAAACACGCCCAGCATCAGGGGACTTGTTAAAAAATGAGAATAATAGCTTTGAAAATAGCAAATATACAGTAACTATTTCTAAAGACACTTATGTTTATGATAATACTTCGTCATCATTGGTAGAGTTTGCGGAATTATATAAAGGGACTAAATACCCTATTATTAGTGATCATGGTAAATGGATTAAAGTTGATCTCTCAGGGCGTATTGGATATATCCGAAAAAGTGACACTGAGATTGAGTTCTCCAAAGGCATTGAGTACTTTACATCAGTGAAAGCCAATGTTCCGGTATACGACAATAGTGGAAAGACACTTAAGGTAGTTGGCTATTTACGTTCAAGTGAAGTTTATCATCGAACGAAGGACTATACGAGCTGGCATGAAATCCAATATGGGAACAAACGAGCGTTTGTAGCAAAAGATCTAACGACTCCTGTACTTAACAAAACGTATCGCAATTCTTCAAACAAATATGGTTCAGTTGGTTCGTTTAAAACAAAAAAACTAACAGCTATATACTACTATGTTGGAAAGAAGTTAGTTCCTTTTGCTTCTATAAGTCCCAATGTTGAATATTCTTATGTTGAAGATCGAGGTAGTTACGTAAAGGTAAACTTCGGAGATCGTTATGGTTTTGTAAAGAAGAGTCAGGTTTCTATTAAATCTGCTACTGCAAAAGATTTAGTTAACCCAAGAGTTGTCTATTCATATAATCAAATGGTGAAGGATATTGATGAAATTGTGGCAACATATCCCGATCTAGCAACAAAAAAGGTTATTGGGAAGTCAGTAGATGGTCGTAATATTTATGCTGTAAAACTTGGAAAAGGCAGCACGGAGATTTTGATCAATGGTTCTCATCATGCAAGAGAGTATTTGACAACAAATATTGTGATGGAAATGATAGATCAATATGCACAATGTTATGTTAAGAATTCCAAGATTGATGGCTATGCTGTCAGAAGTATATTAGATAAAGCTTCGATCTGGTTTGTGCCAATGGTTAACCCAGATGGTGTAACATTAGTACAACAGGGACATAAATCAGCAAAAAATTCATCCCAAGTTCTGAAGATTAACGGTGGGAACACAGACTTTTCTGCTTGGAAAGCCAATGTAAGAGGTGTTGATTTAAACCGTCAATATCCAGCTGGGTGGAATAATATTGTTTCAAATCCAGGAAAGCCGGCTCCTCAAAACTATAAAGGTCCTAAACCTTTAAGTGAGCCAGAGTCAAAAGCTATGTATGACTTTACAAATACTAGGAATTTTAAAACATCTGTATCTTATCACTCTTCTGGTGAAATTTTATATTGGCATTTCAAGCAAGGAGCAGAAAGAACAAAAAGAGACCGTGAAATTGCAGAAATGATCAAGAGTAAAACTGGTTATGCACTTGTTACTCCAAAATCCAACCCAAGTGGCGGCGGATTTACAGATTGGTTTATTTCGTCTCATTTAAAGCCAGCTTTCACACCAGAAATTTCTCCATATGTTGGACCACGTCCAGTTCCCATCAAGAGCTTTGATTCAATTTGGACAGAAAATAAAGCAATTGGAATTATGCTGGCAGATGAAGCTTATAAAAATAGAAATAGCCGATAGATATATAGAGTCTAGTAAAATGCTAGACTCTTTTATTAATAGAAGAGGAATAATGAAAAAAACCTCATATTTCCAAATAAAATGAGGATTTTTGTCTTGTTAAGTTAATATTCATGTCATAATATAATAGTTGGGTATTTGAGATTAATAGAAAAAGGAGGACATTGTGAAACAGAACTTTTTAACCAGGAGTATAGTATGGGTGCTTGTTACTTTATTGGTAGTATCAAGTTTTCCATCCAGCCTATTAGCAGTGATGGATGAACAAGAACAAGAGCCTATACTTATTAATGTATCAGGTGAATCTAAAATATTGGATAGTAAAGGTGAACAGCTAGGATTTTTACACAAAGATACTACTTTTTATACAATTAGTACATCTTTTGAAGAAGGAGAAGTTGCTATACAGTGGGGAACGGAGAACGCAACTGTTCAAACTGAAGCAGCTATTATACCTGTTCAGGAACAAGACGTTTTAGCTAATTACAACTATCTGGAAGTAGATTCTGAATTAATCGGTGTGATTGAAGCAAAAGATGAACCAATTCCTTTTTTGGATCAATCGAAGAAAGAAATAGGTACTATTAGTCCCGGGTCGACTTTGTTAGTAAGTAAATTAGATGATGACTATTTTTATATTTTAGTAGGTGGAGTAGAGTACTTAATTGATCGTGCGGAATACAGTGACTATTACTTATCTCAAGATGCAGATCAAGAGGAGACAACTACTAATAATGAAGACGCTGGTCTCAATGAAGATATTGATATGCCTGAGGGAAGCACTGAACAGGAAGTTATTGAGGAAGAATCTGAAGCTACTCTAACAGACGATCACGATCAGGAGCAGACTAATGAGCAGGCAGAAATAGAAACACCTGACAAAGATCATATTGAAGTAGTAGAAGATGAAAAAGTGGAACAGGAGGCTAAAAAGGAAACAGAAAATATTGAGCGAGCTCAATTAAAACTGGCTGTGGAAACCAAAGCCCCTGTATTTTCTAAAGATACTAAGTACTTTAAAGTAACAGAGGATAACATTCCGATCTATGATAACCGTTCCTCTTCATTAAAACTTGTTGGGTACCTAACTAAAGGACAGGTCTTTCCAAGAACTAGAGATTACACAAGTTGGCATCAAATTACATTTGGTGATTACTATGCATATGTTCCAAAAGAAGGAACCGTCCCAAGTGAAAGGTTAATTCAAAATGAGTATGCGGCGAATAGTCTAGTACAGGGAACTAGAACCATTACTACTTTGAAAAGTACTCCAGTTTACGACAATTCCAGTGGAAATCTCGTCAAGTATGCAACACTAGTAAAAGGTGTAGAACATACTGTCATCAAAGAATATACAAGCTGGTATAGTGTACTAGTTTCCGGTCGTGTGGGTTATGTAAGGAAAACAGATGTTAAGACAAATTTCTTTAGTACAGATAACTATTTTAAAGTTGTTAGTGACGGATTAAAGTTACCAGTCTACTCAAGTCGTGATGATGCTTCAAACGTAATCGGTTATTTGTATAATGGACAAGAATATCCACGTACTCAACAATATTCAGGTTGGCATGGTATTAAGTTTGGAGGAATTACAGGGTATGTTCGCTCTACCTCAACTACGCCTTCAAAAGGTTCTGCCATTAAAAATTTAGGAGATGGAAAAGCAACTAATATATCCATAACACCTCGCTGGGATTCAGTAGTATATGATAATACAAAGCCTGGCCCACTAGTTCCTTTCGCTGTTGTAAGAAGTAATAAATCTTATAAACTAATTAAGGAATATACAAGTTGGTACTCGTTTGAGGTGGCCGGAAGAATTGGATATATTCGTAAGAGTAATGCAATAAAAGAGTTTACTGAAAATGATAGGTTCTTTAAGGTAGAAGAAGAGAGTCTACCTATCTATGATAATCGTTCTGGTAAATTAGTACAGGTCGGATTAGTAACAAAGAACCAATCATATGAAAGAACCGGTAACTACACAAGTTGGCATCAAATCGAATTCGGTGATTTTAAAGCTTATGTCCCAAAAGAGGGGACTATTCCGGATAATGGTGGAAATATTAACAACTTGAATACGAAATATAAAAACACTAAGAAAACTTTTACAGCCTTAAAGGATTTAGAAGTAATGGATAATACAACCACTCCTTTAACACCGTTTGGTACAATTAAAGAAGGTCAAAGTTATCCTGTAATCAGTGAAGGAACAAAGTGGTGGGGCATTATATTGGCTGGTCGTGTAGGTTATGTGAAAAAAGATGATGCCCTAGGCGGAATCTATAAAGAAGTAACATATACAAACTATGATTATTCTCTTGACTATATGGTAGAGAAGCAAATGAAAGTCAATCCGCAAACAGACAAGTATCGAATTCAATATGCATATGTTGCGGGTTACTTGATATCTGCTACAGAAGTAAAAGACACGTATCCAAAACAGGCAGTTGTAAAGAGTACATCCGGAGTTAATTTACGGGAAGCGCCTAATTCTAACTCTTCAACATTTGTTTATAATACTGTACCATATGGTAAGACTTTAACAATTGTAGATTATGCTGGTAACGGCTGGTACAAAGTAGAATACCCTACTCATATCTTTGGTGGCTTTAGTGCTGCGTATGAGTCAGATGTTAGAGAATATGTAGATCCTATTAATTTTGATTTAACAACAAAGTCTATGTATCAATTTGTTCTACTATCTAAGTATGCAGGTGCTAATCCTTCTGAATTAAACAAGCTGTTAGAAGGCAAGGGTATTTTAGAAGGGAAGGGAGAAGCATTCTCTCAAGGTAGTAAACTAGTAGGTATTAATGAAGTATATCTAGTTTCTCATGCACTTTTAGAAACTGGAAACGGCACTTCTCCTTTAGCAACTGGTGTGAATTACACAGCACCAAACGGTAAAACTTATATGGTATATAATATGTTTGGAATAAACGCTAATGATGGGAACGCTACTGCAAATGCTTCGAAGTTTGCATACGAGCAAGGTTGGTTTACTCCGGAAGATGCTATTATTGGTGGTGCCAAGTTCGTTGCTGATAAGTATGTTTATAATGGATATGGACAAGATACCATCTATAAAATGCGTTGGAACCCTGCAAATCCTGCAACACATCAATACGCAACAGATGTAGGTTGGGCAGAAAAACAGACAAATAACTTTATGAAAATGTATAACCAATTAACAAGTTATCAGCTTTATCTTGATATACCAAAATATCAATAAGTAATAAGGGGCAACCATTTGGTTGCCCCTTATTACTTTATTATCGTCGAACAAATCCTGTTCGACCAGCAATATTAATTTCATACCAGCTTGTATAAGTCTGGATAATTGGATATTTAATTCCTTTTTTCAAGGTGAGAAACGGTATGAGTTTTCCTGATGAATTATCATAAACAATGTTATCTGACTTTGTAATAAAATACCGTCCCGTTTGAGGTTTTTTACTTTCAAGTTTTGCGTTAATGGAAGTAGCGGGCTTGGTACCAATTTTTCGGACGAAACCGCTAAAGTCACCAAAGGAGATTTCATGCCAACTTGTATAATCTTTTTTTCTACTATAAGTCTCTCCTTCTGTTAAGTAACCAACAATAACTAGTGAGCCTGACCTGTTATCGAACACAGGAATATCTTTTTCTGTTACCTTGAAATAACGGTCAGTGGATTTAAAATCAATTGAAATATCATTTGTGCTTACATATCCAACTCTTCCAGCAAAATTAACGCCGATCCAGCTTGTATAAGTAGAGGTGATAGAGAAAGATGTACCCTTTTTTATAGTCCCAAACGGAATCAAAGAACCTGATGAGTTATCATAAACTGGTGTATCGTTTAAAGCTGTAAATTGGCGATTTGATGTCTTTACCGAAGAAGAAATGTTTTTAAGGGTATGACTTGAAACTGGCAACCCATCACTTCTTCTTATAAATGCAGAGTAAGATCCAAAACGTATTTGATACCAACTAGTAAAGTGCCGTTCAATAGGGTAAACCTGGTCTTTTTTGAGATATCCAACTATGACAAGTGAGCCGGAACGGTTATCATACACAGGAACTTTTTCATTAAGCACTTTGAAGTAAGGCAGGTTTTGAGATACTTCTTTTCCCGTGTCGACAGATTCTTCTTCTGAAATAAAGCTTTGAATTAGTCCAAATCCATAATTAGAATCGCGTCCAACAATACCGAGATCTAATGTGTTTTTACCAAGTAAAGATCTAATTTCATCATTAGTTTTTGTAGGATATTTTTGCTTTAATAATGCCAGGTATCCACTTACATATGGAGTGGCCATAGAAGTGCCGTCCATTGTTTTATACTGATTGTTTATATAAGTGCTTCTAACTCCTACACCCGGTGCGGTTACTTCTATCTGTGGACCAGTATTTGAGAAATCAGCCAACTTTTTATTCTTATTGATTGCTCCAACAGCAATGACATTTCGGTTACTAGCAGGAAAAGATATTGAATTTTTCCCTTCATTACCTGCTGCCCCTACAATTAATATGTTTTTCTTATAGGCTTTATTGAGTAGTTCTGAAATAATTGGGTCACTTCCACTAAAACCAAAACTCATATTAAGTATGTCCATTTTATTCTCTATTGCCCAATCAATCGCATTTGCTAGATCTGTTGTTGATCCTTCGCCATTTTCATCTAGGAATTTTAGTCCGTAAATTTTTGCATCTGGAGCCACACCTAAAGTGCCTATCTTGTTATCTAAAGCAGCAATAATCCCAGCAACATGTGTTCCATGACCATTATCATCATTATATGCACTATTATTTTCAATGAAATTTTTTCCACCTGCAACATTAAGGTCCTGGTGTGCTTTATCTATTCCGGTATCAAGAATGGCTATTTTTATCTTATTACCTGTTAGAGAAGCACTTTTTATGAGCGGTATTCCTATCATGTTGTAACCCCAGTCAACAGACTGGATAGACGATATGCTTACTGTTTTTTCAGTATTAATTAACTCAATATCTGGAATATCTTGTATTTCTTTTATCTCATCTGCAGTTAGTAGTGCTGAGTATGCGGGAATCGTATCAAAATGATAAGTAATCCGATTGCTAGGTACAATAGATAAATCAACGTTCTGATGGAATAGAATCGTTACTTTCTCATACTCCTGGTGAGGTTCATCTGCGAGAAAAGTTGTTCCTCCGTAAGATATTAAGAGTAAAAATGTGGTAATAGCAAATATCATTTTTAAATAAGAATACATGAACAATTTCCTCCAGCTGAATTTATATTTTTTGATATCTAGATTATAATAGTTTAGTAGAATGAATGTAAAAAGATGGAGGTTGTTATGAAGCGCATATTATATGCATTAGGGTTCATACTCTGTTTCTCTTTACTCGCTTCTCATTATAATGCTTTTGCAGAAGATAATCTTGTGACATTTACTGTAACTTCGGATGAAGCAAGCATTTACGAAAAACGAAGTGGGTCTTTAGAACAGGTTGGTACTTTGGCTAAAAATCAAATATTTGCAAGTGAGCGTGAATACACTAGTTGGTATCAATTTAAACTGGCCGGTAAAGAAGTGTATATTCATAAAAATGATACGAAGCCATATGGAACTAGTAAAGTCATTTCTACTAACAAAGTGTCAGATAAAGAAATGACGATTACGACAGATACAATCGTTTATGATAATTCCGGTAAGCAATTAGTCCAATTTGCAACATTAAAGTCAGGTTCTAGCTATCATGTTCTAAGGGAATATACTAGTTGGGTCAGTATTCAGTTTTCTAACCGAATCGGTTTTGTGAAAAAATCAGATGTAAAGATAACCGTAAGTTCTACTAAACAAGAAACCGAACCGAAGAAATCATCCTTTTCTGCTAAGGATAAGTATTTCAAGGCCTCAGAGGACTTATTGGTTTATAAAAAAACATCGAGTGGGCTAAAGAAAATTGGGGTTTTAAAACAAGGACAGACATATCCAAGACTGAAGGACTTTTCAAGCTGGCATGAAATTCAGTTTAATGAAGGCGTGGCTTATGTTTCAAAAGCTAATACCGTACCAGGTGAGGAAAATAGCTTTAAGAATGAGGCAAATAAACAAAACGGTATAGGTAAAACAATAAAAACAACGGGTACTACGAATGTGTATGATAACTCTTCTGGTAAACTAGTGTCCTTTGCGGAAATTGATGAAGCAGTCACTCTTACCGTTGTGAAGGAATATAGTAGCTGGTATGAAGTCATTTTTGCTAATCGAAAGGGTTTTATAAAGAAAGATAAAGTCAAAATGATTTATACAAGCGATACCAATTACTTTAAAGCAAATGTTGACACTGGTATCTATGTGAAAGGAAAAACAAAGCTTCAACATATTGGTACAATAAAAAAAGGACAGATTTATCCTGTTGACAGGCACTATAGTAGTTGGATTGCAGTATCCTTGAATGGGAAAACAGCTTATATTCAAAAGGGGAAAACGTCACCAGTTCAGAAAGCCTCTTTAAAGAGTGAAGCGAAGACAAAACAGCCAGATGTTGGTACGGTCAAAATGAAAACGACAACTGTTGTTTATGATAATACTTCGGGAAATCTGGTTCCATTCGCTACTTTAAATAAGTCAACTACAATTAATGCTACAGATGTTTACTCTGGTTGGTTTAAAGTAGTAGTAGCAGGAAGAATTGGTTACATAAAGAGGAGTAATGCTACTTTTGAAAGTGGGTTTGATCAATATCTACAAAGTAAAGGGGTTAACTCAAAGCAAGTGATCGTTGTAGAATCGAATTCTACAAAATCAAAAGTTGCGAAATTAAGTGTGTATGAAAAAACAGGTGATACTTGGAGTAGAACTCTAAGTTCCAATGCGGTACTTGGGAAAAATGGGTCAACTAGTAAAAAGCGAGAAGGAGATGGCAAAACTCCTATTGGGTTATTCCCTTTAAGAACAGCTTTTGGAACAAGTTCAAAGCCAACAAATGTAACGTACCCTTATAAAAAAACAACATCAAATGATTACTGGGTCGATGATACTTCTTCTGCTGACTATAACAAATGGGTAACTTATAAAGGAAATCCTGCTTCAAAGTGGATGTCTTATGAAAAGTTAGCTATACCTCTATATAAATATGCGGTTGCGATTGGCTATAATGATGACCCTATTGTAAAAGGGAAAGGAAGTGCCATTTTCCTTCATGTTTGGAGAAGTTCAACAAGTCCAACGCTGGGCTGTGTAGCAATTCCAGAAAGTAATCTTGTAAAAGTTCTTAAAGAATTAAATTCAGACAAGAATCCACATATTCTAATTGGAACAAAGGATGTGCTTCCCAAAATTTTCACTGAATAAAAGGATATTTGTAGAAATTTCGCTGATATGCTAATTTAGTAAGTAGAATACTTATTATTGAAATATTAAAGGAGTTTTTAAACATATGGATCGAAAAATTAAAGTTATGACAATCTTTGGAACAAGGCCAGAAGCGATAAAAATGGCACCGCTTGTGCTTGAATTAGAAAAATATCCTGATGAAATCGAATCAATTGTGACAGTAACAGCTCAGCATCGTCAAATGCTTGATCAAGTCCTAGAGCTATTTGAAGTAACACCAGACCATGATTTAAATATTATGAAAGATCGTCAAACGTTAACAGGTGTGACAACACGTGCTTTAGAAGGTCTGGATGAGGTGATGAAAAATGTGAAACCAGATCTTGTTTTAGTACATGGTGATACTACAACAACCTTTGTTGCAAGTTTAGCAGCATTTTATAATCAAATAGCAGTTGGACATGTTGAAGCTGGATTAAGAACCTGGAACAAGTACTCTCCATTCCCTGAGGAAGTTAACAGACAAATCACAGGTGTTATAGCAGATTTGCATTTTTCACCAACAGATAAGTCTGAGCAGAATTTACTTCAAGAAAATAAAAAAGCTGAAACAATTTATGTAACAGGTAATACAGCTATTGATGCCCTTAAAACAACAGTGAAAGATTCTTACACTCATGAAGTGTTAGAAAAAGTAGGTTCTGACCGCATGATACTTCTTACAGCTCATAGAAGAGAAAACCTTGGAGAGCCAATGAGAAATATGTTCCGCGCTATTAAGCGCCTTGTAAATGAACATGACGATGTTCAAGTTGTCTACCCTGTTCACTTAAATCCTGCTGTACGTGAGGTTGCGGATGAAATCTTAGGTGATGACTCACGTATTCATTTAATCGAGCCACTTGGTGTATATGATTTCCATAATTTCGCATCCCGTGCTCATATTATCCTCACAGATTCAGGTGGCGTGCAAGAAGAAGCACCTTCTTTAGGAGTACCAGTTCTTGTACTTCGTGATACTACAGAAAGACCTGAGGGAATTGAAGCAGGAACATTAAAGCTTGCAGGTACAGAAGAGGAAACAATCTATAATCTGGCACATGAGCTTTTAAATAACAAAGAAGCATATGAAAAAATGTCTAAGGCTTCAAATCCTTATGGTGACGGTAATGCATCAAATCGGATTGTAAGAGCAATCCTCCATCATTTTGGAAAGCAAGATGACAAGCCTGTACCATTTCAATCATAATAAAAGGAAGCCCTACTCTGAGAAAAAGAGTAGGTCTTTTTTTGTAACTTTTTTCCTTACGAGTACGTCTCCTTCAATGACTATGTATTTAATTGAAAAGGGGAGATTTCGACTGAGAAAAATTGCCTATGTTTTATTTTGTATAATTGGATTGATAGGTTGTTCAAAAGATGCATCAGGTCCAATAAATGGGAATGTGTCTAGAAAAGTAGAAAGTCAATCGGTTATCTATGAAACAGACAATAATGGGTTGTTACTAAAAACAGAAATATCGACAAGTGCTCTCGAACCTAATAAGGAATTAATAGTCAAAGCAACTATAGAAAACATCAGTGATAAAACTTTACATTATAACGGGAGATGCGGTAATCCAATAGGAATCTCAGTTTTTTCTTCTACAGAATATCTCCATCTTTGGAGTGGAGAAGATATCGATATTGTTTGTAATGACATCTATGACCCAGATGACATTGTCTCTTTAGAACCAAACGAAATACTCTCAAAGGAGGCTACTTACCATCCTAACATCAGAATAGACCAAAGGAACATAATTGAGGCACCTGAAGGAGATTACAATGTTATCTTTTCTTTTATGACAGAGGAGAAAATACAATTAGATGCTACTTATCCAATAAAAGTTAAGAATACAGATTTTCCTTTACTTCCCTTAGAAGAAGCGATAAGCATTGCTAAAAAAGATCCTAGAGTGATGAAGTGGATGGAAACAATAGACCAACAGTATGTAAGAGGAAAACCTATCCTTTCTGAAGGGAATTGGCATATACCCTTTAAGAGTCAAAAGAGTCAATATGATCGAATAATTATTGCTATTGATTATCAAACAGGAGAGGTGCAGGATGTAAATGAAGTGTAAGGTTGTCTTATTCTTCCTTTTACTGCTTTTATATGGTTGTTCTAACATTGTTCAAAAAGAAACGATTAATGACGATAAAGTGGACAAATCTGATATTCGAGGCGGAATCCTAAGACTGTAGCTTTGTCTTTTGGCTGATTCGAAGTGCTTATATGGTATATAGAGAAAATACGAAAATTATTTGATGATATGTATATGTCATTGAGGCTGACGTTAAATCCTATTTTGGTACTATTCCAAATACCAGATTATTGGAAGAAGATTGAGCTGAAATTGTGGATGAGAGTATACTTTCTCTTTTGGAAAAGTGCGCCTACTCTATTTTATGAACAGATTCCCTTAAAGGGAGAGGGATTGAAATTAACTGAAAATTTTTGAATTGTGTTAGTTCTTAATACCCGTTTATTGTTATAGACATGATTTTGACTTTAAAGTAAACTATTAGTAAAATATGCATAAATTTGGGGGATACTATATGAAAAAATTATTTTCTATACTATTGGGAATTACCTTAGTCTTAAGTTTTTTTGTAATTCCAGGCAATATTGCTCATGCTGAAAAAATAACTACTGTAAATTGGGGAAAAGTTAAATTAACTTCTTCTCATGTTGGAAAGGTGACCTTATCAAAAGATGTCTATATTTATAGAGTAGACAAGAATAAGTCTCAATTGTTAAAAGTTTCTACAGCAAAGGCAGGATCAGAATATGCAGTTTATTCAAAAAAAGATACGAAGTATGGAGTTCTATATGCAATAGGATCTGGTAAATACATAAAACATCATAGTTCTATTTCTTATAAAACTCCTCATAAATCTTTAACTGAAATACTGGATAAAGATAGAGTTTGGCTAAGAAACCCTATTGATATTGAAAATTATGCGGGTAATCCTGTGAATATAAAAAATCTTACAGAAGCAATTATTTTAAGTAAAAAAACTGATACGTTGGATAAAAGCTTGTATGATGTAAAAATAAAAGTAGGAAAATATTATTATACGATGAAATATGTTGATAAAGATAATCAATCAGCATACTATACAGCTACAAATCCCTTTAAAAAGTATAAGTTTTCAGATTCAATGTGGAAATTAATCAAAAATGAAGAAATACTAATTGGTATGACTGAAACTCAAACTCTTCTGTCTTGGGGATATCCAACTGAAATAAATTCATATAGTGATAAATACGGATCTTTCGATCAATGGGTTTACGGAGATCCATTGTATGACTCTAGCTATCTTTACTTTGAAAATGGTAAACTAGTCTCTTGGCAAGAATTTTGACCTGAAACTGTGATAAATGGATGTCTCTCAAACGACTTGAACGAGTTAACGAATTGTTATTGGAGACTCAATATGATGAAAAAATTTAAGGATTATTAGTCAAACAGTTTAAAAGGGTTCGGAATATTTTATATTCCGAACCCTTTTGTATTTAAACTAAGTTTGAGTTTTATAATTACAACTTTCTTGAATTAAAATTTAATTTTCCTGAAACACTTTTTAAGTTCCTTCCGTCAAATGTTCTAGAGTCTTTGAAAGCTCCTTTGCTTGAATTTCGCGGTTGAACGATTTAAGAAGCCTGCCCTTTACATGATAAGTTATATCTTTTAGTTTTTCCGGACGACTCTGAGCATCCTTCAACACCCGAACAAAATCATCAGCATTTTCAGGTTCAAAGTAAAATCCGGCTTCATGCTCTTCAACAATTTCTTTTGCTTCTCCATCAACACCTATAAGAATCGGTGTTGACATCGACATGTAGTCAAAAACCTTAGAAGGAATTGTTATTTCAAACAAAGGATGTTTTTTTAACGAAACAATACCAACATCAGCTGCTTCATAATAGCCAAGGAGTTCTTCCTTTCTTTTGCTTTCTATAAACAATACGTTTGAAAGGTTGAGGGATGATGTTTTTTCCATCAATTTTAGCTTTTCAACACCTTCACCGATGAACATAAAAACAACAGATGGATCATCCTTTAATTTCTCAGCTGCTGAAATAATCGTTGTTAATCCTTGTGCAGCCCCGATATTTCCAGCGTATAACACAAGGAATTTATCTTCTATCCCATACTGGTGCTTTACAGAGGATGTACCTTTTAAGGATGGCAAAGAATTAGGATTAACACCGTTAGGTATGACAGTAATTTTTTCTTCCTGGATTCCAAGGTCGATGAGTCGTTGTTTATAACCGTGTGTTACAACAACGATATGATCTGCTTTCTTATAAAGAAAGCTTTCAAGCTTTCTTGCAAGCTGCAGAAGTTTTTTGTTTTTGAATTGGCCTAATAGTTCAGCAAAATCAACCCAAAGATCACGAATTTCAAAGACAAATTTCGCTCTGTGAATTCTGCTTAAAAAGTACCCTGTTACTCCTTGAAATAATTGAGGTGAGGTTGCATAAATGACATTCGGTTTTTTTACTAACAAGCCGGACATGCAACTTGAGACCATAAATGATAGGTAATTTGCAAGTCTGCGAATGGAGCTTGTTTTTGTATCTCGTATACGGAAGGATCTGTACACTGTCAAATCATTAATGTTTTCCTTCTTAAAGAATTTTTTTATCGGTTTTGAATTAGGAAAGGTCGTCAGCACATGCAGATCATGACCTAAATTTGAAAGGTTAGAGCTCATGTCATATGCCCGTCCTTGTGCAGCACCTATTTCAGGTGGGAAATGCTGAGTGATATAAACAATTTTCATAGAGATCCCTTTCCATAAAAAATTAGGAATTATTAATATAATAGTGTAAAGTATTAGTGGAAAAGTTACAACTTGGATATGTAAAAGGAAATGATATTATGACGAAAATTTGCGTAATTACAACTGTCCATCAGGCTTATGATGGACGAATCTATCATAAACAATGTAAATCTTTAAAAAAGGCAGGGTATGATGTCATACTTCTTGCTCCTAAGCCTGACAAACAAATAAAGGATGACGGAATCAACTTGGTACCGATTGAGAAGCCTAAAAAGGAATGGAAGAGATTTTTACATACTTTTACTGTATTTAAGCAAGCGAAGCAAACAAATGCAGACTTGTATCATTTTCATGATCCTGAATTGCTTCCAGTCGGAGTCTTACTACGTCTCTTTACAAGAAAGCCGGTAATTTTCGATGTTCATGAGCATTATCCTAATGCAATTATGAGTAAAAAATATTTAAAGAATTGGATGAAGAACCCTGTTCGTATAGCTTACGAAGTAATAGAAAAGATCTCATTGCCTATTCTATCAGGCATCATCTATACAACAGAAGAGGTAGGGGAGCGGTATAGAAAATATACGTCATGTAAAATTGAAAACTATCCCTTACCTGAGATGTTTCCGCCGACAACTCGGGTAAATAAAAAGGATGAAAACCTTTTATATTTAGGGGGTATAACCGCTATTAGGGGAATAGAGGAGCTGATTGAAGGGTTCTCACATGTTTCAAAGCAGAAGCCTGAAGCAAAGCTTTTATTTGTTGGCAGTTTTGAATCTACCTCATTTGAAGAGAACATACATGAAAAAATTAGTATGTTAGGTATAAAGGATAAAGTCGAATTTAAAGGAAAGGTCCCTTACCAGGAAATAGAAAAATACTTATCAGAAGCGACTATCGGTATTATTCCCTATTTACCTGTTCCTAACCACCTGGTATGCTTACCGAACAAACTATTTGAATATATGGCAGCAGGAGTAGCTGTTATAGCGTCGGATTTTCCGCATTATCGCAAAGTTGTTGAATCTTCCAACAGCGGGCTGCTTGTGAATCCGGAAAGGCCTCAGTCCATTTCAAAGGCGATGCTGACTTTATTAGAAAACGAAAGCTTAGCTAAAGAAATGGGGGGGAATGGAGAAGTTGCTTTTTTAAATACGTATAATTGGAGATCTGAGGAAGAAAAGTTATTTTCTTTCTATAAAAAGCTTTTAAAGAAGTAGGTAAATATTTCATTGAACTTTAATAGGCTATATGTTTTCATTCAAATGTCCATCCTAATTATATTGGTAGGCATTTGTCATATAACTTTAAGAAAAAAACAATTGAAACTTCATATATTTTTGCTATGATGTAAGAAGTGAAAATTTCTCACACAAGTGGGGGTAAACGATGCATTCTTATATTGACTATATTGTAGCTTTTATTCTTTCTTTTGCTGTCGCTGTGCTTATTACACCATTAGTTAAAAAACTCGCGATCAAAATTGGGGCTACAGATCAACCGAATAAAAGAAAAATCCATAAGGATATCATGCCTCGACTTGGTGGTCTTGCGATCTTTATTGGAGTTATTGCCGGGTTCTTATATTTAAAACCTCAATCCATGTATATGACTGAGGTTGTTATCGGAGCGGTTATCATCATCATTGTCGGAATCTTAGATGATCGTTTTACATTACCAGCTCATTATAAATTTTTAGGTCAACTTGTAGCAGCGATTGTAGTTGCTTCTTCTGGTTTACTTATCTCGAAGCTTACAGTTCCCTTCTTTGGGGTTATTTATTTAGACTATTTTAGTTATCCTGTTACAGTTTTATGGATTGTTGCGATTACGAACGCGATTAACTTAATCGACGGCCTTGACGGATTAGCAGCAGGGGTCTCATCTATAGCGATGGTGAGTATCCTAGTAATGGCAATTGCTGATTCTCAAATTGTCGTTATTGCTTTATGTACCATTCTGATTGGCAGCTCATTAGGTTTTCTAGTTCATAACTTTTATCCGGCTAAAATCTTTATGGGTGATACGGGTGCCTTGTTCTTAGGATACTCAATATCAATCATATCAATGTTAGGATTGTTTAAAAATATTACGTTATTCAGTTTTATAATTCCAATTATTGTTTTAGCAGTTCCTATATTTGATACCATTTTTGCGATAATTAGAAGGTTTTTGAATAAACGCAGTATTGCAGCACCGGATAAACTTCATCTTCATTATTGTTTAGTGGATTTGGGGTTTAGTCATAGAGCAGCAGTGCTGGTGATTTACTTCTTCAGTGCCTGTTTTGGATTATCAGCTATCATTTTTTCAAATGCGACTTTATGGTTATCCTTGTTAATTTTAATTATATTGTTACTTGCCATTCAAGTCATTGCAGAAATTGTAGGATTAATTGGCATGAATCGTAAGCCGCTTATAAATACATTTAGACGTATAATGAAGCCGCAAAAGGATAACTAAAAAGGATCAGTCAGCAGACTGGTCCTTTTTAATATGTAAAAAAGAGGACCAGTCATTTTGGTCCTCTTACCATTTATTCAGATGCTGCGGAAGTGTCAAAATCTGTTTCATCAGAACTATCAGTTACTGTCATGCCTAAGTGTCCCTTTAATTCATCCTGTATTTCAATAACACTTTCTTCTTCAGGTATCCAATAGGATATTCCGTTAATGTCTTCACCAACACCACTTAATGTAAGTGTCTCTATATTATTGGTGCTAAATCCAGAATACTTTTGGTAAAAACCAAGCAACTCAGAAACCTTCATATTTGTTTCTACATTTTTACCAACTTCATCTGTTAACTTGTCAACCTTTAATAATGTACCTGCGGAGGCAATTTCATCAATAATGGCTTTCACTACTTGTTGCTGTCGCTCATTTCGTCCTATATCGCCTTTAATGTCTGAATACCTCATACGTGCATATGCAAGTGCATAACGTCCGTCCAGTTCCATAGGCCCTTCATGAAACTGAAGTTTCTCTGCTTTAGGATCATCACTGTTTTGTTCAAAATCAAAAGGAACATCTACTGTTATACCGCCAACGATATCAACAATGTTCTTAAAACCGTCAAAATTGACAGTTGCATAATAATCAATAGGTATTTCAAGAAAATCTTCAACTGTTTCAATTGTCATTTCTTTTCCACCTTTGGAAAACGAGTGGTTTATTTTATCTAAACCTACACCAGGTATTTCAACCCTTGAATCACGTGGAATACTTAAAAGCTTCATCGTTTGATCTTCCGGGTTAAACGTTGCGACCATTAATGTATCTGAACGGCCACCTTTTCCACCACTTGAATAATCTTCAACACCAAGGAGTAATATAGATACCGGATCGTTCGAGATACTTACTGCACTGTCACGCAGCTTGGATTTTTCGCGACCAAGGTCATCATACGAATTATTTGCTGCCTCTAACGTTTGATAAAAGACATATCCAACATATGATCCAATTCCAATTAGTAATACAAGAGCGAGAAAAAGTAATCGCCTAAGAATTGGGCGTTTTTTCTTCTTTTTCACTCTCTTCATTTCATTTCTATTCATAAAGTTTCTCCTCTAAATTAAATTTGGACATCTTCTTCCAAGTACACAACATCACCCTCAGAAATGTCACCTTGTCCATTCGTCAGCTCTGTCATCCACTCGATAAAGTCTGTCTTTTTCTCTTCTTCTACATAGGCTTCCACATTTACATCATTTAAATAGTGGATTTCCTTTAATAAATATGTGGAAGATCGTAATTCATTTTCCACTTTCCCCAGCCATGTATAGTCAATATTTGTGTTCATGATGCGCATAAGCTTCCGTTCCACCATACCAGTTGCCTGTAAGCCCTCAGAAACAGATTTACCATAGGCACGGATTAATCCACCTGTTCCAAGCTTAATTCCACCGAAATACCGCGTGACAACAACAACAGTGTCTTTTAGCTTTTTTTTCTTTAACACCTCAAGCATTGGCACTCCGGCGGTTCCACTTGGTTCGCCATCATCATTTGCTTTTTGAATTTGATCATTTTCCCCGATTAAATAGGCTGAGCAATTATGATTTGCATCATGATGCTTCTTTTTTATTTTTTGAATGAACCCGATGGCTTCTTCTTCTGTTGTGACACGTTCTACATAGCAAATAAAACGCGATTTTTGGATAATTATCTCATGCTCTCCATAGCCTTTTACGGTATAATAATGTGAAAGCATGCTTGTACACCTCCTGACAAGCAAGCAAAAATAGAATAGCACATTCTTTTATTATAAAACGACATAATTTTTACTTCAATCGTAAAAAATGTGGCAAACTAAAAATATCTGTCGAAAAAGCGGAGGGATACGTGGTGAACTCCTATAAAAAATTAGATAGCAATATGCTTGATCTCATTTTAGATAAGATGATTGGTACGGTTGCCGGGAGCAAGGATGAAATTTTTAAAATTGGTGAAAATTCCCGACAGCAATACGAATCATTGGTTGAAGAATTAAAAGATATTAAAATTCAAGTAAGCAAGGTGATTGACGAAGGGGATAAGCTTGAGATACAAACCCGTCTCGCTCGCAATCGTCTCTCACAGGTGAGCAAGAACTTCAGAGAATTTTCTGAGGATGAAATCAGGGAAGCATATGAAAAGGCACATGGACTTCAGGTGGAACACACGATGCTTCAGCAGCATGAAAAACAGCTGCGTGATCGCCGTGATGATTTGGAAAGACGTCTTTTGGGTCTTCAGGAAATCATTGAACGATCAGAGGCGCTTGTTGGCCAAATTTCAGTTGTGCTGAATTACTTAAATAGTGATTTACGTCAGGTGGGCATGCTATTAGAAGATGCTCAGCAAAAGCAGGATTTTGGTTTAAGGATCATTGAGGCGCAGGAGGAAGAAAGAAAACGTGTGTCACGGGAGATTCATGACGGCCCGGCACAAATGCTTGCCAATGTGATGATGCGTTCTGAGTTAATCGAACGGATCTTCCGAGAACGTGGTACTGAGGAAGGCTTTAAGGAAATTAAGAGTTTAAAGGTAAATGTTCGGAACGCTTTATATGAAGTAAGGCGAATTATTTATGACCTAAGGCCAATGGCGCTGGATGACTTAGGACTTATCCCGACCCTCAGAAAATATATGGATACAATCGAAGAATATAATGGCAAAACTAAGATTCTTTTCCAAAGTGTAGGTAAAATGGAAGAAAAGCGACTTCCGCCCCGCTTTGAAGTGGCTTTATTTCGTCTTGCTCAGGAGGCTGTCACAAATGCGTTAAAGCATTCAGAGGCATCAGAGATATCTGTTAAAGTAGAGGTCACCTGTCAAAGTATAACCATGGTCATAAAAGACAATGGAAAAGGGTTTAATATTAAAGAAGCTAAAGGAAATAGAGATAAAAAATCATTTGGGCTTATTGGCATGAAGGAGAGAATCGATTTGTTAGGAGGAAAAATGACAATTGACTCCAAGATCGATTTAGGGACTTTTATCATGTTTCAAGTTCCGTTTAATGGAAATTAAGCCGGGTTGCATGACTATAGGCATATTGACGTAGGAATGAACTGGCAACTAGACTAAAAGAGATAATGGGGAGGCGTAAGCATGAAGACGAAAATTGTTATTATAGATGATCATCAATTATTTCGTGAAGGTGTAAAACGCATTTTGGATTTCGAACCAAGCTTTGAGGTAATTGCAGAAGGTGATGACGGGGAAGAAGCATTAGCACTAGTCGATGCACATAAACCAGACGTTGTCATCATGGACATCAACATGCCTAAAGTAAATGGTGTAGAAGCGACGAAGCAATTGATTGAAGCAAACGAAGACACAAAAGTCATTATTTTATCGATTCATGATGATGAAAACTATGTAACACATGCCCTAAAAACGGGTGCAAGAGGCTACCTATTAAAAGAAATGGATGCTGATACACTAATTGAAGCTGTAAAAGTTGTTGCAGACGGCGGCTCATATCTACATCCAAAAGTAACACATAACTTAGTAAACGAATTTAGACGACTTGCCGCAGCAAATGGACAAGCTGCAACCATGCAGCCATTACAACCAGAAATTCGTCGACCACTACATATCTTAACACGTCGCGAATGCGAAGTTCTTCAAATGCTTGCAGACGGTAAAAGCAACCGTGGCATTGGAGAAGCATTGTTTATCAGCGAAAAAACAGTTAAAAACCATGTAAGTAACATTCTTCAGAAAATGAATGTAAACGACCGTACACAAGCGGTTGTTGTTGCGATTAAAAATGGTTGGGTTGAAGTAAAATAAGGAACGTCACAAGAGTCAGGATCTTTTTAGGTTCTGGCTTTTTTGTACGTAAAAAGGTTATAAATTAGCGTTGTGGCTTATTAATTGAAATATAGTATAAGAGTGAAAAGACATCTTTTTTTCAGGCTCACTCAGACGAGATTTTTTTAATAAATAGAACTCTTTCTATAGTTTCTATTCTAAAAAAGTTAATTTTATTGTACAAAACTAAGTTTAGGTTGATTGAAGCGGAAGGTGCGAGACTCCTGTGGGAGCTGCGTGGCAGGTGAGATCCCACAGGCGCTAGCGCCGAGGAAGCTCACCGCACGCCCCACGGAAAGCGAGCAAACTGGAGCTTCAATCAACCACTACGAACACTTGTTACAGAGTGTCAAGGTCTGTGGAACATCATCAAATATAAACTGTCATAATTATCCGAACTTACTCCATATACTAAACGAATAGTGAAATCTTAAGGATTATCCGTTAAAATGGTGATAATAATATGGACAAGAAAGGATTAAAACTTATGAAAACGGCAATCGTCACAGATAGTACTGCCTATATACCTGAACAAATTCGTAAACAATACGATATACATATGATTCCCTTAAGCGTTAACTTCGGAAATGAATCCTACCAGGAAGAAGTCGAAATCACATCAGAACAATTTTTTGAAAAAATGCGAGGACAGCAACAACTTCCAACCACATCACAGCCACCGGTAGGAAAGTTTGTTGAACTATTTGAAACACTTTCCAAAGAATATGACGCAGTAATTTCAATCCACCTCTCCAGCGGAATTAGTGGGACATACAACGGTGCGGCAACAGCAGGAGACATGGTAGATAACATTGAAGTTTATGCATATGATTCCGAAATCAGCTGCATGGTCCAAGGCTTCTATGCCCTTGAAGCAGCGGAAATGGCTCATGGAGGTGCTAACCCAAAGGATATTTTGGCACGGATGGATGAAATGAAAAAAACAATCAATGCCTATTTTATGGTCGATGATTTAAGCAACCTTCAAAAGGGCGGGCGATTAAGCGGAGCTCAAGCCTTGATCGGCAGCTTGCTTCAAGTAAAGCCAATTCTTCATTTTGAAGATAAAGTTATTGTTCCATTTGAAAAAGTACGTACCCGTAAAAAAGCATTAAATCGGGTGTTTGAACTTCTTGATGAAGTAGCAAGCCAAAACGAACCGATGCGTGTCGTTGTCATCCATGCAAACCGGTCTGAAGAAGCGGAAAAGATGCAACAAGAGCTTTCAGCTAAATATCCCAATATTGAATGCATGATCAGTTATTTTGGTCCTGTCATCGGTACACATCTTGGTGAAGGCGCGGTTGGCGTTGGTTGGTATAAAAAGTAAATTTTTATGAGAAGAAAGGACTATTTATACATAGACCTTTCTTCTCATATTTAGGTAAATTCATAGACTTTTGGTTAATATTCCCTCATACTATGTATAGATTATGCAAGGAGGTATATTAACCATTGAATAATAGCGCAAACCAATCAATTGAATTACATGAAGAAAAAAAACGTACATATCGCCACTGGACAACCCTTGAAGACCGAAAGTTATTAGAATTGCGCCAGAGTGGAATGAGATTCAGACATATTGCTGAACAATTATCACGCACACCAATCAGTGTAGAAAAGCGTTACCGAAAAATATGCCAAACCTATATAGGTGGATCATGAGGTTTCACTTGGTAAATGGTTCCCTAACTCCAACATTCTCCAATGAAGAAGGCCTGCCGATATTACACCATCACCAACTACCTGAGATTACACCTAATCCATATTTTTCATATTTACCTGAACTCCAAACATATCTAGATGGAAAAGAGTTGCTTTTAACTGAAATTCCATTCCCGCTAGAAACATTGCAAGCTCACTATGAGCAAGGTTATGTGAGATTAACAGTTGGAATTCAAAAAAAACAAAAGCGCTTACTTTGTATTCGCTGTGGAAATTCGAACTCCTCATTATTCGCTTCATTTTCATGCTCGAAATGTGGAGAACAAAACTGCCATTACTGCCGAAACTGCATCATGATGGGGCGGGTGAGTGAGTGTACACCGCTTTATAGCTGGTGTGGTCCAGTGGTTCAGGTACCTCCATCCTCCGGTTTAGACTGGGAAGGTGAGTTATCAAAGGGACAAGCACTTGCGTCAGATCAAGTTGTCAAAGCTGTAAAAAATCATTCAGAACTGTTGGTCTGGGCAGTCTGTGGCGCTGGAAAAACAGAAGTTCTTTTCAAAGGAATTGAGCAGGCCCTCTCCGACAACAAAAAAATCTGTATCGCAACTCCACGTACAGATGTCGTTTTAGAACTAGCACCACGCCTGCAAAAAGTCTTTCCTTCCATATCTGTTTCCGCATTATACGGGGGCAGTGAAGACCAACACAAACACGCAACCCTCACGATATCAACAACTCACCAACTTCTCCGCTTTAAACAAACGTTTGATTGCATCATCGTTGATGAAGTTGACGCCTTTCCATACTCAGTAGATGCCTCTCTCCAATTCGCAGTACAAAAATCCCGTAAAGAAAAAAGCTCCCTCATTTATCTGACTGCAACTCCCAATAAAAAATGGAAAAATGAAGTGCAGCAAAACAAGAGGAAGGCTGTTCGAATTCCAGCACGATATCATGGTCACCCCTTGCCTGTTCCGGAATTTGTTTGGGTAGGGAATTGGAAAAAGCAGCTTGAAAAAGGAAGGTTACCTTCAAAAGTAATAGAATGGCTAAAAACGAGAATCACAGCCAATAAGCAGGCATTTCTTTTTGTCCCATCCATTTCGATTATTGATGATGTCGTCAAGATATGCAGAAAACTAGATGAACGAATCGAAGGCGTTTACGCAGAGGATCCAGAACGACGTGAAAAAGTGAATAAATTCCGAAGCGGCAGCATGCCTATTATTATCACATCTACCATTCTGGAAAGAGGAGTCACGATCCCGAACAGTGACGTTGCTGTTCTAGGCAGTGAAGATGATATCTTTACAGAAAGTGCCCTTGTGCAAATCTCAGGTCGTGTTGGAAGAAGTGCGAGCTTTCCAAGTGGGAATGTTACGTTTTTTCATTATGGCAAAACACAAGCAATGGTAGAAGCAAGAAAGCATATCTTGAAAATGAATAAGGAAGCTAAACGTGGCGGCTTTCTAAAAGAGTAGATACTTTTAGAAAATGGCTCTCTATGGCATAATAGAGTATTATCTGTAAAAATAAGGAGAGCGAGTTTGATGGTCATTAATGCAATGGAACAAATTATGAAAGATTTACTAGATGAATACAAAGGTCGACTGCAGTTAAATTGTACTTGCAGCACATGCCTGGATGATATTCTTGCATTAAGTCTAAACAAAACCACTCCTCGCTATGTAACAAATATAGAGAAAGCTATGTATATAAAAGCCGAATTCATTGATAAACAAGAAATGACTTCACTATTAGTGAAATTAGCAGAATGTGCAAAAATTGTTTCTGATCATCCAATGTGTGATAACTATCAGTAAAGGGGAAGATTTCAATTACATATTGTTTAATTTGTAATGAACAGGTCAATATTCAAATCACATGGAAAAGTCTCCTGCCAGGTTCTGAACCGAATACCTGCGCCACTTGCTATGAAACTCTGGTGAAGATTAATAATCCCACCTGTCCAAGCTGCTTCAGGCCCCAAAGTAACCACGATACTTGCTCAGACTGTCAATCTTGGGGAAATGACCCTGAATGGAAAGGAGTTCTAGAGCGAAATGTCTCAGTTTATGAATACAATGACGCCATGAAGGACATTCTCTCAACATTTAAATTCCGCGGTGATGCAGCCCTTGCAGCTGTTTTCAAAAAAGACTTCAAAACAAGCTATAAAGCAAACTTCAAGACAACCAAATTCGATGCAAGTATCCCAATCCCACTAAGTCCTGAAAGACTCTACGAACGCGGCTTTAACCAAGCAAAACTTTTAGCAGACATTCTTCCTCTCCCACAGCTAGAAGTCCTCGAGCGAACACACCATGAAAAACAATCTAAAAAATCCCGCCAAGAACGACTAACTTCTTCCAATGTGTTTTCTATTACCGACCGTAGTATAATAGAAGGGAAAAACATTTTATTAATTGATGACATCTATACAACAGGAGCCACGCTAAGACACGCAGCTAAACGCCTAAAAGACTCTGGGGCAGCATCTATCTATTCTTTTACATTAATTAGAAGTTAAAAAGTAAAAATCCTAGCCGATATAATAAATAGATAATGAATCGATAGGAGACATCATAATGGGTGAATTAGCGAATTGTCCGAAGTGTAATGGTTTATTTGTGCAAACACAGTTTAGAACGGTTTGTGATAATTGTTTTAAAGAGGAAGAAAAGGCTTATGAGACGGTTTATCAATTTTTAAGAAAACGTGAAAATCGCAAAGCTGAGCTTGATGTTGTCGTAGAAGCTACAGGTGTGTCAAAAGAACTAATCTTGAAATTTATCCGTCAGGGTAGAATCATGCTTTCAAACTTTCCTAACCTTGGATACCCATGTGAAAAATGTGGGAAAACAATAAGGGAAGAGCGTTTATGTAATGATTGTAAGAATGATATCCATAAGCAGCTTAACCAAATTGAACAGGAAAAAGCAATTAGTGATCGAAATAAAGAAATAAATCAAAATGCTACGTACTACTCCCAAAGGCCTAAATAGTATCAAAAAGCTAAACGTTTATTCGAAAATACCGATATAACTAATATAACCTTGTACGTTCGTAATGAAAGTGAGGGAACATGATGAAAATAAATAATCTAAATTCAATGGGTGTGAATCCGTACAAACGTAATTTAGAAAAAAATACAGCAGCAGCACAGAAACCACAAACAAAAGAAGATAAAGTAGAAATTTCATCAAAGGCAAAAGATCTTCAACAATCAAATGAAGTCGTAAAGGCTAGACAGGAAAAGGTACAAGCAATTAAAACACAGCTTGAAAGCGGAACGTATACAATCGATCCTCAAGCTATTGCAAAGGGATTACTTAATTTCTATAAAAAATAAACATGAAATACCGGAGGGTTACCTATGGGTGCGGAAAAATTAATTGAGTCATTAAATAAGTTATTACAATTACATCAGAACCTTTATCAAGTAACCCTTCAAAAAACAGATTACTTGAAAAACAATGACGTTGAAAAACTAAAAGAAATCCTTAAAAAAGAGCAGAAGTTTGTTCAAGCAGTTAAACAAATAGAAGATGAACGGATTCAGCTTACAGGTCAATTCCTTGCAAGAGAACAGGATTTGACTCTTTCAGCATGTATCGAACAGGCTGAAGGCGAACAAAAGCAGCAATTGATTGAAATAGAAAAAGAGTTTACCGATATTATGGGGAAACTGCGGGCTGCAAATGAGTTAAATCGTGAATTAACTCATCAAGCTCTTCAATTTGTTTCTCTATCTCTTGATATGCTCATGCCTCAGGAAAATATGACAAACTATCAGCGGCCAAATGGTCAGCAGTCTCAAATAGAAAATACAAGAAGATCATTATTTGATTCACAAGCATAAGCGGAAGGAGGAAAACAAACAAATGACATCAACTTTTTTTGGTCTTGAAATCGCAAAGCGCGGCATGTTCACACAACAAAGTGCACTTAGCACAACCGCGCATAACGTAGCAAATGCCAATACACCAGGCTACACTCGTCAGCGTGTAAATTTTGTGCAAACTGAACCATATCCGCCAGTCTCTAAAAACAGCCCGACGATACCGGGGCAATTAGGTACCGGGGTAGAAGCGGGAACAGTTGAGCGTGTTCGTGAAGGATTCTTGGATATTCAATACCGAAGCGAAAATAACAAGTTGGGCTACTGGGAAAACCGTGCCAATGCATTAGAAAAGATGGAAGAAATCATGAATGAACCATCAGATACAGGCCTTTCCATTACGATGGATCGCTTTTGGCAGTCATTACAGGATTTAGCCTTAGATCCAACAAATGCAGGGGCACGTTCTGTTGTACGTGAGCGGGGAGTAGCGGTTGCGGAAACATTCAATTATTTAGCTACATCGTTAAAATCCATTCAAGGTGACTTGAAAAATGAATTAGATGTATCTGTCAAACAAATCAATTCTCTAGCAGCGCAAATCAATAATATTAATAAGCAAATCTCTGAAATCGAGCCAAATGGCTATCTGCCAAATGATCTCTATGATGAACGTGACAGATTAATTGACCAGCTTTCATCACTTGCAAATGTAAAAGTTTCGAACACAAAGTCCGGCGGAAACGCTCTAGACATTGCTGAAGGTGCGGTAACAATTGAAATTGTTGATGATAATGGAAAATCACTAGGAACACTAGTTGATGGAAAGCAAAAGCGAGCAAACCAATTATCTGTCGGTTATAACGCTCAGAATGGATTAGTAGAGAAGGTTGCAATTGGTTTAAAAGAAGTGAATGTTCTTGACTTTAACAGCACTGGTAAAATCAGCAGCTTAATAGATTCATATGGATATACGTACGAAAGTAATGCAACAGTATTCGAAAAAGGACTATATCCTGATATGCTTGGCAAACTTGACACAATGGCATTCGAATTTGCCAAACAGTTTAACCAAACACATAGCGAAGGTTGGAGTATCGAGGATTACAACTCAGGTACACATACACCTGTAGATTTCTTTGACTTTGGTGGAACACAGTTAACAGATTCTAGAGGTGCAGCTTCGATCCTTAGTGTGTCACAAGACATTATAAACTCAACGGATCATATTGCTGCAGCATATCCAGATTCAACAGGAGCTGTAACAGTTGGAAACAGCGCAAATGCGATCCGTCTGGCTGAAGTGAAAAACAGCACATTCCGTATTGGAGGAGAAACAACAAATTTCCAAAACTACTATGAAGGAATCATCGGTGAAATGGCTGTTAACTCACAAGAAGCAACTCGGTTAACAACGAACAGCCAAACATTACGAGATTCTGTAGACGGACGCAGACAATCAGTCAGTGCTGTCTCATTAGACGAAGAAATGACAAACATGATCCAATTCCAGCATGCATACAACGCATCAGCTAGAATGATCACGATGCAGGACGAAATTCTCGATCGCATCATCAACGGATTAGGAGTATCAGGAAGGTAGGTTAGAATAAAATGCGCGTAACACAAAGTATGCTGGCGGCGAATTCGCTGCGTCACTTAAGCAAAAGCTATTCAAATATGCAAAAATATCAAGATCAGCTCGCGACAGGCAAAAAAATCAACCGACCTTCTGATGACCCAGTTGTTGCGATTAAAGGGATGTTTTATCGTACGAACTTGACTGAGGTTGAACAGTATAAGCGCAACCTTAATGAAGCCTATCAGTGGATGGAGAGTTCGGAGCAGGGGATTGAGCATGCGACACAGGTGACGCAAAGGATTCGGGAACTTGTGGTTCAAGGGCAAAATGGTTCAAACAGTCCTGAAGATTTAAAAGCGATTGCGGTTGAGATTGGACAGTTGAAGGAAGATCTTGCTGGAGTTGCGAATACTCAGGTTGCAGGGAGATATATTTTTAACGGTACAAAAACTGACGGTAAGCCGGTAACAGTTAATGCTGATGGAACATTAACATTTGATCAAAACACAGAGGCTTTTAATGTCGAAGTTTCGAAAGGTGTTCAGTTAAAGGTTAATGTTAATCCTACAAACGTATTTGGTGAAGACTTCTTTAATACAATTCAATCAATTGAAGATGCTCTGAACAGTGGGGATATGTCAAATGGGGATCAATTATTAGGGGATTTGGACAATCATTTTGATGTGATGTCTGCTGAACGTTCTGAAATTGGTGCAAGATATAATCGTTTAGAAATGATTGATTCAAGGATTCAAGATCAGGAAATCATTGCGAACAGAATTCTATCAGAGAATGAGGATGCTGATCTGGAACGAGTTATTACTGATTTAACGATTCAAGAGAGTATTCATCGAGCATCTTTAGCTGTTGGATCTAAAGTTATTCAACCAACGTTAATTGATTTCTTAAGATAATAAAAGAGAGGGTCTGACATAAAAGTCAGACCTTTTTATACAGAAATTATTAAAATTTGCACCTAGTTTTGGTGTCTATCTCCAGCGCCTAGCTCCTCGAGGTCATAAGCCACAAGTGAATTGAAGACAAAGAACGTCTTCTATTCATTTGCGTCTTATGCTTGTCGGAGCTGATCAAGGCGCTTGCGCATTTCTTTATAGGGAGTGAACATGATGAATGTACCCCAAATACGATTGCAAAGTATATCTGCCCAAATTAGCATTCATACTAATAAAGGTCAACAATCGATTGAACAGCCAAAAGCGGAACTCTCGATCGAACAACCTAAGGCAGATTTGAAAATTGAAACAACTCCATCGACCCTATCCATTGATCAAACCGAAGCATGGGCAGATATGGATTTAAAGCATATCTCAAGGCGGGTCGCTGAAATGGCTAGTCAGGCAAAACAGGATGCACTTGAAGGAATTGCAAGAAGAGCTCAAGAAGGACAGCAATTAATGAGAATTGAAGATGGTGGCAATCCGATTGCTGACATTGCAAAGAAAAATAGCGCAAAGCCGATTTATCCATTTAATATTGGTTACATACCTTCGGCAGGCAGTGTGAAGATTCAATATGAACCAGCAAAAGTGAACATTGATGTTACTCCTAATAAGCCAAATATAAATATATCGATAAATAAACCAATTATCGACTATCAACCAGGAAGTGTTGATGTTCAATTAGAAAGAAGAAATGAGCTGAAGATAGATTTTGAAGAAGTTAGTAAAGGAGAATAAAACATGGAAATCCATACAAAGTACCATGGAGTAATTAAAGCTGAACAGAAAGATATTGTGCATTTTCAGAACGGAATACCAGGATTTCTAGAAGAGAAGTCCTTTATATTACTCAAATTGGATCAAGATTCACCTTTTTATATTTTGCAATCTACTAATACTGCTGAGTTAGGGTTTGTCATTGTTAATCCGTTTCAGTTTTTTACAACTTATGAATTTGATTTATCGGATAATGATAAAGCGCAACTGAAACTAGAATCAGAACAAGACGTAGTAGTATATACAATCCTAAATGTGAAGGATCCGTTTGAAGATTCAACAGCTAATCTTCAAGCGCCGATTGTACTAAATACTAGGAAGAATGAGGCAAAGCAAATTATATTAAACGACCCGCGTTATCAAACAAAGCAACTTTTGTTTGCAGAAAGAGTAGTGAAATAGGAGGTGGAAGTATGCTAGTACTAACAAGAAAACTAAATGAATCCATTCAAATTGGTGATAATATTGAGATTACTGTTCTATCTGTACAAGGAGATCAAATCAAGCTAGGTATCAAAGCACCAAAGGACATTGAAGTACATAGAAAAGAAGTCTACATGTCCATTCAAGAATCAAACAACGAAGCTGCTTCTATCCTTCCTAACATCCTTGATATCTTAAAAAACACTTCAAAAAACTTTAAGTAAAAAAACTTAAGGTTTTTTTTTTTTCTACAAAAAACTATTAAACAATCCAAACCCATGTCGATATATAAAGTAAGAGGTTGATCAACTGGCGGCCGACAGATGAGAGACCTTAAACTATAGAAGATTCACAAGGATGTGAATCATTCAAACATATTCAAGGAGGAAATTTAAAATGAGAATTAATCATAATATTGCTGCATTGAACACATATCGTCAGTTGAATAGTGCTTCAGGCGCTCAATCAAAATCAATGGAGAAATTATCTTCAGGTCTTCGTATTAACCGTGCTGGTGATGACGCTGCTGGTCTTGCGATTTCTGAAAAAATGCGTGGGCAAATCCGTGGATTAGACCAAGCGTCTAAAAACTCTCAAGATGGTATTTCTATGATTCAAACAGCTGAAGGTGCTTTGAACGAAACACACAGTATTCTTCAACGTATGCGAGAATTATCAGTTCAATCATCAAATGATACAAATACTGCTGAAGACCGTAGTAATATACAAGATGAAATTAACCAACTTGGAGAAGAGATTCAAAGAATTGGTGAGCAAACTGAGTTCAATACTAAGAAATTACTGAATGGTGATATGGGAGCTGGACAAGCTACAGCTACTCATAAAATTTCAAACACAATGAATGCGGCTAACGTAACAACTACTACTTTAGACTCGCTTCTTGATGCCAACGGAAATAATCTAGGTCTTGCAGATGGTGATACGATTACTGCGACTTGGTCAATCAATGGTACGCAACATACTGCAAATTTAAATGTAACTGATATCACTACTCAAACTATCGATAATATCTTTGCAGCTGTTAGTGCTGAAGGTTCAGCGACAGCAGCATTTGATGGTGTAACAGGAAACCAAATGGAAATTACTGCTGCAGGTGCAGGTACAGCTGGACAAATCAATGGATTCTCTATTGAAGTAAAAAGTTCTGCAGGTGTTCGTAAAGAAGCAGCCTCTAATGCACTATCTAACTTCTCTACAGAAACGGAAGCAAAAGATGTTCGTGCTGATGGAAGTGCCGACTTCCAAATCGGGGCTAATCAGGGTCAAACATTAAACTTATCTTTTGAAGATATGAGAGCTGATACTCTTGGAGTGCGTAATCTTCAAGTGTCTACAAAGAGCCAAGCTGGTACAGCAATCAGCGTGCTAGATGAAGCAATTCAAAAGGTTTCTAAAGAGCGTTCAAAACTTGGAGCTAACCAAAATCGCTTAGAGCATACAATCAACAACTTGAACACATCTTCTGAAAACTTAACTGCTGCTGAGTCTCGTATCCGTGACGTAGACATGGCGAAAGAAATGATGAACCAAACAAAGAATTCTATTCTTTCTCAAGCAGCACAAGCAATGTTGGCTCAATCAAATCAAATGCCTCAAGGTGTATTACAACTCTTAAGATAATTTGATTAGAGGGCGTCTAGCTTGGTAACGAGCTAGAGTATAACTGGGTGAATTGCTGGAACTTCCTAAAGCTTCATCAACCACAACGTAACTGGAAACGGTCAGCGTAAAGGTTTGAAAATGATGAAGATGGCACAATGGATAATCAGCAGCCAAGCTCCTGTGAGGAAACTCTGGAGAAGGTTCAACGACTAGAGAAGTACGGTCTAAGGCGAAAGCTATGACTATGAATCTCGTAGGGCAGCAAGAGCTGTTCGAAGTGCCCAGCTCCATGAAAAACATGGATGAAGATATAGTCTATTCTGTTATCGAAAGATACAGTCGCAAAGCAAGCGAACCAACAACCACAAGGAGTTCTACAACTTCTTCGTTAATTATCAATACAAATGGGTTTCTAGATTTTCTAGAGCCCATTTTTTATAAAAATGATATGTGCTAAATAAATTATTTAAGATAAAGAGTTATGGAAGCAACCTCTCTTTCTCAACTCTCTTATCTTATATACCACAGACCAATAAGTTCGATTCAAGTATTCAGCAATAGCCTTGTCTGTTTTACCTTCCAATTTCAACCTAACTATGTCTATTTCTTCTTTTTCTGTGTACTTTGAAAATCTTTTAGAGTCTGATTCAATAACCGTATAATCTGGATAATCAAATTGCAATTTCTCTTTTTCAACATTAAAACGATATTGCCAATCAAATTTATACCGCATACTATCACAATTACTTATTTTAGATTTGATCTCATTTAAAAAGTTGTACACATCTTTTGTCTTTGTCATTTTTAAAATATATCCTTTCCCATCCTTTCGTTTATTCAGTTTAAGCTCAAATTTGAATTGCTCTGAAATAAATTGTCTAAGAAGTTCTAATTCTTCCTTTTTGTAACATTGAAGATAAAAGGATATCGCGGGCATCAGATAGATCTTCTTGGATTTATCATTAATTCGTTTACTTAAAATTAATGATCCATCGTCGAGGTATAATACAAGCAAAAAGTAAAATGAACTGCAAAACATTAGTAAGTCTATTGGAATATGCTTTTCACCGTCATCGCCATAAAAGAAAGGAAATAATGTAGTAAATAGTTGTATAGATTTAGATCTCAAGCACATACTCTTTTTTGTTAAATAAAAATATTCTGGTAATTGCTTAGTTTTCCATATTCGATATTCTAACTGTTTGACACTAAAATGTTCTCTATAACTATTATTAATTCTCCTAGATCTAGGATAAATCTTCGTAATTTCTCCATCACCAATAATGCTGGCAATAAGTATACTTCTTTTATCAACACACATAGTTTTTAAATTATTCATTTATATCACCTCAATCCAATTATGACGAACGTTTGTTTGATTAACGTTAAAACTAGAATAAGTTTATGTAAATAATCTAATAGAATGCTTAGATCATTTACGAAGTTCAGTATAAACAATTCCTGAAATTAACCGATAAAAAGAATAGACAATAATAATAGGAGTGTTGACAATGCCTGTTGAAAACCTTACATCACAGACTTCACTTCCAAGTATAAATACAAATTATGATATCGAAAGAAAAATAAAAAATGAAGAGCAGTCTCAATTACCTCTTGAGCAGCCATCAAAAGAACAACTAGAAAAAGCAGTCAAAGGAATAAACAATTTTATTGAATTCTCAAGCACACATATTGAATTCAAACTACATGAAAAACTAAATGAGTACTATGTTACAGTCGTAGACAATGCCACAAAAGAAGTTGTTCGGGAAATTCCTTCTAAAAAAGTACTAGATGTATACGCAGCGATGACAGAGTTCATCGGTTTAATAGTAGATAAAAAGATATAAGGTGGTGTCTTTATGGCAATGCGAATTGGTGGATTAGCAAGTGGGATGGATATTGATACGATTGTAAGTGACTTGATGAAAGCGGAACGCATCCCCCTAGATAAGTTGACACAAAAAAAGCAGACAGTAGAGTGGCAGCGTGATGATTATCGGGAAATGAATAAATTATTAAAAGAACTCGATGATATGCTTTTTGTTAATCAAAATAGTATAGGAAGAGAAGCTACTTTCTTAAAGAAGTCAGTCACGAGTTCTGATGATTCAAAGGTGACAGCCAAAGCAGTTAATGCACAGACGAATGTTTCTGCAACAATAGATGTTCTAAACTTAGCTAGTTCAGCTAGCTGGAAAACGTCTAATCCAGTTAACTATACTCCACAGGATATTGAATTGAAATTTAAAGTAAGTGATCCTGGTGCTACTGATGATCGGTATGCGTCTGTTAAGTTATCTGCAACAGATAGCATTGATCAGGTAATAAGTAAAATAAACTCCTCTAATCTAGGTGTAACCGCAATGAAAGCGAACATTAACGATGGAGGCACATATAAGGAAACCATCATTTTTACAAATCATAAAACTGGGTCAGGTTCAGAAATTTCTTTAGATGATCGAGATCCGGATGCCGCTTCAGCTACACAATCATTTATGAGTAGTCTTGGATTTACATGGACAGGGACTACTCTAGATTCAGATCCTGCTAGACCGGGACAGGATGCAACCGTAAAAGTAAATGGATATGAAATGCAAATGAGTTCAAACACCTTTACCATAAATGGAATTGAATACACTGCAAAAGGAGTTACAACCAGTCCAGTATCAGTTTCATCAACAACAGATGTTGACAGCATTATGGATTCGATTGTTCAATTTGTAAATAAATACAATGAAGTGATTGAAAAAATAAATGGTAAAATTTCTGAAGAACGCTATCGTGATTATCAACCACTAACAGATGAGCAAAAGAGTGATATGGAAGATAAAACAATCGAGCTATGGGAAGAAAAAGCCAAAAGCGGATTATTAAAAAATGATTCCATTCTATCGAGTGGACTAAATAATATGAGAATGGATTTTTATGCTCCAGTTACAAATACTTCAAATGTTGAAGGGGTTAAACAACTAGCCGATATTGGCATCACTACAACATCTAATTATTTGGACAAAGGTAAATTAACCATTGATGAAACAAAATTACGAGAAAAAATTCAAGAAAACCCTACGGCAGTCTATCAACTTTTTAATGCAACTGGAACAACTGAAGAAACAACAGGAATTGCGAAAAGGCTGCGTTCAACGATAAAAGATACAGTAACTAAGATTGAGGAAAGAGCCGGTAATGCCTTGAAAGTGAATAACCAATTTACCCTTGGCAAAAACCTAAATCAAATAGAGGATCAAATTGATCGATTCAATGACCGATTAGCTCAGATTGAAGACCGCTACTGGCGCCAATTCACAGCAATGGAAAAAGCAATCCAGCAATCAAACTCACAAATGTCCTATCTCATGCAGCAATTTGCATAATAAATAAAAGGGAGTTTTATACATGGCAATGAATAACCCATATGCAGCCTATCAACAAAATTCAGTCACAACTGCATCACCTGGTGAAGTAACCTTAATGCTATACAACGGCTGCCTAAAGTTTATCAAACAAGCTACACTTGCTATCGAAGACAATAACTTTCAAGATAAAAATACAAATATCCAAAAAGCACAAAAAATCATTACCGAGCTGATGATTACATTAAACATGGATATTGAAATCTCTCAAAACATGTCTGTGATGTATGATTATATGAACTATCGTTTAACAGAAGCGAATGTGAAAAATGATGCGTCCATTTTAAAAGAAGTGGAAGGTCTTGTTGTGGAATTCCGTGATACGTGGAAACAAGTGATCCAAATGAATCGTCAGCAACAACATCGTCAAGGTGGACAAGCGTAAGTGAGTGCGTTTGAACAGGTTTATCAACTATCAGAACAGCTCTATCAGCTTGTTTTACAACCTCTAGCAAAGGATGAAAGAGAGGAACGGATTGAGAAGATAACATCTTTGTTAGAGAAGCGTGAACAGCTTTTACCTAAGGTGCAACCACCGTTTACATCTTCGGAGAAAGAGTTATTTCAGCAAATACTCACCTGGAATGATGTGATCACAGCTAAATTCACTGAGCTAAAAGCACAGATTCAACAAGATATGATTCAAACAAAAAAGAGTAAGAAAACATCACAACAATACGTCAATCCATACCAAAACGTCTCCACATCAGATGGTATGTTCTATGATAAACGAAAATAGGTGAAAGACATGACAACCTTAACAGAAAATCATTATGAGATGATTCATTTCTACTATAATCTCTTAACCACCATTGAAGAGGGATTTGACTATGTGGTCCAAAGCTTTTCAAACCTTGAGTTAACAGAAGGGGACCGTATCTTCAAAGATATTTTAGCTGCCTTCTATCATGTAGATTCTACTCATAAGACACTTCATGCTGTATTACAGGAAGAACGTGAGCTTGTTGAAGAGTTGGAGAAGTTTGATCAGGTGATCATGGCATTAGATGAGGAGTCATCAATTTTTACATCCTTAGCTACTCATCAAGACTTTGTGAAAAATCAATTATTCCCTGCTTATTTAGCCTGGAAGGAATCCGTTCAGAGTCAGCTTCAGCCGTATATTACACAGTAAAACTCGTCCAATTGGCGAGTTTTTTCTGTAAGAAAAGTTATAACTACATCATCTAGTAAAACAATGTAAATTCCGCTATGATAAGGTTGAAAATAGTGAAGGAGGTGCAGTCATGGAACAAGAAACCATGTTTAAAGAAATCCTACATGCTTTTAAGTTACATTCAGACAAAGTGGATCAAAGATTCGACCAAATGGAAAGACGGTTGGACAGAATGGAAAAGAAAATGGACGGTTTCCGCGTTGAATGATCCGAAACACAAGAAACCGTTGATTTCATTTTAGTTAAAACATTACAACATGATAAAAAACGACGTGAATGAAACCAATCTCAATTCACCTAAACCACAAGTCCTCAAAGATTCCCCCTTAAGCCACTACACCAAATCTACCCATAGAGATGAAAAACTAAGAAAAAGGAATCCCTGTGATTCCATTTAAAAACTCACCAATTTCAATTGAGTTTTTTCATTTAATCAACCCACAAATCATAAACTATTTACATACCCTTAATGCCCCCTTCACAAACTTTACCTAACCATACAAACTTCTACAAAAAGTCACAAAGTTTTCAAAGTTTTTTTAAGTTTATGCAGGAGACAAGCAGGGAAATATAGAAATAGTACTACATAGCTTTATCATAAAGGAGGAGTTCAATCATGAGATATAACGTCAGAGGGGAAAACATTGAAATAACTCCAGCATTAAGAGAATATGCAGAAAAGAAAATTGGTAAGCTTGAGAGATACTTTGAAGAGTCTGTTGACGCGAATGTCAATGTTAACTTAAAGTACTATAATGATCAGGAATCTAAAATAGAAGTGACCATTCCAATGACAGATCTGGTTCTACGTGCAGAGGAAAATCACCAGGATATGTACGCAGCGATTGATCTTGTGGTGAATAAATTAGAGCGACAAATTCGAAAACATAAAACAAAAGTGAACCGCAAGCTTCGTGAGCAGGGTGCTCCAAAGTTTGTGTTTAGCAATTACCAGCCTGAGGATCTGCCACAGGATGAGCTGGATGAAGATGAAGAGGTTGTTCGGACAAAACGATTCAATCTTAAGCCGATGGACAGTGAGGAAGCCATTCTTCAAATGGATATGCTTGGACATAGCTTCTTCGTTTACACGGATGCAAAAACGAATAAAACAAATGTTGTATATAAACGGAAAGATGGAAAGTACGGCTTAATTGAGCCACATGTATAAAATGAGCAGCGCCTTTAAGGGCGCTGTTTTACGTTGAGGGGGAAAACACACGATGAAGAAACCAAAAATCGTTGTCATTGGCAGTATCAACATGGACCTTGTAACTCAAACAAACACAATTCCAAAAGTTGGCGAGACCGTTCTAGGTGAAAAGTTTATCACAGTACCCGGTGGAAAAGGTGCAAATCAAGCAGTGGCTGCTGCAAAACTGGGAGGGGATGTGACCTTACTTGGCTGTGTGGGTGATGATGCGTTTGGCAGTGAGCTAAAACAACATCTACAGAAACAAGGTGTCGACACATCACACATCCAAACCATGTCCGATACTTCGAGCGGTGTCGCTGCAATTACATTATCAGAAGGAGACAACAGCATCATCGTGATTCCAGGTGCCAATCATAAACTCAGACCAGCACTTGTTCAACAACATGAACAGCTAATTGCAAATGCGGATATTATTTTACTTCAATTAGAAATACCAATAGAGAGCGTTATTGAGGCAACTGAATTAGCACATAAACATAATGTACCAGTCATCCTAAATCCAGCACCAATGCAGGAGCTGCCTAAAAAGTTGGTTCTCCAGTCAAGCTATCTCACACCAAACGAACATGAACTAGAGAGCCTTCTTTCAAGTGCAAATCTATCACAGGAAGAAGCAGAGGCATTAAAAACAAAAAGCATTGTTACAAGAGGATCAAAGGGAATTCAGCTCCAACAAGAGGGGAAGGAGCAGCTTATTAGCGGATATCAGGTCAACGTAGTTGATTCTACTGGGGCGGGAGATACGTTCAATGGGGCATTGGCTTTTTCTCTTAGCAGTGGACGATCATTGATGGAGGCCAGTCGGTTTGCCAATGCTGCAGCTGCTCTATCTGTTACTAAGCTAGGTGCACAATCAGGAATGCCGACAAAGGAAGAGGTGGAGTCCTTTCTTCGCTGATCGTTCCTTAACTATATGAATTATTTTTTTGCAGAATAAAAAAGGGGGATTTTATTTCCATACAATTGCCAATAATAAGACGACCAACTTATATAAGAGGTGGATGTATGAGGAAGGATCTCCCACAAGAACAGCTGAATCAGCTAAAAGAATTAAAAGAAACTCAAGAAAAGGTTTCAAATGGATGGATCGATTACTGGCTGGATTATTCAGCTTTCGATACTTGGCAATTTTGGTTAAATGTTAGTTTTATTATTATTCCATTAGTTGTTCTATATTTTCTTATTGATAAAAAAAGGGTATTTTTATTAGGTTTCTATGGTTTTAATATCCATGCATGGATGGTATACACGGACGCAATAGGGACAAGATATAATTTTTTTGAATATCCGTATAAAGCAGTCCCTTTTTTACCGATCCATGTTGGAATTGACACTTCTTTAGTACCGGTGTTATTTATTTTGTTGTATCAATGGATCTTAAAAAATAAGAAAAACTTTTATCTTTATAATTTGGGGTTAATCTTATTTTTATCCTTTATATTTAAACCAATAATTGTGGCTCATCATCTCTTTCATCTGAAAAATGGAGCAAATTACTTTTATATTTTTTTGTTATATGTATTTGTTGTTTTATTTTCAAAAATGATTACGAATGTGTTTTTACATCTTAATAAAAAAGCAAAAGTGAGTGAACCTGAAAACCTGTAAATCACTTTTAAATAGGGTCTGTAAATAAAATATCGGAGTAATGAAAGTTATGCCAGATAACCCTTACTCATTTTTACTTTAAGTAAGCACTCATGATATAAAACTTGTATACAATACTGTTACGTAATGGTTTATGCTAGATATAATTTCGGCAACGATAGTGGAATGGAGCGGAATACACTTGACTCCTGCAGGAAGTGAAAAAAGGCCGAGACCCCGCAAGCGAAGCTGGGGATGCTCGGCTTCCTCCCGGCGAATCTTGTGTCTAGAGCGAAATGAAACGAACCGGTTCTTACGTTTAACGGTTTAAAAAACACCATGAATAACTTTACTTTTAAGTGTTTTAAAGCAAATACACCTACACAAGCAAACTTTCAAGTTTTCCTCCCCAGACAATTTCCCACTTAGTCATCTGTTCAGTTGTCCCCCACCATAAATAGTGCTAAAATAAAGGGTAGACAATAGTTTTATATGATCTTCACTCTAAACACAGAGGAGCGTATTACATGCTTGGAATTTTAAATAAGGTGTTTGATTTTAACAAACGTGCGTTAAATCGTTATGAAAAGATGGCTGATCAGATTGAAGCGTTAAGCGGTCAAATGAACGGCTTATCTGATGAGGCTTTAAAAGCAAAAACAGAAGAATTTAAAGATCGCGTAGCAAAAGGTGCTTCGCTTGATGATTTATTAATAGAGGCGTTTGCTGTTGTTCGTGAAGCAGCGAAGCGTGTATTGGGATTATATCCTTATAAAGTACAGTTAATGGGTGGTATTTCCTTACATGAAGGGAATATTTCCGAGATGAAAACAGGGGAAGGGAAAACATTAACTTCCACGATGCCTGTTTATTTAAATGCACTTTCCGGTGAAGGTGTACATGTTGTGACAGTCAATGAATACTTAGCTAGTCGTGATGCGCATGAAATGGGACAGCTGTTTGAGTTTTTAGGCTTAACAGTAGGTCTTAACTTAAATTCACTAAGCAAAGATGAAAAGCGTGAAGCATATGCTGCAGATATTACGTATTCAACAAATAATGAATTAGGTTTTGATTACTTACGTGATAACATGGTTCTTTATCGTGAACAGATGGTACAGCGTCCGCTTAATTTTGCCGTTATCGATGAAGTTGACTCGATTTTAGTCGATGAAGCGAGAACACCGCTGATTATCTCCGGACAGGCGGCAAAATCAACGAAGCTTTATATTCAAGCGAACGGATTTGTCCGTCAACTTAAACAAGAAGAAGACTTCACATATGATGTGAAAACAAAGGCAGTTCAGCTAACTGAAGAAGGTATGACGAAAGCTGAAAAAGCGTTCGGAATTGAAAATCTCTATGATATTTCACATGTGGCGCTTCTACACCACATTAATCAGGCGTTAAAAGCCCAGTTCGTAATGCAAAATGATGTGGATTATGTGGTGGAAGAAGGACAAGTTGTCATCGTCGACTCGTTTACAGGTCGTTTAATGAAGGGGCGTCGCTATAGTGATGGACTTCACCAGGCGATTGAGGCAAAAGAAGGCCTTGAAATCCAAAACGAAAGCATGACACTAGCTACAATCACATTCCAAAACTACTTCCGTATGTACAAAAAGCTGTCTGGTATGACAGGTACAGCCAAAACAGAGGAAGAAGAGTTCCGTAATATTTACAACATGCAGGTTGTGGCGATTCCAACAAACAAACCGATCGCTCGTGATGATAGAGCCGACTTAGTATACCGTTCTATGGAAGGTAAATTCCGTGCTGTTGTGGAAGAAGTGAAGCAACGTTATGACTTGGGTCAGCCTGTGTTAGTTGGGACAGTTGCGGTTGAAACATCTGAATTACTTTCACAGCTTTTAAAGAAAAAAGGCGTTCCGCATCATGTCTTGAATGCGAAAAACCATGAAAAAGAAGCGGAGATCATCGAAAACGCAGGTCATCGGGGATCAGTAACAATTGCGACAAACATGGCTGGTCGTGGTACTGATATCAAGCTAGGCGAAGGTGTTCGTGAACTTGGCGGGTTAGCTGTTATCGGGACAGAGCGTCATGAATCTCGTCGTATTGATAACCAGCTTCGTGGACGTTCCGGTCGTCAAGGTGATCCTGGTATTACGCAATTCTATCTTTCCATGGAAGATGAATTGATGCGCCGCTTTGGCTCTGAAAATATGATGAACATGATGGATCGTCTTGGGATGGATGATACCCAGCCAATTCAAAGCAAAATTGTTTCACGTGCAGTTGAATCAGCGCAAAAACGTGTAGAAGGTAATAACTTTGATGCACGTAAACAGTTACTTCAATATGATGATGTTCTTCGTCAACAACGTGAAGTTATTTATAAACAGCGCTTCGAGGTTCTTGATTCTGACAACCTTCGAGAAATCGTTGAGAAAATGCTGAAATCAACAATCGAGCGTGCAGTTGCCATGTACACTCCTAAAGATGAGGTAGAGGAAGAGTGGAATCTTGAAGGAATTCTTGATTATATGAACGCGAATATTCTTCAAGAGGATGAGCTGGCAATCGGTGATCTTCGTCGTAAAGATCCGGAAGAAATGGTTGAGTTTATCTATGCAAAAGCACATGCACACTACGATACGAAGGAAGAAGATTTCGGCCAAGAACAAATGCGCGAATTTGAAAAAGTAATCCTTCTTCGTGCTGTTGATACAAAGTGGATGGACCATATCGATGCAATGGATCAACTTCGTCAAGGTATCCATTTACGTGCATACGGTCAAAACGACCCGCTACGTGAATACCAAATGGAAGGCTTCGCCATGTTTGAAAACATGATCGCTGCCATCGAAGAAGATGTCGCAAAATTCATCATGAAAGCCCAAATCCGCAACAACCTTGAACGCCAGGAAGTGGCACAAGGACAAACAGCCGTACACCCAAAAGAAGGCGACGAAGCACCGAAAAAGAAACCAAAACGTAAAGTGGTCGAAATCGGCCGCAACGACGCTTGTATCTGCGGAAGCGGAAAAAAATATAAAAACTGCTGCGGACAATAACTAGCATTCCACAGCCATTACAGGATATAATAAACAATTATTGAAGAAGAGAGAGGTTGAACACCTCTCTCTTGTTTGCGAGTAAATAGCAGTTAGAATGTTAATTTTATTCTTACGATTTTTATAGCAATAAGTTGATTGGAGCGGAAGGCATGAGACTCCTGTGGGAGTACGTGTCCTAGGGAGACCCCGCAGGCGCACAGCGCCGAGGAGGCTCCCGGACCGCCCACGGAAAGCGAATGCCTGCAGCGGAAATCAACGGCCAATTTAAGAAGACTTAATTTTATAAATGGAGTGAACAATATGGAACTAGTAGAAATTCGACAAGAACTTGAAAAAACAGCTAAACGTTTAGCGGACTTCAGGGGGTCTCTTTGACCTCGACATCAAAGAAGCACGAATCCAACAACTAGAAGCACAAATGACAGCCCCGGACTTCTGGGACAACCAAAACGCAGCACAAGCCATTATCAATGAAACAAACGCACTAAAAGAAATGGTGGACCAATTCCACAACCTAAACGAATCCTACGAAAATCTTCAACTAACATATGAACTTGTAAAAGAAGAAGAAGACGAAGACCTGCAAGGTGAACTTGTGTCCGAAATGAAAGAACTTGTTTCACAACTTAACGACTTTGAACTTCAACTCTTACTAAGCGAACAACACGATAAAAACAACGCCATCCTTGAGCTTCACCCGGGTGCAGGTGGAACTGAGTCACAGGACTGGGGCTCCATGCTTCTTCGTATGTACACTCGCTGGGCAGAGAAAAAAGGCTTTAAGGTTGAAACCCTTGATTACCTACCAGGTGACGAAGCAGGGATCAAGAGTGTAACACTTCTCATTAAAGGTCATAACGCATATGGCTATTTAAAAGCTGAAAAAGGCGTACACCGATTAGTCCGTATTTCTCCATTCGACTCATCAGGGCGTCGTCATACGTCATTCGTTTCCTGTGAGGTCATGCCTGAATTCAATGAAGAAATCGACATTGAAATCCGTACAGAAGATTTAAAAATTGACACGTACCGTGCAAGTGGTGCCGGTGGACAGCACATCAATACAACAGACTCTGCCGTTCGTATCACACATACACCAACAAACATCGTTGTAACATGTCAAACAGAGCGTTCACAAATTAAAAACCGTGAACGTGCGATGAAAATGCTTCAAGCAAAACTTTATCAAAAGCGTATTGAAGAGCAGGAAGCAGAGCTTGCGGAAATCCGTGGTGAACAAAAGGACATTGGCTGGGGAAGCCAAATCCGTTCATACGTATTCCACCCATACTCAATGGTAAAAGACCACCGTACAAACACAGAAATCGGGAACGTTCATGCGGTAATGGATGGAGAGCTAGATCCATTTATTGATGCCTTTTTACGTTCAAAACTTTCATAATATAAAAGTAAAAAATCACACTGATTATGTATTAAATTCAGTGTGATTTTTTACTTTTGGCTATTTTTCTTCTGAAAAAAAACATGTCATAATAATGGTAAATACATAAGGTGAAAAATCTAAGAGAGGTGATAGAGACTATGGAGAAACAAATACTGAACATCTTATTAGAACTACAAAAGGATATGAAAGGAGTAATATCTAACGTTAAGATATTAAAAGTAGACACGAAAGAACTAAGGGGAGATGTCCAGTCATTAAAAACGGACACGAAAGAACTAAGGGGAGATGTCCAGTCATTAAAAACGGACACAAAAGAATTAAGAGGAGATGTCCAGTTATTAAAAACGGACACAAAAGAATTAAAAGGAGATGTCCAGTCATTAAAAACGGACACGAGAGAACTAAAAGGAGATGTCCAGCTATTAAAAAGGAACACGAAAGAACTAAGAGGAGATGTTCAATTATTAAAAACAGACACGAAAGAACTAAAAGGAGACGTCAAGCTTCTAAAAACAGATACAAAAGAACTTAAGGTGAATGTTCAATTATTAAAAAACGATACACAAGAATTAAAGACCGAGGTTAACCTACTTAAAAATGACACCGGAAAATTAAAATCAGATGTAATAGATATTAAAGAAACAGTAAATCGAATAGAACGGTCTCAAACAGAAGACGTTGTCGCCCTATTAAAAATACTGAACCAAAAAACAGAGGATGAATGCCATTAATTGAACAATCGAATGACACAGAATGATTTCGTGAAAATAACTAACGCCTACATAAGTGCGTTTTTTTTCTCCCCCAAAAAACATCACCCCAAAGTTTCCTTGTGTAAAATCCCCACATCTAACAAACACTAACCATAACTTCTTTACCTCACTACCACGTTATCTAGCTGTTATTCACATAGGAAAACTCAGGTGCTATACTCTTCTAGGATCATTCACTATGTGAATAGGGAGGAAAATGGTTTGAACATGAAAAGAAGAAATATCGAAAATCCAAAAATAGAAAAAATCATGGAGTATATATACATAGTAGTTGGTTCTGCATTTGTCGCCATCGGTTTTAACTTATTTTTATTACCTAATCGAGTGGCTTCTGGTGGTGTGAGTGGAATCAGTACAATTCTTGACGCCACATTTGGATTTGAGCCGGCTTATGTGCAATGGTCTTTTAATATCCCGTTATTTATTGCAGGTGTTATCCTTTTAGGAAAACAATTTGGTTTCAAAACATTGATTGGAACGATTTTTGTTCCATTCGTGGTGTACCTCACCAGAGAATGGGAGCCTGCAACAATGGATCCGTTACTAGGATCACTTTTTGGCGGGATTTGTATAGGACTTGGTCTTGGCATCGTCTTCCGGGGAAAAGCATCTACAGGCGGAACAGATCTTGCGGCGCAAATTATCCATAAATATACAGGTTTATCACTTGGGACATGTGTGGCACTTATAGATGGATTAATTGTGTTATCAGCTGCTTTTGTGTTTGATATTGAAAGAGGTCTTTATGCGCTAATTGGTTTATATGTAACAAGCAAAACGATTGATATTGTCCAAATTGGTTGGGGCCGTTCAAAAATGACAATGATTATTACGAATAAACAGCAGGAAGTGCAGGATGCAATTTTACATGAAATTGATCGCGGTGTCACAAGGCTTGCTGCACATGGGGGATTCACTAACAATGAACGTCCAGTGTTAATGTGTGTGGTTGATCAAACAGAATTCACAAAATTGAAACAAGTTGTCAGACATATCGATCCACATGCTTTTGTCACGGTGACAGACGCATCTGAGGTGCTGGGTGAGGGTTTCAAAAGGGTATAGATAGGTTATAATATCCTTGAATTGGAGTATTTACCATAATGATGTGCTAGGAGTGGCAGTTATGAAAACAAAATTATTGGCCTTATTATTTGGAACAGTTCTTGTGTTAAGTGCTTGCGGAGGTGCTGAAGAACCAGCAGAAGAAACAACGGAAGGCGGTACTACAACTGAAACAGCGGGCAATGCTGAGGAAATCGTTCAAAAAAGCTGCATCGGTTGTCATGGTCGGGACCTTGAAGGCGGATCAGGTCCAAAATTACAAGAAGTTGGTGCAAAATACAGTGAAGATGAAATTAAAAGCATCATTATTAATGGACAAGGCGGTATGCCAAAAGGATTATTAAATGATGCAGATGCTGAAGTTGTCGCTTCTTGGTTAGCGGAAAAAAAATAAGGTGAAAAGCAAAAAAAGATAGCCCGCATAAGAGGCCACTGAAAAACTTACGTTTTTTAGTGGCCTTGCAAGGATGTATATTGAAAAAGGCGACTATCCGTTCAAAAATGAACGGATAGTCGCCTTTCTTTATAGATCTTTTACTTTATT
>NZ_JAIVLH010000016.1 GCF_020524345.1 Metabacillus niabensis
TGTATTGAACATAAATATCACCCTCCCAATTAGTTATCTATATTATACCAAATTAACGCGGTGAAAAGTTAAAGTATTCAGATAAAAATAATAGGCTGCCGAGGTTTCTCGACAGCCTGGCCACACATCTTAAAAAGATGTGTGGTTTTTACATGCTCCTCTTTTAAGCTTCCTTAACTAGACTTACCTTATTAACTAAACCCTTTAGCGGAGCTACCTTCGTTACTTTTTTAAATAATAAGAAACCTACCACAGCACCAAGTGTATTGGCAATAAGGTCATTAATATCCGAACTTCTCCCATTTCCTAGTGTTGCTTTAATGACTGCTTGAATCACTTCAAAAGATAAGCTAATCAATAATCCATGATAGGCAACCTTTTTCAATGAATGATATTTTTTATTAAGTAAGGGCAGGTACATGCCAAACGGTACCATCATGATGATATTTAGTAGAAATGTTTTGAGATCAATTGTTACTAGCGGAATAAAATTAATAGACATATACCAGGGAATTAGATTTGCGTATTTTCCTATATTTACATCTAAAGGGAAGAAAACTAGATGTACCAAACATAAAAAATAAAGAAAAAAGGATGTTAAAAGGAAAAATTGCCCCAAGCTGTTTTTATTTTTAAGAAACGTTTCAAACATCATAAATAGTAAGATACCAATAAAAGTTGGGACAAGGATATACCACGAATGAATTGTAAACATAATCGAATCTTCCACTATTTTTCCTCCATATTTCAATTTAAAATCTATATGTGAGCAGAATGTATTACGTTCTGGAATATTTACAGTATAGTCAATCATTTTTAAGTTTTTATTAAGAAATGTGCAAGGATTTATTAATCTTCTAGTATAAATTTCTTAAAAAGTATCCATTCAACTAAGAAGAGAATGTTGATGTGCTACGTTCTTTAATAACAAAGGAACTCTTATCAGGAAGGCCTCATTTGAATGATTTAACGAGAGGGGGTAGGGGATCAATAAATCTGTATCTCCATAGAGTTAATACCAATAAAAATAGACCGTAACTAAGTACATAGTGAGTGAGATCACCATGACCAGTACAGTCAAACGAGGATAAGTAAGTTTATTTAGTTGAGTAATATTCTGAAATAAAAGATCGATATGAATCAAGAGTTGGATAACCATCGAAATTTGATAACATACCATGAATAACTGGTAATCTAGGTTTTTCCTTTCCGATTTCCTCTTTTAATACTTGAAGAGTAATGACTAATTCATCTGACCCCAGTTTTTCTATTTCTTCTTCAAGATTCTTCAGTACATTTGACATGGATGGATGATCAGAGAATAAAAAATTAGCCAAAATGGATTCTGCTTTATCCTTTGTTAAGAAGGGTTTGTCTTTATGAATGTCTTTTACAATACTGTCCAGTCTATTATGCAAAAATTCGGTCAGGCTTTTCAAATCAAAATCATGTGTTGAAAACAATAGAACACCCATATACGATTTAACTATTCCTTCAAGGATAATGGTAATATCCCATGAGAACGGCTCAACTTCCGGTCCGTAAATCTCAATGATTCTTTTTCGATAATGCTGATTTGATTCCATTTGCTTTTCAAATAGAAGCTGTTTAATCGTGTCATTTCTTGGGATAGCCTGCTCTTTAGCCAGCATGACGAGAAGTTCCCGATGGGTAATAAAATGAGAATACAGAGCCATTTGTTCCCGGATTAACTTATCGCGAGGATTTTGAATGTCTTTTGTTACTTCGGAAAATGCTTTATGAATCATATCAAAATGATGTTGTAGTATGGCTAACAATAGATCATCTTTTGATTTAAAGTGTAAGTAAAAAGCACCTTTGGAAATGCCACTTTCTGAAGCAATCTCTTGAACGGAGGTTGCAGAAAATCCCTTACTCGCAAAAAGTCTCATCCCAACTTCTATAATTTGCATATCTTTCGCTTTCATAAAAATAACCCCCGGATCCCAAGTTCGAACTTATATTATAACGAATACGGAATAAATGTGAAACTTTTGTTAATCATAGCCGTAAATAATGACAAATGGCCTAACAAAAAAATTGACGCATGACTGGCTGGTCAGTTATATTTAGTTTATTGTGACTAACTGGTCATTAGCATTTACATTATATCAGAGTAATCGACCTTAATCAAAAGGAAGAGGAAGGTGTCATTTTTGAAAAGTTTAGTCAACTTCGTCCTGAAAAATAAACTTGCTGTATGGTTATTAACGATCATTATAACTGTTGCAGGTTTATATTCCGGGACAAAAATGAAAATGGAAAGTATACCAGATGTATCTATTCCGTATTTAATTGTGATGGGGGTTTATCCAGGGGCAACGGCCGAGCAAGTAATGGATGAAATATCGATGCCAATGGAGCAGAATATTGAGGGCCTTGAAGATGTTGCGGCTGTTTATTCCAATTCTTCAGCAAACGTCGCTCAAGTCCAGGTTGAGTATGAATATGGCGTAGATATGGATGAGAAAAAACGTGAACTTGAAGCAGCCATTGATAATATTTCATTACCCGAGGATGCTGAAGAACCAACAATAATGGCTCTTAGTATGAATATGATGCCGGTTGTTGCGTTATCTATCAGCAGCACAGAGGGTGATATTGTTGACTTATCTACAACCGTTGAAGAAACAATCCTCCCGGAAATAGAAAAAATAGATGGAGTTGGATCTACAACGATTACCGGTCAACATCTTGAGGAAGTTCAATTCACTTACGACCATGCAAAAATGGAAGAGTTAGGCTTAACTGAGGATACTGTTAAGCAAATGGTTCAAGCAAGTGATATGGCCTTATCTCTAGGCCTGCAGGAATATAAAGAAGGTGAACAAGCTCTTTCTATTGATGGTGATATTAAAACGGTTGAGCAATTAAAAGAGCTGCTAATTCCTGTTACACCATCAGAGAAAAATCCAAATCCATTTGTGAAATTAGGGGATATTGCAAAGATAGAAACAGTTGGTAAGGTACAATCTATTTCGCGTACAAATGGGGAAGAAGCTATTTCTGTCCAAATAACAAAAGGACAACAGGCAAACACAGTAGACGTTGTGAATGCTGTGAAAGATTTAATTGCGGAACAAGAAGAGGACATAGATGGTTTAGTAATCGATGTTACGTTAGACCAAGCGGAACCAATTGAAGATTCCGTTTTCACGATGGTAGAAAAAGCATTATTCGGTGGTTTGTTCGCGATCATTATTATTCTTTTATTCCTTCGTGATATTAAATCAACGATTATTTCCATCATATCAATTCCAGTTTCTATTTTTATGGCATTTTTGCTTTTAAATTGGCTTGATATAACATTAAACATTATGACATTGGGTGCGATTACGGTTGCGATTGGACGGGTTATCGATGACTCGATTGTTGTAGTGGAAAATATATATAGAAGGATGCACCTTGAAGAAGAGAAGCTTCGAGGACGTGCGTTGATTCGTGAAGCAACAATTGAGATGTTTAAACCAATTCTTTCTTCTACACTTGTAACGGTTGCGGTCTTCGCACCACTTATGTTAGTGGGCGGGATGGTTGGTGAGTTATTTAGACCATTTGCTTTAACAATGACATTTGCTCTTGGTGCATCATTACTTGTTGCGATTACAATTGTGCCGGCGCTCTCTCACTTCTTATTCCGTAAGAAATTATACGGAGAGAAAAAAGCATCGAAGCATAAAGAGGTTGGAAGAATTGCAACTTGGTATAAAGGTGTTTTAGAAAAAGTACTAAATCATAAAATCATTACATCCTTAATTGCGATCGTATTATTAGTTGGCTCACTTGCGCTGACTCCTCTAATTGGTTTCAGTTTTATGGGGTCTGAAGAAGAAAAAGTGCTGTATTTGACTTATACACCAGCTACAGGTGAACTTGAAGATGAAACGTTAAAAAATCTTGAAGAAGTTGAAAAAGAATTAATGAAGCGTGATGATCTGGAGACTGTTCAATTATCATTTAACAATAGTGATGGTGCAGACGCATCCACGATGATGATGGGTGGAGGAAACGGTGCATTAATGTATCTATTCTTTAATGAAGATACGGAAAATTTCTCCGATGTAAAAGAAGAAGTTGAAGAGTATGTCTTTAACATTGACCAATCAGGTGAATGGAAATCCCAGGACATGATGGGCGGAGGAATGGCAACAAACGAAGTAAGCTATACACTGTATAGTGAAGATTTAGAAGATTTAAATAAGGCAGTTAATCAAGTAGAGGGCGCATTAAAAGAGGTAGAAAACCTTGAAGATGTAGAATCTGATATGGAAAATCCATATGTTGAACATGTGCTGAAAATAGATCACGATGATATTATGCAATATGGTTTAACAACTGGACAAATCGTTGGAGCATTATCAGCTACAGGCTCTGAAGAAGTGTTAACAACAGTGGAAAATGACGGAGAAGAAATAGATGTTATCGTTCAACGCGAAGAAAAAATGGACGCAACATCAATCGATGAACTACTTGAAACAGAAATTCCTACTGCTACAGGTTCCACAATGCCTTTATCTGAGCTAGTTAAAACAGAAGAGGGTACAACTTATAACACACTATCCCGTAGTAAAGGGGAATTTTATGCAACTGTTTCTGGTACAGTAACGACTGAAGATGTTTCAACGGCAACAACTGAAGCAGATGAGAAAATTAATGATTTGGATTTACCTAAAGGTGTAGAAACTGGAGTCGCTGGTGTTGCGGCTGACATGCAAGAAACATTTACACAACTAGGTATTGCAATGATTGCAGCAATTCTCATTGTTTACTTTATCTTGGTTGTCACATTTGGTGAAGGTTTAGCACCATTCGCGATTCTTTTCTCATTACCATTTGCCGTAATAGGTTCCTTTGTAGGGCTATGGATCGCCGGTGAAACAATTTCTGTATCGGTTATGATGGGGCTATTGATGTTAATCGGTATTGTTGTGACAAACGCGATTGTTCTTGTAGATCGTATTATTCATATGGAACGCGATGGAATGTCATTACGTGATGCGATTATTGAAGCAGGAGCTACAAGACTACGCCCGATCTTAATGACAGCTATTGCTACGATTGGCGCGATGATTCCAATGGTATTTGAGGGTGCAGGATCAGCCCTAATATCAAAAGGATTAGCCATCACAGTAATTGGTGGTCTAACATCGTCAACCATTTTAACATTAGTCATTGTGCCGATTGTATATGAGGTACTTTCAAAAATGTTGAAGAAAAATCGTAAAGAAGTTGAAGAAAATTAATCTTTGAATGACGAGAACCCTCAATCTTTGGATTGAGGGTTTTAATGTACAGACAAAGTGAAAAAATCGCAATCCACACTAATGTTACACTATTCATGAATCTAATACGGATAGGTTGTGAGGGTCTTTCAACTAATTAGTGCAATTTTATTCGCACAATTCATTTTCGGTTTGCGCCCTCCGGTACGTCATATGCTAACCTAAATTTATGGAGGGATGTTGAATAATGGAAAATCAAGAATCTTTTTTTACAATTAGTGAGTTTGGAAAACGAGCAAGGATCACGGTACGAACATTACGGTTTTATGAAGAAATGGGTTTACTGAAACCAACACAACAAAACAGCTCTGGTCATAGGTTATACGGGTTAACTGAATTAGCGAAACTGCAACAAATTCAGTCTCTAAAATTTTTAGGATACTCATTACAGGAAATAAAAAAAATAATTGAAAATGATACGGATGCTGCTACTCAACTGAATAAATCTTTACCCTTGCAGCATAATCTTCTGACAGAAAAGAGAAACGAGTTAAATCGTGCAATTGAAGCAGTAGAGCGTGTTCAATTCTTAATCGAAAATGGAAAGTCGATCACGTGGACGGTTTTAAGTTCTTTACTTTTTCAGATGGAACATGAACAAGACCAAATGGAATGGGTAAAAGAATATTTTTCAGAAGACATTGCGAAACAATTTTTTTCTCTTCCCAAAAAGCATCGTCAACAATTAGATGTCGAAATGTTAGATTGGTTGGCAACGGTGAAAAAATTGATAGAAGATGAAGTTTCACTACAATCGCCAGAAGCATTTGATGTTCTAGTTAAACTAACTGAATTGGCAACAAAACATGTCGAAAATAAAGAAGAGCTTGCAGATCAACTTGTACAAGCACAGGAAGGAATGGAATCAGATGTCATGAATTTTCAGTTTCCTACTTTATTAACACCTAAAGAAGAAGCCTACTTATTGGAAATAGGAAGAGTGATGGAAGCTTTATATAATGAAAATGACGGTTGAAATGTTAAAAAGGGTATACGTAAAGTGTAATGCAATGAATAAAGCTTGTTAAACTCTCCTTAAGATAGGTTAAACATAAACAACTGTCTATCTTAAGGGGAGTTTTTATTTTTTCTTTAAGAAAGGATAAGATAATACTAGACCTGTAAAATATAAGATGATTAAAAAGTAAACAGGCAGTAAATGGATAAAGGTTGTATAACCGATATAGAAATGCGTCCCAATACCAGCTATAAATGCAGGTAATGCTCCAATCGCAAGGGTATTCCAAATCCAGTACTCTCCTTTTCTAAACCCCCATAATGAGATCATTAAAACAAGCAAACCAACACTTACTAGTGCACTTCCAAATCCAGCTCGGTCGTGTGCGATAACAGGAATTAAATTGTTACTTAATGTATCGATCATTTGTGGAGACATACACAGGAAGCTTACGTCTGTTGTTATAAACACATTTGTAACACCTATTATGGAAATAACGATACCTCCAACAATGATTGAAAAGCCCAGAATAATAAACATGAGTTGTCCATAAAGACCGAGTTTCCATGTTCTATCATTCTTACCATGACTAGAAGCAGGGAAATCGGTAATCTTTTTTCCTTCTCTGAAGCTAAAATAATAGATAGGTAATAAGACAAGCCAAAACAAACCATGTAGCCAATCAAAGTACCCAAAGCCGATAAAAAGAAAAATTCCAAGGAAACCTATGATTGCTGCACTATGAAACGTAATTTTAGCCCAATGCATACCATATTTTATTCCATGTCGTGCAAGCTGGATATAGATGATTCCGCCGGATATCATCGTGCCGGCTAATGCCATTCTATCATGGGACATAAATGCCAGGATAAGTGGATTTACTTGTAAGATATCTGCTTTAGTCAGTCCAATAAAGGCTTCATCATAAGGAAGGATAATACTTGTAAAGGCAAAATATAAGGCGATGATACCACCAATTAAGATAGAGAGTCCAAATAGAAATGACCAATACCAGTTTTGGTTATTCTCTTGTTGAATTTCTTCATATAATAATCGTTCATGAATTCGCTTCGGCAGCCCTGGTCCAGCTTTTACATAGCCATCTGTTAACATGAACAAATCTGCACCGGCACGAGCTAATGAAATAGCATCTTCTGGTGTCTCCACTCCACCTGAGGTTATAACAATTAGATCAGGAAATAGAGTTTTAACCCGTTTTAGTGTTTTTGCTAAAAGCTCATTTGCAAGTGTGGCTTCATACCAATAGCTGCCGTCAGTTTGACGTGGTGCATTTATCACTGCGCCACCAATACATGAATGTTGTGTTAAATCATTCAATTGTCTGTTGATATGATCTAGTTCATCAGGAGAAAAAGACACATAAAAAGAACGATCCAAACACTGTGACCTATTATTTTGGATATATGAGTGTATTTGCTCGGTTGTTCCAATAAATGCGTCTACATATGGGGTTAAATGTTGCACAATGATTTCCCATTCATTTCTAGTAACTTGTGCATCTATTTTAGCAATGATAGGAATACGGATATTTAGCCTTGTTAATTTTTTTATCACCAGTTTGAGAGGAACCTTTTCCTGCTGATTTGAAAACAGAAGTTTTCCTTTTTCCCACTTCGGTTCTTTTTTATCCGAAGGCCCGTATAACACAATGGGTCCTATTTCTAAAAATCCGAAACCTAATTCTTGAAAGGCATTTAAACCTGACATATTTGGATCAATATGACCACTTAACCCTACAGGAGAAGAAAATTTTGTATGATACATATTCTTTTGAAGTTCCTGTGGAGGGTTCATATGTCCCAAAAAGCCAATAACAGACCTACCTCCAGGAGTGGATGCTATTGTACTCATTGATTTATGAAGAAACTCCCGACTTGTTTTTGCATGGAGCTTATTGAGTAAGAGTTTTTTTATTGGATGATAAGACCAGTCCGGCATAAACAGCACCTTCTAAATCTAGTTAATTTTTTTATAAGGGTATCTTTAATTCTAGCATGTAAATCTACTAAGAATAAACGGTGCGTTTTATAATTAGAATGGTTTCACACACATCGCTGCTTATAATATTTTATTACTTTATAGTGGAGCGCAATGGAACGAACTCATTTTTACCTTTATCTTTACATTTTTAAAAAACAAAGTATCAAAAACAGCGGCCATAATATGTAATTAATTTTCAGAAATGATCAGCAGAATATTTAATACATGAGGAATCATGATATAATTATGTTTCATAAAGCACTGTAGTAGAACGGAAACATTAAATGCTGGCTCAACTTTTTGAAATGTAGCAATTGTGATAGTAATAGAGGAGGAAGTATATGGACGTTTTTGTAAAATATTTAGCAGGTATTGATCATCCCGACCACCGTGAGCGAACAGAGGAAGTTTTAGCATGGGTTGTGGATAGGTTTCCTAATTTAGAAGGGCAAATAAAGTGGAATACCCCAATGTTTACAGATCATGGCACATATATTATCGGCTTTTCCACAGCGAAGCAACATATGAGCGTTTCACCAGAAGAAGTAGGTATTGCACGCTTTTCTGATGACATTGCACAAGCGGGCTACAGTGCTACCAAAGGGTTATTTCGAATTCCTTGGAAAAAGCCGGTGAATTACGAATTGCTTGAGAAAATGATTGAATTTAATATCCAGGATAAAGCGGAATATACGAAATTTTGGCGGGAATAGTACGATTTATGTAAAAACGCATGACATAAAAAAATGTCATGCGTTTTTTCCAACCACTATCGTCTATTCGTCTTTATTATTTTTATCGCCCATATCTTCTACATCTTCAATTACATCTTCTTGATCAGGATCTGTATCTTTTTCATCATCTTTCATCATCGTATCATCTTCATCAACGCCAGGTAAATTGTCATCGGTATTACCATCATTATCGGTTGTCCCATTTTCTTGATCTACCTGATTTTGATCATCTGCAGGAGGTACTGGATCTGGCTCAGCATTACAACCCGCAGCAATCATCGCTGAAAAAACTATTCCTACTAACATAAGAATCCACTTATTATTCATGGGAAATCCCCTTTCAAAAAGTATAATTAACATCTTGATTACTTTTCCCGTTTTTAATAAAAATATGTCAAAATATTTATCGTTCTGATATAAAGGGATATCATTGGCAGGAGTAATGTATGGGCAAGGAGAGAGGAAAATCATCGTGTATCGTGAGAGGGAGACTTTACATGTATGTAATCTTTTAAAAGGAGTACACCATTTTAGGTTAATGATGTGTACTCCTTTAAGATGAAATTTTTTAGTATCTTTTATAAAATAAATAAAACTTGTATGAATGCAATTGCAGTGGTTCCGATTATTGGAACAAGTTTTAGAACTAATAGTCCGTTAGGAGTTGAAATTAATGGATCAAGCGGATCTTTTGCAGGTGAAGCAAGAAAGTGTAAGAATCGTTCCCACCGATTAGGTTTCATGGGAAAATCGGGTATATCTACATGATATTCATCTAATCTCTTACGCAGATGATGATCCTTATTTAGATCCTGTCTCATATTCCTTTTCCTCCAATTCTTCTCTTAATCGTTTGATTGCCATGTGTAATCTTGATTTTACTGTCCCTTTTGGTATTCCCAGGATTTTGGCTATTTCCTCTTGCTGCATATCGTGATAGTAGAAAAGTAATACAACTGCACGCTGTCCCTCAGGTAGCTTTGCAACGGCCTCCCGAATTGTCATTTTTTCAATATAACGAAATTCCTCTTTTTGTATTGGAGTAAGAAAGGGTAATAGAGATCTCCATTTTTTACGTCGGTTTAATTTTGTGATCATTAATCGATAGGCAATTTGAAAAAGATAAGACTTGAGTTTGCCTTTCCTTGGGTTGTAGTCATGCTTATAGCGTTGTAATTTAACAAATGTGTCTTGAACGATATCAATGGCTAATTGCTCATCTCTAGAATAACGAAAAATGAACGAATAAAGAGGCTGTCTTAATAGGATATAGATCTTTTCTAACGCTTCTTCATCACCATTTTGATAAGCGATCATCAATTCCTCTTCTCGTTCACTCAATCTCATCGCCCCAGCGTTCCTTAATAGCTTTCAATGTCATAGATACCCTACTTATTAAGTACAATATTGAGACAAGTGTCCAAACCTGTCCCTGGTTTGTAAAAAATTGTACAAAATCATTTTCAATCGTTTCACCACTAGAAACCAAGAAATTAAGAGCTTGAACACAAATAATGGAATATATTGATAGTCCTAGGGTTAGTGTATCAAAAACGTTCCACCTTAAATATATTTTCGTTTTCTTATAATTGATTTTACCATTTTCACGAACAACATATTTACGATCCATTGGAATCGCAATCACTAAAATAAAAATCATTAAAAAACCTGCAACAATAAGAGAAACAATCCAACCAGTATCCATTTGTAACATCTCCCATCAATATCTTTACTAACTATACAAATGAAGAGGAAAAAAAGTTCATTAAAAATAAAAAGTTTTTATCTCTTTATTAGCGATATATATCGTTAAGGGTATAATTAGGATATGAATACGAGATAGAGATGAGGGTTTAAAGATGGTAATTGGAATAGAAAATGATTGGTTGAAAGTAGAGTTTTTAAGCAATGGAGCAGAAGTACGTAAAGTAACGCATAAAAAAAATGGACTCGATTATATGTGGTCAGGAGATGACAAATACTGGGGACGTGTTGCTCCGGTCTTATTTCCGATAGTCGGACGATTAAAAGAAGACAAATATGAATTTAATGGTCAGACCTACTCAATGTCCCAGCATGGCTTTTTGCGTGATGTCACATTTGAACTGCATGCTAAATCGGAAACCAAGGTTTCTTTTGTTTTTGAGTCTGCTGGACAGTATATATCAATTTTTCCTTTTGAATTTAAAGCTTTTATTCATTACGAACTTAAAGAAGATTCACTCGTTGTTCAATGGGAAATTCTAAACGAAAATAAAGAGGTTATGTATTTTTCTATTGGTGCGCATCCTGCATTTAAGGTGCCACTATTAGAAAATGAAGCAATTGAGGACTATCGTTTACACTTTACGCCATCTACAAATAAGAATGTGATGGAATATGAGCTAAAAGATTCCCTTATTCATGAGAAAGGAACGGCTAATGATATTTCAATGATCAAGCTTACTGATTCTCTATTTAAAGATGATGCTCTTGTTTACAGTAATATTGATCATATTAAATTGATTTCAACTAAATCGGGTCACGGTGTAGAAGTCATGTTTGAAGCATTTCCGTTTGTAGGAATATGGTCAAAATATATGGCAGGTGATGGTACGATGGCTCCATTTGTATGTATTGAGCCATGGTATGGCATTGCAGATACATATCATACATCCGGAAAACTGGAGGAGAAACTTGGAATAAATAAGCTTGAAATGGGTGACATTTTTAAAGCCGAGTATAATATGAAGTTTCTATAGTATTTAAATTTTTTGTTATAAGTTAAATGACGTTTGGATTTACCGTAACAGGGTAAAACCCGAAAGGTGAGCGCAGAGGTGTAATACTAAATACTACCGGGTTCGGTTGAAGGGGAGAAAACTTCAATTTACAACCTAATTCGCATTTGTTTTAACACACATTTTGATATTAAATAGCATTAAATATAGCAACTGAATTAGTCAGTTGCTATTTCTTAGTCTTCAATTTTTAAATTTACACTTTAATTCATTACAGTTTTTAACTGTTTGTTTTGCTTTTTTAAGAACAGCCAAACAATACCGAGTGCAATAAATAAGGCAAAGAATAAAATAGGTAACTGATAAAAAGTCCAAGTGTTTGGAGCATAATAATTTAATTGATGATGTTCTTCTATTATATTTTCATATGAAGTTTTATATTCATATTGAACAATCCAATGTCCCTTTGCCATTATAACAGTTCCCAAGTCATAATCACTGGGCATAATTTGTTCTTTGTTTTCGATTATCTTATTGTTTCCAATTACAGTGGCTACATATTTATATTCTATTGGGAAATGTGTCATTGGTGTTCCAATCAATACCTCATTTTTCTCTAACCATCCTTTTAAATCCTCCATTGGAAAAACGGCTAATAAATTCAATTGATTTGGATATTTATTAAAAATGTCCATCAATTGTACTTCTTCTACATTGCTTATTTTATTGGTAGTGTCAAGAACATCGAAAACTTCATTAAAGATAGCATTTTTTTCTATTTCTACTGTCCCAAATTGTTCGCCCTTTTTGTAAAAGTGTTCCGCTTCTAACCAGGAAGAAACAAGTGTTACCATGCCAAAAACAAAGAAAATCAGTGCAAACGATAATACATAATTAGTAAATTTCTTTTGGACTTTGAAGAATTCGGATAATCCTTTTACAATTTGGTTTTTACCTCCAAAATTTTCGATTGCAATATGGATAGCTTCTTCTTCTGTTTTCCCTTTCACCTTTAACTCTTCGACAGCTTCTACTAAATGCGAACGCATTTCTTGTTTTAAATCTTCTATTTCTTGTTTATCTCCTGCAACATCTTTATAAATTGAATTTACATATTTATCAATTTGTTTCAAAGTTATTCTCCCCCTTCTATAAATGTATCAATAATTTTTTTAACAAATTGCCATTCTTTACGCTTTTCTTCAAAACCTTCTTCACCTAATGGTGTAAGTTTGTAATATTTTCTTCTTCCGCCTGGTCCCTGTTCATCACCCCAATAAGAAGAAATCCATTTGTTATTTTCTAATCTCTTTAATGACAAATAAAGCGTACCTTCTTTTAGTTCAAATTGTTCTTCACTTTTTTCACGAACCAATTTTGCTAATTCGTATCCATACATATCTCTGCTATGTAATAACGATAGGATTAATGTATCAATATGTCCTTTTAAAACCTCTTTGTTAATTTCCAATTTTTACACCTCCTTAATCAGTTATAAAGTATATTACCTAATAATGCAAGGTATCCCTTCAAAAATATATCCAATTCGCAATATTTTTAACAAAATTTTCAACAACACCGCATAAATTTATGCGGTGTATCCAATTGGTATGCTAATTTGTGTGTTAAATCCCTTAAAATATTGATATAACAACAAAAAAAGGGACACCAATTCTTATGTGAATTGTGTCCCTAATTAGGTTGTTATTTAATGTTTTCTCCCCAGTAACCGAACCTGTTAGTGTAATACCTCTGCGTTTTTAGCATTATTTTCTGAGTTTGTTCACCCATTGTGGAGCTTCACTATTAGGATTGGCTAATGGAAATTCAATAGCTGTAAAGGCTGGAAAAGGAATCTTTAAGTGTTCATTAGAGGGAGGTATGCTTTCCCATCCGTCTTTCAACTTTGTAACTGATTTTAAGTGGAGGTATTCAATCCATTGGTTTAATGAATGATAAGCATGAAGCCAATCCTCTTGATTGACTGTCCAATTGCCAACATCAAACGTCATGCCGACAGATGTTTCTTTCTTCCATTGGAAAAAGGATAAGATTGGAAGTAACGTTCCTCCATATGTGGATTGGTCGTTTTCAATTAACATTTTCAAATTTTTTGGCAGATTGGTATTCAGCCATCTCTCAAAAAGGTCTGTGTCAGCCTTGTTCGCATCAAACTTTCCAAGGGAAAACTTTATATGGGTAGCATTTAGAAACGCAGCCTCCTTAATGGATGTCTCTGCAATCGGATTCAAGGAATAAGAATCTTGCCATAACTCTATCGGAACCGAATAGATAACAGGGTCCAAGTCAGAAGCTGCAATCAATCGTTTTAATATCTCCAATTCTGTTGAGACATCTGTTAGACACTCCCGTCGTACTTCTATTCCATCAGCACCGTATTCTTTAATTTTTGGAACCTGTTTCTCAATAGAAATAGGTTTATTAAAAATGAGTGTAGGTAAAATAACCTTCGTCATCATTCAACCTCCTATATGAATCGTTACTAAACCGGTTTAGCAGATGCATTTACAACACTATAACATGAAGGAAAGCGTCCCACAATATGTGAAAAATATTCATTATTCAGTTCCTTGCTTTTCTATCTCATTTTAAAAAAAGGGGTTGTGAAACGCTTACATATGGTTTATAATTTCACTAAATCGATTTACTAAACCGATTTACTCAAACTAATATAAAAATATTCATATTACTAAGGGAGTCCAATAGATGAAAAAGGTTACGATTGCAGATGTCGCCCAACATGCAGGTGTTTCAAAAAGCACTGTATCCCAATATTTAAACCAGCGCTACGATTATATGGGAGAGCAAACTAAAGCGCGCATCGAAGAAACCATTAATGTTCTTGGCTATAGACCGAATATTCTAGCAAGAAGTTTAAAACAAAAGTCAACCACAACGATTGGGGTCATCGTTGCAAACATTTTGCATGTCTTCTCTACACAGGTGATCCGAGCAATCGAGGATGTTTGCAATGAAAAGGATTTCCACGTGATTATCTGTAATGCCGATAATCAACCGGAAAAAGAGAAGAAATATATTGATATGTTAAGAGCAAAGCAAGTCGATGGCATTATCGCTTTTCCAACAGGTGGAAATGTAGCATTATATCAGGATTTAGTAAGAGAGAACTATCCAATCGTTTTTATCGACCGCTTAATTGAAGGGATCGAAACAAACACAGTATTACTAGATAATGAAAAAGCTGCATTTATAGCGGTTGAAACATTGGTGAAGAATGGATATTCAAAAATAGCCTTGTTATCTCCACCTTTCGAACATGCGATTACCCCACGTATGGAACGACTTAATGGGTACAAGAACGCATTACAGGAGTATCAAATTCCACTTAATGAAGATTATATCGTTAGTGGCAAGACTTCAGAAATGCAGAGTTTGATTGAAAAATTAATCCATTTAAAAGATCCGCCTAAAGCCATACTGGCAACAAATGATCATGTTTTGATGGAGCTATTAACGTATGTGAAAAAAAAGCAAATGCGTATTCCTGAAGAAATCGGGGTGATTGGGATTGATGAAGTCTCTTTTGCAGATATTTACAGTCCATCATTAACGACCATTGCCCAACCTTCATTTGAAATGGGGGCAAAGGCAGCAAATCTCTTATTCGAAAGAATTCAAACGAAAGAAATAATCAATCAAGCGAAAGTCTACCGTTTTGAACCAACATTAATTGTACGAGAATCTTGTTAATTTTTATTAGAAAGGTGATTAAGGATGAAAAAAATCATTGAAACGATTGCTGGAGAAATTTCTGGAGTATTAGCCCAAGTTGACGAAAATCAAGCCGCTAAATTGGCAAATGAACTGCAAAACGCAAAGCGTATTTTCATCGCAGGTACAGGACGTTCCGGATTAGTCGGAAAAGTGTTTGCGATGCGAATGATGCATAGTGAATATCCTGTGTATGTTGTCGGTGAAACGATTACTCCAAGTATTGAAACAGGGGATTTATTGCTGACGATTTCTGGTTCAGGCAGCACAGGTTCTCTCTTTCAATATGCTAAAAAGGCAAAGGCGATTGAAGCAAAAGTAGCCTTGGTTACAACGAATAAAGATTCTGTTATTGGGGAGCTTAGCGATTGCACGATTACAATTCCGGCTGCCACAAAAAAGCGGCTTGCTTCAGAGCCTGATACGATTCAGCCGCTTGGAAGTCAGTTTGACCAATCCGCCCATTTACTTTTAGATGCTATTATTGTTTATCTTTTACTGCAAAAGCCGGAAGGCAAAAATCATTCTAGCTTAAATCAAAAACATGCAAACTTAGAATAGCAAAGGGGGTTAAAAAATGAGTTTAATAGATGTGATTAAAGAGAATAAAATTGTTGCAGTCATTCGTAAAGCAAACGAAGAAAACATTGTCCCGATTTTAGAAGCGTTGGCAAAGGGTGGAGTCACTTCTGTTGAAATTACAGCGGAAACACCAAATGTCACTAGAGTCATAGAAACTGCCGTTAAACATGTAGGGGGGCAAGTAAATATTGGTGCAGGTACAGTGCTTGACCCTGAAACCGCTCGTCAGGTGATTATGGCAGGAGCTACCTTTATTGTATCACCTACACTAAATCTCGAAACATTGACATTAACCAATCGGTATGGGGTTTTAAACATTCCGGGAGTTTTGACGCCAACGGAAATCCAAACTGCTTATGAGCACGGTGCACAAATGGTAAAAGTGTTCCCGGCAGATGCGTTTGGACCAAATTATGTGAAAAATATTTTAGGACCGCTTCCACATGTTCAAGCAATGGTGACAGGCGGAATAACCTTAGACAATATGAATGAGTATTTATCAAAAGGCTGCAAGGCAGTTGGAATCGGGAGTAATTTGGTGAATGCTCCAGCGTTAAATTCTGAAGGTGATTACACTCAATTAACGGAACGCGCAAAACAATATGTTGCTAAGGTGGCAGAACTTTAAAGCATAAGGGGGATGGGAGCATGCTGAAATCTAAATATACTTTTCTATTACTCGTTATTGTAACCATTGGACTATTAACTGGGTGTAATAATACAGCAGTTGAAACAAATGGAGATGGCAAAATTAAAATAATTGCTGCACATAATCAAACGTCTCCAGACAATCCTTATCAAACAGGAATGTTGAAGTTTAAAGAGGTGGCGGAGCGCGAATCAAATGGAAGTATTGAAGTCGAAGTACATGCAGGAACAATTGGAACAGAGGAATCACAGCTTGTTGAAAAACTTCAATTAGGTGCTGCAGATGTGGTACTCGTTTCCCCCGGATTTATGACCCAAACAGGAATTAGAGAAGTAGATTTATTTTCTGCGCCCTATCTGTTTACAAGCTATGACCATTGGCTAAGCGCTGTCGATGGAGAAGTGGGTAGAGAGATGGCAGAAATCATTAACGAGAAATCTAATAACTCTTTTAAACTATTAGGTTATTGGTCTGCAGGTGTTCGACATTATTATGGAAAGAAACCGCTTAACAGCGTAGAGGACCTAAAGGGTGTTTCATTAAGAACACAAACATCAGGTGTTGTCTCCGACTTCTGGAAAGCAACTGGAGCGATTCCATCAGGGATCTCTTGGGGAGAGCTTTATCAAGGATTACAACAGGATGTTGTTGATTCATCTGAAAACGCTTACCCGTTTTTTGTCCAACAATCTCATCACACAACACCAAACGGGAAGTACATTACCGAAACGGGACATGACTACACTACCCGATTTTTGTTAATCAATGGGGAAAAATTTGATCAATATTCTGAAGAACATCAAGAGGTTTTACTAAATGCAGCGGAAGCTTCAGTGAAAGCAGAGCGTGAGGCTACTAATTCGCAAGATATAGAATATAAGGAAAAGGCCGTTGCCGAAGGAGCGGTTGTAAATGAAATTAATACACAGCCATTTATTGATATCGCTAGACCTATTTTAGAAGATTTGGCTAAAGAAATCGAAGTAGAAGATTTACTACAGAAGATTATTGATTTGGAATAATCTAAGGGGGTATAGGGATGAAGCGTTTTGTGCAGGCACTTGAAAAACTACAAATTACGATCGGTATTTTATTCTTAACAGTGTTCTTTTTAGTGATTTTACTGCAAATCATTACAAGACATTTAGGAATATCGATACTCTGGACCGAAGAGGTTGCAAACTATTCCTTTATTTGGGCAATATTCATGGGAGCGGCAGTGATGGTCAATCGTCGTGAACATTTTAACTTTGATTTTTTCATCAGAAAATTAACGGGAAAAAAGAAAGTATCCCTCAATGTTTTTAATGACCTTGTTTTAATTGCATTTAATGTTTGTATTTTCTTCCTTGGGTTGATCGTCGTAAAAGAGTTTTGGAATTACACATGGGCGACACTTCCTGAAATGAAAATGGGATACATTTGGATAGCCATTCCGACTATGGCTGGGACTATGATTATTTACTCTGTCTCTCATTTGATTCATCATATCCAATCACAAAATGCGAAGGAGGTAAGAGGATAATGGGATTTTTACTTCTTGGATTATTTATTGTCTTAATGTTAATTGGCGTACCAATTGCCTTTGTCATTGGGATCGTAGCGTTACTTGGTATATTTGGAATCCCTTACACTCCTGAAGCCACTGTACCAATGAAAATGGTCAATGGTCTCGATTCATTCGTCTTATTAGCGGTACCATTATTTATTCTTGCAGCAAATTTAATGAACTCGGGGAAAATTTCTGAAAAGCTAATTAACCTGGCACTTGCACTTGTTGGACCAATTCGCGGGGGATTGGCCCATGCGAATATTCTTGTATCGATGATGTTTGCAGGCGTATCCGGAGCGTCGCAAGCAGATACAGCAGGTGTTGGTAAGATTCTTATTCCGAGCATGCTCAAAAAAGGCTATGACAAAGAAATGGCTGTTGGGGTTACTGCTGCATCTTCCACGGTAGGTGTTGTCATCCCTCCTAGTATTCCAATGATTATCTTTGCGGGTTTAACAAATGCTTCCATTGGTGCATTATTCCTTGGCGGGATTATACCAGGAATCTTAATTGGGGTTGGCATGATGGTTTTTGTTTATATCCTTGCTGTGAAGAAAAAATTTCCGCGTTCAGAACGTGTAGAAGTGAAAAAATTTGTAAAGTTGTTCATTGAAGCAATCCCTGCGTTACTCACTCCAATTATTATTATTGGAGGAATTATTACAGGATTTTTTACTGCTACAGAAGCTGCAGCTGTTGCATCACTGTACACCTTAATTGTTTGTATGTTTTATTATAAAACGTTAAAAGTCAAAGATTTACCGAAAATTTTAATGGATACGTTGTCATTAAGTTCTCTGTCACTATTTGCCTTGGCTTGTGCAAGCGCACTTGGAGAATTAATGAGTTATTACCAATTAGGAACAATGGCTCAGGAATTCTTCACGAATAATGTTGGTGCAGAATGGTTGTTTATCGTTATTGTTATTGCGTTCTTCCTGTTTATTGGAACATTTATGGATGCGATACCAGCTATGATTTTATTCGTCCCTGTGATTTTGCCAACAGCCTTGGAATTTGGAATTGACCCGGTCCACTTAGGATTAATTGTTGTTATTACTCTAGCTGTTGGTTTGATTACACCGCCATATGGTCTCTGTCTTTTACTTGCAGCAAAAATTGGTGACATGTCAATTGAAAAGTCCTTTGTGGCAGTCATTCCGTATATTGTCATTATTATTATCGTCTTATTATTTATCGCATTTTTCCCGGATATTGCATTTTTCATTCCAAAAGCTATTAATCCAGGATTATTTTAAAAGAGGTGTATTTTTTTATGAAGGTTGATAAAGTCATTGCGGCAGAAGAAGCCGTAAAATACGTAAAAAATGGAATGACGCTTGGTTTGGGGTCAGGTTCTACGGTCAATTGGTTTCTTCAGAAGCTGAGCGTACGGGTTAAAGAAGGACTTCAGATTCAAGGAATTCCTTCCTCTAAAAAGACAGAAAAGTTGGCGATAGAACTTGGCATTCCGCTAATCGATTTTTCGGCAACTACTCATATTGATTTGGCGATTGATGGAGCTGATGAAATTGATCGCTCTTTAAACCTAATAAAGGGAGGCGGAGGTTCACTAGTTAGAGAAAAAGTAGTCGATGCTTGTGCCGATGAATTGATCATCATTGGCGATGCATCGAAAATGGTCTCACAGCTAGGAACTTTCCCACTGCCAATAGAAGTTCTTCCATTTGGGTTTGAAGTGACCGTAGAGAATATTAAAAAGCTTGGAGGGACTCCAACTTTAAGAAGAAAAGACGATCAAATCTTTGTCTCGGATAACGGAAATTACATTATCGATTGCTCCTTTGGACCAATCGATGATGCTGTAACCTTACATGAAAAGTTGATTCAGATGGTTGGTGTAATAGATACAGGGATATTTGCTGGAATGGCAGATAAAGTGATTGTTGCCCGAAATGGAGAAATAGAATTGTATTCAAGAACTTAATAGGCAGTTTCCTTTCGCCTCAATCGTGCGAAATAGAGCTGCTTTCATTTCTTAATAATCGGAAAAAGTGTTTGGAGGAATCACAATGAAGGATGTCATCACGGTTGGAGAAGCAATGGTTGTTTTTAACCCAACTGCAACGGGACCGATGAAGTTTGTTAATGGTTTTGAAAAAAAAATTGGCGGGGCGGAGCTAAATTTAGCGATTGGCTGTGCGCGCCTTGGATTAAAAGCAGGGTATATTAGCAGGTTAGGAAACGATGAGTTTGGTAGATACATTCTCAATTTTACCCGTGGAGAAGGAATCGATGTATCCCAAGTAGAGTTTGTTGACGGGTATCCGACTTCCTTAAATTTTAAAGAGATTATGGAGGATGGAAATGTCCGGACCTTTTATTACCGGGATAAATCTCCGACTCTCACGATGACACCCGATGATTTAGATGAGGCTTATATCAAACAAGCAAAAATTTTACACATTACAGGCATCTATCCTGCAATTGGGGAGAGGAATATTGAAGTTATTCACAAGGCTATTGAGCTTGCGAAAAGGAATGGGTTAAAAATCTCCTTCGATCCTAATATCCGACTTCGCATGTGGAGTAAGGAAGAAGCACGAAAAGTATTGTCAGAGATTTTGCCACATGTTGATATTTTACTTGCCGGTGACGAAGAAATGGAGATTATTATCGGTGAAAAGAATCCGGCGACTATTATCGAAAAAGTGAAAGACTCTGGGATTTCTTTTATTGCCATTAAACTAGGTGATAAAGGTTCTGTCGGTTATTTTAATGGTGAAATAGTAACGTCAGCACCTGTAAAGGCATCTAAGGTGGTCGACACGGTTGGGGCAGGGGATGGCTTTAATGCTGGCATCATTTATGGGATTTTACATGATTGGTCCCTTGAGAAAACACTTCACTTCGCGAACACGATTGGTTCGATGGTTGTCAGTGTCAAGGGTGATAATGAGGGATTGCCATATTTGGTAGATGTTCAAGCAAGGCTTGGGGAAGTAGAACGGATTGAAAGATAAAGAACTAGGTGGCAGCTCCATTTGAAAATTGGATGACGGACTTGGGACAAAAGATAAAATGAGGTGTTAAAATGAACTTACAGTTAGCATTAGATCGCCTAACCAAAGAGGATTGCATTCGCATCGCGAAGGAAACAGAAAACAGCATTGATATCATTGAGATAGGAACAGGGGTTATTAAAGAGTACGGAATGTCAATTATCAGGGAAATGCGTTCACTTTTCCCTGACAAGCTAATCCTTGCTGATATGAAGACATGTGATGCTGGAAAACACGAAGCACGCCAAGCATTTGAAGCAGGAGCCGACATGACGACCGTTATGGCCTTCTCATCTGATTTGACGATTAAAGATACATTACAGGTTGCAAAAGAAATGGGAAAGCAAATCATGATTGATTTATTAGAGGTTCATTCTAGAAATCGAATTGAAGAGCTCAAAGAACTCGGTGTAAAGCTTGTCAGTCTTCATGTTGGTAAGGATAAGCAAACGGAAGAAACGTTTAATACAACATTGTTTTCCCTTGTTCAGGGCTTCGATTTTGAAGTGGCCGTTGCAGGGGGAATTAATTTAGAAAACATACATGTGATTTCTTCACATCAACCCGATATTATCATTGCCGGCAGCTCCATCACAGGAGCAGAAAAACCAGCACTCGCAGCCGCAAAAATGAAGGGAATATAGATGCTGGTGCCAGAAACTATCCAGTAAAATGGATTCTTAGACAGGTTCTGTAGAGCAAGTTCTGTTCTACAGGACTTTTTTATTGCTATACAATTCCCTATTGGATTAAGTACAGTAAGAGCAATGGAACTCAAACACCAAGACTCCTACTAGACATATAAGTAAGAGTTTGGATGTAAATAGTTAGGCTGATCTTCAGCGGTTAATGTATTGATCCATCTTCAAAAACGGGAGCAATCTTATCAATGCGATTTGTCCAGATGCCGCCGGAATAGTCGGAAGGTAGTCTTTCCAAATCCAGTGGATGATCAAATCCTTCTGACCAGCCGCCATCACCTGCAACAATAATAACCCTTGTATCAACGCTTTCCATTCGGTTTAAGAATTTATCTGACCAACCCCAAATCCAAGGAGCAATACTCTCAGGTAAATGTAACTGTGTATGTTCACAAGAGGAAGGAATATAACCTGTCCAGCCAATCGCAATATACGGAATCATACAGCTTTTCATGGTAGCTATTGACATGACACGTACCTCAGGAATTTGTTCTTTTACAGATGCAATCGGTTCATCTCCTCCGTAAATGGTCAATTGGCTTAAGCGTTCTTTCGGTAGCTTAGATAGATATTCAGCCAGTTGAATTCCCTCTTCCGGGTCATTACTTTTCATGTGAATTAATAATGACTCATTTGGAAAGTGGGACAAGACCTCTTCTAAAGAAGGCATGAGTCCTACCCCCTTTCCTCGAAACGGATAGGTGTTTCCATTATCAGCTGTGTATCCATAGCCAATATCAATTTTCTTCAATTCTGCCATCGTATAGTCTTTCGTTGTTCCTTCAACATTTGTTCGACATTCTAGTGTCCAGTCATGGAAAACAGCAAACTGTCCATCTTTTGTGGGCTTTATATCAAACTCAACCATATCGGCTCCGGCATCAAATGCTGCTTCCATTGAAGGAATGGTGTTCTCAAGGTAAGGATGCTCGGGGTCAAAGATTCGCTCTGCTGTACATGTATCCCCTTCAATTCCTTCCATACTAAATGTTTGTCCAAGTCCTCTGTGGGCAAGCAAGTAGGGATCGACATCTTCTCGATCTTTTGTAAACATTGAACTGTTATTAAGAAAAATAAATAAAACCAATAGAATCAAAAAGATAGCAATTCGTTTTAATGCTCTTTTGAATTTCACTTTTTTCTGCCTCCATCATATGGGTAAGATAATAGGTCGGTCCTCTTATATAATGATATCGATTTTTATTTACTTCTCAATGACTGAAGAATAATAAGTTTATGATAATTATAGATATGGCCTAATCTTGGATCTGACTTTTTCTTTTTTGTATTAAATCCTTTATCAAGCGTTGTTTTTAGTGGATTTTGGATATTCTGTATGAGAGTGAAAAGGAGTTGAGGTGGTGTTATCTATGACTAAGAGGGATTTACTATTTAATCTATCAATTATCATCTTTCCGTGGTTAACATTGTTATTCATAGGTAAGAAAAGTTTTAAGAGGTATTCATGGGCAGATTTTTGTTGTTCTGTTTGAAATCATTAATCATTTGTATGGGAATAAGAGAGGCTGGTGGAAGTTTTATGATAAGCGGAAGTTGTTCATAAAAAATGAGCTTCCTTTTAGTATTGGTCCCTATATGCCTCTATCCATGTGGTTATTAAAGGTTTCATATGAAGACTTTAAAAAGTATATTATGCTTAATGCCATTTCAGATGGGATTTTTGCTTTTATTGTTATGGATATTTTAAAAAAGGTCAAGATCATACGCCTAAGGAGGTTGAACCGTATACAGTTTTTTGTCTACATACACTATAAGGCATATCTATTATATGGTTTTCAGTATTTGGTAGAGAAAATAAAAAGCTTTCGCTCATACAGACAGACTCAGGAAACCGTGTAAGACGAATGAAATTCTATTAAGGCGTGAACCTAGGAAGTTCACGCCTATTCACCATTTGGGTCCGATCATTTATGCATCTGGAATAATTGTAATCCCAATCGTACGAACAGAGGCTTCTGTTCCGTTACTTTCGCTAGAAGTGTTGTAGTATTTATTCATCAAATCGTTTAATTCGCTCTGAAATGATTGAAATTGTTCCTCACATAAGTTTAATTCTACAACAGTAAAAGTGGCTTGATCCTCCTGTCCATTTTCATCTGATTTTTCTAAATAAGCTCGATATTGTGTCATTAGAGATAATTGGTAGTAAGAGAGATAGTCCAGTTTTTCCTCGTTGGAGATTCTCTTCCACTCCTCAACATCAAGCTTTGCCTCTGTTTCATTTAAAGTATAATATTTTTCTGAAACAGACTTTACTTTCTTTTCTTTTATAATCCGTATAATATTTGCGTCTGCCATAATTTGAATATGGCGATAGAGAGTTGCTTGAGGGACATCCTTTATTAATTTAACCATTTCCAATGGGGTTAGCCCATTTTCTTTATGTCTCATTAAAGTTTGGCAAATTTTCATTCTAACAGGATGCATTAAAATCTCAACTTTATTACTCACGATTCTCACCTGAATTTCCGTTATTTTAATTCTCATTATAAATAATGAGAATAATGATTGCAATGAGTGAAAAAACTCGTTATCATTATTGATAACGAGAATGAAGTAAGGGGGAATAATAAAAATGGAACTACACTATGGAATAAATGACTTTAAAGACATTGATTTTATGTTTTTTTTACCGATTGTATTACCTGTTATGGCAGTTGGAGCAATTTTGGTTTTCCTGGCGTTATTTGATCTTTACCGTCACAGAAAAACGAGGGAAAATGCGCTAACCTGGATGGTGGTCATTCTTTTTGTTAATACTTTGGGTCCTATCCTGTATTTCGTAATAGGACGAAGGGAGAGTAAAAGACTATGAAGCTGGAAATTAAAAATGTGACAAAAACCTTTAAAAGAAAAACAGCAGTAGACGAATTTTCGATGGAAATACAATCAGGTGAATGTGTGGGGTTAATCGGACCAAACGGAGCGGGAAAATCAACCTTATTAAACATTATTTCAGATATCATCAATCCTACCAGCGGTGAGGTTTTACTAAATGGAAAGGACATATCCAAGATGAAAAAGAAAATTGGATATTTGCCACAGTATCCTAACTTTTATCATTGGATGTCTGCTAATGAAACTCTTTTATTTATGGGGCAGCTATCCGGTTTGTCAAAGAAAGAATTGAATGATTTAATACCAGAGAATTTAGTAAAAGTTGGGCTGAAAGAAGAAGGAAATTCTAGAGTTGGCACATTTTCAGGGGGAATGAAACAAAGACTTGGGATTGCACAAGCGTTATTGCATAAGCCATCACTAATTATCATGGATGAACCTGTATCGGCATTAGACCCTATTGGACGAAGAGAAGTGCTAAATCTCATAAAAGAAATAAAAAGTGATACAACCATTTTATTATCGACCCACATACTTAGTGATGCAGAAGAATTATGTGAACGTTTTGTTATGATAAAAGGTGGATCAAAAATTGAAGACACAACGATTTCACGATTGTTAAGTCGAAATAGTGATAATAAACTGTATGTGGAAGTCACAGCAAAAGATCAGGAATGGATAGAAATTATGAAAAAGATTTCATATGTCAAGGAAGTAGAGGTAATTGGACAAAAAGTCAAAATCAAAATGGATGATATTGAAAAAAATAAAAATCGATTATTGAAACATGCACTAGATCATGGTGTTGACATTGTTAAATTTGAACTGAATAAAGATACGTTAGAAGAAATTTTCTTAAAATTGGTGGTGGAGGAATGAATCATAGTATTGTATTGGCTAAAAAAGAGTTTGTTCAAATGGTTCGAGATTTTAAAGTGATATGGCTGCCGATCGTGTTTATCTTTTTAGGCATAACTCAGCCAGTTGTCACTTATTATTTGCCATCGATATTACAAGCATTAGGAGGTGGTCAGGGGATTACTATAGATTCGGGCTTGGCTAATCAAAAAGGTGGAGAGGTACTCGCAAGCACATTTGGGTCTCAATTTGATCAGATGGGACTTATGATTCTAGCCATTTCAATGATGGGAATAATTCAAGCAGATAAAACAAACGGTATGTTGCCATTTATCTTAACAAGACCTGTTTCAGTTCTTTCATATTTAACTGGTAAACTATTATCAAATTATTTAATAGCTACGATTAGTGTAGCTTTGGGATATTTAACTGCGTATCTATATGTTCTTAATCTTTTTTCAAATGTGCCATTTTTCCTTATGCTTATTGCCTTATTATTTTATCTTGTATGGGTTCTCTTTATCGTATCTTTTACGATGATGGTCAGTACAATTTTTCAAAATCAAGGTATCATTGCTTTGATTTCAATTGTCTTCTTAATTGGCTGTAGAATAATAGTTACCATTCATCCAGTTATTGATCTATTTAATCCGGCTAGTATGAGTGGTCATGCCATGGAATTATTAATATTCGGATCTCTTAAATCAGATGTATGGATTCATTTGGTGACAGTGTTTTTAGGGATTCTCCTGACTTTCTATGTTACGTATTATTGGATTTCTACTAAAAAATATCACTATGAGTAAGAATATAAGAAGCACATCTCAAAAAAGATGTGCTTTATTGTCATATATACATTTAAGCCGATGTAGCGCCTTGTCCACCATCAATTCGATAATAAGATCCGGAGATAAAGGAAGCTTTATCAGAAGAAAGGAAAACCATGAGATCTGCAATTTCTTCAGGAGTTGAGTAGCGTTTCAAAGGAACACTGTTTTCAAATGCAGTGCGCGCTTCATCTTCTTTTCCTGGCATAGCATTTGTTTCAATCGATTTCATCATTTGTGTATCGACTCCTGATGGAGCTACAGCATTTACCCGAACGCCATAATCGGCAGCTTCTAGTGCTGCTGTTTTGTTTAAGCCTAAAACTGCGTGTTTAGAAGCAACATAAAGCCCCATACCAGGTGCTCCTAGTAAACCACCGTTTGATGCTGTATTTACAACTGCACCACTTCTTTGTTCCTTCATAATAGGTAAGACATACTTCAATCCAAGGAAGGCTCCAAGAACATTAACACCAAAGACTGCTTGATAATTGTCCACAGTTTGTTCATCTAACAAGCCGAATTTTCCGTTAATACCGGCGTTATTAATAAAAACATCGATTTGTCCATATTTATTTTTTGTTTTTTCAACATATTGTTGAACTTCTTCCTCCTTGGATACATCAGCCGCCAATAATAAAATATCATCTGCTTTAATGGAGCTAGCAGCCTTTTCCAATGCATCTAATTTTAGATCAACCAGAGCCAATTTAGCTCCTTCAGCGGCAAAAGCTTTTGCTGCCGCAAGTCCGATTCCATTAGCTGCTCCTGTAATTAATACAACTTTTTCTTTAAAACTCATGTCTATTTCCTCCTTTAGGTTTGTTATAAATATGATAACGCTATTAATGTCGATTGTCGACAATTTTGTTTTAGAAGGTAAAACCTTCTATTCTGTTAAGGTATCGAGTAATAATGCTGGAATGATTTCCTTGGCTTGATCAATGTTATTTTCTTTTATGCAGGATACCATGTCTAACATCTTTGGGTGAAAATGATTCATCGTTTCAATGGTCCATTTAACTTTAGCAAACACATTAAGAATATATACTGATTCATCATAAAACTTGCTAAGAGCCTTATTACTAGAAACATCAAAAAGATATTTCGTTAAGATAGATGATGACTCTTGATATGCGAGTAATTCACTAGCAAAAAACTTATTCGACATAAGGTTAAGCTTTTCATCTAGTGATTGGAGAGAATCCGGTGTCCATTTTCCTTTAGAAAACTCTAATGCCATTTGGATAAGCCCAATCATGACTTCAGTATATTCACGAATTTCAATGCTAGAAAAAGATTTAACGAGAGTTCCTTTCCTTGGAATCCTCTCGACAATATTACTTATCTGCAGTAAATATAAAGCTTCCCTTACAGGAGCACGACTTGTTTTAAGTTCTTGGGCAAAATGTTCTTCGACAATTTTATCTCCTGGACCAATTTCACCCTTCATTATTTTTTCTAAAATATATTTAGCAATCTGCTCTGGTAATGATTCACCAAATTGATTATCAGCACTATATAAATGGGAGGTGTTTCTTGACAAATTTTTCACTCCATAACAAATTATGATCTATAAGGTTAATTTTAACATATTTAATCCTATAAAGTAGTTTGGAGTATGAGGTAAGCTATTGTAATAGCGATAATAAAAAACCGCCTTATACCAAGACGGTTGATAGATAAGTATAGATAGTCTAACTAAACTGAGTCGCTGGAATCTATTTTTTCAGTTAATTTTTGAAAACCATAATTCACAAGAGCAAGTGAATAAGAAATACAGAAAAGGGTTGTGGAATTGAATTTCTTTAATTTGTAATGTCCAATCTTTTGAAAAATTGGATTAAAGAAATAAGCAAAAATCACATCCATGATAAAATTACAAAGTGCATACAAAGGAAATTTGCCGTATGTGAAATGAAATACCCACAAATTAATAGTAAAAAAGGGTCCGAAAATAAACGCTAATGCATCAAATACCATATACTTTGTTCCGCCTTTTACCTTCCACCAATTGAAAATGGGGTTAAGGAGCGTTTGGATTAATAAAAGACAAGAACAGAATAATGTAACAGGTAAATATCGTTTAAAAGATTGTTTGGGAAGAAACTTGATGACACCTGCCCACAGAAAGATCGCGTTTACAATTCTAAAAAAAGTAGCTATCAACTTACTCATCCTTAGGTTTTTTCTTAGGATGTGATAGATGAGCGGTTTTATTCAATAAAAAGAACAACAAGGATATGCTGTTCTCTTTTCATCATTCCATTTATTGTTTACCTATGAACCTTCATCGGTAGATTCGTAAGGGATTGTCCTGTAGCGGAAACTGTAAGATTTTTTTCCAATTCAAACCCGTTCACTGGTTTAATGTGGGAAAATTTTTGTGTGAAGACCTCAAGTGCAATGTTCATTTCTAATCGTGCGAGCGGTGCTCCTAAACAAAAATGTGGACCATTTCCGAATGTCTGATGTTTTTTATTGTTTGAGCGATGGATGTCTAAAGAAAACGGGTTTTCAAACATTTCTTCATCCATATTACAGGCACTCATCCAAGCAATGACGACATCTCCCTTTTTTAATTCAATACCTAATAAATTATTATCCTGTTTTACAGTGCGGTCTCTCCTCGAAAGATGAAAGCGATAACGAAGCATCTCTTCGACAGCATTTGGTATGAGTTCTGGATGGTTTCTTAGTTCTCCATATACCGATGGATCGTCATAGAGTAATGAATAGAAAGAATTGGCGATCGCATGGCTTGTTGTTTCAACTCCTGCACCTAATAACAACATGGTGACCTGTACAATTTCCTCATCTGTAAATCTTTCTCCATCTACTTCAGCACGAATTAAGTCACATATTATATCATCAGTTACATTCATCCTCTTTTGAACTACAATAGGATATAGATATTGAAAGTACTCTTGTGCGGCCTTTTGTTTTTGCAGTTCGATTTCTTCAAGTCTTTCTTCATCATAAGGCTGAAAAAGGATATCGATCCATTTTTTAAACTGATAACGATCTTGAATTGGTACGCCAAAAAGATCAGCTATAACAAAACTTGGTAAAGGAGTAGCCAGAGCATCGACAATATTAACAACTGAATTTTCTTTTATTTCTTCAACGAGTTCGGATGCAATCTGATAAATACGGGGTTCCCAATTTTTTAAACTGCGGGGAGTGAAAGCTGCTGCTAACAAAGAGCGGCTTTTTCTATGCTGAGGTGGATCCACATTTGTAATGTTTGTGATAGATGAAGGATTTGCCTGTTTATGATTGGATCCAACAAAAATAGTTGTTCTCGATCCTTCACTTGAGAAATATTTATAGTTGCTTAATACTTGTTTTACATCCTCATATTTAAATACATTCCATGTATTCGTTTTTTCATGATAGTATACAGGATGTTTTTGCAGCATTTCTTTGTACCAATTAATAGGGAAAAACTCTTCTGTACGTGAACGGAAATTGGTAATTTCTTTAATTGGAATAACTTCTTTAATCATCGTTTTATTCCTCCTTAAAATGAATACGTCTATAAATGTTGATCATCTTTCTATTTATAAATTTACTCTAATTAGAGTATTTTAAAAAGAGTAATACATAATAGGGAAGTCATCCTATTAATCAACATTTTTGATTTCAATAGACAATTCTTTAACCGACTATTATCTCACAGTCACTTTATGCCATAATGAATAGAGTGAAAATAGAACCAGTTGTATCAGATAGGATATGAGAAGGAATTTATGATCAAAAAGGAGAATGTCTCTTGTCTGTTTCATTATTTATACTAGGGAGCTTAGCCGATGAAAATAGTCACCCATACAAATTAAAGAAAGATTTACTTGATGCATTACCTATAAATAGAATGAGTGAGGGAAAATTTTATTATAATTTTGAGGCACTGCAGAAAAAGGGATATATAGAACCAGTAGAAACCATTCAAATAGAAAACCGTCCAAATAAGACTCTTTATAAAATAACCAAAATTGGAAGAGAGTTTCTTGAACAAGAGATTTATCATAGTTTTAAAGAAGTATCTAATCTGAAAGATTTATATATATCCATATATTTAATTAAGTTCATTGATCCTCTTAAAGCAGTCTTTTTGCTTGAAGATGCTATTAAGCAGGAAAAGAAGCGTTGGGCTGAATTTAGGGATTCAAAAAATAGTGAAAAAATAAAAAAACGAATGGAACGATTAGATGATAAACAAAAGAAAGCTGTGCATTTTATTAGTGAACATGCTTTTAGTCAATCAGAAGAGAATATAAGATGGATGGAAAAGCTTTTATCTTTTCTAAAGGAAATCGAAAACTGATTACATGATAGAGGAGCTTCAACGTTGACATATCATAATATCACAGATATTATAGATTTATTAAGTCTTTAATTAAAGGTGGAAGAACATGAAATATTCCAAAGCAACGAATTATGCCCTCCATACAATTGTTTATTTGGCGCTATTACCGTCTGGAAAAACAATTGGGGTAAAGCCTTTAGCGGAGGTACAAAAGGTTTCGCCAACTTATTTGTCAAAAGTATTAACAACTCTAGTTAAATCCGGTTTTATTGAATCTGTTACGGGTGTAAACGGTGGATATAAATTAATAAAAGATGTGAAAGATATCTCTTTCCTGGATATCATTCATGCCATAGAAGGAACATCATCATTATTCAATTGCAGTTTAGATCATACCCAGCACAATCGGGAAAATTGCTTAATTGAAAAAGTAATGAATAAAGCTGAACGAAAGATGGAGGATTATCTAGGGTCACAAACGATTGAAGATCTGGTCAAAAAGGTTGATGGAAAAATGGCTGAAAATATAAATTCTATCGCAAATTAATTTTTTTAATCTAATTATAGATTATAAATATCTATAATATCTATAATAGAGGAATATTTAATACGAGGAGGAAAACAAATGTTAGATTGTGTAATTATCGGTGGAGGACCTGCAGGCTTAAATGCTGCTCTTGTCTTAGGGAGAGCAAAGAGAAAGATTGTATTGTTTGACAATAATCAAGCAAGAAATAATGTTACTCAGGAATCACATGGCTTTATTACGAGAGATGGTGTTTCACCTAGTGCATTCAGGGAGTTGGCACATCAAGATATTAGTAAATATCCATCAGTAAAAATAGAGAGAGTAAAGGTTGTTGACATCAAGAAAGAAAGCAGCAACCTATTTACAGTAACGACTGAAGAAGGAAAAATGTTTACAAGTAAAAAGGTAATGTTAACAACAGGTCTTAAAGAGAATTTACCGAGTATAAAAGGAATAAACGAGTACTATGGAAAGAGCCTCTTTAGTTGTCCGTACTGCGACGGGTGGGAATTGAGAGATCAACCTTTAATATTAATCGGTGAAAATAGCAATACCGCTCATTTGGCAAAAATGATTTATCAATGGAGTCATGACTTAGTCGTGTGTACAAACGGTAAGTCAGTTCTAAAAGAGGATGATGAACTCCTACTTGAAAGGAAAGGATTGATCATAAAGAAAGAGAGAATAGAAACATTATCAGGGACAAACGGTAAATTAGAAAAAGTAATTTTTGAGGACGGTACAACGATGAACCGAGTGGGCGGTTTTGTTACAACTGATCTTCAGCAGCCAAATAACCTTGCTATCTCTCTTGGATGTGAGCTGAATAATACGAATGGAATTATTGTTGATGATTTTGGCAAAACAAATATTGAGGGAGTCTATGCTGCAGGAGATACCACATTTTCCGGACCTTCACAGCTAATCATCGCAGCAGGCCAAGGTGTTCGAGCTGCAGCTGGCATCAATCATGATTTGATAATGAAGGAATTTACTTCAACGGAATTCTAGAATTAAAGGACTTGGGAAGCAATATATAACTCTGCTTCCCATTCTTTTTTGAGTCCTTATCTAGTTTTAAAATCCTTCTTAAACTGATCAAAATCTGCTTTAATGTATTGAAAGGATTTAAGTTGCCCGCCGTGATCGGGATGGGACAGCTTCAATAATTCTTTATAGGCAGTCATTACTTCTTTTTTTCCAGACACTTTTGATAGACCTAATTTATCGCGATAATCCTGTAATGGAAAACGTATTTGTAGAGGGGCTGTTTCCTTTTTTGGCTCTTGAGCTTTACTAGAATTAGTATGTATGGAATTTTCTTTGAGCTTAATTATTTCATTTCTTAGTCGGATATTTTCTTTTAGCAAAGAATTTACTTCCTTTTGTAGATCATTCTTTTCTTTTTTGAGAAGTGAAATTTCCTGATGCAACTGTTCTCTTTGCTTTATAGAATTTTCATGAAGAGCTTTGATCCCCTCAATATATCCTTCTTGTACTTTTAATTGTGATTGAAACTGTCTAATCATTTCTTTTTTCTCATCTCGTAAACTATGGTGTAGCGGTTCAGGTCTTTGGTGATCAATGCTGGCTCCATTTGTATCATCCGACGTAATTTTTCCTTCTTTTATCCATTTTCTGATGGTGAGTGTTCTTATATTTTCAGAGACTCCTGCTTTTGTGAGCATCTCTACTGCTTCGTTCATCTTCAATATCGTCACCCTTTTTTTCCTCTTATCTCTTTTTAGATAAGATTTCTTTACTATATATATAAGGTGAAGAAAGGTATTTTCTGTCCGGAACGTTTTATCATAAAAAAAACGGTATACCTCATTGATTGAGATAGACCGCCATTTTAATCACGCTTTTTCTTGATTTTTAAGTAAATACAATGATGTAATCCAGGAGGTAATAGGTATAACCATTGTCACACCGATGCCGGCACAAAGCAATGTAAGCATCTCAGCACTGAATATTTTTGAATTCACAATTTCACCAAAAGAGTATGTTAAATCCTTAAACCAAATAAGCAGGGCTAAATATCCACCGAAGAAAGCAAAAAACAGTGTGTTTGTACTTGTGCCTAAAATATCTTTTCCAATGCTTAATCCTGATGTGAATAAATCCTTTCGGGTGATAGTTGGATTGTGAAAATGGATTTCCCGCATTGGAGATGAAACAGCGATTGCTGTATCCGTAATAGCACCGATTGTACTCATGATCATGACAGATGCAGCGAGTTTGGTAAAATCAATTCCGATATAAAGAGAAAAAATACTTAACTCTTCTACTTCTTCCTCACCGAATCCTTGAATCATTGCATTTTTAGTAAGAAAGATAATAAATAAAAGAAGAATTACAATCGATATAATCGTCGAAATAAATGCAGGTATCGTTGTATTATTCACTTTATTAATATAAAAGAGATTAATACAGCTAATGGCAATACTTGCCATAATCGTTAATATGATCGGATCGATATTTGGGTCATTCAAAAAGAAAAGAAGGATAAAAATGACAGCAAAATTGAAGAACAATGCTAAGAAAGATCGTACCCCTTTTTTTCCTCCAATGAGCGCCATTAAAAGAAATAAGATGACTGCGAGTACAACTAATGCATTCATAATTTTGCCCTCTTTCTATTAATGAAAAATATCGTAATAAATAAACCAATAGGAATGGTGATGACAATTCCAATCCCCCCAGCCAGTGCTCTGGCTAATTCTAGTGAAAGATTCATGGAAAGAGTGTATCCCAATGGTGAGTGATTTTTTAAATATAAGATCAACATTGGGAGTGAACCGCTAATATAAGCGAAAAACAAGATGTTTGTCATCGTCCCCATAATATCTTTCCCTATTTCCATTCCTGATTTTTTCAGTGCTTTTACAGCAATGTTGTTATTTTTTTCAAACAATCCAAATATGGAAGAAGACATTGTAATGGCTACATCCATTACCGCTCCTAACGAACCTAGAAATAATCCGGCCATAAACACCATTTGGTAAGGACGGGTTATAAATTGAAGCTCTTCATATCGAAGTCCTTCTTCAGAGGTCAGCCAAATAACAAGATAGGATATGAACAGTGACAGAAACGTACCAAGCAATGTTGCAATGATGGCTGCATAGGTCTTTTCATTAAAGCCGTTAGCAAGTAATAAAGATATAACCGTAAATAAAATGACGGCTATGCTGCAAATAACGATTAGGTTTCGATCGAGTTGATCGAGATAAAGGTCTAAGGCATATGAGAGTATCATGGCATTTACTACTAAACTAATGAGAGAGAAGAAACCTTGTTTCCGGCCGACAACTAATACGATAATCGCAAAAATCCAAGCGGCAATTAATACGTAAGTATCACGTTTTAGATCTTTAATCGTGCCGGTTAAATAGGTTTGTTCTCCTTTATTTTTCTCAATAGATACGAATAGTTTTTGACCAACTTCATATTCTTGATCATATGCTTTTGAAGTGGAAAATTCATTAGTTAATTGAATAACCTGTCCTTTTTCATCCCCGTTTTTTATCTCAGCTAGGATTTGCTGTGTGAAAAGATGATCTTTATTATCATACTGGTCTATCATTTCACTAGAGTCCGTGATATCTGTTTTTATCACTACAGCAATAGGACGGTCGTAAAATGAATCATTATTGTTCACAAAAATAAGTGATACTACAAACGCGAGTGTTACAAGCAGGTACAAAAAAATAGTTTTGTATGGTATTTTTTTATTTTTTGTTTCTATAACATTCAAGGTAAAGCCTCCAACTGTGATGAAATAATCACTCTCCATCTTAGTATATTCTCTCACTTAAAGTAAAGTTGGGCTCCTTGCTGTTTTTGGGAGAAACGCTGTGTTACATATATGGAACAAGTTTCAATTTGTGTGACAAATAACTACTTTCCTTTAACTCGTTTACTATTTTTCTAAAAGTAGTATTCTTTTTTATGACCATTTTTTTCAAAGAACTAATTAGAAAAACAAACTATAGAATAGCTTAATTATAAATTTATAAGAAAAGCCAATATTAATATGGAATATAATTTGGAGGTAAACAACATGAAACGTTATCCTTTTCAAAAGGATTTTTTATGGGGCGGCGCTACAGCAGCTAACCAAATTGAAGGTGGATATAATGAAGGGAATAAGGGGTTAAATATTGCAGATGTTCTTCCGGGAGGTAAAGCCCGATATGAATTTTTAGTAAAGCCAGGCTTTGACTTTGAAATCCACCCGGATCAATATTTTTATCCAAATCACGAAGCAATCGATTTTTATCATCGTTATAAAGAAGATATTGCTCTATTTGCCGAAATGGGATTTAAAGCGTTTCGCATGTCAATAGCGTGGACCCGAATCTTTCCAAATGGTGATGAAGTAGAGCCTAATCAGGAAGGACTGGAATTCTATGACCGTGTATTTGATGAATTGCATAAGTATGGAATCGAACCGGTAGTGACAATTTCACACTACGAAATGCCTTTGCATTTAGTAAAAGAATATGATGGTTGGAGAAACCGTGAAGTTGTTACGTTCTTTGAACGATATGTGAATACCATTTTTACTCGTTATAAAGACAAGGTTAAAAATTGGATGACCTTTAATGAAATTAATAGTGGCTTAGTTATGCCTATCAATGGACTGGGGTTTTCGATTCAAAATGAAGAGGATAAATACCAGCCTACATTCCAAGCTTATCATCATCAATTTCTTGGAAGTGCAATTGCTGTTAAGGCATGCCATGAGATGATTCCTGATTCCAAAATTGGCTGCATGATTCTTTTTGCACCTGTTTATGCATTTGATAGCAACCCGCAAAATGTAATGCATGCTTTACAGGAAGAACAGTTATTCAATTACTTCTGTGGAGATGTTCAAGTCCGTGGCGAGTATCCAGCTTTCATTAAGAGGTATTTTAAAGAACATAATATAGAATTAGATATTCAAGATGGTGAATTGGAATTATTGAAGGAAGGGACAGTCGATTATGTCGGTTTTAGTTATTATATGTCCCGCACGGAGAAGAAAGTGAAATCTGATGAAGAATCATCTGAGGGAAATATAATCGGTGGAATTCGAAATCCATTTTTAGAAGCAAGTGACTGGGGTTGGGAAATTGATCCAGAAGGATTGCGTATCAGTTTAAACAAATTATATGATCGCTATCAGAAGCCTCTATTTATCGTGGAAAACGGATTAGGAGCGTATGATAAGGTGGAAGAAGATGGCTCAATCAATGATGACTACAGAATTGACTATCTACGTGAACATATTAAAGCAATGGGTGAAGCAATCGAAGATGGCGTGGAGTTAATGGGCTATACAAGCTGGGGCTGTATTGATATGGTCAGCATGTCAACGGGTGAATTCTCCAAACGCTATGGCTATGTGTATGTTGACAAACATGATGATGGCACCGGAACATTAGAACGGAAAAAGAAGAAGTCTTTTTATTGGTATAAAGACGTGATTGAAAGTAATGGAGAAAAATTATAAAAATAACGCCTCTCACAAAGTAAAGGTGTGAGGCGTTATTAATAATACAGCAATACTTAATTAGTAATCCTTACCGCTTTTTTAGGAATCGTAAGGGTTACTGTTGTTCCTTTATTGACTTCGCTTTGATAAGATAAACCAAACTCTTCACCGTATGAAAGTTGTACACGGTGGTGGACATTCCTTACTCCATAACCCTTTGTTTTGTTGGTTAAAATGGTTTCCAGCTTTTCAGGTTCTATTCCACAACCATTATCAGAAACTTTGAAAATTAAGCGATCTTTAGTTTGTTTACCTGATATGGTTAAGATACCTTTACCGGGCGTTGTTTTGTGGTCAATCCCATGATCTATAGCATTTTCCACTAACGGCTGTAAGAGAAGATTAATCATCATGTAATCAAGAATATCCTTCTCTACTTCACAATGAACCTCAAATGAATGCGAATGCATCATTCGTTGAATTTGAATATAGGAAGTTGTATTTTTAAGTTCATCTTTAACAGAAATAGTGTTTTTTCCTTGATTCAATGTCGTACGGTAAAATGTTGAAAGATATTGAGCCATTTGACTAATATCCTCTTGATCAGCCATAATTGCCTTGCTGTTAATCAGAGACAGGCTGTTATAGAAAAAGTGAGGATTAATTTGGGCTTGTAATGCTTTCATCTCATATTCTTGACGAGCAATTTTACTTTTGTATACTTCATTAATCATGGTGTTTAATTTATGAACCATATTCCCGAACTTTTGAATTAAGTGACCAATTTCATCAGATGCAGTGTTGGTCACAGTTACGACCAATTCCCCTTTTTCAACCTGTTCCATATTTTTAGATAACATGATTAACGGTCGTACGACCACTTTTGAAAGAAAATAAATAGATAAAAACAGAATCAGGATAGAAGACAGAACAACGATAAAAAAGGTAAGCTCAAGTCCGAAAGAAGAAGCAGAGACTGCACTATACGGACGATAAAGATAGGCTGTCCAGTTATAAGGGGTAAGTTCAGCTTTCTTAAAGATATAGTGTTCGTTTAATGTATCCTCACGTACTAGTTTTAACAATTCGTTTTCTGTTAGCGCATAAGACATATTTGTTTCTGAAAATTGGTTGACTTGAAACACTGGTTTATCTTGTTCATCAAGAATCATGAGTCCGTAATTATCTTCATATAAGGTGGACATTGATTCAAACACATTTTCATAATCGATATCCATGTAAACGATATTGGTTGTATTATGGTGACGATCAAATAATTGACTGGCAACTTCGAATGATTTCTCTTTAGCTGATACGATTAATGTAGGTGTGGATGCTTCCGAAACGCTTTCAAACCAACTGTATTGTTCAATATCTGATAAAGGTCTGAGGCTCTCACCGTGTGAATGCATCTCATTATTACTATAAATCGTAATTCTATTAATATCTGTTTGCAAAAACTTCGACGTGTTTAATAGAGGATCAAGTGTATCGTGATAAAATAAAAACATTTCATAGTTATTATCATAAGTAGATGTAACACCTCTTTTTACATCTTCATTCCAAACAATATGATTCATTGCATCAAAATAAGTATTTACTTTATAATCAAGGCTTGAGATTGCCTGATTAAGAGATTCATCTAACACTTCATTTTCGCGTGTAATGAATAAATGTTGTACCTGGTTATACCAGAAACTTCCTAATGTAATAACTGGGAGTAAACCTGATAGTAGGCAGATAAATAAGATTTTATTTCTAAATTTTAGGTTTTTAAACCAATTGTTTATATTGTGCATCATTATGAGTTCTCTTTCATTTTTTTATCCATTTGTCGGTATTTTTCTGGACTTGCTCCGAAATGCTCCCGAAAACTTCGAACAAAGTATGAGAGATTTTGATAGCCTACATTATGACATATATCAATCACTTTCATGTTTGTAGTATTAAGTAGATCTTTAGCAACTTCCATTCTTAGATTTTTAATATATTTATTGATCCCGCAACCTGTTTCCTGGATGAATATTTCACTTAGATATCCTGGTGATAAGTAGACTTGTTCAGACAATAAATTCAAAGATAAATCTTCCTGGTAATGTTCTTGTATATATTTTTTTATAATTTGGATCACATGTTTTGGAGATTTTCTCTCATCGTCCAATTTTTTTACGATCTCATTTTGTACGGATGTTAAAATCTCTTCAATATCAGAAAAATGATGACAGGAATATATATCCTCCATTTTTTTATTAATGGTTTTTTTATCATATAAGGGCAGATCACACACTAGCAGTTGTAATAGTTTTGAAAATAAAAATCGGACATAGATATGAGATATTTCCAAATTTAAACGGTACTTTTCGAACAAAAGGTTCATATTTTGTTTAAAACTAACAATATCAGCAAATGTAACAGCATTTTTTATGGACTGAAGGAGGTCATCATCTCCTTCAGGATATCCTTTATCTTCAATTTGTATGGCTTCTTTTGGAAATACATAGGTGTCAGAATAGAAAAAACGGTCTTCGATATCCTTCTCCAACTCCTCGTAGAACCTTGGCATCTCACTAGGTGATGACAGGTTCGTGCTGATCGAGGTAAAACAGTTTATACCATATTCTTCATGAATTTGTTTTTGAATTCTTGTTGCAGTCTGCTCAGTGTTTATGGAGTTCTCTCCGTTTTTCTTAACTAACAATAAAATTTGAAATGGATTAAGATCAATAAAGTTACATGAGAAATTTGGAATAGCTTTTTCGATTGTTTGGTAGAAAAATAGAGTATCTTTTTCCTTAGGAAGTCGATCGAAAAAAGGTTCATCAAACTGCATTAAAACCATGTGTGAATAATCGCATAAAAAGTCGAAATTGGTGGAAGGGTATTCATTTTTAAGATTTTGCAAAGGAACCTTATTTATAAGACGATTAAGAATATGGGTTTTTAAGAGTTCTGTGTTTGCTTCTATTTCTGCTAGTTCTTTTTCCATAGTTTTAATATTTTGTATGACTGAACGAAGTGTTGGTCGAAATTCATCTGGTTTTACTGGCTTCAAAATATAGTCAACAGCTCGTAATGATAGAGCTTTTTTTATATAGTCAAAATCATCATGACCACTAAAAAAAATGGTTTGAATAGCAGGATAAAGTTCTCGCGCTTTTGTAGCTAACTCAATCCCATCAATAAAAGGCATTTTAATATCTGTAAACAAAATATGAACAGGCTGTTTCCTTAATAGAGTAAGAGCCTCTTTTCCATTACTTGCTTCCATTATATCAAGTTGAAAACGGTATTTATTGAGAAGAAAACGAATAACGTTTCGTTCGTCTTTTTCGTCATCTACAATTAAAATTCGATACATATTTTTCCCTCCGAGATATAATATTTGTTCATTATATCATTGAGTTTTTTTGGGAAGCCAATTAGTGAAAAATGTTCCGGAAAAAAGTACATGAAAACGGTTTATTTAATATTTTTGAAGAAAGCTAAAACCATTACACTAAAGGTGTGCCAAAGACGTGGCTTATACAAAAGGGATATACGAGGGGGAGAACAATGAAGCGTAACTCAATATTTAAGCGGATTACCATGCTATCCATAGTATCTGTTATGACAGTTTCTTTAGTAGCATGTGTAGAAAAAGAGCCATCTAATGCAGCAGATTCTGCATCAAAGAATGGAGAAAAAGTCATTAAAATGGGACGTGTAACGTCAGCAAATCCAAAGTTACCTGAAGGTGATACGTATGAGGATAATGCCTATACTCGTCTAGTAGAAGAGGAATTTGGGGCAAAAATCGTCAATGCTTTTGAAGGTGAAGGAGAAGATTATACAAGACAGGTTGCACTTGCTATTTCTTCTGGAGAACTCCCGGATATGATGCGGGTTGATTCAAGAGAAGAATTGAAAGAGTTGGTTGAGAATGACTTAATAGCAGATTTATCGGATGTTTATGATGAAAATGCAAGCGATTACATTAAAGATATATACAATTCATATGATGGAAGAAGCTTGGAAGATGCATCATTTGACGGGCGACTAATGGCGCTTCCAGCGACAATTGGGGATGAAGCTCCTAATATGATGTGGATTCGTAAAGACTGGACAGAAAAGCTGGGACTGGAAATTGATGCTGATGGGGACCGTCTCATTACATTAGATGAACTAGAAAAAACGGCAAAGGCATTTATTGAAAAAGATCCTGGAGGAACGGGCAATCCTATCGGAATTCCTATGGCTTACTGGTTAAATTCCGGAAGCTACGGAGGCTCTGCGCTTAATATGACATCCATTGCCGGAATATTTAATGCGTATCCTAGATTTTGGATTGAAGATGAAAATGGAAATATCACAAATGGCTCCATAACAGAGGGAACAAAGCAGGCACTAGGTGTCTTGTCTGATTGGTATAAAGAAGGAATCCTTGATCCACAGTTTGGAACTAGAACATGGGATGACATCATGGCTCTTGTAACAAACGGACAAACAGGTATTGTAACTGGTCCATGGCATATTCCTGACTGGGGATTATCGACTGTAAGAGAAATGGATAAGAATGCAAATTTCGAAGCGTATGCACTAGAAGATGAAAATGGAAAAGTAAATGTTGCTCATACGAACCCAACTGGCGCATTTATCGTTGTTAGAAAAGACTATGAACATCCTGAATTAGCCATTGAGATTTTGAATCTTTTCTATGATGAGCTTGCAAATTCGAAAGATTTAGCATCTGATTATCCAGAGGTTGCAGAATACAAAGAACTTGGTGTTGATGGTTCAACAAGACCGTTTAATATCGAAGTGTTAAAATCTGATAATTTATTATTCGACTATTCAAATATAATGGGTGCAGTTAATGGTGAAATTGAGATGGAAGAAATCGCGTCATCTGAGGCAAGAGACGCAGCGACAAGTATTATGAAATATACAGAAAATCCTGCAGAAGCTGATACAGCGGATTGGTCAAAATATCATTCTCGGGTAAAAGGTATGGGCTTGATCGATAAACTGACAAAAGAGGATAAATTCAATTGGGTAACTCCTGTATACTTCGGAAATACGGAGACATTAGAGAAAAAAGGAGCGAACCTTCTGAAACTAGAAGAAGAAGATTTCATTAAAATTGTCACAGGTGCAGAGCCTCTTGATTATTTTGATACCTTTGTATCCAATTGGAAAAGTCAAGGTGGAGATGAAATCATCGCTGAAATAGAAGAAGTCCTTGCTGAAGAGGAGTAAGGAATCCTAAATAAGGGCTGCTTGGCAGCTCTTATTCTTTAAGGAGGGAGAATATGTTATGAAACAGATAGAGCATGCAAATACCAATCTAGAGCCCATCTATCAAAAGAAAAAAAGAAGAAGATTGACTAAAATAGAAGCTTCGTATCATCTTATGCTGTTGCCCGGGATGATCTTTTTATTCATTTTTAGTTATATCCCAATGTTTGGGATCATCATGGCCTTTCAAGATTATATTCCAGCAAAAGGAATGCTAGGGTCTGAATTTGTTGGATTTGATCATTTTACGTATATGTTTTCATTACCAGATATCGGTCAAATATTCTCAAACACACTTGTCATCGCACTTGGAAAAATCATAATAGGAACTTTAATGGCAATTGTGTTTTCCATTTTATTAAATGAAGTTAGGGTTAAGCTGTTAAAAAAATCGATTCAAACCGTTGTTTATTTACCTCATTTTCTATCATGGGTTGTATTGGCATCGGTAGTGGTAAATATGTTTAACCTTGATGGAACGGTGAATCAAATTTTAACCTTTCTGGGTTTTGAAAAGCTCAACTTTCTTGGAAGTAATAAGCTATTTCAACCGTTAATCATTGGGACAGATGTTTGGAAGGAATTTGGATTTAATTCCATTGTCTACCTAGCTGCAATAACAGCAATAGACCCCGGGCTTCATGAAGCAGCAAGTATGGATGGAGCCAGTTGGTGGAAGCGGGTTTGGCACATAACACTTCCCGGAATGCTGCCTATCATTCTATTATTAGCAATACTAAGTCTTCCTAATATATTAAATGCTGGTTTTGATCAAATTTACAATCTTTACTCACCTATGGTTTATGAAACAGGAGATATTCTTGACACATATGTTTACAGGATTGGACTACTCGGCCGTGAATATAGCTTTGGTACTGCTGTAGGCTTATTTAAGTCATTAATAGGATTAATATTAATCTTATCAGCGAACAATGCTGCTAAAAAATACACAGATAGAAAGTTATTTTAAGGGGGAAGAGGATTGTGGTACAGAATAAGACTTTTTCAGGGCGTATAGGAAAAGTGATCATCTATACAATCGTCCTATTTTTAGGACTAATCTGTCTCCTGCCATTATGGAATATTGTGGCTATTTCTTTTAGCAGTAGTGAGGCGGTTGCCGCAAATGCTGTAGGTTTAACACCTGTCAATTTTACAACAAAAGCCTATACGATGATCATGGAAGATAGCCAATTTTGGCGCTCATTTTCTATCTCCATTCAACGAGTGATTCTTTCGCTTATTATTAATATGATTTTAATTGTCTTAATGGCATACCCGCTTTCTAAGTCTAAAAGGCATTTTAGAGGCAGAAATATCTATATGAATCTTATTATTTTTGCCATGTTGTTTAATGGGGGGATGATTCCTACTTACTTAGTCGTGAAAAACCTAGATCTCCTGAATACAATCTGGTCTTTGGTATTACCTGGAGCAGTCCAGATTTTTAGTATTATTCTGGTTATGAATTTCTTCATAGGTGTACCAAAATCGTTAGAAGAAGCAGCGATAATGGATGGCGCCAACCCATGGCAAGTGTTGGTAAAGGTGTATATTCCTGTCTCTCTGCCAGCACTAGCAACTGTTGCATTATTTAGTATTGTTGGAAACTGGAATGACTTTTTCTCAGGATTGATTTATATGACGAAGGTGAGCAATTACCCGTTAATGACATATATTCAAGCACTATCAATTGATATTCAAGATATGTTAAAAGCAGGTGCAAACTCAAGTCAATTGGAGAATGTAATGGAAGTTTCAAATAGAAATTTAAATGCTGCAAAAATTGTCATTTCCACTATTCCATTATTACTCATCTATCCAATTTTACAGAAATATTTTATTACAGGTATTGTTGTTGGTTCCGTAAAGGAATAAAGGTCTGTAACATCGACTAACGGTGAAAAAGCTACTAACTAATTATGAAAAGCATCTACAAAATTTGTAGGTGCTTTTTTCTATCAGTTATAAAATATTGAACAAAAATAATAAGAGTTATGTTAAAATTTGTAAGGTTATGTAATAATTTAGTAAAATAGAATAATGGTGATGTTATGTTTTCAAAAGATAGAAATTATTTCGATTATACACTTGTATTTTTCATTTTCCTTATTATGATTTGTAGCTGTGTGGCCATTTCAAGTGCTGAAAAATACGCTCAATACAGTGAAGATTTCATGATGAAACAGTTGATTTGGTTTGTTCTAGGTACGGTGATCGCTATGTTTATCTTTCTCTTTGATAGTGAACAAATTCAAAAGATCACCCCTTATCTTTATGGATTAGGAGTGGTTTTGCTGCTCGGAATTCTCATTGCACCGGAATCAATTGCACCTTATCGCAATGGAGCAAAGTCGTGGTATATTGTACCTGGAATAGGTTCTATACAGCCTTCGGAATATATGAAAATATTTTTAATACTAATGCTTTCACATGTTATAAAAAAACACGATGAAAATGCCCCAAACCATCATATTAAGCAAGATTTTTTCCTTCTTTTAAAAATTGCGTTTGTTGCCTTAGTACCAATCTTATTAGTGTTGAAGCAAAATGATTTTGGCTCATCACTTGTGATGCTTGTCATTACTTCAGGTATTGTTTTTGCTTCTGATATGAATTGGAGAATAATAATGGCATTTATAGGGATCGCCATAACTGGGATTGGTTTACTTGTTGTTTTATTTATATTTTATCCGGAGTTTCTATTGAACTTCTTTGGAGAATATCAGTTAAACAGAATATACTCATGGCTTGATCCGTTTGAAAACTCACAAGATATTGGATATCAATTAAAACAATCGTTATTAGCGATTGGATCAGGTATGTTAGATGGAAAAGGGTATTTGAATAGTGAGGTCTATATACCAGAAGCCCATTCAGATTTCATTTTTACGATTGTGTCTGAGGAATTTGGTTTTTTTGGAGCAAGTATTGTTATTGCCCTTTATTTTTTGCTTGTATATAGATTAATAGTAATAGCAATTTATTCAAGAGGAGATCTATTTAATACATTGATTTGTATTGGGGTTGCAACGTTATTTACATTTCATGTTTTCCAGAATATTGGGATGGTATCAGGACTCTTGCCCATTACGGGTATTCCTTTACTCCTACTTAGTTATGGAGGAAGCTCGGTCATGTCATGCATGATAGCATTAGGATTGGTGTTAAATATTTCTTTGAAGAAAAAAGATTACTTGTTTTCAAATGATGATTAGTCTTTCAGGTATGTAGGAGGAAGTTATGGATATAGTCGAGATTTTTAAAAACAAAAAGATACAAGCAAAAGAAATCCCTGCTTGGGGTGCCTATTTACGAAATCGTTGGGATGAGGAATTTGCAGCACATCTTACTCATCAGGAGAAAGAATCAATCTTTCTCTACGATGATGGTGGTTTATGTGGTTACCTCTGGCATATTTTTAGTTATGAGAAAAAGAAATGCTTAGAGAAGGAAAAAGCGGAGAAAGCTTTTAATATGGAACCCAAAAAATTCTGTTACCTGTTTTATCAACACTACGACCATGCTCTCCTTATTAAAAATGCCTCAGTTATAAAAGCAATGGATTTAATTGAAGAAGAAGATGTATACATAGTAGACAAAGAGTTTACATGGACCTTTGTTGTAACACATGAAAAGGGCTGGTGTGGTCCTTATTTTACAAGGAAAGATAAAGAATAGGTGGTCATTTATGGAGCAGGTAAATAGTAAGTCAATAGCAGCCTTAACTTTAGGAATACTAGCAATTGTTATACCTTATATAGGTTTTATATTAGGTATAATTAGTATCATTTTTTCATCAAAGGCATTATCTGAGATAAGAGCCCGCCATGAAAATGGATATGGACTTGCGATCGCAGGAAGAATTTGCAGTATAGTTGGGATTGTTCTTCAGCTAATTATTTTGTTTTTAGTGTTTCTTGGCTTGTCAGCCATGTTTATGTAAATCAGTTACCTTAAAGGCATTTTCATTAATGATGAGAAGATGTCTTTTTTGTGCACTAGAAACCAGTTTTGGATGTTAGTGGAGAGCAATGGAACGGACCTGTTCCTTACGTCACACAACGTTTATAAAATTTGCATATCAAGCTAAAAACTTTACAAAAAAGATATGTTATCATATAGTTAGTTAGGGATACTAACTATTAAGGAGGCCAATATGAACTTATTTTCAACCATCTACCGTTTTAATAAGTTGTATGTACTTCGTCTTCAAGAGATTTGTTCAGCAAATGGCATCACAGCCGTACAATGGCTTGTGTTGCAACATGTCTATAAAAATGAAGGCTGTACTAGTATGGATATTGTCAAAGAATGGTCAGTTGAAAAACCAACTGTATCTTCATTAGTCCGTAAGTTAAACGAACAAGGTTTACTAGAATTCACAAGTGGTGAAGATAAACGACAAAAATACTTATCACTATCTGACGAAGGTCATTCTCTATGCCAAAAAGTATCAGAAAAAGTGATGCAGCTTCAATCATTCGTCACAGAGCCGTTCCCGGATGAAATGATCAAAGAATGGACAGAACAGGTAATGGTGTTGGAGGAGCGATTAAAGAAATATGAAGGATAAGATATGGTCAAGAAATTTTATTGTGATCTCATTAATTAATTTTTTATCGATTTTAATGTTTTACTTATTAATCGTAACAATTGCCAGCTATGCAATTGAAACCTATCATGTATCAACAAGTATTGCAGGTCTGGTTTCAAGTATTTATGTAATTGGAGCATTGGTGGGAAGGCTTTTTACAGGACGATTCATCGGCAAATTGGGTCCATCAAAAATATTGACGATGGGTGTTATATTATTTTTCATTAGTGCATGTTTGTACTTTATTGAAATCAATATTGGATTTTTATTATTTAACCGTTTTATCCAGGGGATTTTTGTTGGAATAATAGGAACGGCCGCAGGAACGATTATTGCCTCGATCCTCCCTGCTTCCAGAAAAGGGGAAGGGATTGGATATTACAGTTTAAGCGTTATTCTTGCAACAGCAATTGGACCGTTTATCGGAATATTTTTAATGAAATTCCAGAATGGGAATACGTATATTTTTGGACTTAATGTATTATTATCAGCTATTATGATTCTCGCATTAGTTTTTATGAAATTAGATTCAGCTATGTTTCGTACAGGTGAGCAGAAAGAAACAAACGAATCATTTATTGCAAAATTCATGGAACCTAAGTCGATACCAATTTCTTTTATTGCCCTATTAATAGGCTTTGCTTATTCAGGAGTTATGTCGTTTTTATCTTTCTTTGCAGAAGAAATTCATTTAGTTGATGCGGCAAGCTTTTTCTTCATCGTATATGCCGTAGCGACAATTTTAACACGTCCTTTTACCGGACGTTTAATGGATCGAAAAGGGCCTAATATCATTGTCTATCCTTGTTTCATACTATTTGCCGTAGGTATGTATATGTTTAGTGATGCCAGCAGCAGTTGGATGCTATTAGTTGCTGCGGCTTTAATCGGTCTTGGATTCGGTAACTTTAATTCTATTGCACAAACGATTGCGGTTAAAGTAACAGAGCCCCATCGTTTCGGATTTGCGACATCAACATACTTTATTTTTTATGATATAGGTCTTGGATTAGGTCCATATTTATTAGGGTTACTCATTCCTTTTGTCGGGTATCGCGCCATTTTCCTATGGATGCTGCCGGTTATTTTAGTATGTATTCCTCTATATTATGTCTTACATGGGCGAAAAGCGAAATTATATATTTAATGGAATAAGAATAGGAATTCAACGGATGATTGTTCACTATGAGCAGTCATCTTTTTTATACTATCAGAAAGTATAAAAATTTTATGGATGATAGTATAAGAAAAGACATCGACTTCCGCCATTCTTGGCGGTAAGTCGCGTTTCTCTAATTTAATTGAAACTTTTAACAGGCAAAATTCGTAAGACAGGAAGTGGAAAATTTTATGTGAATGGAGAAGCCCATGAATAACATAATTGAACAACTAAACCCCTATTTACCTTCTAAAGCTATTGCTAGAGTATCAGAATATGAAGAAATGACTTATGACATCATTGATGAAGAAACCGACGAAGAGATTGGATCTTATTCAGTTAATGAACATGGTGAGCTTGTGAGTTTTTCTCTTTTTGATGAAACGACACAAGGCGATGTCGTAAAGGGTGAAATTGCAGGTATTGCTGAAAAGTTTCTCAAAACCTTTCATCCAACAAAGAAAGAGTACGAGCTTTCAGCGATTTTGGATTTAGAAAATCCATACATGGTTGTCTATGAAAAAAGAGATGAAACCTATGGATTGTTTTTGCATAGTATGGGATTCGTCGTTTCCGTTTCAACAGCCGGACAAGTAACCCAATTTCATTTTACAGAGGAAGAGTACGAGATTCAAAACGATGATCAAGTTATAACAAAGGAAGAGGCCTTAGAGCAATACATAGATCAGCTCGACTTTGCACTTGTCATCGAACATTATGATCATGAAGTTTATAAAAATGGAGATTCAAAATATCATTTATCATACAGTTTAATTGAGCATGTAACAGATATACCTGTAGATGGCTCTGAGCCTTTTAGTATTCTAGAGGAAAATATCGGTGAGTCTAAAATTCCTTTACAGGAACCTTCGAATAAGAGTGTATATGAGTTAGTCGGCATCACACCTGAATGTAAACTTATAGATGTCTTAAAAGAAGAAGGGAAGAAAACGGAACTATGGACAAAGCTGGAGTCAATTGATTCAAGTTCTTTTGAAATGGATGAACCTGATAATCATGTTGTAAAGCTTACATTTGATGAAAAAACAGGGGATCTTCTTGGAGTTATAAGTGGAGAAGAATCTGAAAATGATGGAGAAGAAATTAGCTTGGAGGATGCTAAGAAAAAGGCAATAGATTTTATGTTTAACCTATTCCCAAATACGAATGAGAGATTCCGCTTAGAAGTTCTTGAGGAATTCGATGATGAGGAAGAGTTTGAAGATGACGAAGTGGATGAGGAATACGAAGGCGAATCTGATCTAGAAGAGGAATTTGAAGGTGATTTGGACATGGAAGACGAAGATGTGGATGAGGAAGAATATATCGAACATGAACAAACCTACACATTCTATTTCCATCTCTATCATCAGGGCATTAGAGTCGATCAGCATGTATCCACCTTGGACATAGGAAAATTTACCGGGAAAATCACAAACTTTGACTTGGATATTCCAGCTCCAGAGTTATACACACATCTTCTAACAAGCTCAAAGATTTCATATGATGAAGCAAAGGAAATTTATAAAAATCAGCTTGAAATGGAGCTGGTCTTTACTCGTGAGTATGATGAAAATGAAAAAGCGATTTATAAGTTAAGCTATTCACCATCATTCCCGACGACGGTTGGCCACGTAAGAGCCATTGATGCAATGACAGGAGAAGCTATGTTTGTGGATGTTGGTGATGCGACTTTTTTGTAGAATATAGATATAAGGGGAAAAGTGATGAATAAAGATCTTCAATTTTCAAAATTAATACAAGATGGAAGTGAGTCTTTTTCAGGATGGGATTTTTCATATATAACGGACACAGACCGTGTGAAAAGTGATTTACTTTCATGGTCTTACGGGAGTATGGCAAAGCATTTAATCGGGGCTGCTAGTTCAATGTTGGATATGGGAACTGGTGGAGGCGAATTTTTATCTTTGCTGAGACCATTTCCTAGAACAATTTTCGCAACTGAGGGTTACAAGCCTAATGTAAAAATCGCGAAAAAACGTTTAGAACCTTTGGGGGTAAAGGTGGTAGCTATTGAAGATGACAACAGCCTGCCCTTTGCTAATGATCAATTCGATCTACTATTAAACAAACATGAATCATATTCCCCGAAAGAAGTTAGAAGAGTGGTGAGTACAAATGGTGTGTTTTTAACACAACAAGTTGGGGGTACAGATTGTTTGGGGATCAACGAAGGATTAGAGGCACCTTACAACCATGAGTTTGAAAACTGGAATGTAATGACTGCAAAGGAAGAGCTTGAGAACAGTGGATTTGAAATATTGTTTAGTAAAGAGGAATACCCGATTCAGCGTTTTTATGATGTTGGAGCACTTGTTTACTACTTAAAGGCAATACCCTGGCAAATACCGGATTTTGATGTATTAACATATGAAAAGAGATTATTAGATATTCACAAGTCTATTCAAACAAACGGTTTCTTTGATGTGAAACAACATCGTTTTATTTTAAAAGCCAGAGCTACTTAAATTTTGAAAAGAAGGTGTTCATATGCAACCAACACAAAGTATTCTTTCAACTTGGGATAAGTTTCAGGATTTTCCGATGGAAACATTAACAAAAGTTTGGTATAACGCTAAAGGACTTGATAAGAAGCAACGGGATGTATCTCTTATGCGGGAGCATCGCCATGAGTATGGAATAACAGGCAATTGCTTTGATCTGGCTCTTTGGCTACTGGATGAATTTAAAAGAGATGGTGTTGAAGCATATCCAATTGGTCATGATATAAATTCTGAACATGCACATGTGGCAGTGATCGCAGTCAATGAGCATGGTAACCGATATTTTTGTGATTTAGGTGATCAATGGCTTTGTCCTATTTTAATTGATACAAATAGCCAGGATTATACGAATGAAAAAGTAGAAGGCTTTTTTCCGGCAGCAAAGGTACAAGTTCAAGAGAAATATCATCATCTTCAAATTCATTACCATCGACCAAATGGCAAGGTTTCATCACAAATGTTTCAGACAGTGCCAATAGATATTCCTTCCTTCTTAAAAGCAGCGGAGTATTGTCAAAATCTCATTCATCCTAACCCTTTGCTTGAATGTAGAATACCTCTTAAATCTGAAACTGCTCATTGGGAATTTTACAATTGGGAAAGCTTTTTAAGTACAACTGAAGGCTTAGAAGAAGAGCCTAAATTAACTGGAATAGAAGAGTGGGTAGAAAAAATTCATCAAAAGACAGGATATCATAAGGGTTTTTTGTTTGATGCATTGAACAGGTATAGGGATATACAAAGTAAACTTTAAATAACGGTCTAAATTGATAATTGAGTATCTTTTTAAGCTTATAGGATCCCCTATAGGCTTTTTAGTATCTGTAGTCATAGATAGTAAAATCTTCATGAACAAAATGTTCAAAAAGAATAAAAGAGACAAAAAGAATAATACATTCATATAGTTTTTTAAGTCTAAATAATACGTAATATTTACGCTTAGTAGCCCTTCCTTTATAGTTGAAATAACATTTTAATTATTCTAACAATTAACTTTGTAAGCGTGTTCAATAAAGGGGGCTATTATGTTAGCGATATTAGGTTTTCTCATGGTGTTTGTATTTATGTTTCTGATTATGACAGGAAGGCTATCTGCATTAATTGCATTGATCATTATTCCTGTATTGTTTGCGATTATAGGCGGGTTTGGGGCTGATTTGGGTCCTATGTTAATCGACGGAATTAATCAGTTAGCTCCAACCGGCGTAATGCTAATGTTTGCTATTTTGTATTTTGGTATAATGATAGATGCGGGTTTATTTGATCCTGTTGTAGGAACCATCTTAAAGGCCGTAAAAGGAGACCCGATGAAAATCGTTGTTGGAACGGCTGTCCTTGCATTAGTTGTGTCACTTGATGGAGATGGGACGACTACTTATATGATTACCATTTCGGCAATGCTTCCTCTTTATCAGAGGTTAAAAATGAATCCGTTAATTCTTCCATGTGTTGCGATCATGGGTGTTGGAGTAACAAATCTAACACCATGGGGTGGTCCAACGGCTAGAGCTGTAAGCGCATTAAGTCTTGATATGTCTGATGTGTTTGTACCTTTGATCCCGGCAATGGTTGGTGGGGCACTGTGGGTTATTTTTGTTGCCTATTTATTTGGTATAAAAGAAAGAAAAAGAGTAGGTATCCTGGAACTGGATAAGCTGCCGGGTCACCAAAGCTCACCATTTACTCAACATGCAGCAACATTGGAGGTACCGAGTGAAAAAAGGCCAAAGCTGATTTGGGTAAACTTTGCTTTGACAGTTCTCCTTCTCATCGGACTTATTTTAGGTGTGATGCCATTGCCTGCTTTATTTATGATCGGATTTGCAATTGCTATCGTGATCAACTATCCTAATTTAGATGAACAAAAAGAACGAATTAAAGCACATGCCGGCAATGTTTTAGCTGTAGTGTCTCTTGTTTTCGCAGCTGGTGCATTTACAGGTATCCTGTCAGGAACGGAAATGGTCGATGCGATGGCAAATAGTTTAGTTGCATTAATACCGGATGCTTTAGGTTCTTATCTTCCAATTATCACTGCTTTAACAAGTATGCCATTTACTTTTTTTATGTCCAATGATGCGTATTACTTTGGTATGCTTCCGATCATCGCTGAAGCAGCAACAGCCTATGGAATCAACCCGGTTGAGATTGCCAGAGCATCCTTATTAGGTCAGCCGGTCCACTTATTAAGCCCGTTAGTTGCTTCAACATATTTACTTGTAGGAATGTCAAAGGTCGAATTTGGTGACTTTCAAAAATTCACAATTAAGTGGACAGTTGGTACGTCTCTTGTCATGTTAGTTGTATCTATACTAATTGGAGTCATTTCCATATAATATATAAATAATTACTTGAGGGGTTTGGCTCATAATACGGAGTCTGACCCTTTGCTCTTTTAGACAACATCAAAAAAAGGTTGCGAAAGATGAGAACGCACAAAAAAATTCCTTTACAATTTAAAATACTGTCATTAATTACAGGATTAATCATCATGATCATCCTTTTATTAGTCGGAATCTCTTCTTATGTATTGTTCGTTGATTCCAGAAATCAGGTGGAACAGCTTGTTCTTCAAACAGCTAAAACAATCGCGCTGATGCCTGAACTTCATGAAGCCATTGAAAAAAAAGAATTAGAGGAGACTTTTAGGCCCATTGCCGAACAGGTAAAAGATCAGATCCATGCATCAAATATCATAGTAGAAGATCGTGAAACGATCATCTATTCTCATATTGATCCAAGTGAGGTTGGTACTGGAAATCATCATGATGCAAATGAACAGGTGCTTACTTTTGGGGGATCTTATAACTTTGAGGTCGCTCGTGAAAATGGTGATGTACTTGTCGGAAAAGTACCAATTATCGCAAGTTTTGAACAGTATGATTCAGTGATTGGAACAGTGGCTGTTGAATTTCCGGAGGAAAATATTTATAAAAATTTGTACCAAAAACTGAAGACTATCTTGTTTACATCTTTGGTTGTGCTATGTTTGGGAATCATTGGTGGAGTATATTTAACAAAAAATATTCGGAAAGATACATTAGGGCTAGAACCACATGAAATTGCCTCCCTGTACAGAGAAAGAAATGCGATTTTACTTTCAATAAAAGAAGGTATTGTTGCTATCAACAGGCAGGGATTTCTTACAATGATTAATCATTCAGCAAAGAATATGCTGAATTTAGATGATTCAAATTACATTCACAAACATATTAGTGAAGTCCTGCCTTCATTACAAATTGACCAAGGTCTTGAAACAGGTGAAATCGTTCATCATGCTGAGGTTGCGATTAATGATAAGGTGTTTATTTTTAATTTTATTCCTATTTTAGAAAACGGACAGGTCAGTGGTGTTGTAGCAAGCTTCACAGATAAAACAGAACTGAAAAAATTGGTTGAAACTCTTTCAGAAGTACGGGAATATTCCGATGGATTACGGGCTCAAACTCATGAGTACTCAAATAAATTATATTTATTATCTGGTCTTATGCAATTAGAAAGATATCAAGATGCCCTTGATTTTATTCAGAAAGAGTCATTTGTCCATCAATACCAGACCAAAATTTTATTCAATCAGATACAAGATCCTAATGTACAGGCTATTTTATTGGGTAAGCTCGGAAAAGCATCAGAGAAGAAAATAGAGCTGAACATAGATGTTGATAGTTATGTGGACCCACTTCCAGATCATATTGAAATAACAGATAGTATAACCATTATAGGAAATCTAATTGACAATGCGTTTGAAGCTGTTATGTCACAAAAAGAAAAAATGGTTACATTCTCTATAATGGGCATTGGTAATGAAATTATTATTGAGGTGACGGATAATGGTCCCGGCATATCTTCTGAACAGTTTGAAAGGTTGTTCACGATAGGGTCCTCCACAAAAGGCAGTCATAGAGGGTTTGGGCTATTTAATGTCATGCGAATTGTGAGAGCATTAAATGGAACAATTGAAGTAACGAATCGTAAACATGGTGGAGCGATTTTTACTGTGTTTCTGCCAAAAAAGATACAAAATAGAGAAGGAGACAATCTACATGATTAAGGTGTTAATTGTAGAGGATGATTTTCGTATTGCTCAAGTACAAGAAGGGTTTCTACAAAAAATACCAGACGTTCAAGTAGTCGGCAAAGCGTTGAATGCAGAGGATACGATCAACTCGTTAAAAAAACAAACAGTTGATCTTATATTATTAGATATTTATTTGCCGGATCGTCTTGGTACTGATTTATTACCTTATATACGGGAGAATTACCCGGAAATTGATATTATTATGATAACGGCAGCAACCGAAAAGGCAATGCTTGAAACATCGATTCGCCAAGGAGTATTTCATTATTTGTTAAAACCGGTCACAATGGAAAAATTTATCGAAACAATTGAAAGCTATAAAAAGAGAAAAAACCTGCTTCATAATCGTGAAGAAGTAGATCAATCTATTATAGATCAGTACTTTGGTACTTCAGTAAATCAGTTGTCAATCAATCAAAAAGACCTTCCATCCGGAGTTGACCGTTTAACACTTCAAAAAGTAAAAGAGGTGTTACATACTCTTGATTCTGGAATCTCAATTGAGGAGATGGGAGAAAAAATGGGTGCTTCTAGAACAACCGCAAGGAGATATCTGGAATATCTTGTCTCTATTAATATTTGTATTGCAAAGCATGAATATGGCATTGTAGGTAGACCTGAGAGGAAATACTATTTAAAAAAATAGATGATTGAGGTACTAACATGAAGGTAAAACCGTTGCTTGTATCCACATTCATTTTCTTGCTCTTAATCGGTTGTGCAAATGAAGAAGGTGTAAAACGTGAATTTGATAAAGAGGTCACAATCATTGCACCCAGTTCTACAGGGGGAGGCTGGGATGTGACGGCAAGAGCCATTAAGAAGATTCTTCTACAGGAAAACATAGTAGATGATATAGAAGTCATCAATAAGGTTGGCGCCGGAGGAGAGGTAGGTTGGAAATATACCTATCAACAACAAGAAAATGTATTGGCAATGAATTCAAGCTTAATTATTACAAATCATTTATTAGGTCAAAGCAAATTAACGTTTAAAGATTTTACCCCTATTGCCACTTTAGCAAAAGAATGGGAAGTCGTCATCGTTTCAAAAGACTCCAGTATTAATCGTGCGAAAACATTATTATCTGAAATAAAACAAGCTCCTGAGCTGTATAAAATCGGGATATCTCCGCGACTGGGAAATGATGATCAGCTCTCCTTTGTTTTAGCAAGCAAACAATATGGAATTCAACCAAAAAACTTACATTTTCGAATCTATGAAAATAGTGACGAGGTTGTCAAGGCGCTCATATCCAAGGAAATAGAAGTAGCGACAATGTCCATTTCCGAAGCGAAAAAATTTTATGATCGCGATCAAGTAAAGCTGCTCGTTATTTCATCAGATAAACGACTAAGGGAATTACCCGAACTCCCAACTTGGAAAGAAGAAGGAATCGATAATGTATTTCAACATTGGAGGGGCATTATGGGTCCCCCTAATATGTCAAAAGAAGAAATTGAATTTTGGGACCATGTATTTGGGGAAATGATGAAAACAGAAGCATGGAAAAAAACGTTGGAACATTATATGTGGGAAGACTTTTATAAAGATAGTGAAGAAACATATAAGTATCTTGAGGAGCAAAGTATGATGTATGAGCAGCTCATGGGCGTTCAATAGGTAAAAGTCGTCTTTATGAACGAAATGAACAAAATGAAATAATTAGTTGTATTATTTACATTGGAATGAGAAGGACTTATGATATGGATGAAAGTCTTTGGAGGGCTATCTTTCCATGCAGACTTTTAATGATTCTTACAAAGGGAGAAATGGTAAATGTGGGTTATAACTGTTTATGCTGATGATCGTATTAAAATGTTTGAATTTGAAGATGAGAAAGAAGCAAAAGAATCAATCAAAAAGATAAAAGGCAGTAAAATTCTCTCACATGTTATCTATTTCAATGACCAGTTTATAGAAGAAGCTAGTTAAATATTGAGCCATAGGCTGACTCTTTAAAGAGATTGTCAATTCTCCTCCATTCATTCAAAGGGAGACTTATCTCTTGGAGTCGGCTTTTTTGTACGTTAAAAGATTAGAATTGTTTTTGTGCGGAGGTAGATATAGTTGTTCAAGTTTTTAGAAACAGTCATCATCGGGATGGTCGGAGGCTTTTTATTTCATATGCTTCAGCTTCCTTTGGCATGGATGTTAGGTCCACTTACAGCTGTGATAGTATGGAGAGTTTTTACCAAACGGGAGTTGAATTGGCCGGTTGGATTCAAAAATGGAGGTCAGTTCGTTCTGGGATATAGTATGGGTTTATCATTTACAGCGGAAAGTGCAAGACAAATTCTCCATCAGTTTCCATCGATGGTGCTTAGTACGACACTTATGGTCGGTTTTGGGCTAGTCATGGCAACGCTCATTTCAAAATTCACCACTACCTCTTTTCCAAGTGCTGTAATGGGGACAACCCCAGGTGGTTTATCACAAATGGTGGTGTTAAGTGAAGAAATAAAAGGGGCAGAACCTACCATTGTCACGTTCATGCAAACGATTAGAATGCTGACGGTCATATTTATTGTTCCAACCTTGGCTATTCATACGTTCTCAAGTGCAGAAGCAGTTTTACCTATGGAAGAGATTGCAGGAGCAGAGCAGTCTATTGTGGGTTTGGGGACGCTATTTTATCTCTCTCTCATACTTATCGTGACAAAAATAGCCGTACACTATAAATGCCCAACTCCATGGATTATTGGACCACTCCTATCAGTAGCAATTTTATCAATAACAGGTATGGAACCGTCAATATTACCTGCTTCTGTAAACCTTATAGCTCAGCTCTGTTTAGGGATTTACCTGGGCTTGAGTATGAAGGTAAATATGCTGGGAGATTGGAAAAGGCTACTACCTATTACACTATTATCAGGTCTTTCAATTGTAGGATTCGCCTTTTTCCTTGCCTATGTGTTACAAATTTTTTATCCGATGACAATGGCTACTGCTTTTCTATGTATTGCTCCAGGCGGCTTGCCTGAAATGGGTGTCACCGCTCATACTGTCAAAGCAGATGTGTCATTAGTAGCTGCTTATCAGTTATTTCGGGTGTTTTTTATCTTATTTATTGTTCCGATTTTTCTAAGAGGATACTTCGGTAAAGATGAACATCAGCATAAAGAGGCAAATGTTGGCTGAAAATGAAACTTCATAAACAAAATGAACAAAATATCTGAAATAAATTAAAAACAATAAATGTGGAAAACGGTTACAAACTTTATGATTTGTATTACGATCATAGTGAGGATATTAAAACGCTTCCAACAGAACCATCTAGTTTCAGCAAGCTTACAAGCTACGCTACGTACAAAAAATTAGAATGGTTGTTTTCAATATCCCCAGAAAAGGTAAAGCTTTTGGAGGTTAAACATGTCTCAATTAAGCAATGCAAGCATGAATATCATTATTCGATTACATTTTCAGAAAAACATTATTACCTTTAGTGAAATAGCAAAAGTCATTGGTGAGACAGGCGGAGATATTATTGGTATTGATGTTATCTCTACTAGTAAAGTCCAAACTGTACGAGATATCACCATCACGGTAAAAAATCAGCAACATGGACAAAGTGTAATGGATGCTATTCAAAACTTACAAGGTGTTAAGGTCATCTCTGTTTCAGACAGAACATTTCTTTTACATCTTGGAGGCAAGATTGAAGTAACACCAAAAAATCCAATTAAAAACCGTGATGATTTATCAAGGGTTTATACGCCGGGAGTTGCTCAAGTGTGTCGTGCGATTGCTGATGAACCGCTTAAAGCACATTCTTTAACAATTAAACGAAATACAGTTGCAGTTGTTTCAGATGGTACAGCTGTTCTTGGATTAGGAGATATTGGTCCACTTGCAGCCATGCCTGTTATGGAAGGTAAGGCGATGTTATTTAAACAAATGGCAGGTGTTGATGCATTTCCTATTTGCTTGGATACTAAAGATCCTGATGAAATCGTTTCTATTGTAAAATCAATTGCACCAGCGTTCGGTGGAATCAATCTTGAAGATATATCATCACCAAGGTGCTTTGAAATTGAGGCAAAACTTAAACAGGAATTAGATATTCCGGTTTTTCACGATGATCAGCATGGGACCGCTGTTGTATTGCTGGCCGGTCTTTATAATGCACTTAAGTTAACGGGCAAAAAAATCGAATCGATTAAAGTAGTTCTAAACGGTGTTGGGGCTGCAGGAACAGCTTGTGCGAAAATGCTGATTGCAGCCGGTGTTCAGCATATTATTGGTGTAGATCGTGCAGGAGCTCTTCACCGTGATGAGGTATATGATCATCAGAATTGGACTGACTTTGCGAATATGACAAATCCCTATAATGAAAAAGGTACTCTAGGTGATGTCATTAAAGGAGCGGATGTCTTCATCGGTGTATCTGCACCAGGAGTATTAACTGAAAGTCATTTAAAGACAATGGCGAATGACCCAATTGTCTTTGCACTAGCAAACCCGGTACCGGAAATTGATCCAGACATTGCCGAACCGTTTGTTAGGGTCTTAGCAACAGGCCGATCAGATTATCCGAATCAAATTAACAATGTTTTATGTTTCCCGGGAATTTTTCGGGGAGCTCTTGATTGCCGTGCATCAGAAATTAATGAAGAAATGAAAATAGCGACAGCTAAAGCGATAGCAAGTGTTGTTTCTGACGAGGAATTAAGTGAAACATATATTGTCCCAAGTGTCTTTAATCAAAAAGTAGTAGAGAAAGTAAGAGAAGCAGTTGTTGAAGCAGCATATAATTCGGGTGTCGCTAGAAAAGACTTATTTAAGGAAGAAAATGCATTAGCAACAACTTACTAATAAATTTGTGTCTCTTAGGATGTTCATTTAATGGGCATCCTTTTTTTGAGTGCATGGAAACATATTATGACACCCTGCTAGGAACAAATTTCGTTTGTATTTCTTGCTCACCTTCAATTAAAGTAGCTTGATCCTTTTCGAATTCTTCACTTTTTAACAATGGAACATGTTGATATTGTTGACTTTCTTCTCTAACAGATGTTATCCAGGTAAAGAATTCTGTTTCTCTTTTATAAGTAGCACGTGGACTAAAATAAGTCACAGGACATCCATAAGGTAAAATAATCGGCATTAACAAAGTGACAAACATCATCAATTACTCCTCTCATATGTCTCTTATATACTATGTTGATTGTCTATATATTGATTTTAGCCTTCAAAAAAGACGAGCATAAAAATTATGCTCGTCTATCACTAACGACGATGTTGTACAAGGTCAATGGCACCTAATACTACATGGGCTAAACCGAATCCAAAAACTGTGTTTGCGATCATTTTATTTGAACCGCGTTTTTGTTTTAATGCATAACCAGTTGCTGTTACAGCTGAACCTAATGCAGTCGGAATTAAGCCTTCGCGAATATTCATGTCATTTCCCTCCACATCGATAGTAAGTGGGTGATTGAACACCAGTTTTATTATGGATGATTTAAAAGATTTCTATCCTAAAAAGGATTTAATTCTACGTTTGGAATCCTTAAGAATTGTTGGATATCAATAGGACAGTGCTCCTAAAACATACTCATAGGTAAAAATGAAAAAGGTGGGAACAGGATGGGCAAAAATATGTCGAACCAGTTTTTCTTTCTTGTTATTCATAGCTCTTCCATTAAATCCTTTCTTATGACAGACCTTTTAGTCAGTACTGGTATGTATTACGGACTAAAGATTATATCTCATAATGAATGGATTTCAATCATTGGTTGTTTAGTTGGTACGGAAACATATAAAAGAATATTGACCTTTTATAGAAAAGTTTGTCTTTAAACGGCATGTTTTACGTTCTTAATAAAAAATAACTATTCCAAAGTGAAACACAACCTTTGTCCCGCATTTTTTGGTGTATAATAATATGCTGATGAAATTTTTACATAGAAATAGGTGGATAAATTGAATGGAACTGCACATGGAACAATAGGGGCCGGAACAGGGTTTATCGTTGCCCAGTCTGTGCAAGCTGACCCGACAACAACCTTATTATTAGTGGGGATTGGTGGCATAGGTGGATTAATTCCTGATATGGATATAGATGGGAAATTGAGTAACAGAATCACTTTCTCGCATACACTGATTCGGTCTGTAGCGCAATTAGTCGGGTTAATGATGATCGTCTACACAATTCTTGAAGGAACAGGTCGAGAAAAATGGCTGGGTATTGGTGTTGGACTTGCTATCATTTTAATTGCTTCTCAAATTAAACAAAGGCATATGTTAACCATTACCGGGTTAGGAGTTCTTTTAGGTGGAATTTCATTACAAGAAATGTGGCTCATTTTATTAGGGATCTATATAATGGTTGCTTCTTTTATTCCCCACCGAAGCTACACCCACTCACTAGTAGGGATTGGATTTTTTGCCTTCATTGCTCATTATTTTCAAGCCTCCATCAGTGTGGACGGTGTGTTTTTGACATGCTTACTTAGCTATGGCAGTCATTTGATTGCTGATATGAAGGTTTTACCATTTAATAAGAGGGGGGTTAAATTCTTTTTGCCCTTTTCCTCCAAGGAATTTTAGTGTGTGTAATAAGTAATAGATTCATATACTTTAATTATTTGTCAGGATACAAAAAGCCCAATTCTCGCTATAACTTGAGAGAGGGCTTTTTTAAAAAATTTCTGTTAGATAAGGCTGCTTATATTTTCACACGTTGTTTTCTTACTGGAATATAGATATCAATTTCTTTATTCTCCGATCCGTAGCATCTTTCATCATACAGTTCAAATTCTACTTCTCCATAATGCTCATAACCTGATCGTGGAAACCAGTCTGTAAAAATATAATTCCAAGTGGACTGAATCGAAGCTGTAAATGATTCCTCATCCGATTTCGGTGTAGTAAACACTGCATATTCTAGTTCTGGAAAACTTTTGTACACCATACCTTCAGGTGCTTGGGATCCCTTTTCTACCTCCATTCCAATGATATAACCAAACTCACCTGTTTCAGAGTTGAAATCTGTGCAAATACCAAGTTCAACATGCTTGTATAAGGGATTAGGAATTTTACACCCTAAATTCTTTGTCATATATTGTTGCCAAAATTCAGGGATATCTTTATTGTTCTGACCGTTATCATTCTTTGTTAATAGTTCATATCCAATCACATTAAACGCAGATTTAGTCACTATTTTTGGTTCCATCTTCTCTCCTCCTGATATTGGTATTGAATGAAGGCTGGCTTTCCCACGTAAGGGTCCGGATATGCTCATTGCACGGCGATACTGCTTTGGTGAAACACCATAGACCTTTTTGAATGCTCTGTTGAAGGATTCTTGGTATTGAAAGCCAACATCTAATGCAATATGAATTACTTTTTCATCTGTATAGAATAGACGCTCTGCTGCATATGTTAGCCTTCTTTTTCTGATATAATCCATCACAGATTCCCCCACCAATGTCTGAAAGACACGATGATAATGAAAGGGAGAAAAGCAAGCAAGTTCTGCCAAGGTTTCTAGTGTTATTTGTTTATCAAGGTTTTCTTCAATGTAATCAAGCGTCCGTTGTATACATTTAACATAATCCATAATCCTACACCTGCCTTAAGTACACTATATCAGCATGTAACTCTTTCTTCTTAACATTTTTTGCTATTTTACAATCAATGCTAGAGTGGATAAAATATTAACCTCTTACCAATGATTGAATTAATGAGTGCAATGAGCTACACTACTGTTTGACTACCTGAGAGAGGTGCAGCCATGAACGATCGACAAAAAGAATTATTAAGAACGTTAGTAGTTCAGAATGGACAAACTTTACATATAGGGGATTTGTCAGAGCAGTTGAGGTGTGCAGAAAAGACCGTTCGTAATGACTTGAACGTAATTGAGGAACTTTTAGCAGAGTATCCTAATGCCTTTTTGAATCGGCAACCGGGGATTGGGATTACACTTGAAATCGAAGAAACGGGTCGGTCTGAATTGTTTCAAAAGCTATTATCCACTGAGCCGAAAACTCCGGAAGATCGATTCATTGAAATTGCTTATCATTTATTAGTAAGTAATAAAGCCATTACTTTGCAGGAACTATCGAAGAAGTACTATGTTCCAAAGGCTACGATAAAAAAGGATCTTGACAGCATTGCAAAATGGTTTGAAACCTATCAACTAGAGTTGATTTCCAAACCGAGATTAGGAAATATGGTTCAAGGATCGGAACTACGAAAACGCAGTGCATTGGCCCATTTATCAGAACTCCTTTCTTCTGTATCAGATACTAAAAATTATGTACTTGAATTGTTTCAGCCTTATGAAATAACGGCCGTGAAAAAAGCATTGAATGAATTACAACATGAGAATTCGATTGCTTTTACCGATGCTGCAATAGAGAGTTTACTTGTTCATTCACTTATTATGATGAAAAGAACGCGTCAAAAGTCGCCAGTAACAGTTCCGGATAAAGAAAAGGAGGCAGCTTATTCTTCCAAAGAATATTCATATGCCATTCCCTTTTTTGAACAGCTTGAATCTGCTTTCCGAATTAAATTTCCTGAAGATGAGCGAATCTATTTTACTTGGCATTTGATTAGTGGAAAAAGAAAAAGTGATGCAATAGAGGACCCATTTATAAAGAATGATTACTTGTTAAATGTCATTGCTGACTTAACAACAAAACTTAGTACAATTACATTATTTCCATTTAAAAATGATCCGATTTTAAAAAACGGGTTAATCGTGCATGTACACTCGGTCATTAACCGCATTAAATATGGTTTTCCTATCACAAACCCACTTTTACCAAACATCAAAAAAATGTACCCATATTTGTTTAATATGGTGTTATTAGCGTTGAATGAAATTAAGGAAAATCACGAACTGGAAGTTCCCGAGGATGAGGCAGCTTACTTAGTTCTCCATTTCCAGGCATCAATTGAACGGTTAAAAGAAAAAAGAGAAAAACAGCGAAGAACCTTAATTGTTTGTCATATGGGTGTCGGTATGTCCCATTTATTACAGGCTAAGATTGAACAGCATTACAAAGATATGCAAGTTGTTGGGTGTATTGGACAAGCTGAATTAAGCGAATATTTGAAGAAAAATACCGTTGATTTTATCATCTCTACAGTAGAGTTAAAACAGGTTAGTATTCCTCATCTTACGATTTCACCTTTGTTGGAAGCAAAGGATAAGGAAAAACTGAATCAGTTTTTAACTGAAATGGAGAAGAAACAGATAATAAGTAATGAAAAGAAGGTGCTGACACAACTAAGCAGAGGAGATTTAGTTCACATACATGTTGAAAAAGAGCATCCTTTTCAAGTAATCGAAATGTTAGGTAATATATTATATGAAAAAGGTTTCGTGACAAAGGAGTTTATTCATAGTGCACTTCTAAGAGAAAGAAAGTCATCAACATCAATCGGTGGATTAATCGCTATTCCACATGGAAGTCCAACAATGGTCAATCAATCCGCAGTTGCCATTGCTCTTTTGAAGGAACCAATAAATTGGGGAAACGAACAAGTATCCCTCGTTTTCATGCTGGCTATATCAACGCAAGATCCGAAATTAAATCGTAAAGCTGTCGGACAAATTGTAGCCTATAGTGAAACCCCGTCATTTATTCATTCATTACTAGAATCAAGCAGTGTAAAAGAGTTTTTGGAGAAGCTAAAATAAAGGGGTGCCTGCTTAGAACTTCCGGTAATAATTTATTTTTACCGGAAGTTCTGGTAAAAACAAAAATCAATTCATGACCTAATGACTAGTACAATGAATGTAAGCAATTACATCAAAGCTTTAAGGAGGAAAGGTTCATGAAGATCTTAGCTGTCACAGCATGCCCGGTCGGGATTGCTCACACATATATGGCTGCTGAAAATTTACAAAAAGCAGGCGAGGAATTAGGTGTTGATATTAAAGTAGAGACACAAGGTTCAATTGGGGTTGAAAATGGATTAACAGAACAGGATATCGCAGAAGCAGATGGCATAATCATCGCTGCAGATAAAGAAGTATCAAAAGATCGGTTTGTTGGAAAGAAAGTCATCGTTACAGGTGTACAAGATGGAATTCGTAAGCCGAAAGAATTGATCGAAAAAATAAAAAGTGGTGATGTGCCACTATACAGACCTGAGTTGAAATCAGTAGGTGAAATTAAGCAAAAGAGTAAGCAAAAGGAAAATCCAATCTATAAGCACTTAATGAGCGGTGTATCATATATGGTTCCGTTCATCGTGGTAGGAGGATTATTAATCGCATTAGCTTTAACTCTTGGTGGTGAGCAAACACCAGGTGGTATTGTTATTCCGGAGGGCTCATTTTGGAAACAAATTGAAACTCTTGGTGCAACATCCTTCATGTTTATGATTCCGATATTAGCCGGCTTTATTGCAGTAAGTATAGCTGATCGCCCGGGGTTAGTACCAGGTATGATTGGCGGTTACATTGCAGCAAACGGAAGCTTTTATGGAAGTGAAGCAGGTGCTGGTTTTATTGGAGGAATTATAGCAGGTTTCTTAGCGGGTTATATTGCTTTGGGTATTAAAAAAATTAAAGTTCCAAAAGCAGTACTGCCTGTTATGCCAATTATCTTTATTCCAATCGTTTCATCTGTTATCGTAGGCCTTTTATTTATCTTTGTTATTGGTGCTCCAGTTGCACAGATTTTTGAAGGGTTAACATCAATGCTTGCTGGTATGCAAGGAGCAAGCTCTATTCTATTGGCAGTCATCCTTGGTGCTATGATCGCAGTTGATATGGGTGGACCATTTAACAAAGTAGCTTTCCTATTCGGGTCTGCCATGATCGCTGAAGGAAACTATGAAATTATGGGCCCAATTGCGGTCGCTATCTGTATTCCGCCGATTGGGATGGGTCTTGCAACATTAATGAATAAGAAAAAATATCTTCCTAACGAGAGGGAAGCTGGTAAAGCATCATTCACAATGGGGCTTTTCGGAATTACAGAAGGTGCCATTCCATTCGCCGCACAAGATCCGATTCGTGTTATTCCAAGTATTGTTGCTGGTTCAGTAGTAGGATCTGTCATCGCTATGCTTGGGAATGTAGGGGGAAAAGTAGCACATGGCGGCCCTATTGTTGCTGTATTAGGTGCTGTGGATCATGTTGTGATGTTCTTTATCGCAGCAATAGCGGGTGTCCTTGTTACTGCATTTATGGTTAATTTTTTGAAAAAAGATGTAGAAACTGTATCTAATGATAAAATACAAGAGGAAAGTAAATCAATTGCTCCTGAACAAGAAGTAGAGCAGGAAATTGAAAAATTAGTTGATATTACGAACGTGGAGTTAATGAATATTAATCTAGCTGGAACAACGCGTGATGCTGTTATTGATGAACTAATTGAAAAATTTGATTCGCAAGGTATATTAACTTCTAAGGAAGTGTATAAACAAGCAATTCTAAATCGTGAAGAACAAAGCTCAACAGGACTTGGTATGAATATTGCTATTCCACATGGTAAGTCAAACGCTGTAAAAAGACCGGCTGTCGCTTTTGGGATAAAGCGTGATGGTGTTGATTGGAATAGTCTTGACGGTACAGACGCAAAGCTTATATTCATGATCGCTGTGCCAGAGGAAAATGCCGGTGATGCACACTTGAAGATTTTACAAATGCTGTCTCGCAAGTTAATGGATGAAGATTTTAGAAATCAGCTATTAAATGTATCTTCTAAACAAGAAGCAATGACGGTGTTAGAGGAAGTTCATTAAGTTTAAATAGGGGGATACCGAATGTATAAAGAACCGATATTTTTAGAGCCTGTTTTTCAAGAGAGAATCTGGGGTGGACAAAAGCTGCACACTGAATTTGGGTATACAATACCTTATGAAAAAACCGGGGAAGCATGGGTCATCTCTGCCCATCCTCATGGTCCAAGTGTTATTAAAAATGGTCTCCTGACAGGAAAAACTCTTGCAGATGCTTGGCAGGAACATGGGGAATTATTTAATAAAAGAGCATCTAATAATGAGGAATATCCACTGCTTGTAAAAATATTAGATGCAAATACTGATCTTTCCGTACAGGTTCATCCAGATGATACATTTGCACGTGAAGTAGAAGGTGTTCCATACGGAAAAACAGAGTGCTGGTATGTGCTAAGTGCAGAAGAAGGTGCTGAGCTTGTCCTCGGACACCATGCAAAATCAAGAGAAGAACTTGAGAGAATGCTTTCTGATCAAGAATGGGAAACGTTTTTACGTCGTAAAAAAGTAAAAGCCGGTGACTTTGTTTATGTCCCAAGCGGTACGATTCATGCAATTGGAAAAGGTATCGTTATACTGGAAACACAGCAAAGTTCTGACATTACGTACCGTGTGTATGATTATGATCGTACTGATTCAAGTGGTCAAAAGCGACAGCTGCATTTGGATCGTTCGATAGAAGTAACAACTGTCCCACATCAAGATGTGAAAACAGAACAAAATGAGGCCAAGGTGGGCGGTTTAACAACAAAGACATTAACCGAATCAGATTATTTCAACGTATACCATTGGCAATTAAATGGAGAAGCATCCATGATACTCGATCAAGACTTTTTACAGGTCAGTGTGACAGAAGGAAAAGGTACCATCACAATTGATGAAAATGTTTTCTCAATGGAAAAAGGCAGTCATTTTATTCTTCCACATGGAATTGGTGAATATAAACTTTCAGGTGAAGCTGAGTTCATCGTATCACATATATAATATTCACATTTAGGAAGAGATTCAATTAAAGACAAGTGAGGAAAAACAATTCGTATTTCTTCACTTGTTTTTTTGAAAAGGGAAAAGGCCACAGTTGTGACCTTTATTTCAAAGTTATTTAAGAAAGTATGTTACCAAATCGCTTCTACCCATTCTGGATGGTCTATAAATGGATTGCGATTATGCTGATAATCCTGATAAATGACTTCATTGCGGTTTCGTTCAAAATCATCAACAGGATCTTCTTTGTGCCATTGTAACAATGTTGATAGCTTTCCATGTAATGGAGCAGAGCCATTATTTACTTTCTCAGTAACCTCCAGATCTAGCTCCCCATTGTCTCCTTCATAACGCACAGCCATATAGAAAATCATCCTGGCGACATCGCCTTTTACTTCATCACGTGGTTCCCATGAATCACTATCAGCATACGTGTCAGGTGCTTTATTTTGTGCAGTGCCGCCATTATCAAAATCTTTATTGCCTCTTGAACTATTAACCGTGACATCTGTAGGTCGCAAATGGTGAAGATCTGTTCCTGCCCCCATAGACGTTCCAAAGTCACCATGTGATTTTGCCCAAACATGTTCACGGTTCCATGAGTCAATGGATGACCCATTAGATGTTTTACTTTGAGAGCGGCCCGTATATAGGAGAATAACATTATTCTGATTAGTAGGATCTTCATCTGTGTTTCTTAGTGCTCCCCATACATTTGAATAGGAAATTTTAGTATGATCATCAATGATGTTATGTAAGGCGGTTTTTAAGCTGGTACCTGTCTTACCAAGCGCATTTTCATAGTAGTCACCTAATGTGTCTTCTGGTGTATCATCTGGAGTATCGTTTGAGCCTACGATTGCCATTTGCGATGTGTTTTTCAATCCTGGATGTGAGTAATAGGCTGTTAATTGACCTGTCACTTTTAGTTTCTCTCCCATTAGATCCGGGTTTGTTTTTAATCCGAATTGTGAACGAAATTGAGAAGAAATCTGAACATATAGCATTTTTGAAGAATCTGTTTCACTACTACTATCTGCTATAGCTAAAGCATAATCATCAGGAAAGTTACTTTTTACAACTGTTGATGAAGAAATTGGTTTTCCTACCACATATCCTTCAACTGTTTGTACAGAATTATTCTGTGTCTGAATAGCTTGTGAAACTGTTAAAGTACTAGCTGCTCTTAAAGTCTCAAATGAAAAAAGCGATGTAAATAAAACCAAAGCAATGACAATAAGATAACGAAACTTCTTTACATTTCTCATGCAAAATACCTCCTAATTCATATTATTTTGATACGAAAACAACGTATCACCGTAGTGTAAAGGGAGTTTATTTATATTGTAAAAAAATCATTTACAATTAAGAAACAGGAGGAAATACATATTTTATAAGGTGTAAATGTAAATTTTATGTGTACCCAAATTCTTAGAAGGGAGACATATTTACTAGAGTAAATGATGTTTAAAAATCAAAAATAAATGGAAAATAAAGAAAGGAGGGATGACGATGAAAGTAGTTATTATTGGTGGGGATGCTGCTGGCATGAGTGCAGCCATGCAAATTGTACGAAACAGCTCCGGGCATGAGATTACGGTTTTAGAAAAGGGTGGTGTCTATTCGTACGGGCAATGTGGTCTACCTTATGTCATTAGCGGGAAAATTGAGTCAACAGATAAGTTAATCGCCAGGACACAGTCAACGTTTAAAGAAAAATACGGCATTGATGCGCGAATTTTTCATGAAGTAGAAGCGGTAGACGTTGAAAATAAAATGGTAAAGGGATTAAATCATAGTAGTGGTGAGACATTTGGTTTACCGTATGACCGTCTTCTCATTGCAACTGGTGTCAGTTCTGTTGTACCAAATTGGGAAGGGGTCAATCTTCCAGGGGTTTTCACTTTAAAAACAATTCCTGATGCTAAGGCCATTATGAATTATCTTGAGAAGGAAATAAAAAATGTAACGGTGATTGGCGGAGGCTACATCGGCCTTGAAATGGCTGAAAGCTTTGCAGCGCTTGGGAAAAGGGTAACAATCATTGAACGGAATGAACAATTAGCCAAAATATTTGATAAAGAAATGGCAGAACTTATTCATGAAGAAGCAGTGAAGCAAAACATTGAGTTAAAATTGGGTGAATCTGTTGAAGCGTTCGGCGGTAATGAACATGTTGAATTTGTAAAAACCGATAAAGGAAAGTATGAAACAGACTTAGTGTTAGTCGCTGTCGGTGTAAAACCTAATACTGCATTTTTGGAAGGTACTGGCATTCAAACAAGTGTAAATGGAGCAATTGAAGTAAATGCTTATATGCAGACAAGTATTAAAGATGTTTATGCTGCAGGAGATTGTGCAACACAATATCATCGGGTAAAAGAAAAAAATGATCATATTCCATTAGGAACACATGCGAATAAACAAGGGCAAATAGCAGGGGTGAACATTGTAAATATACCTAAATCATTTAAAGGTGTAGTAGGTACGTCAATCATAAAATTTTTCGGATTAACTTTAGGAAGAACAGGGATATCTGAAACAGAGGCAAACATGCTGCATATTCCATGTAGCTCTATAAGGATTACGTCAAGGGATATCGCTGGATACTATCCTGATGATAAAAAGATGAACTTGAAGCTTGTCTATCATAAAGAAACATATAAAGTTCTCGGCGGGCAAATTATCGGGGAAAATGGGGTCGATAAACGAATTGATGTATTGTCAACTGCGATATTCCATTCGATGACAACTGATGAACTGCTTGATTTAGATCTTGCGTACGCTCCACCGTATAATGGTGTATGGGATCCTATTCAGCAGGCGGCTAGAAGAGTGAAGTAACATTAATCTATATGATAATATGTTTAGTTGCTACGAAAAGAAAACAAAGAATTTGGAACTTAAAAAAGCAACAAAGCTCTCTTAAAGAAATGCTTTGTTGCCTATACTATGTACACTCATTTATTGTGCTTGCATTTCGTATGAAAGAGAATTACAATGCGTTGGTATTAATGATACTTTTTCTCCATTTTGTTAAATATTCTTTACCTATCTGCTTAGCTTTAGAATAATCTTCCGAACTAATCGCTTCGTAAATTAATTTGTTTATTTGATTTGCAGAATAATGCTTTTGATTAGGAGTTAATTTCCAATTAACAACAGCCATTCGTACAAATTTATCTTTCAACCCATCCATGAATTCTAACATTATTTTATTATTTGTAGACGAAACCATACAACGAGTAAAAAGGATTGAATTTTGAACATAGTGAATATAATCTTTATTCTTTTCCGCTTCAATTTGGAGATCTAGATACATTTTTAATTCTTCAAGATTGAAACTGTCTCTCTTCGCTATAATTTCATCTACAGAGAATTCCTGCAAAAAAAAGATAACTTGTGCTATATCTAACATTTCTTTCATTGAAAGCTCTTTAACTATGATTCCGCGGTTTTTAATAGATGAGACATATCCCTCTGATTCCAAGCGGGAGATGGCAACTCTAATAGGAGTTCGGCTCATATTCAGTTCTTTTGCTAACCCATTTTCCGATAGAAAAAGTCCTGGCATATAAGTTGCATTAATTAAATTCTCACGGATTTTTGCATAGGCTATGTCAACCAGTGAATGTTGGGTCATTTTTACAATTCCTTTCAAACTGAATTACAAACTAATTCTATATAATTCTATCATCCTCCGCAAGACTATTTGAGGCTACTTACATCTATAAAGGGAAAAAAGCCAATCGAACCTATCCAATTCACTAATCGTTGTTTTTTATAAATGAAATGTTGAAACCATCATGACAGTTTAAAAGAAAAAAGAAGCGCACTAACACTTCTTTTAACTGCTGAACATCTTTATAGTGCAACAGGTTCGCCAAGACCAATAAGCCGTTCTTTTACCCGATCAATGACAGCTTGCTCCACACCTTTTGCCATTAAATATTGATCAACACTTTGATAGGTATGAATGATATAATCATAAACTTTTATAATATAGTCACGATTTGAATACATGTACTCCTTTGAAATATTTTTATACTGATTTTCGATTTGTTGAATAGACTCCAAGTTTGTGTAGGTTACTTCATAATTAGAGACAATATCTTTCTTTTCCACTCCTACTAAGCCTAAAAGCAGCATAGCTAAGACCCCAGTACGATCTTTTCCGGCTGCACAATGAAAGACGATGCATCCTTCTTCAGCCTGATCAATCACATCAAAAATTCTCTTCACTTGATCGTTTTTTTGTTCTAACAAATCAATGTAGAAATCTCCCATGGTAACATCAAACGTGGTTAGTGTAATATCTGAAACTCTCTGGGTAATAAACGATATGTTATGATATTGGCAGAAATCCTCATCTGCAAGTGGATTTTTATGAGTCTCAATTTCATCTTCACCACGCAGATCAATGACGGTTTTTACCCCGTATTCTTTTAAAAAGAAAATGTCCTCTTGAGTAAGCTTACTCATATCACCTGATCTTAAAAAGGAATGCCACTTTGTTTGTTCTCCAACTTGTGTGCTGTAGCCACCTAATTCCCGGCAATTTTCTAAGCTATCAATGGGTAAGCGAACCCAATTTAATTTTGCATTTTTCATAGTAGTATCCCCCTATAATCAACTGTTTCCAAATTTTATTGTATTTTTGATTCTCGTCATCACGAATTCAAGGACAACCATGAGAATACAAATCATAATCACAATTGTCGTTGTTTGGGCATAATTATACGTATTAATCGCTTGTGTTAATAAAAGACCTATACCGCCAACTCCTATAATTCCTAAACCAATTGATTCAGAAACATTCATTTCAAAGCAAACAGTAATCCAAGCAACAAAGGCAGTTATACAAAGCGGAATTAAACCGTGATAAACAATTTTGAACCAGGAAGCTCCTGTTGACTTCATCGCTTCAATAATCTCGCCGCCTGTCTCTTCAATACTCCCTGTAAACGTTTTGACCAGGTAGCCGACTGCAGAGATCAATATGGCAATAAAACCTGACACATTGCCAAACCCTAGGCTTGCAATCACCATTAACCCCCAAACCAAGGAAGGGACAGAACGAACGATGGCGAAAAAACCTTTAATAAAAATCGCTACATAACGATTTGGTGCAATATTTGATGCTGCTAAAAAACTTAAAAACATAGCTAAAATAGTAGCCACGACCCAAGTTAACAAAGCCAATGTTAAACTGGTCACAATATTTAAAAGAGCATCAGGAACAATTGAGAAATCGACAGCCATCATTCGACTTAAGACGTCTGGAACATTTTCTAATCGTTCAAAAAACTTTTGCATATCTAAATTGATAAGATTCACAGCTGCAATAAACACAGTACCCAATAGAAGAAAAAGAAGAACCGCCTTGCCAATACTTCCTTTTGACGTGACTCGAATGTGCTCCATATTGTTTTCAATCTCCTTACGTTAATAAACAAAACGTTTCCGAATTGAATTGGTTACTAACTCTGTTAATAAAATAATCATAACGACTACCGCAATTATCGTAATTGCTTCTCCATATTTGAACAAATTAATATTTGTATCAATTAAGACACCAATACCGCCCGCTCCAACGAGACCTAAAACAGCGGAAGCACGGACATTAATTTCAAAGGCAAATAATGTCCAATTAATCCAAGCAGGAACAAACTGAGGGATCACTCCATGAAACAGGATTTGAAAATAGGAGGAACCATTCGCTCTCAATGCTTCTAGCTTATCTCCGGAAATTTCATCGATTGATTCTGCATAGCTTTTACTTAAAAATCCGATTGTGACAAGAATCAACGCCAAAACGCCAACTATCCCGCCAATACCAAAAATATAAATCAATAGCGCTCCCCAAATAATAAAAGGGATATTTCGTAATATTGAGACAAAACCGCGGGTAATTACCCGTAATGTTTTAAATTTATTCGTATTTTCCGAGATTAATATTCCAAAAATAAACGCAATAATGGTAGAAATGTAAGTTGAGATAATCGCATAACCGAGAGTATCAATGACCGCTGGGATATATTGCTTGATATTCTCCGCGTTAGGAGGAAAGAACTTTTCAAAGAAAAACATCACAAAGCTTGGTAAGCCTATAAGCATTTCGATAAAAGAAATCTCTAAGTAAACAACAGAGAATGTTAATACAGCAAAAATAGCTGCTGCAATTGCAAATGTCCTTTTAGGATCTCTGTGATCGAGCGGGATTTTATGAATATGAACAGTTTTATTATTCATCGTTTTGTCCCACTGCCAATTGCATTTTTCTTTCATTTTCTAAATGCGTTCCGCTTGCACTTTGAAGCTTCGTTTGCGATTCTTTTCCTTCATAGATATTCTGAATCATATCATCCGTTAATTGAGATGGTACTCCATCAAAAACAACTGTCCCTTTTTTAATTCCAATAATGCGTGTGGCATACTTTTTAGCATAATCCACTTGGTGAAGATTCACGATACATGTTAATTTTTTTTCATTAGAAATTGAATGAAGCTGCTGCATCACAATATTGGCAGAAAGGGGATCCAATGAAGCGATCGGCTCGTCCGCGAGCAATAGCTTCGGTCTCTGCAAGATCGCCCGACATATTCCAACCCTTTGCATTTGTCCTCCGGAAAGCTCATCAGCTCGTTTATAAATTTGATCCTGTAAACCAACTTTTTTAAGAAGTTCAACGGCTTCTTGCTTGTCTTCATGGCGATAGAGGCCAAGCAAACTTTTATATAAAGGAATGTTGCTTAATTGCCCGTGGAGAACATTTTTAATGACATTTGTTCTGCCGACTAAATTATAATGTTGAAAAATCATGCCTATTTTTGATCTTTCTTTACGCAATTTCCGTCCATTTAGTCTCTCCAAATGCTGACCATCGAAGATAATTTCCCCTTCAGAAGGGTTTAAAAGGCGATTAATACATCTTATAAAGGTTGACTTTCCAGCACCAGAAGGACCAATGACAACAATAAATTCACCTGGATAGAAATCTAAGGAAATTCCATTCAAAGCACGTGTATCTTTTCCGTAAACCTTAACTAGATTTTTAATTGATAAGATTGGATTCATCATTTTTCTTCATCCTCTAAAGCATTTATGGCATCAAGCATTTCAATCGTAGGATCATAATAGTCTTGCTCAGTCGCTACAAATCTAGCATTTGGATCATTATGAACAGCTTCAAAATATTTCTCATCATCAAATGATATAAACGCATCTCTTAAAGCTTCTTTAAAATCTACCGGTAAATCTTCGCGAACGATATAAGAAGCGTCAGGGATATCGTCTGTCTGTCCAATAATTTTGAAATCATCCTCTGAAACAGCTCCCGCCTCAATCATACTATCTAGAGCACCTTTAGCCACTGCCGCTGCGTCATAGTCACCCATCTTTACACCCATGGCACTATTTGGATGAGATTCGGAAAAGGTCACATTTTCAAAAAAGTAGCCGGACTGTTCAACTAAATCTGGGTCAAGGTCAAACTCCTGAACCAGAGTCCCCTTTGGATATAGATACCCGGAGGATGAAGCAGCATTTACAAACGCAAAGTTCTTTCCTTTTAAATCTTCCATATTGTTGATTTCTTCATTATCCTTCTGGGTAATAAAAGCCGTATAATATTCAAGTCCCTCCACTTGAGGAGTAACTAACAACTCCGCCCCTGCTTTTTTGTCTGCTTGATAATAGCTCATTGGACTAGCGAGCATAATATCTAAATTTCCACTTGCTAATGCTTCAATACCAACTGCGTAGCTGCCGCCTTCAAACTCTTTTACTTCTATACCTAATTCTTCAGAAAGGTGCTCTCTCAATGATGTATGCATAGAAGCAGCATTCGGGTTGTTTTCATTTGGCATTTGAACTAAAGTTAGTTCTTCCGGCCATCCTATATTTTCAGTATCAGCTGAGGCGGAAGATGAAGAACTCGCTCCATTCCCACACGCTGCCAGAGTAGAGATAAGTCCTACTGTTAAGAGTAATTTTGAAAGTTTTTTCTTCATTTTGTTTGTCTCCTTTTAGAGTTAAATTAACAATTTTAACATGGTTACTTACTGAGATTACTAGAACCTGAAAAACTCTAAAACTCCACTTTTAAGCTTTGATTACCCTGCAGATAATTTTTTCACCTACATAAAATTAGAGATTTAATTTGCTCTCACCTCTCATGGTATTCAACTTGTATTCAAGTAATAATATACCGACGTATTGTTAACCCAATATTTTTCTGGTGTAAAGAATTAGTTAATAAGATGTAAATGTAGAACAAGCTGTTTAAAAAGGAGGCTTAAAAAAGGGAATGATTGGATGTGTAGAAGGACCAATAAAGCAAGCTTCCAAAAAGATTGAGAGCTTACATAAAATAGGACATGTAGGGCTTAAATTCTAAGCATTCTTATTTACTATACAATGACATGAATATAGTTTTTTTTTCATACTATATTTTTGGGGTGATAAAATGGCAAGAGCAAAGTACCGGAGTTCGGATGTGGACTTAATGGCTAGAATGATGAGGGCAGAAGCTGAAGGTGAAGGAAAACAAGGCATGTTATATGTTGGGAATGTCATTGTTAATCGTTTAGTTGCAAATTGTTCAGACTTTGAAGGGCTAAGAACAGTACCTCAAGTCATTTATCAAGTGCAAGGGGGAAATTATTCCTTTGAAGCTGTTCAAAAAGGTAATATGTTTTATCAAAGAGCCCGAGAATCGGAAAGAAGATTAGCAAAACAGAATTTGGATTTTTGGAGACAACACCCAGCTAAGTATGCTCTTTGGTATTTTAATCCATATGCCCCATGCCCTCCTACATGGTATGGGCAGCCTTTCGCCGGTCAATTTAAAAATCATTGTTATTATGAACCAAAAGCTGGAACATGTGATGGTGTTTATAGCGGTTAAGCTTACTCATGCAGGTAAGCTTTTTTTTATAATGATACAATATTTCACAATCGCGGTTTATTTCATTGATTGAGTACATGATAGACAATTGAAGCTTAGATCTCGCCAACTATGTCTATCATGTACTGCATAAAAGACATTTCGCATTTGAACCACACGGCGGAAGTCTTTCAACATTAACATGAAAGACATTTTGTACTTGAACTGCGTGGCGGAAGTCTTTCAACACTAACATGAAAGACATTTTGTACTTGAACTGCGTGGCGGAAGTCTTTCAATACTAACATGAAAGACATTTGGCATTTGAACTGCAGGTCGGGTGTTTTTCAATACTAACATGAAAGACATTTCGCATTTGAACCACACTGCAAGATGTCTTTCATCATCTATCTGAAGAACATCCCAATCCAATCCCATCCCAAATCTCCCCCTTATGCCTGGGTATGTGAACGATCCCCTTTAGAAAATGAAAGTACATTTTTTCTTTTAATTTTTTTTCTTGTTATAGAATAAACAGCACATAGCAGCGAGAAGATGACGATGACTCCCCCGAACCATGCAGTGTTGGAAACTGATCCGGTTTCACTTAGTACAAAACCGCCAAATGCTGATCCGATCGCAATACCTATTTGTAAGGCGGAATTATTAAAGCTTTGCTGAATATCGGATGTAGCAGGATCTGTTTGAATTAAATAGCTTTGTTGAGGCGGTGCCAAACTCCAGCTTAATGCTGCCCAGATCATCATGATTGGGATAAATAGGATCAATGAGAAAGTCGTAAATGGTAATAAGAATAAAATGAAAGCAAACGAACTAATCACAACGATGATGCTTTTATGAGTGCCAATTGAATCTGAAAGAACTCCCCCAAATGCACCTCCACTTACGGCAGCAAGCCCAAATAGTAAATAACAAATACTGATCAGATTAGAATTGAGATGAAGTTCCGCTTCCAAAAATGGAGTGAAATAGGCATAAATTGTATAGTGTCCTGCTAACATAAACATCGTTGCAAGGTGGGCGCTGCCTATTTTTGTGCTTGCTATAGCTTTGATTTGCTGTGAAAGAGGAACCGCATTTTCTCCGGGAATTCGCTCTAGAAAAATTGAGATTAGGATGATGGAGCCAATGGATAATAGGGCAATCCCAAGGAAAATGACACGCCAGCCCAATGTATTGGAAATGAGGATTCCAAGCGGCACACCCATCACAAGTGATGAACTAATTCCCATATAGATGAGTCCCAAAGCTTTTGCCCGATGTGTTGGAGCCACAATCTTGGCAGCAATTGTTAATGACAGGACGACAATAAGTGCTGTACTCATGGCAGTTAAGACTCTAGCAATCATCATAAAAGTAAAATTAGGACTAAAATAGGTCATGATATTACCAATAAAGAAAACAAACAAAGATGTTAGATATAATTTTTTTCGCTCAATTTTACTGGTTAAGACAAGCAATACAGGTCCGGCAACAGCATAGATAAGAGCAAAAACAGATATAAGTTGACCAGCAGTACTTAATGAGATACTAAAATCATTTGCAATCGTAGGTAGTATTCCTCCTACGATTAATTCAACCAGTCCAACTGCGATGGTTGATAAGGCAAGAATAAAAACTTTTATATTCATTGTATTTTTTCATCCCTTCAACTATATATTTTTCAGAAATAAAAAAATCCTGATTACAGAAAACGAATTTTTCATTTTCTGTAATCAGGATTTTAAGGTTCCTGGTAGAGACCCTCCAGCCATATTCCAGAGGTTATACAGGTATCAAGTATTTAATTTCGATCATACTTTGAAGAGTTTACTAGATTTTAAATGATTTTTCAAGGGTTAACTTTATTTTGAAATTTTCTGATGCTTTTGATATCCAATATGAAATTCCTGTATAATTTGCTTATAAAGGGGGTGCTACTAGATGGAGAATCACGAAAGATTGTCCGGGACTTCTTCCACTCATGCAAAGCCTATTATTGGAAAGGCGATACTTTGCATGGGGTGAAATATTTATTTTTATCGCTGAACAAGCTTTTCTAATAACTTGGCTTTGCACCTTATTTGAAAGAAAACTAAAATAAGGGAGCGGGCTAAAGTGAAATATATTAATGCTACCAAAGTGTTACCAGAGAAACTGATCGTGGAGATCCAAAAATATATCCAAGGGGAAACCCTTTATATTCCTAAGCAGGAAACAGAGCATCGAAAATGGGGAAGCTTAAGTGGCGGGAGACAAATGCTTGATCGTCGTAATGCCGCCATAAAAAATTCCTTTGCCGGTGGAAAGAGTATTGAACAATTAGCGAATGAATATTACCTTTCAACCGAAACGATCAAGAAAATTGTCTATTCACATAAGAGGTAGAAAAAGCACTGATGAGAATTCTTTTTCATCAGTGCTTTTTAGGTATAAAACGGTACTAAGTCGTTTTCTCCATTTTATAAGCTGACTATATTCTTTACAATAATGTTAAAATGATGTCAGCGAATGAACAGGAGAGTTACGTGATGAACGAAAAGTTTATAAAAAATGAGCAATTGAACTTTATAAAAAAACAGATTGCATTGATAAAAGATATTTCCAAAAGAAATGTACCCAAAAGTGTTTTGCTAGCTGAAATAGACATAGCTAATGCTAAAATTATAGACAATATGACACATGCATCAGAAGAACAACTTGAAATGCTGGATATATCCAGCTTAAGAACTGACGTTGAATATGAGCAGTATATCCAACATCTATCGGACTTTGTGCTACCTTTTCCGGAAATCACTGAACAGCAAATAAAAAAGATGTTTCCTAAGAATAAGAAATTAAAGCTGCCGGATTTATCATCAATCGACCGAAGCAAACTGACTTATTTGAGCTGGACCGATCTTGGATTAAATAAAAAATTTATTGTTTATGAGCTGGATGGGAAAATGGTTGGTATTGAATGTAAAGTTACTCCGACAAGTAAAGCTAATTATTGTTCGATTTGTCAATCTATAGGTGAGGTAACCTATTTTTCTACTAAAACAAAAGCCAAAAAATCTAATAATCCCGATTATTATAAGTCCATCGGCAATCTGATTTGTGCGGATAGTAATGAATGTAATAAAAAAATAACGAATGTTGAGTATTTAACCACTGTATTAAGAGAAGCGTTAGCTAAGTGATCGGCTCACATCTATTGAAGCGACTATAAAATAAAAGCAGGTACAAAGTATTAAGTAGTTCAGATAACGTGGAGAAACATACGGAATAACATGCAAATAAACACTATGTTTAGCACCATAATTAACAGTATAAATAGCAAACAAAAACGCTTGGGTTATAAAACACCCAAGCGTCATTTTTTTATATTGTCTTTTTCACTAACGCTACCCGTTACTTCAATAAGAAAACGCAATTCATTGATTGAAAAATAAGTGTCCGTCAAATTTAACTACATATTTTGTTGCAATGCATTTCTTTGTAAGAAGGTAAGAATTATTAAGATGCTATTTCCACAATCGATAACCTATTATTTATTACGATTGGTGGTTTTGTATTTTTCACCTTTGCTATCATAGGTCACCCATTCACCAACAGGCTCACCCATTTCAAAATATCCTGAACGTTTTATTGTACCATCGGAACGATACCATTCCCAATAGCCCTCTGGCTTATCTTCAATTATTTTCCCCTTTGACCATATAGTTTTTCCATTTGCATGGTACTTTATCGTGTATCCATCAATCATTTCAAGTTTCTTTTCCTTAACACCTTTCGCGTTTATCAAGTCGCATTTTTCATTTTTCATGATTTACCTCCGATAACCATCTTTTATTTTCATCTCATTTTAATAATATTGTTTTACTTTTGCACATTTAGTGTTCATTTTTTTATATAAAACATTCAACAATCCTGCCCCGTTAGCATTCCTGTAGATCACAAATTTTTAACTTTGATAAAAAAAGAGCTCCTCGGTAAGATGAGAATAGACACCACTCTAATACTCAAATTACAAGGTGGAAGCCCTACTATGAAGTTTAAGATGCAAGACAAACAAAATCAACTAATTGAAAGCATTTCTGATCGACACCTCATTGTAGGGATAGATATTGTCCAACAAGTTCACGTTGCTCGAGCTGTTAATTATCGTGGAATTGTTGTTGGAGATCCACTTACATTTGAAAATAATGAAATAGGTTTTGCTAGATTATTAAATTGGATTAATGAACTAAAAGCTACTAAAAGGTTAATATCCGAAATTGTTGGTATGGAGCCTACTGGTCATTACTGGTTGAGCTTACCGAAATGGCTATACGACCAAAATATTGATGTAGTAACGGTTAACCCTCATCTTGTAAAAAAGAATAAGGTGACCGAGATAATACACAATCAAAAAGTGATAAAAAAGACGCTCTCGTCATCGCTGATATGGTGAAGAAAAAGAAGAGACCAAATCATATGCGATTTGGTCTCCTAATTAGCTTGCAATTACATGTGTTTCTCCACAAAAACCGAACTACTTACAGGAGTATGTACCTGCTTTTATATTTAAGCCTCGACCTCATTCATTTGAACTTTTCCTTTTTCCCATTTCACAAACATTTCTAAAAGAATGGACAATAATACGCCCATGATGAATCCATTTGAAACTAAAGGTTGGATTAAGCTTGGTAATGTATTGAAAGTGTCTGCGTCCATATTCATTATGCAAACCCCAACTAAAACAGGAATAGCAAGGCGATGAATCGTAATCGAGTTGAATGTTTGATTATGAATGCTCCTTAATGAAGTTCCGAATAATTGAAAATAAGCGACGAACAGTACGGCATTACCTACTGTAACAGGTAATGTAGCCAGCAAGCCTCCCAAGAATGGAACACTACCTAATAAAACCATTAATCCTCCGCCAATCAAATAAGGACGAAGTTGAAAGATTCGGGTGCTTTCTAAAAAACCAATAGAAGAGGCAAATGGTGCATAAGGAACTAAACCAAATAATGCTGATACAATCGAATAGGCACCATTAAGTAAATAAGATCGATCCAAACGACTTTGTGAAAACGGATCATTAAACATAGTGGAGGCTGTTGACACGGATGCAATCGTATTACTTAAATTGATAAAGCTCGCTAAAAATGTGATGGCGATAATCCCAATATTCAAATTTGGTGTACCCAGTGGGAATAGGTGTAACCCGAAGCCGGTCGATTGTGAGATCGTGCTTTGCTCCGCTGGAAATAAAATCATATAAAAAATCCAGCCAACAACAATCCCGATCAATATAGCAAAATTACTAATAACTGCCTTACCTTTGATTTTAATTAAACATACTAGTAAAACAACACCAAGTGAAAATAAACTAACCGGAATATCCAATTTTCCGTCAGGAGTAAACTTTAGCATTCCTTTGAAGAAAATAAGAATTAATTGAAAGGTTAATAGAAACAAGTAGACACTCATGACCATTGGTGTAAACACTTTTTGGATATAAGAAATAAGTTTTAATGAGCCTAAAATAAGGACAACAATCCCGGCAAGCAGCAAACCACTTGCGATCCCGCCACCGATCGTTTGAAGACTTGTTCCAGTGGAAGAGGCAATCACACATAAATTCAGCATCAAGCCCCACATAATACCGGAATGTCCTTCCATTAATGGATATCGATGTCCGATCAATCCTTGTAACAAACAAGCAATACCCGTGAAAACAAGAGAGCTTCGAAGAATCATAGAGATTTCACTATAAGGCAGATCAAATGCTGTCCCAATAGAAATAGGTACAACAATCGTATTGGCAAAGATAAAAAACAACCATTGCAAGGATGCAAAGATTGTTGCAGATGATGATAGATTTTTCATTTCATACCCGTCCTTCTTTTCATCCTGGATTTATAAATTATTTCAACAAAACAATATTATTTTACCTCTAATGAGTGAAAAGGGAAAGGTTCTGTTATTGGAAGAAAGATAAAATCCCATGGATGATTATGGTATATTTAAAAGAGTACAAATAGTTCAAGATTTACATGAAAAATGGGAATACGATAAATTACCTACTGGAGGTGAAATATGCAGATTAACTACCATTTAACAGAAGAAGATTATTTACACTTTAATCTATTTCATATAAAGAATTCTAATACAGGTCGAAAAGTACTTATGATTCAAAGGTTTCTAAGTCCTGTTATGTTTGTCGTCATAGCTTTTTTGTTTTCTTATATTACAGAGACTCCCTTTTTATTCATGTTCATTCCAATGTTTATTCTGGCAATTCTTTGGTTCATTTTTTACCCAAAATACTTTTATAACACAATCATCAGACAATCCAAGAAAATGATAAAAGAAGGGAAAAATAATGGTCTTTTAGGTGAACATACGATGATTCTAACAGAAGAGGGTATATCAGATCTGAATCAAAAGGGCGAAACAAAAGTAAATTGGTCAGGGATTGAAGTGTTTAAAGAAGATAATGATTTCTTTTATTTATACAACAGCTCAGTTAGTTCATATATTTTACCGAAACGAGCACTATCTGACGAACAGGAGTTTAGAAAGTATGTTCAATCAAAGCTAGAGGTGTCGAAATGAAAATTAAACATAAAGAGTTTTATAGTCTTGATGTGAAATACATCATAAGATCTGCAGAAGAAAAAGATGCTAAATGCCTGTCTGATGTACGTGTGAAGATTGATGGAGAAACAGAAAATATGGACAGAGAAAAAGGCGAAGCATTTATAGATAAAGTGGGATTTATACAAGTCATTAAAGAGGATACAGCATCAGAAAAAAATCTCTTTTTAATTGCTGAAATAAATGGAGAGATTGTCGGGTTCTCAAGATGTGAGGGAAATACATTAAAAAGAACTTCACATAAAGTAGAATTTGGTGTCTGTGTATTAAAGGATTACTGGGGCAATGGTATCGGACAGAATCTATTAAAAGAATCAATTTTTTGGGCTGATTCAAACGATATTAAAAAAATAAATTTGAGTGTTCTTGAAACGAATCAAAAGGCGATAAAACTGTATGAAAAATATGGATTCACGGTGGAGGGGATTTTAAAAAACGACAAAATTCTCTCGGATGGGAACTATTATCATACAGTTTTAATGGGTAGATTTAATATGCCTGAATCAAATATTTAGAACCTATCTAAGGGGTTTTTCGAAAATAATTTCAAAGTAAGAAGCAGAACCATACCCAGCCGTAGCAGGAGCGAATATTTGAACAAACCTCCAGCCATCTTCTGCGTGGCTGCGGATGATATCTTGATAATCTTCTTTCGGCTTTCTATTCCAGTTACTAAGATCAACTTTTACAAATTTATATTCGTACATAATGAAAACCTCCGATTCATTAGTCTATTCATTGATATACGAATAAGAACAATGAAAGTTTCAGCTATTTAGTAGTGTGATCAAAAATACAGTATTTTCCTTACCTCTTGATTTAACGGTCAAGGCGCACGATTTCTGCATCGGGATTTGATTGATATAGAATTAAGTCTTTTATCATTTTAGCTCCAATCATGCTATAAACCGTTCCATTTCCTCCATACCCAAGGCAGTAAAAAACCTTATCGTTTTCTGGAAGCTGCCCGATAAATGGCAATCCGTCAAGTGACTCACCAAATGTGGCTCCCCATGAATAAGCAACATCAATTTGATAATCAGGAAAATGCTCTTTTATTTTTTGAAGCAGTAATTCACCATATCTTTCTATTGTGTAGTTACTAGATGGAACTTCATTCTTGTTTTCGTCTAGTCCTCCTGCAATAATTCTTCCGTCCTTTGTTGTCCGCATATAAAAATAAGGGCGTTTTGTTTCCCATATTAAGCAGTTATCCAACCAATTTGGAAAGGAAGGTAGGGGTGTTGTAGCAATCGCATATGTCCGATTTATTTTCCCACCTAATTTTTTAGCAAACGGAATTGATTCATAGCCGGTAGAATAAATGACTTTTTTTGCAGCTATTTTTCCATTCTCTGATTGAAAATACATAAATTCCTCATCTGATCCGGTTTCCTCCAAGTCTGTCTGTTCATAGATTTCAACACCTTGTTGATGTGCATTTTTTAAAATACTGTGAATAAATTTAAATGGGTTTATTTCTGCATCACCTTTGGTTAATAAAGCAGCAGGTTTTTCAAAAGAGTAGATATTTTTTATTTCATTTTTATCTAAAAAGTCAACGTCAAATTGATGCTTCTTGAGCGCATCAAATTCTTTTTGAAGCTTTGGGATATCTTCTTCAGAACTAGCATAATACAGGCTATCTCTGCGGACAAAATCAACAGGCTCAGCAAGTTCATTTGCTATTACCTGTAATTCGTCTACTGCTTTCAAGCAAAGTTTATAAAAGCGAACCGCCTTTTCTTCCCCTAGTTTTTCAATAAATTCATGGAGCATTTTGTCATTTGCATATTGCAGTAAACCAGTGTTAGCGGCTGAACTCCCACTACCGATGGTTTCCTTTTCAACTAATACAGTCTTGATAGGAAGTTTTGATAAAGTATGGGCACACAAAGCACCTGACATTCCTCCGCCTACAATTAAAACATCGCAAGTCATCACTTCATTAAGTTTTGAATAATTTGATATGTTGTTAAACGTCTCAGGCCAATATAAATTTCCATTATGTAATTCCATTTTCATGCCTCCTCATAGATATAAAAGATTAATACCCGTTTTTAGTTAGAGAAGAACATTGAATTTTTATTTTCAGGACATGCATGATACGTTCATAAATTTCATTAATTTGGGAAAGTTATAAGAAAAATAGGGACAGGGGGCTTTTTAGGTGACTAGATCAGCTCGAATACCAATTACATCTTCAGAATTAGGAAACTTGTGGATGACATATCAAGAAAAAACAATGATTATGAGATTTCTGGAATATTTTCTTGAACACGCCGATAATGAGGGAACTAAGAATCTTTTACAACAATATTATGAACGTGCAGGCGAAAGTGTTGAAGTAGTCACATCCATTTTTCAAGAGGAAGGCGCAGTCATTCCAAATGGCTTTACTGATAAAGATGTGAATAAAGGTGTTCCAAAACTTTATAATTTTATGTATGACCTCATGTTTTTACATATGATGGCCAAGATAGACACAAATCTGTATGCTCTTTATTCAACGATGTCTTATCGTCAAGATATAAGACAATTTTTTAAAAGATTAACATCTGAAGCACAAGAAACATATGACCAAACAACACAGAGCCTTTTAGAAGCAGGAGTGCTTTCGCGACCTCCATATGTTTCCATGCCAAAAGAAGTGAAGTATGTAAATGACAAGAAATATATGACAGGAATAAATTGGTTTAATAATGAAAGATCGTTAAATACAATAGAAATTTCCCTTATCTATCATGCGATAGAGACAAACCTAACTGGAATGCAATTAATGATTGGATTCGCTCAAGTAGCAAATAATCAACAAGTAAGAGATCATTTTATAAAAGGTATGGAGCTTTCAAAGAAAATTGAAACATCGTTAGGCGAATTCTTGCGCCAAGATTTTATTGAACCACCTGCAACTTACGCTGGAAAAGCTACTGATTCAACAGTTTCCCCATTTTCAGATAAGATAATGCTTTATATTACCAGCCTGTTAACCACATTCGGACTGGGAAGTAATGCACTGGGCGGAGCTTTTAGTTTACGTACGGATTTACCTACGAAAATGATCCTCATTTCGAAAGATATTTTGGATTTTGCAAAGCAAGGCGGAAGAATTATGTTGAAAAACGGTTGGATGGAAGAACCTCCAATGATAGAAAATCGAAATGATTTGACAAAGAGATAAGATGATATTCGGAATACTATTATTGGATATTTTGAATGATCATGATGAATGAGGAAATTGTTCATTAGTTAATTATGTTAAATTAAAAAGTTTTTGAGAAGGTTGCGCTATCCAAGGAAGGGATTAGCGCTATTTTTCATGAAATGAATAAAGAGCAATAAAGTAATGTTTTCTACATATGTTTTCAGTGAAACTTGTTGAGGGGGAAGTTCGTATATGTAATAAACACAATAGAGGAGGAAGGACTGTGTCGACTTCTTGGAAACGCCCCAAAATTCCCATAAAGAAAACAAAAAGTGAATGGGCTTGGGATGTTATTGGATATGCTTTGTATTTAGGGTCACTAATCTTCTTAATGGTTGTTTGGAACATGCTTCCAAATGAAATTCCCGCACATTATAATGCTATTGGTGAAGTTGATCGTTGGGGATCAAAATGGGGAATTTTGATTTTACCGATTATCGGGGCATTTTTGCTAGTCTTCCTGCAGTTAATTGAAAAATATCCAGAAGTGCATAATTATCCTGCTCGATTAAATGAATTGAACGCAGAAAAGTTTTATTTACTTAGTCGAAAACTAGTAAATCAACTGAAAAATATTTGCTTAATCCTTTTTGCTCTTATTATATTTGAATCAGCGTCGATTGCTTTAGGCTGGGGAACTGGCTTTAGCAAATGGTTTTTGCCATTAACTATTTTAGGTACGGGAATTCCAATTATAATAGGTGTAATGAAACAAAGAAAAATTAAATAAAAAGGATGCTTTTACAAATTTTAATCTTACAAGAAAAGTTTTAAATATATGAATATAGGAGGGCACTTACAATGACAAAACAATTAACTGTGAAAGATGAAATTTTGATTGACGCAACACCTTCAAAAGTCTGGGAAATTCTTACGAAACCAAAATATGTTGCACAATGGGATGAGCTACCAGAAGATTATCCTAATGATGATATGACTGAAGGAAGCAGGGTCGTTTGGGAGTTGCCTGATGGAGGGAAATCCATTACAACCATCATTAAAGCAGAGGTAGGGAAGGAGCTCATTATTTCGTTATTTGTTTCGAAATGGGAAGTTCAACCGAACGAAGGTGATGTGGCTTACCGGTATCAATTAGAAGAAAAGGGAAACAAGACCCTGCTCAAATTTGAGATTGGTGACTTTTCCCTACTTAGTAATGGACAAATGTATTATGATGCTTCAATGGAATTTGCTCAAAACTCCAAGCAAGTCATTAAGCAGTTAGCGGAAAATTGAAAAGGGAAGTGTGAAATTTATCGATAATCCTAAAGACAGGTATGTTGCTTTTATTGGTGGTGCAATAGGTGCAATCCTTGGAATCTTAGCCTATGTAAATGATTGGTCGGGTTACGAGCAGATAAATACATAGTCAATTCATTACATTAGGACTTGGTTTTTTCCAAGTCCTAATGCCACTAAAAAACATTTACTTTTTATGATAACCTTTCTCTCCAAATGGCTGAGTCTGTTCTAGCCATTTTTCCTCAAGAAGGGCTAAAGCCTCCTTTTCATTAAAATAAGGTTCGTCCTTCTTTTTTAGTTTTTCTAAAATAGTAAATGTGAAGGCATCTTTCCCAAATTCATTCCATTCTTTTTGTAGTTGTTTGTTAAGAACGAATCCATTTGTTTCCAACATGAATTTTTTCCCATTTAAGTTTTTTAAGTTTCTTGTACTACCAATAAAGACTTTGTTATTTTTTTCGTTTTTAATTTGATAAACACCTGCTTCAATGGGTATTTCTTTATATTGATGTTTCAATTCTTTTTTACGGTCCATAATATTTTCCTCCTTGTTCTCCTTATTTTCTAACCCAATACTGACTTCCATCTGATTTCCGGTCAATAAATCCGTACTCAATTAAATATCTTCTGATCAGAGCATAATCTTCATAATAGCCTTTTAACGTCTGATTGAGCTCTTTTTCATTGTAGATATGTTCTGATTTTAACGCTCCGGCAATTTCTCTAAGCACAACAAGTCTTTGTTTTTCTTTTGGAGGGAATTTACTCAAGGCCTTGCGTGTTCCTGCAGGAAAGTATTTGTTTATTATTTTTTCTTGTTCATCTTGAGTGATATTGTACCTGTCATCTATCATTGTGGCAGTTTTATGGACGGGTAGAAAAGCGGGAGCATATTCATCCTTTTCCTTTAATAACTCCATCATTGCTAAAAATGTCTTCGCTTGCCGTTCCTTTTCTTTTAAAGCAAATCGGTGCTGACGAATTGTAGAGGGGCTTCCAATGTTGAGTTCATTTTGAATGTCTTTGTCACTTTTCCCTTGATAAAAAAGCTGTAAAAGACGCTTTTGATGTTCGGTTAGACCTGTTAGTTTTTTATCCATTTCAATTAAATAATCAAAAACACTATTATGAGTGCTTTCAATATGAATCCTCATAAATCTTTCTGCTTCGTAAAGTCTATCTTCATAAGGATAAACAATCCCTTTTTCGATTTTTTTCTCACATAACAGGCAAGTATAGGAGTCTTTAGTTTCGATATATCCCTGTTTCAGCTCTTCAAGGATTGCTTCCCAAAATATACTGGATGTTTCCATATTCATACACTTCCTAACGTATTTATATAAACATGATTTATATTTGTTTATTATTTATATGGACATTTTATTAAATTGTTTATGTATTGTCAAATAGAATGATGGACGTTTTATATGTTTGTTTATGAATAAATATTGTTTTTTTATTGGAAGGTTGTATAAAAAGGGGAACTTGTTATAGTTATAAGCATGGTATATAAAATAAGATTTAATATAAAAGTAAGGGGATCGATTTATTTATGGTGATCATGATTATTATTATTTTAATTGTATTCTTATTTGATTTCACAAGGCTGAGAAGGCAAAACGATACTTTAATAGAACAAAATGAAAAAGTAATATCATTGTTGGAGGAAATAAAAAATAAAGAGTGAAAAAGACTGCAAATAAATTGTTATAAAGATACTTTACTCACATTGACTAATATTTAGGATCGCTATATAATTTAATTGCGAGGTGAAGATTGATGAAATCACGTGACCAGCAGTTGGAACAGTTCGTGGATTGTTTTCAAGCGATTGGTCGATCTATGAAGCGAAATCAGAGAAGCAATCATAAAGCAACAGAGATGACGAAGACACAGTGGATCATTCTTCGCTTCCTTTGGAAACACGGTAGATGTTCTATTGGCCAGCTTGCAGAGCAGTTGGAAGTTCGTTCAAGTTCCATGTCTCAAATGATTGATCGCCTGGAGTTAGCTGGAATGGTTTCTCGGGAACCGAACCAACAAGATGCTAGAACAAAGGTAGTGACCTTAACAGATACAGGAAAAGATTCTATTATGAAAATGAAAGATGCTCAAATAGAATTGCTGGCAGGTCCGTTTAATCAGCTTACTTCAGAGGAACAAGAAATACTCGTGAACATCTTAAAGAAAATGACATACAATCTTAATCACAAGGAAAATAAATGATTTTCCAAATAGGAGGGCTTTTTCTTGAAAATACTTGAAACTATTTATTCCCGTCGTAATATCAAAAACTTTAAATCTGATTCTATTGATAAAGAGCTATTAAACAAATGGCTTCAAGCTGGTACTATGGCACCCAATCATAAAATGACAGAACCTTGGGAAGTGCTAGTTATTGGAGAAGAAACAAGAGCTAAGTTGAATCATAAAGCAGACTTTTTTGGTGCACCTGTTGTTCTTGCTGTATTATCTAAACATGGTGCAACAGAAATTGAAACATATGAAAACTTGATCACTACAGCTTGTTTTGTTCAAAATTTTAATTTAGCTGCATGGGAAGAAGGAGTAGGAACATTCTGGTCATCAGTTGGAAACGCTCAAAAAAATCGTGAAATACTAGGTGCTTCAGAAGAATATGATGTAGTTGGAGTACTAGGTGTCGGATATCCGGAGGAAATCAATGCTCCAAAAGACAGAAAACCAATTCATGAGAAAATTAAATACTTACCTTAAAAGGACGAGGATCATCTCGTCCTTTTTAATTACTTATCCCTAATAATGGTATGGAAAGTACGAATAATACTGCTGCTGTGAATAGTTCCAATCACGTTGATTTCGATAGTGTGAAGATCTATGGGAACGATTTTGTGGCTTTTTACAATCTTTAGTAGGACCGATGAAAATGGATGGTGTAACAGGTTTGATTGCCTCTTTCCACTTAGATTCATCCATACAGTAGGTGTGAGCCATTATATTTGAAGGCGTTAACTTTAATAGATCTGAACCTAGAATAACTTCCGGAGTATTTGCATCAAAAATAGCAAGCAAGTGAGTGTTGTCGACCGTAGCTACTTCATAATGCCACCATGCTTTTGGGACATTTGCTACTTGACCAGGTGTAATTGGGAAGTTCTCAATTTGTTTCGTATTTGGATTCAATATGGAGACAACCGCTGCACCGGAAATACAATAAACAAGTTCTGCCGCATTCTGATGATAGTGTGGTTCAACCACATTATTAGCACTAAGGAAAATATCTAGTAATGAAACATTTTTAAGTGTGTTTAATTGCTGGACACCTAAAATGTTAATGTAATTGTTTTTATCTTTTTTCATAAGCGGACTTTTATTTAAATCAAAGGTGAATTGTGCTGTTTGTGTATTTAAGGTCATTCTTTCATCCTCCTCATTTTTAATGTTCTTCCCAATTTATGTTAAAACTGGATAGTAGGTGCACTTCCGATTTTTAAGGCTTGTTTGGGAGGTAGGCAGTAGACTATTTTTTTAAAATGAAGGACACTCCTCGTTTTTTTACATAAAAAGTAATAGGCATTAATTCAAGTAATGGAGTGTGCATAATGGAGGAAAAGGAGAATGTAAAGCACGATTCATGTAACCATGATGAACGTTGTAAGGAATGTCATAAATGCAGTAAATGTAACCCGAAAGATGAATGTAACCGCAAGAAGTCAAAGTTTCGTGCAAGTTGTCATGAAATGTTGCGGCCTAAATGTCCGGAACCTCATAAATGTCCACCAGGTTGCAAGGATTGCAGAAAGGAACAAATTGTTTGCCAATCACATGGAGATCAAGGAGGGCAAGAACAAGGAAGCCAAGAACAAACACTTTGGCAGTCGCATGGGGACCAGGGAGGGCAAGCTCAGGGGGATCAGGAACAGAATCAGACGATTGGTGATCAGGAGCAAGTTTTAACAATAGGTGATTCACAGCAAAGTCAGTCCCTCGGAGATCAGCAGCAGGAGCAAAACCTTTATCAAACACACGGTGATCAAGGAGGCCAGGCACAAGGAGATCAAGAGCAAAATCAGGTACAATCACATGGCGATCAAGATCAACAACAAACACTAGGGAACCAAGACCAGAATCAAACACAATCACATGGGAATCAAGAACAAACACTTGGAGAACAAACACAAGAGCAGTCACATGGAGATCAAACTTTAGGAGATCAAATTATTCGTGGACATACAAATACATCACCGCTAAATAATACACAACGAATTGATACGAATGTAAGCGGAGTGACCGTCAATTTAACAACAAATTGCCAAAGTGATGTTGTGTGTGGTTCATGCAAAGAAAAGCATCATCAGGAGAAAAAGGAATGTGATGAAAAAGATCATTGTGAAACGTGCTGTAAGTGTTCATTATGTTCTTTGCTTAATAGAGTACAAATGCTTCAAGCCGGAAATGATGTTAGTGGGATTAACATTTTATTATCCTTCCCGGTAACGGCTAATTCGCTTATAGATCAAGAGATTGCGTTTATAGATGATTGTAAAACTGTAACATTCAGAGATAGCGTTCAAGGGGAAACGAATCCAAGAACAACTATTCCATTAGGAAATGTATCAGGAATTAATGTGAGCATTGATGATACAACAGAAGTATTCTTCAATGCTCTTATTAAATTAGCTTCCAGTTGTGGAGAAAAAAATGAGAGTGATGTTTGTGGATGTGGAAAAAAATATAAGAAATGTAAAAATGACATCAGTAGTGATTTAGCAGCAGCAGCCAAATTCGGTCTAGCCGTAAATCTATTCATCGCTGGCCAAACAGACCCCACAGAAAACCTATATGTTCTAAACGTCTGTGACTGTTTAGTCTTCCTGGTAGATGATCTAACAGACCCAACGAATATCTCCATCATTACTCTATGTGCAATAAATGGATATGTCATACCATGAGGAACGGGGGAAGGAACGGGGGGACAGGTACCTCGTCCCAGCGAAGCACTGGGACATGGTACCTGTCCCCCCGTTTCTGTGCTATTATTAAACAGGAATAAGAAACCGTTCCTACTTACCATTTCATTGAGGGTGGATTTTTGTTACAATATTTTCTTTAGAAGAGTTGTTTGCCGGAAATGAGCAGGACATGTTTCTTGAAAAAGTATGAAGCAGGTGCTTTTTATGATAAATGTAGTTGGGATTACATATGACAATCAAATAGAAAAGAATCTCTCGATACATGACGCAGATTTAGATCAATATAAGTGGTTTTGGGTAGATTTTCATGAACCTAGTGATGATGAGATCAAGCATCTTGCTTACACATTCCGTTTCCATCCGCTTGCGATTGAAGATTGTATTCAAGTCCTTCAGCGTCCAAAGCTGGATTATTATGATGATCATAGCTTCTATGTCACCCATATAGTCAGAGAACAAGACAATGAAATTTACAAAGAGGAAATAGACTTCTTTGTAGGTGAAAAATTTATTGTGACCTTTCATCGTATGCCAGCGAAAGAAGTAGCACAGGTCTGGGATAGATTATTGGAACAAAAAAATACGGAGAAATGGGACAGCTTTTATGTGTTCTATCAAATTTTAGACAAGATTGTGGATAATTATTTTCCACTTATTTATAAAATAGAAGACCGGTTGGACAAAATTGAGGACAATACACAAAACAAATCAATGACTGTGTTAATGAATGAGTTATTTGATACAAGACATATGCTGTTAAACTTAAGACACAGTGTGCATCCAATGCGTGATTTACTCTACCGCATGTTAAATTCTCATCACTTACATGGGATAAGAGAAAGAAGAGAGTATTTTTCTGATATTTATGACCATCTTTTGAAGCTATCAGAAATGGTTATGTCAAATAGAGAAGTAACAGCTGACATACGAGACAGTTATCTCTCATTAAACTCACATCAAACAAATAATGTAATGAAGGTTCTTACAATTATTACCTCTATCTTTGCTCCGTTAACATTTATCGCAGGAATTTACGGTATGAATTTTGAGAATATGCCAGAGTTAACATGGAAATATGGCTACTTTATATCATTGGGCTTAATGTTAGTGATAGGAATTTTAATGCTTTTGTGGTTCAAAAGCAAAGGCTGGTTTAAGTAACTAGGAACAGTATGAAAAATTGATAAAAGAATAAGGAGAAATTATGGAAAATTGGTTAATGTCAGTTATGGAGAATTACGGTTATGTAGGGATTATGTTACTAATTGCTTTAGAAAATATTTTTCCTCCCATTCCCTCAGAAGTAATTTTAACTTTTGGCGGTTTCATGACCACTACGACGAATTTATCAATAACGGGAGTTGTCATTGCCTCAACAATCGGTTCTGTCATAGGGGCTGGTGTGCTATATTTTATCGGGTTGCAGCTTGATGTTGAAAGACTAGATAAAATCGTAGAAAAATGGGGCCATATTCTACGTTTGACAAAGAAAGATATCCACAAAGCTGATGCCTGGTTTGATAAGTATGGACCTTGGACGGTTTTCTTTTGTCGATTTGTCCCATTAATTCGCAGTCTGATTTCGATTCCTGCCGGGATGTCAAATATGAAGCTGGGGTTATTTTTTCTTTTAACAACACTTGGAACACTCATTTGGAATATTGTCTTAGTGTATCTGGGTGCATCGGTTGGGTCCTCGTGGGAAGCCATTGTTGAGAAAATGGATATATACTCTGATGTCGTGTATGTCATTTTGGCTTTACTTGCGATCGCATTTGTTATTTTCTTTATTAAAACTAGAAAAAAGAAGTGATTCTGCCGGTAATGGAAAATTAGGAGTGACACTAAAAATGTCTGGAAAATTGGACTTTTAGGTCACTCTTTTTTTATATGAAATATTAAGATCTCCTCAAAAAAACACTATCACCTCGGAAGATCCTCCTTGTATAGTTTTCTCATCTTATCTAGTAACTCCATATGTATTATGGAGTCTTCTATTTTACCTATTTCCACTATTAAGTTTTCTATTAAAAATAGCGGTGCAATCATAGAGTGGAACTCATCTTTTTCTCCACGGTCTGCATACAAAAACACATCCACAGGATAAGGAGTATCAAGCATGAATTCATCACTTATTACGATCGTGCTACACCTTGTATCTTTTGCATGTTTTAAAAGAACTTCGGCTTCTTTTAATAATCGGCTAAAGCTGAATAGTAATACTGCACTTTGATTATTAATGTGAATGAGTTCCTCCAATATCTCGCTTCCCATCCATTTGATCAATTTTACATCTATTCCGTAGCGTCTAAGCCGATAGGTTAAAAGCTCTCCAAGACATAGAGAAGGGCCGGGAGCATAGATAAACAGACATTTTGCTTTACGAATGATGTTGATTGCTTCCTCAAACTGCGCTCTCTGAAAATGGTTCAATGTTAATTGAAGATGATGGATACTGCGATTTAAATGATGACTTTGAACATCTGTGTACTCCAAGTCAATCACGGTTTTTAATATCTTTTTGGCCGGAGTTATGTCACGCTTTTCCTTTAATTTTTGTTTGTAATCTTTTAAATTCTCATATCCAATGGTTTTCCAAAAGCGTGATACGGATGCAACAGATACTCCAACTGCTTGTGCTATATCTTTTTCAGTTGCGATCATCACAGTTGATTCATTATGGAGAATCCAACGCCCAATTTTTAGTTGACTTTGTGAAAGTGCATGTAACTCAAACATTAGCATCCTCCTTTTTCTATTATGCTAGCATGTTTTGATAAAAAAATATCAAAATGAAAGAAAATGATAATAATTTTACAGAAGCTTTACATGAACACCATCACAGGTTTAAATTCCCTTCTTAAAATAAAGAGGAAATAACAAAAGGAGGGAATACAATGAAAAAACAGTTCGCATTAACACAGTCTCAAAAAATGATGGTTTTTATCTTATCCATGTCTCTTTATGGCTTATCAAACATGATTACAGAACTTGTTCCATCCATTTATTTAGGTCCTGTTGAATTTTCCATTGAGTATTTTGCTTTTATACCTCTAACTCTTTGTATCTTGTTTCATCCATTGTATGCAGCTGTAGGTGCAGCATTAGGTGAAGTGATTTTTGGGGAATTGATGCTCGGTCAATTTGGTGGTTTTGGAGAGCTTGAAAAATTTATTGCGTTTTCTTTAGCGATGTATATTGCAGGAATTATGGTAAGTGATCCGACAAACAAGCGCCAAGTAGGTATTGCGGCGATTTCGGGAGTCATTATTCATCAGTTAATTAGCATGATGGTTGACATAGGAAAGGTTTGGATAGGTGTTGATGACTTTGAAGTACTTCCGGGACTTGCAGAAAGTGTTGTTATTGTTGAAGGGTTTGCCTTTTTAAATGATATCTTATTTTCCGGAATTTTATTTGCTTTATTACCTACTTTATATCTTGTCCCGCGTTTATACGGAAAAATTGAACCGCTGCTCGGGATGAAACCGCGGACTCGTGAAAATGCACACTCTATTCGTGGAATTCTGCATCCAAAGCTTGTTATATTATCGGTCATTCTTGCATTTTCTGCATTTGGGTTTGAATTTTTATCTGAGACAGACTTAAATGTGTTTGAATGGGAAGCTTCGTTTGCTGAAGACTCTGAATTAACATTGACTTGGTTAAGTATTGGAGTAGCAGGGATTGTTGCAGCACTAATGTTGTATATGACGATTTCACGTTCGAAAAAAGAAAGGAAAAATGCAGCATGAAACCTGTCATTAGCATTGAAAATGTCACCTTTACATATCCAAGTGAAGAAGAAGCAATATTACGGAATATGAATGTGACGATAGAACAAGGGGAGTTTTTAGCCATTATCGGAGGAAATGGAAGTGGAAAATCCACATTATGCAAGTTGTTGAACGGCTTAATTCCTCATTATTACACAGGGGATTTTGAAGGTAAGGCGACGATCAACGGGTTGGATGTAGCAACAAGTACTGTTGCCGACCTTTCAGCACATGTTGGTTATGTGTATCAGGATTTCGAAAACCAGCTAGTACAGGCGAGAGTGCTTGAAGATGCGGAATTTGCTCCACTTAATTTTGGATACGCAGACTATAAGGAACGTGCTCGGGAAGCTCTCCGCTTAGTAGAACTTGAGGATTGTGAACAGGAGTTTGTGTGGCAACTCAGCGGTGGTCAAAAGCATTTACTTGCACTTGCCGGCTGTCTAGCTCTTAGTCCTGATATTCTAGTACTTGATGAACCAATTGCACAATTAGATCCACATCACGCAAAAAAAATGTACGAAATTCTAAAAAAGCTTCATGAAGAACATGGAAAAACGATTATAGTTATCGAACATCATACAGAGTTTATTGCTGACTATTGTTCAACTGTTTTGTTGGTAGACAAAGGGCAAGCTGTATGGAAGAGGTCAGTCAAAAAGGCACTTACAGCTGTGGAAGATTTAATGGAGCGTAATATTTATCCTCCCCAGGTGACACAAGCAGCAATTGAACTGGGTGGCTCTTCTGCTCTTCCAATTACATTGGCAGAAGCTGAAAATTATTTTACAGATAAATTATTTTCTAATGATACTTTATGTTATCCAACGGTCCCTTTAGGAAAAAGGCAAGAAGCAGTGTCATTTCATGATGTTGAATTCTCATATAAGACGGTTGACCGATCTTTTCATCATATTTTAAAAAATATTAATGTCACCTTCTATAAAGGAGAAAAAGTAGCTCTTGTTGGAAATAATGGAGCCGGAAAGTCAACATTAATGCGGCTTTTAACGGGATTTCGCAAGCCTGCTTCCGGTACCGTAAATGTGATGGGGCATTTGACGTCAAAACATTCACCTGAGCAGTTAGCGGATATCGTGACATATATTTACCAAAATCCTGAGCAAATGTTTATTGAGGATTCTGTCCGTAAGGATGTTGAGTTTTTCTTAAAAGCCCGCAATCGAAAAGGGTATAAAGAAAGAGTTGATCACATTCTCGAGCTTTTTAACTTGTCGGTTCTGCAGAATAAAGACAGCCGTCTCATGAGCGGGGGGCAACAACGGCGTGCTTCGCTAGCGATTGGAGCGGCGATGGATCCGGCTATTATTCTACTTGATGAACCAACGGCAAACCTTGATATTGCTACAAGGAAACAGCTTATCCAATTTATTCATATGTTGGACCACCACACGGAACTAGTCATGATCGCCACACATGATATGCAATTAGTTAGTGAATGGGCAACACGTGTTATTGTTATGCATGATGGACACGTGATCTATGATGGTGACAAGGAAGGATTGTTTTCCGATCTGTTTTTGATGAGAAAAGCAGGCATTGTCCCCCCGCAAATTGTTGAACTTAGCCACAGGCTGCAGCTTTCACCTGCTGCTTATTCGATTGCTTCATTTGTGGAACGATTTCAGGAGGAAACAAGATGGAATATGCAAAAAGCATGATTGATAAGTTAAGCGTTGAACAAGTGAAAATCGAATTGATGAATACAGCGTATGCTAACGATCAGACATTTATTGCAAAATTGGATCCCCGAATATTATTCATGTGGTACGGATTTTTTGGGATCGCCCCTTGGTTTATTCATAATAAAATTGTTTTATTCGGGCTGTTAACTGTTACGATCCTAACAACAATTTTGACAAAAGTAAGCAGGTTAATCCTCTTTATTTTAATTTTGGGTTTACTCGGGCAAGGCGGTTATTTACTCATTGCATCTCTTTTCTTTGGAGGAGATATGGCTGTCCTATTGCCGTTATTAATGTTAACAGTAAAGCTTGCTGTCATATCGCTTGCCAGCATAACGGTCTTTTGTTCTATGAGCCCTGAAAAATTAAGTGTGGGCCTGTTAAGTATTGGCGTACCAGGTCATGTTTCCTTTTCAATTTCATATGGTTATCGAATGCTTCCTTTGTTATTAGAAGAATACAACCATGTGTTTATGTCATACAGATTAAGGGGAAGAGCACCAGAGAAAAAAGGAGTATTCTATTGGAGGACAGCAAGTTATTTCATCAAATTGGCGGTGATGTCCTTTTACCCGTTACTTTTAAGCACGGCTAAACGAGCAAGGACAACTGTTGAAGCACTTGAAACAAAAGGCAGTAAGAATGCTTTTAGTAATCCTAAGGTGAAACAACTAAAGCTTCAATCCTTAAGTATTGGCCGGAATGATGTTCTATTTCTCACCACAAGTATTTTTTATATTATCGTTCTCATGGTAGCAGGTAATCTTTATAAATAAAAATGGAGGGGTTTATCAATGAAAATGGACTTTCATACTCATATCAAAATATCAAAAAAATCGAACTTTGATCCGGCATACTTTCGGGAAATGACAAGGGAGGCAAAAGAAGCCGGTCTTGATGCAATTGCCTTAACAGAGCATTTTAATACGTTGAATTTTCTTGATGTATATGACTTTTTAGACGCTCACTATCCTTATAAAAATGATTACTATGATGTAGGTGGATTAAAGATTTTCCCTGGAATTGAAGTCGATGTTAAGGAAGTTGGCCACATTCTGCTAATCAGTCGCCGTGAATCCATTTTAGCCATCTATTATGAATTGAAATATCATCTGGATGAAGAGAATTTTATCCCGTTCTCAGATTTAATGAACCTTGCAGAATCCTTTGAAACAATTAAAATTGGCGGACATCCATTCCGACCAAGTACACCACTTACCCAGCACAAGCCATTTCAGCTGAAACGATTGGATGCCCTTGATTTAAACGGTAAAGATCTTCATTCAATCGGAATTGAGGAAAACCAAAAATATGTCTACAGATTGGCTGAAGAACTGGAATTGCCAATAGTAGGAGGTAGTGATACTCACCAATTCCTTCAATATGGCTCGATAGTAAATGAATTCAATGGTCACTACAATACAATAAATGAAGTAAAAAGGGCAATTAAAGACAATGCTTTCACTATTTATATCTCACCGGATCTACATTTAAGGGTACGATCTGCCTCACTAACAAAAAAGTTAATAAAGCAGCTTATGGCGGTATAATAGGACAGTGATTTGTCCTGTTTTTTATTGGGTCGAGGTACCTGTCCCCCTGTACCACGAAAATGTTAGATAAAATTACAAATAACTATTTAAGTGCTTACAATTTATGCCGATAGTAATATAGTAGGATTATTTATTTATGGGGGCAGTTTTATGAAACTTTTTAGGAATTTAAAGCTAGGTTGGAAGTATAGTCTAGCACTTATTTTTTCTTTTATTCTCTTTATTGTATCTTCGTTTATTATTTTTTACGAAATGCAAAATGTTCAAGACCAATTGTCAGCGCTTGAGAGAAGAGGAGATCGGGCGATAAAGACAACAGAAATGATGGCTTTATTTAGAGAGAAAAACATTTTGATAGCGGATTATATTAATTCACCGGAAGAAAAGTTTGCAACGGCTTTTGAAGAAAAGCGTAAAGAGTTCAATGCTCTTCAGGAAGAACTCATCTCTTCTATCGATACAAAGGATGAGGAAAAATTATTTACTTATATTCAAAATACTGATAGTAAAATGAATGACGTATTCTTAGAGGAAATCGTGAAAGATGTGGCTTCTGGAAATACCGAGAATATTAATACGAATCGGGTTTTTACTCAGTCATTAAGTAATGAAGCTGTAAGGTATTTAGGGGAATTGCGAGAGTTAATTAACAACTCTCATCAAGATGCACTTAAGGAAACAAAGGATAGTATCAACAGATCCATACTTGTTTTATTTATTTCTATTGGTATTGCCATAATTTTGGGAGTTACAATTGCGATTGTAATCAATCGCATGATTCAAAAATCATTAAACAATGTCATTCATATGGCAAATGAAATATCCAATGGTAATTTATCTGTTGAAGCTAGTACCTATAATAGTAAAGATGAGCTTGGCCAGCTTAGTACAGGAATGAATACGATGCTTTTGAATTTGCGTGATATGATGAAACGAATTACAACCGTTTCTGAAACAGTTTCCATGCAAAGTGAAGAATTGATGCAGTCATCTCATGAAGTAAAGGAAAGCGGCATCCAGGTTGCAGCTACTATGCAAGAACTATCACTTGGGTCTGAGTCACAAGCAAATGCCTCTTCTGAGCTTGCTGAAACAATGAGTACATTTGGCGAAAAAATAAAAGAGTCCAACTCATTTGGTGAAACGATTGTATTTTCAGCAGTGTCTGTTCAATCCTTAACAGAAGAAGGGCAACAGTTAATGAATTCGTCAATTGAACAGATGAAGAAAATCAACAATATTGTAAAAGGTTCTGTTGAAAAAGTGAAAAACTTAGATCAGCAATCAAAGGAAATTTCAAAGCTTGTCGGGGTTATTCAATCAATAGCTGAACAAACGAACCTCCTTGCATTAAACGCAGCAATCGAAGCGGCAAGAGCAGGTGAGCATGGAAAAGGTTTTGCTGTTGTAGCAAGTGAAGTTCGAAAGTTAGCGGAACAAGTATCTCTTTCCATCACAGATATAACCGGTATCGTTCACAACATTCAATTGGAATCGGAAAATGTTGTGACATCTCTTGAAGAAGGATATAGCGAAGTGGAAAAAGGGACTGAAGATATCCAAACAACAGGAAAAACGTTTGATGAAATGCACCATGCGATTTCAGAGGTTGTTGATAAAATTCAAGGAGTAGCGATAAGATTAGTTGAAATCGACCAGGACTGTGGAAAAATGAGTAATTCAATCGAAGACATTGCGTCAATTTCTGAAGAATCAGCTGCAGGAATTGAACAAACAGCAGCATCCATACAGCAGACAAGCACCTCAATGGAAGAAATAGCCGGAAGCGCAAACCAACTAGCAACACTTTCCGAAGAACTAAACGGATTATTAAAAACATTTTCATCTTAATGGTACGTGGGGACAGGTCCCTTGTCCCGTTTACGGGACAAGAGACCTACATTCCACCTCGATACTCCTTAGGTGTACACCCCTTCTGTCTTTTAAACAATCGAATAAAGTAACTTTGGTTCTGAATCCCCACGTCCATTGCAATATCCAGCATTTTTCGTTCCGATTTTAGTAGTAATATACATGCTTTATTAATTCGAATGGTGTTAATGTACTCCATCGGTGTCATCCGGACAAGTGATTTAAAAAATCGGCTGAAATGACCTTCACTCATTTGAATCTGAGAAGCAAGATCCATCACGGATAGTTTTTCTTTGTAATGTTCATCAATATATTGAAGAACCTTTTTTAATAGCTCTGTTTTTGTTAAGTCTTTTTGTGTTACTTCCTCATTATGAACCCAAGATTGCTTCTTAAAAATGTCTGCAAATAAAAGAAAAAGATATCCCTTTACCTTAAGTTCATAGCTTGTTTCCTTTGTAGAATAAGCCTCAATCATGCTGACGATGGTTTTTAACATCTTTCGTTCTTCTGATGTTTGTGGTGTAAGTCTCATAGAGTGAATAAAAGAGAATTTCTTAATAACCTCTAAATAATGACTTTCAATTAAATCATAGCCAAAGCTACGTAACAAATCGATCGAAAAAACGACAGCATGGAGCTTAAAAGGTCCGTCACCACAAGGATAGGCACCATGTAATTGTTCGCTTGGAATAAAGCAACCGGTTCCTTCATTTAGTCGATATTGTTTTGTCCCCACTTGTACATTGATCGGTCCTTTTTCCACATAAATAAACTCCAACTCAGGGTGCCAATGCATGTTAAAGATCACTTGTCCATCGAGGTAATCCACCATGTAAATACGAAAAGGAAACATAGAATCTCCATGTACACGATCCTCAAGCAAATTATGCTTGTTCACACTATCATCTCCTCTATATATCAGAATTGTACAATTAATTGTTGAAATTGTGCAAGAATTGCTGCATTTTTATCACTATAATTTCAATTGTAAGATGACAAATAAATATAACAGCAAATGAATGTATAGATAAGGAGTTGTTTTTATGAAATTTACTGATGGCTTTTGGCTGACAAAAGAAGGTTTTGATATTCAACATCCAAGAAATGTTCGTGATGTTGCAATAAATGAAAATACAGTGACACTTTACGCACCATGTAAAGAGATTCAACATAGAGGAGACACATTAAATTTACCATCCTTAACGATTCAGCTGTCATCTCCAATAAAAAATGTCATTAAAGTCAAGGCTTGGCATCATAAAGGTACAAGAATGAAAACACCGGAATTTGACATTAAAAATGAGCTTCATCCGTTAGAGTGTGAGCAAAATGAAGAACAAACAATTTTAAATAGCGGGAATGTAAGCGTAAACATTCAGCATAAGCCATTTAAAATTACATTTACTCAAGGTAATCAAGTACTAACCTCAATTGATTCAAAAGGAGTGGCATGGATTAAAGGGCCTGAAAAGGAAAGTTATATGCGAGGGCAGTTAAACATCGGTGTTGGTGAATACCTTTACGGTCTTGGTGAGCGTTTCACTCCATTTGTTAAAAACGGACAAATTGTTGATACTTGGAATGAAGATGGTGGAACAAGTTCAGAGCAATCTTATAAAAACATACCATTTTTCTTAAGTAACAAGGGCTATGGTGTATTAGTAAACCACCCGGAAAATGTAAGTTTCGAAATAGCTTCAGAAGCTGTTTCAAAAACACAGTTCAGTGTTGAAGGTGAATGTATTGAGTATTTCCTTATTGGTGGAGAAACACCTAAAGAAGTATTAACGAACTTTACGGAGTTAACAGGTAAACCGGCACTTCCACCAGCATGGTCCTACGGGTTATGGCTGACAACCTCGTTTACGACTGACTATAACGAGGAAACAGTTACTCATTTTGTCGATGGAATGGCAGAGCGTGATATCCCATTAAGTGTGTTCCACTTTGATTGCTTTTGGATGAAAGAATTTGAATGGTGTAACTTCGAATGGGATAAAGATGCATTCCCTGAGCCAGAGGCGATGTTAAAAAGATTAAAAGATAAGGGCTTGAAAATTTGTGTGTGGATTAATCCTTATATTGCTGAAAAGTCTAAGCTTTTTGATGAAGCAGCCGATAACGGATACCTGTTGAAAAAAGCGAACGGTGATGTATGGCAATGGGATTTATGGCAGGCTGGAATGGGAGTTGTTGACTTTACAAACCCGGCAGCGTGTGAGTGGTATTGCGGGAAATTAAAAGGGTTGCTTGATATGGGTGTGGATAGCTTTAAGACTGATTTTGGTGAAAGAATTCCAACTGATGTTGTCTATTATGATGGTTCTGATCCACAGCGTATGCATAACTATTACGCTTATCTCTATAATAAAGTTGTTTTTGACTTACTTGAAGAAGAAAAAGGAAAAAAAGAAGCTGTTGTTTTCGCTAGATCAGCTGCTGTAGGTAGTCAGCAATTTCCAGTCCATTGGGGCGGGGATTGTAATGCAACATATGAATCAATGGCGGAAAGCTTGCGCGGGGGCCTTTCACTATCATTATCCGGCTTTGGTTATTGGAGTCATGATATCGGTGGATTTGAAAATACAGCAAGTCCTGATCTCTTTAAACGTTGGCTTGCTTTTGGTCTATTGTCCAGCCACAGTCGTCTTCACGGTAGTTCATCATACCGCGTTCCATGGTTGTTTGACGAAGAAGCAGTAGAGGTAACAAAGCATTTCTCTAAATTAAAAAACCGTTTAATGCCATATTTGTATAGTGCCTCTGTTGAAAACCATAACACAGGTGTCCCGGTAATGAGACCAATGCTATTGGAATTTGCTGAAGATCCAAATACACATGTGCTTGATCGTCAATATATGCTCGGAAACAGCCTGTTGGTTGCACCTATTATGAACGAAGAAGGAGTAGGCTCTTACTACCTTCCACAAGGTAAATGGACTCACTATTTAACAAAAGAAGTTGTTGAAGGGGGAACTTGGAGAACAGAAAATTATGATTATCTAAGTCTTCCATTATTTATAAAAGAAAATAGCATACTAGCGATCGGTTATGATGACGACCGTCCGGATTATGAATTTGCTAATAATGTGACATTTGAGCTTTATCAGTTACAGGATAATCAACAAGCAACAGCTTTTGTAACAGATATAAATGGAAACATTAAAGGAGAAATAAAAGCAGTTAAACAACATAACAGCATTCATATTGAAACATCAATGGAAGGTTTAACGTATTCTATTCTTCTTGCAGGATATGAAAGCATTACTTCTTCTTCAGCAGGTGAAGTTGATTCAACCAGAGATGGAGTTAGAGTAAATCTTCATGGATCACAGAAGTTAGATATTACTTTGTAAGTTGTCAAAGAGTGTGACTAGCACACTTTTCCATATCATAAGAGGGGGTATACACTATGAAAAAGAACATGATCAAAGGTTTAGGTACAGCTCTTTTAGTAGGTGGATTGTTGGCAGGTTGTTCTTCAGGAGGCAGTGGGGGTGATGCCGGTACTGTTGTTGACGTTTTTAATATAAAAGTAGAAACAAAAGATCAGTTGGAAGCAATGATTGAGAAATATGAAAGTGAACATGAAGATGTGGATATTCGCTTAACAACTGTTGGTGGCGGACAAGACGCTGCTTCAGCTTTACAAGCAAAGTTTTCATCAAATGAAGATCCGGCCATCTTTTTATTAGGCGGTTTATCTGATGTTGAAAAATATCAAAACTATCTATTAGATGTTTCTGAAATGGAATCAGCAAAAACAGCTATTGAGGGAACATTACAAGGCTCGACTGTTGATGGGACTCCTTATGGAATTCCATTAAATATTGAAGGCTTCGGCTGGATGATCAATAAACAAATTTTTGAATCTGCCGGTGTAGATCCTGCATCGATTGCAAGCTATGATGATTTTGTGAGGGCAGTTGAAACAATTGATAGTAAAAAAGAAGAGCTTGGTCTAGAAGCTGTGTTTGGATACAGCGGGAAAGAAGATTGGGTAACGAGTCAATTTTCAAATCACTTTACAGCGCCTGAATTTGATAATGATCTACAAGTTGCATATGAAGCTACTGAGCTTACATTTAAATATGGAGATCGAATGAAAGAGTACACAGATTTACTAAACAAATATAATGTACAACCAATTTTGTCATTAGATTATAGTACATCTGTTGAAGAACTTTTCACAAACAATAAAGTAGCGATTATCCACCAAGGAAACTGGATTGTACCATCACTTGATGGTATTGACCCTGAATTTTCCAAAGAAAAATTAGGTATTTTACCACTATTTGTAGATAGCGATACCGACGGGTACATTAGTGCTGGTCCATCATGGTTCTGGGGAATTAATAAAGAGCATGATGAGAAAGTCGTTGAGGCATCTAAGGACTTTATTGATTGGATGTATACATCTGATTATGGAAAACAACAAATTGTTGAAGAATTTAAATATATTCCTGCTCATGAAGGGTATGAGATTGACAGTATAACAGATCCTGTCTCAAAAGAAGTCTATCAAATGCTGTTAGATGGAAAATCAAGAGTATGGGCTCATAATCAATATCCAAGCGGATTCTCTCAAACATCATTCTTCCCGGAATATCAAAAATATTTAAATGGGGATATTTCATGGGAAGATCTTGAAAAAACAGCTAGTGAGAAATTTACGGAAATGCGTTAATTTTTGGATCTGGATGGAATGGGGAATGATGATTCCTTATTCCATTCGCTATTTTATATAAAGGGTGTGAGCATAATGAAAATGAAAAACCTCACCTACTGGCTATTTCTGGCTCCATGTATAGCGGCTCTAGCTATTGTATTAATAATTCCCTTTTTCCAAGGTGTCTACTATTCCTTTACAGAATACAACGGGTTTCAAGTGAAAGAATTCGTAGGTTTTGAGAATTACATCAATCTCTTTAAAGATGATCAATTTTTATATAGTCTGATTTTTACAGGAGGATTTTCGATTGCCTCTGTTATTGGAATTAATGTTATTGGCTTGCTTTTAGCATTGTTTGTTACACAAAAAATGGGGAAATTTAATACAGTTTTCCGAACAGTGTTTTTTATGCCGAACTTAATTGGCGGGATTATTCTAGGGTTTATTTGGCAGTTTATATTCCTAAAAGCCTTTGAAGGGGTAGCTGAGCTAACCGGCTTAGATTTTTTTAAGGGCTGGTTATCAGATACAGAAACAGGATTTTGGGGATTGGTTATTCTATTTATCTGGCAAATGAGCGGTTATATTATGATTATCTATATTTCGTTTTTAAATAATATCCCGGATGAATTAATTGAAGCGTCTACAATTGATGGTGCTAATGTATGGCAACGTTTTTGGAGAATTAAATTCCCATTACTTGCACCGGCGTTTACGGTTAGTTTATTTCTATCATTATCCAACGCATTTAAAGTGTATGATCAAAATATGGCGTTAACAGCAGGAGGACCATTCAGCTCCACTCAGATGGCTACGATGAATATATATGATACAGCATTTAAGGTTCAAGAAATGGGGTATGCACAAGCAAAAGCGATTATTTTCCTGCTTATTATTACGGCAATTTCAGTGATCCAACTATACATGACTAGAAAGAGGGAGACTGACTTATGATTGCACAAAATAAAGCAAAAACGTACGGATTTATTTTGCTTGGACTATTACTTTCAATCATTTGGTTTTATCCGTTTTATCTAGTGATAGTCAATTCGTTTAAGACAAAAGCTGAGATTTTTGTTAATACCCTTTCTTTTCCGTCAGAGGGGACCTTGGCCAACTACCCTGAAGCCTTTACTGCTTTAGATTTTATTCAAAGCTTTATAAATTCAGTCATCATTACTGTGGTGAGTATTTTTCTTATCTGTATATGTACCTCAATGGCTGCTTATGCACTATCGCGTAGACAGGGAAAAACAAGCTCGGTCATTTATTTTATCTTTGCAATATGCATGCTAATTCCATTCCAATCTATCATGATTCCGTTAGTTTCGATTTTTGGCTCATTCGATATGTTAAATCGAGCAGGATTGATGATCATGTATTTAGGGTTAGGGTCAAGCTTAGCTGTTTTCTTATATTTTGGTGCTTTAAGGGGTATACCGAAGGCATTGGATGAAGCGGCTATTATCGATGGGTGTAATCGATTCCAGGTTTACCGGTATATTATTCTGCCAATGTTAAAACCAACGACTGTCACAGTTATTGTGTTAAATGCAATTTGGTTCTGGAATGATTATTTACTACCATCACTAGTAATAAATAAGGAAGGGTTATATACAATTCCGTTAAAAATGTTCTATTTCTTTGGAGAATATTCGAAACAATGGCATTTGGCTTTAGCTGCATTAGTTATCGGTATTATTCCAATAATAGTTGTATATATGTTTCTGCAGAAATATATCATTAAAGGTATTTCTGATGGAGCAGTTAAGTAGGGACGAGGGTATACCTCGTCCTTTTTCATTTTTTGGGACACGGAACCTGTCCCTCTGTACCAAAAAAATCATCTTTTTGTAGGAAAACACTTGAGTTGTTAGACATCATACCTTTATAATGTGTATGTGGGACTTTATGAAAGGGCTTTCAATTATATTTAGTTGTTCGACGTCCAACAAGTTTGTGATGATAAGAGAAAATTTTTTTATTATTTCATATGTTTCTGCAAACAATATAAAAAGTTACAAATTTTTGAGGTGATAAACATGAATTTATTGTGGGGAATTTTTGGAATCGTAGTCGTTTTAGGAATTGCATTTCTACTATCAAGCCAAAAGAAGGCAATCAATTATCGTACGATTTTTGGAGGTTTAGCGATACAAATTCTATTCGCATTTATTGTTTTAAAATGGGAAGCAGGGAGAACCGCTTTAGAATGGTTAACGATGAGAGTTCAAGATATTATCAATTATGCAAGTGAAGGGCTTACGTTTGTATTTGGTCCCTTAGCTAATGCGGAATCCCCATTAGGATTTATCTTTGCGTTTCAAGTTCTGAGTATTATTATCTTCTTTTCTTCTTTAATCTCAGTCCTATATTATTTAGGAATCATGCAGTGGTTTATTAAAATTATTGGTGGAGGATTATCAAAGCTGTTAGGAACAAGTAAAGCTGAGTCTATGTCTGCTGCTGCAAATATTTTTGTAGGACAAACTGAGGCACCTCTTGTAATTCGTCCATTTTTAGATAAAATGACAAAATCAGAGTTATTTGCAGTTATGACTGGCGGATTGGCTTCAGTAGCCGGTTCTGTGCTTGTCGGTTATGCTTTATTAGGAGTTCCACTCGAATATTTATTAGCAGCTAGTTTTATGGCAGCTCCGGCAGGATTGGTTCTGGCTAAACTAATGATCCCAGAAACAGAACAACCGGAAACGGCAAAATCATTGGAAATGGAAAAAGATAAAGAAGCTGTAAATGTTATAGACGCTGCTGCACGTGGTGCTGGAGACGGATTAACACTTGCATTAAATGTAGGTGCAATGTTAATTGCATTTATTGCGTTAATTGCGTTAATCAACGGAATATTAGGTGGAATCGGCGGAATTTTTGGTTATGAAGCACTATCACTTGAATCAATTTTAGGAATTGTATTCTCACCTATAGCATTTGCTATCGGTGTTCCATGGTCTGAAGCTGTGACGGCAGGAAGCTTTATCGGCCAAAAGTTAGTGTTAAATGAATTTGTTGCCTACTCTTCTTTTGCACCACAGATCGAACAACTAACACCTAAAACAGTAATGGTCGTCAGCTTTGCACTCTGTGGTTTTGCCAATTTAAGTTCAATGGCCATTCTTTTAGGCGGGTTAGGCGGACTTGCTCCAAGTCGTCGTCCTGATATTGCAAAACTTGGTCTTCGTGCAGTTGCAGCAGGAATGTTAGCTTCCTTATTAAGTGCAGCGATTGCGGGAATCTTTATTTAAGTATTCTCTATTTAATGTGGAATGGAGATAACAAATGAAAACAATCTTAATTACAGGTGCTGGAACTGGACTGGGAAAAGAACTCGCACTTGCATATGCAGAAAGAGGAGACCGAATCATCTTAGTTGGAAGAACAAAGGAATCTTTAAATGATGTAAAAGATTTGATTAAAATGACGAAAGGTTCTTCTCTCATCGCTACGTGTGATATTAGCGATGGGCAAGCCGTTAAAAAGTTGATAGAGAGCCTTGTAAGAATAGAGAAGATAGATATGCTTATTAATAATGCAGGAATCGGTTATTTTGGAAACCTCCAGGATCTTTCTGTAGAAGAAATAAGTCAGATGATTGATACAAATATAAAAGGAACAATTTTCATGACAAAAGAAGTTCTACCTATATTTTTAAAACATCAAACAGGAAAAATTATGAACATCATCTCTACGGCAGGTTTGCGCGGGAAAATTAGAGAAACTGCTTATGTAGCAAGCAAATTTGCGGTGAGGGGTTTTAGTGAAAGTCTTATAAAAGAACTTGAACATACCTCTATAAAGGTATCTGCTGTATACATGGGCGGAATGAATACACCTTTCTGGGAAGGCAGTGACTTTATAAAAGATCCCTCCAGATTAAAGTCAGCAAAACAAGTTGCGAAAGAAATAGTTGAACGGGAAGATGAGGAAGAAATGATAATAAGTTAATATGGATAGATGTCACCTTAAAGAGGTGGCTTTTTGTATCTAAAAAAACATTGACCCTGTCGTGCACCACACAGTTTATGATCGTTTCGGGAGGACAAAAATGTATAAAATAAGTGAATTTGCGAAGCTTACTGGGCTAAGCAAAGAAACTCTCCGGTATTATGCGGAAGTAAAGCTGCTTGAGCCGGCATACAAAGATCCGAAAAATAACTATCGATACTATGATGATGGCAGTTATTTTTTGGCAACACTGTTAGGGAAATTACGAAGCTTAGGCTTTACGATTCAAGAAATGATCTCTGTTATGGAGGATGAATCGTTTGCAAATCTTGATAATTTACTACGTAAAAAAAGAAATAAAATCAAGATGGAAATAGAAGAACTTCAACATCAAATGGAAGCGATCGATGAGTTTTTGTTATCTGGTGAGGAGGAAGGGAAATGATTCAATGGAAAGAAGAAATCATAATCAATAAAAGTATTGAACAAGTGTGGAGTTTATTTTTGGATGAAAATATTAAAAAAATCATGCCTAAAGTCGAAGAACATATTTTAATTGAAAAAAAGGAACATGAAGTAGGAGCAAAACATCAGCAAAAATATCGTGAAGGCAAAAGAGTCGAAACCTATATTGTCGAAACTTTAGCTTATGATAATACAGAAGACAAAAAGAAGAAACAAATACGTTTTGTATTAGGAAAAGCATTCGAAATATCATTAACTTTCATCCTTTTAAAAGTCGATGGAGAAACAACAAAATTTATCTATGAAGGATATAACAAAGGTGTTAATTTCATCGGGAGAGCCATGATGAAATTAAGCAGTCAAAAAAGTAATCATGATGTAGTTCAGGAGTTTTTACAAAGAGTTCAGAAAGAAGCAATGAAAGGTTCATAATATTTTTTTAGTAATTTCTAGTTGACAGGTAGGAATAGTAGGGAATATAATCAGATTAATTCAAAAATAAAATAAAAAAGCCGATCGGACGACCGAAGGCATAACCCATATCAGATAGTGGGTTATGCCTTTTTTATTTTTAAAATGAAAGGGTGTTTTTTATGAAAAAGTTAATCATTTTTGCATTTATCGGTTTACTTGCGCAATTAATTGATGGAGCCTTAGGGATGGCATATGGTGTAACCTCCACTACGCTTTTACTAACTTTTGGAATCGCACCAGCCGTAGCTTCTGCATCTGTTCACTTGGCAGAGGTCGTAACGACTGCTGCGTCTGGAGCATCACATATAAAATTTGGGAATGTGGATAAGCAAGCGGTTTACCGTTTAATCATTCCAGGGTCAATTGGTGCCTTTCTAGGAGCAACATTTCTTAGTAATCTACCCGGAGATTTAGTCAAACCTTATATTTCTCTATTTCTATTACTTTTAGGTGTATATGTACTTACAAGATTCTTATTTAAATTCCGAACATCTGAGGAAAAGAAAGGAATTGAATTAAGTCGTAAGCAATCAATTCCATTGGGATTAATTGCAGGCTTTGCTGACGCAACAGGTGGTGGCGGCTGGGGACCAATCGCTACACCGGTTCTGCTATCCCGCAAAGGAATGAGTGCACGTAAAGTGGTTGGTACGGTTGATACGAGTGAGTTTGCTATTGCGGTATCAGCCACTTTAGGATTCCTCATTTCATTAGGTTGGGAAGAAGTAAACTGGTTGTGGGTTGGAGCATTAATGATAGGTGGAATTATTGCAGCGCCAATAGCAGCCTGGTTGGTACAAAAGGTTCCTGCACAGTTGATGGGTGTACTTGTTGGTGGATTTATCATCTTAGTGAATGCCAGAACAATTGTACACACATGGATTGAGAATAATGCTGTTTATCCATATATTTATATTGGGGTTGCTTTAGTTTGGATAGTCGCTATTTTCTATACAGTCTCTAAACTAGGATCATACAAAAATATTAATAAAGCTGAAGATAAATCATTAGCTGACTAGAAAACTAGAGGCTCTCGAAACTAAGTAACATTTCTTAGACGAGAGCCTTTTTTGCTCAAATTGATTGCTGATCGGAAATCCGAAGGCAAATTGGTTTTGATGAAAGTATAGAAGGTCTAGGCAGAAAGATCAAAGTTGAATTTTATGGTCAATGAAATTTGGTTTAATAAAACACGTAAGGAGAAATTCACATGACAAACATTTCTATTATTGTTGGGGCACCAAATGAGTACTCTCGTCTTAACGGCATATTAGATTTTATAACGAATTTGTTACAGGAAAAAGGGATAGATTATGAAACTATTAACGTGCATACTTTACCTGCGGAAGACCTAATTCAAGCTAATTTTGATAGTGAAGCCATCACTCGCGCAAATAAAATTGTAAAAAATTCTACAGGTGTAGTCATTCTAACTCCCGTTTATAAAGCATCTTATTCAGGGATATTGAAGACATTTCTTGACCTTTTACCACAAAAAGGATTGGAAGATAAAGTGATCCTTCCACTGATTTTAGGTGGAACATTTGGACACCTGTTAGCAATACAGTATGCTTTAATTCCTGTGCTTTCAGTTTTAGGAGCAACTACTATAACAAATGGTGTATATACAATCGATCAGCAAATAGAACGAGCTGGGGAGAACAAATTTGTTATCAATGAAGAAGCGCAACAACGATTAAATAAAGGTCTTGAGTCGTTTATTAAATTAATCTAATTTTGTCTATTTTGTATTTCTTTTCGAAAAGCGTTTCTTGTCTTACTTCTATTTTAAGATCTAAGGAGGTTTAGATGAATGACAAAGCTTCAGGAAGCCGTTGAATTGAAAAAAGAAAAACTAATTATTCAGTTATTAGATTTAGGAATATATAAGAAGGAAGAGCATCATCTTTATGAATTAACTCTATCAGAAATTGAAAATGAATATTTGCAGGAAAAGAAAAAGTAAAGTCGATTGGTTAACTCTTGACCTGGTCGTTTTGGTGTAAGAATGGGAATTAACTAGAAAGGTTGCCGATTTAAAAACTTAAGAACAAATGTGACCAGAAAACTGGAGCAGCTCTTCAACATTTAAGAAGGCTGCTCTTTTCTATACAAAAAAAGGGAGATGATTGAATTGACAAAACAAAAGCGTCAAATGAATTTAGGGGCATTTTTTATGATACCAGGTCATCATGTTGCAGCTTGGAGACATCCTGAGAGTCAAACAGATGAGGTTTTATCTTTTGACCTATATCGGAAACTGGCTCAAACAGCAGAACGTGGGAAATTTGATATGCTCTTTTTTGCTGATGGATATGCTGTTCACGATCGGGATGGTATTGGTATTGAGCAAACGGTCAACGTTCGTCCGGATCCTTTAACTTTACTTTCAGCCTTATCTGTTGTGACAACCCATATAGGTTTAACTGCAACAGCTTCTACTACCTATAATGAGCCGTTTCATTTAGCAAGAAAGTTTGCAACGATTGATCATTTAAGTCGTGGTCGAGCAGCTTGGAATGTTGTGACATCTTCGAGTGAAGCTGAAGCTTTAAATTTTAGTAGAGATCATCATCTGGAGCATAGCGTAAGGTATGAACGGGCAGAAGAGTTTGTAGAGGTAGTGAAGAAGCTGTGGGATAGCTGGGAAGATCATGCATTGTTAATAGACAGGGAGTCTGCAAGATTTGCTGATCCATCTCTAGTACATCAGTTGAACCATAAGGGGAAATGGTTTTCAGTTAAAGGACCTTTGAACATTTCAAGACCAGTGCAAGGACATCCTGTTATTATCCAAGCGGGATCGTCGGAATCAGGAAAGGAACTGGCTGCGAAGACAGCAGAGGTCATTTTTACTGCATGGCAAACATTAGGAGAGGCTCAGAATTTTTATCGGGATGTAAAGGGGCGTCTCAAGAAGTATGGGAGGTCAGCAGAATCGTTAAAAATCATGCCAGGTGTTTTTCCTGTCATTGGAAGAACAGAGAAGGAAGCAAATGAAAAGAAACAGTACCTAGTTGAGTTAATCCCTGAAAAAGTTGGCGTAGGATTACTGTCAGCGCTGATAAGCTATGATTTATCAAATTACCCGGTAGATGAGCCTCTTCCGGATTTACCGGATATTAAGGACATCAATGGAGCGAAAACAAGATTTCAGCTTGTAAAAAATTTGGGTGATAGAGAAAACTTAACAATTCGTCAACTATACCAGCGGGTGGCAGGAGCAAGAGGACATAGAGAAATAAAAGGTACCCCTATTCAAATTGCTGATCAGTTGCAGGAGTGGTTTGAACATGGTGCTGCAGATGGGTTTAATATTATGCCACCATATTTACCTGCAGGATTAGAAGATTTTGTTGACTTAGTCATTCCTGAATTACAGAACCGCGGGCTTTTTAGAGAAGAATACACGGGTCGAACTTTACGGGATCATCTTGGGTTACAAAGACCTTCAAATCATTTTAATCAAATAAATGTATAAATAGGGGGCAGATAAACATGTCATTACTGGAAATAAATCAGCTTACTAAATCCTTTGAAAAAGGAAAAGAGGAATTGATTGTTCTTAAAGACATTACCTTACATGTAAAACAAGGTGAATTCATCACGGTTATAGGACCAAGTGGATGTGGAAAGAGCACCTTGCTTAAAGCCGTTGCTGGCTTAGATACAGAGTATTCAGGTGACATAAAGGTTGATGGGGATAAGGTTACTGGGGCTGGGATTAATCAGGGATTTATTTTTCAGGAACCGAGATTGTTTCCATGGCTTACGGTGGAGAAGAATATTGCAGGAAATTTATCAATGAAAAATATAGAAGTAAAAGAGAGTGTTAAAAAGTTAATGGAGCTTGTTAGGTTAGAAGGGTTTGAAAAAGCATTTCCAAAAGAATTATCGGGAGGAATGGCCCAGCGTGTTGCCATTGCAAGAGCTTTACTTAGAAAGCCAAAGGTGCTCCTGCTAGATGAACCATTTGGTGCATTGGATGCTTTCACTCGTTCTCATATGCAGGAAGCTTTACTGGAAATATGGAAGAAGGAAATGACATCAATGATCTTTGTTACACATGACATAGATGAAGCTATATATTTAGGGAACAAAGTCGTCATTATGAGTGCAAGACCTGGTACCATTCAAAATGTTATCTCAATCGATCTTCCATTTCCAAGGAGGAAGTCAACAAGAGTTTTCCAAGAGTTCCGTCAACTTGTATTAGGAGAATTTGAAAAGGTGGAAGAGCTGGAATTAGTAAACAGTGCAGGTATTTGAGGAGGGATCATAAGTGGCGAATCAATCAACATTATCTTTAGAAAAAATACAAACATTGAATCAGAAAAAAGCGAAAAGGAAAAAAGAGCGTGGGAAGGCAAGTAGTATATTGAAAGGATTGATCTTACCTATACTAATAGTCGTTCTTTGGGAGTTAACTGGGATATTTGGACTCATTTCTGATACATTGCTTCCAAGACCAACCTTCATATTTATGACGTTTCTGGATCTTGTCATGACAGGGGATCTTATTGCGCATTTTCAAATTAGCTTGTTAAGGGCAATCGGAGGATTTTTATTAGGCGGGATACTAGGCTTGTTGCTGGGTTTAGCCGTTGGGTTTAATCAAAGTGTTGAACAAACCGTAGATCCTACTCTACAAATGCTTAGAACCATTCCAACCTTGGCTGTCATCCCTTTGTTTATATTATGGTTTGGATTTGGTGAGGTATCAAAAATCTTACTCATTGCAAAGGGAGCGTTTTTTCCTTTATACGTAAACACCTTTCTTGGAATACGTGGTGTGGATTCTAAACTGTTTTCGGTAGCAAAAGTATTAGAGTTTAGTAGATGGAAGCAAATTACCCTGTTAATATTACCGGCCGCACTACCAAATATATTGCTAGGCTTAAGGTTATCATTAGGTGTTTCCTGGTTGGCCTTAGTAGCAGCGGAATTAATGGGATCCAGTCAGGGTGTTGGCTATCTTATCATGGATGCCAGACAGTTTTCTCAAACAGCTATTGTGTTTGTGGGAATTATTATATTTGCTGTATTTGGTAAAGTATCAGATTCGTTTGTTCGAATTTTTGAACGAAGACTTTTAAAGTGGCAGGATAATTTCCAAGGTTAAATAAAGGAATTTTCCTATTCTAAATCCGAGTAAGTATATATGAAAAGTGGGGAGTGGTCTTGTTTATGGTAAGGAAAATGAAAATAATGATTGGGTTAACATTCATAGCAGTCTTTTTTGTTTTAAGTGCATGCGGCAATTCAACAAGTAAAGATGCATCTTCTAAGGTTGCAGCTCAAAGCAAGGAGAGCCAAGATGTTGTCGTTAACATTGGTGTTCAGGGCAAGACAGGAATTCTGCCTTATGCAAGGGAGAAACAATATTTTGAAAAAGCATTTGAAAAAGTAGGGGTTAAAGTAACCTGGAATGAGTTTGCGAGTGGACCACCTCATTTTGAGGCACTTGCATCAGGAAGGTTGGATTTTGGTGCTGTGGGAGGTACTCCAGTTATTGCAGGACAGTCAGGTAATGTTGATTTTAAGGCCATTGGTGTCTCTAGCGATGGAAAGAAGGGTAATTCGATCATTGTACCAAAAGGAAGCACCATTAAGGAGTTAGCTGATTTAAAAGGGAAAAAAATTGGTGTTGCGAAGGGGAGCAGTGCATTTAACTTCTTATATATGGTGATAGATCATGCAGGGTTAAAGGATAGTGATATTGAGATCATTCAACTTCAACCAGATGAAGCAAGACCAGCTCTAGATAACGGTTCAATTGACGCTTGGTCAATTTGGGAGCCTTATGCAACTACCGCCATGTTTCAAACAGGTGCAGAAGAATTAGTGACGGGAGAAGATTTGAATATTAATGCCCCAAGCTTTTTAATTGCCAGAACAGAGTTTACAGAGAAGCATCCAGATTTAACCGTGTTATTCCTTAAAACATATGACGAAGTTCTACAGCATTTTGTTGAGGATATCGATGGGGTTTCCAAGGAAATAGCAGAGGCCCAAAAGGTTGACGAAGAAATTATTCGAAAGGTCTTAGAGAAGTCAGAGCCAATCTTGTCTCCAACAACAGAAGAATTTGCTAAAGCACATCAAGAGCAAGCAGACTTCCTATATTCCGTTGGAGGGATTGATCAGAAATTGGATACATCGAAGGTTATTGAAAATAAATTTGTTGATGAGGCGTTGGGGCAATAATAAAAAAGACCAAACAGGTTTGTAACGAGTAATCTGTTTGGTCTTTTCATTCAATATAGTTTCAAAAAAAACGAGGAATTATTTCGCAAAAAAGTGATTGCTTTAGTATGAGATACATAATATGATATAAAGTAATTAAATCACATAGGTATACTTGGTATTGAGAAAATAAACGATAAAACACTTCAAAAATACATGGATGAAATAGACTTTGGAGACATGCTTCTACGAGTTAGTTTAATGAAGGGAGAGGATTTAGTTGTCTTCGAATAATAAGATCGATCAAGAAATAATTGATAAGATTGTTAGTTTATTAGAAAACATTGAGTATGGTACCGTCCAAATTACTGTACATGATTCACAGGTTACACAAATAGAAAAAGGGGAAAAGTATCGATTTGGATTAAAAAAGAGTAATAAACAATTAAGGACGATTAAGGATGACTTGGAAAAGTAAGAGGACAGGATCAGAAATCCTGTCTTTTTTATTTATCTTCCTTTATTTAGAAATTTTATGTTTATTTTTCATTTTTAAATACTAAAAAGGCCATCATATCAATTGACTAATTTTATAAATTCCTATATTATTTTCTAGACCGGTTGTTATAATTATGAGGTGAGCATCATATGAAGAAGAGGCAGGACACAAAGGACATAATTTTGCAAAGCGCAACACGCTTATTTCAACGGCAAGGTTATAACGGAACAGGGCTGAATCAAATTATCGAGGAAAGCGGTGCTCCAAAGGGTTCTATTTATTATCATTTTCCAAATGGAAAGGAAGAAATTGCGTTAGAAGCAATTTCTGTGATGAGAAAGCTTGTGTTGGGGGGAGCTGAGAAGGATTTAAGTGGTGGAAATTCTGCATCAGAAGCGTTTCAATCTTATATAAATAACATAGCTACTGTCTTTGATAAGAAAGAATGTGTAGAGGGCTTATCAATTGGATTAATAGCTTCAGAAACAGCCTCAACACATGAGAAGCTTCGACATGCGTGTGAAATGGTTTTTAAGGATTGGCAATCATTATATGCTGATATTCTCGAAAAGTATGGATGTGATAAAGAGAGAACAGAAGAATTAGGCATAACGATCGCGGCAATGATAGAAGGGGCATGTATTATGTCAAGCACATATCAAAATGGTGATCCTTTACGAGTGATTGCAAAGCAGGTATCGTGGCTGTTAAAAAATTAAAAGAGAGAGATGTATGTAGGAGGAAACAGAATGGAAATGGGTAATACACAAGTGAAAACAGGGGATGTGGCAGCAAGCGATTTGCGTGTTGTACCAATTATCATCTCATTTGTTGTTGCTGGATTTATCGGCTTGTTTAGTGAAACAGCTCTTAATATGGCATTAACAAACTTAATTGAAAATTTCGGAATTCATGAAACAACTGCACAGTGGTTAACGACTGGGTATTTACTTACACTTGGAATATTAGTTCCTGTATCAGGATTGATTATGCAGTGGTTTACCACTAGACAATTATTTATTACAGCTCTTGTAGCATCGATTATTGGGACATTTATTGCTGCAATTGCACCAAGCTTTAGTGTGTTAATGATCGCACGTGTGGTGCAGGCAATTGGAACAGCTTTGCTGCTTCCATTAATGTTTAACACGATTCTTATGATCGTACCACCACATAAACGTGGAAGAATTATGGGAATCATTGGTCTTGTTATCATGTTTGCACCTGCGGTTGGACCGACAATTTCCGGTCTAATCCTTAAGAGCTTATCATGGCATTGGATTTTCTGGATTTCTTTACCATTATTGATTGGTGCTCTAATATTTGGATGGATCTTTATGCAAAATGTAACGAATCCAACAAAACCAAAAATCGATATCCTGTCCATCGTGTTATCTACGCTTGGATTTGGTGGGATTGTATTTGGATTTAGTAGTGCAGGAGAAGGGGGCGGTTGGGGAAATGCAACTGTGATTGTCTCCATGATTATTGGAGCAGTATCCTTACTGTTTTTCACAATAAGACAATTAAAGATGGAGCAACCGGTTCTTAATTTAAGAGCTTTTAAGTATCCGATGTTTACCATTGGACTACTTTTGGTTGTTGTATGTATGATGGTTATTCTTTCTTCTATGATTTTACTGCCGCTTTACTTGCAAACATCTTTATCTTTAAGTACATTTGCTGCAGGTCTTCTCCTTTTACCCGGGGGAATTATCAATGGAATTCTTTCGCCGGTTATGGGAGGACTATTTGATAAATTTGGTCCAAAATGGCTGGTGACAATTGGAATAGTCGTTGTAATTGGAGCGATGTTTGGCTTCTCTACGATTACAATTGAAACAAGTTCGGCTTTCATTATCGCACTTCACATTATCACAATGGTTGGGGTTTCAATGGTCATGATGCCTGCGCAGACAAATGGTCTGAATCAATTACCACGTGAATTATACCCAGATGGAACAGCCATTATGAACACATTACAACAAGTGGCTGGTGCAATTGGAACAGCTGTTGCGATTTCTATTTTATCGTCAGGAGCAGAAGGATTTATGAGTACAGTGGAAGATAAAGCAAATCCGCTAAACCCGCTTCTTGCCTTCACAGCAGGTGTTCAGGATGCATTTGTATTTGCGATCATTATGGGGATTGTTGGCTTAGTGGTTGCATTATTTATTAAACGGGTCAAAGTAGAACACCCGATGTGATGTCTTTATGACAGCCTTGCTATGATAGAAGGCTGTTTTTTAGTACGATCAATTTTCTTTTAGTTGGAAAGCTTTAGTTAGAATATTTGTGAAGTTATGCTAAAATGCCAATTAGACATATAGAAAAGGACGTGTTCATTGTGACTAGAGAAAACAAAGTAACACTTTATTTTGTTCGCCATGGAGAAACTCAATATAATGTTGAAAGACGTATGCAGGGTTTCTGTGATTCACCACTAACTGAAAAAGGGATTTCACAGGCGAAATCTGTTGGTAAGGGGTTAGCAGATATTCCGTTTATTGCCGCTTACTCAAGTGACAGCCAACGTGTTCAGGACACAGCAAAGTATGCGATTGGTGAAAGGAACATACCATTAATCATAGATAAGAGACTCAAGGAAATGAATTTTGGTGTTTTGGAAGCATTGCTTGAGGATGAAATTCCTAGCTTATATGGAGATGCACTTGATAAATTATTTAGTCTTGATGTAAATGCATGTGCCCCTGAAGGAGAAACTTATGCACAGCTTTTTACTAGAACGGAAGAAGCTGTAAAAGAAATCGTTGAGAAACATGCATCAGAGGGTGGGAATATTCTAATTTTTTCACACGGAGTCACGATCGGGAATTATATCATCCAAGTAACAAAAAGCAAGGAATTCCAAGTACATGAAAACTGTAGTGTTTCAGTTGTAAGCTATGAAAATGGTCAATTACAGGTTGAGAAAATTGCAGATACTTCGTATAGAAATGAAGGTAGCAAGCAAGTAAATTAAATATGATGGAATTGAAAAAGAGGGTAGAGACACATCTAGCCTCCTTTTTCTATCCTAAGAAAGCAGATAGATTAGTAATCTAGTACAAAAGTCTAGAAAAATGCAAAAAAATAAATAGAAAGCGTTGACATTATTCTAGTGCCATGATAAATTACATATAACAAATAAATAATAAATATTCCGTTAGAGGAATGTTACCTTAAGTGGGCATAACCTGGACTGAATAGATACACAATAATTGCGATATCGCGATAAGCAATACGTGTGGTCTATTTGGCTCAGGTTTTTTATTTGTTTAAAAACTTCGTGAAAGAAGGGACAACTTATGAAATACGAGCAGTTGGCTAAAGATATTATTTCAAATGTCGGCGGAAAAGAAAACGTTTCCAGTATCGTTCATTGTATAACTAGATTACGCTTTAAATTAAAAGATGAATCAAAAGCAAATACAGAAGTTTTGAAAAATATGGATGATGTTGTAACGGTCATGAAGAGTGGCGGACAATATCAAGTTGTTATTGGGAACCATGTGCCAGATGTATATAAAGCTGTTCTGGAGGTAAGTGGATTACAAGCACAGGATCCTGTTGATGATGATGGTGAAAAACAAAAAGCAAGTTTCATTGATATTATTTCAAGCATCTTTACACCTGTTCTTGGCGTATTAGCTGCTACAGGGATGATCAAAGGGTTTAACGCACTTTTTATTGCGATGGGTTGGCTTGAGTCAACTTCAGGAACATATCAAATTTTAAATGCAATAGGTGACTCACTTTTCTACTTCTTCCCTATCTTCTTAGGTTATACAGCTATTAAAAAGTTTGGAGGAAGCCCTTTCATCGGGATGGCCATTGGAGGGTCACTCGTTTATCCGACACTATCAGGATTAACAGCAGGTGAACCACTTTATACATTATTTGCAGGCACGATGTTTGAATCACCAATTTATATTACATTTTTAGGTGTACCAGTTATCTTAATGAGTTATGCATCATCTGTCATTCCAATTATTCTATCAGCATATTTCGCGGCTGTTGTTGAAAAGCGTTTAAGAAAAATGATTCCGGATGTTGTAAAAGCATTCATTGTACCTATGTTTACGTTATTAATTGTTGTACCACTCACATTTATCATTATTGGTCCAATCTCAACTTGGGCGGGAAGCTTACTTGGACAGGGAACTCTCTTTATCTATAACTTAAGTCCAATCATTGCAGGAATTCTTGTTGGAGGTCTATGGCAAGTATTAGTTATTTTTGGTCTTCATTGGGGCCTTGTACCAATTGCTATTAATAATGTTACAACAATGGGGCAAGATCCGGTTTTAGCTACAACTATGGCGGCTTCATTTGCACAAATTGGTGCGGTACTAGCTGTTTATATTAAAACAAAGCAACAGAAATTAAAAACGTTAAGTATTCCAGCATTTATTTCAGGAATCTTCGGTGTAACAGAGCCCGCAATTTACGGTGTTACATTACCGCTTAAAAAGCCATTCATTATAAGCTGTATCGGTGCAGCTGTAGGTGGAGGAATTATTGGAGCTGCCGGCTCCCAGCTTTATATCATTGGCGGTATGGGAGTATTTTCAGTCCCGTCATTTATTAGCCCAACTGATGGAATTACATTCGGTTTATGGGGAGCTATCATTTCATTCATTGTAGCATTTGGCTTAGGTTTCATTCTTACGTATTTATTTGGAATGGGTAAAAGAAAAAGCGAAGCAACTGAAACTGCAAAAAACGAAGCTGCAGCAACAACTACTTCAACTGCTGCAGGAGAAGAAATCACAAGCCCATTAAAAGGTGAAGTGTTGAATTTGTCTGACATTAAAGATGAAGCGTTTGCATCTGGAGCACTTGGTGATGGTGTGGCAATTGAACCTATTGAAGGAAAGCTTTTCGCACCAGCTACAGGTACAGTTTCAGCACTTTTCCCAACTAACCATGCGATTGGGATCAAAACAGATCAAGGCGCAGAGATTTTAATCCACATTGGCATGGATACAGTGAAACTTGGCGGGAAACACTTCTCAGTTCACACAAGCCAAGGTGCACGTGTAGAAAAAGGACAATTATTAATTGAATTTGATATTAAACAAATTAAAGCAGAAGGATTGCCGGTTACAACTCCAGTTGTCGTAACGAACTATAAGGATTTTACCTTGCAAAAAACAAGTGAAAAACAAATTAGTTTTGACGATCAACTGTTCAAAATTAGCTCTAAGTAATAACTATTGGAGGGAAGAGTTGTTTTCTTTCCTCCTTCAATTGAAAGGAGAGTATCAAATGACATTTCCAAAAGGATTTTTATGGGGCGGTGCCATAGCTGCAAATCAGTCTGAAGGTGCCTATCTTGAAGATGGTAAAGGATTAACAACAGTTGATTTACTTCCTACTGGTGAAAAACGTTGGGATATAATGTTTGGAAATCTTCCTTCTTTTCAGCCGCTTGAAGGTGAATTTTACCCATCCCATGAAGCGATTGACTTTTATCATCGCTATAAAGAGGACATTGCTTTGTTTGCAGAAATGGGGTTCAAGGCTTTACGCGTTTCGGTATCTTGGGCACGTATTTTTCCGAATGGAGATGACCATCAGCCAAATGAGGCTGGCCTAAAGTTTTATGACGAACTATTCGATGAACTATTAAAATACAACATTGAACCAGTTGTGACAATTGCACATTTTGATGTACCAGTTCACTTAGTTAAAACCTATGGAAGTTGGAGAAATCGTAAGCTTGTTTCATTATTTGAAACATATGCTACAACACTTTTTAAACGTTACAAAGACAAAGTGAAGTACTGGATGACATTTAATGAAATTAATATGCTCCTACATTTACCATTTGTAGGCGCAGGACTTGTTTTCAAAGAAGGTGACAATAAAAAACAAATTCAGTACCAAGCGGCACATCATCAGTTGGTTGCTAGTGCACTTGCTGTTAAAGCTTGTCATCAAATTAGTCCGGATGCAAAAATCGGTTGTATGCTTGCGGCAGGGATGACATACCCATATACATGTAATCCGGAAGATGTGTGGGATGCGATGGATAAAGACCGCGAGTCATTTTTCTTCATTGATGTACAATCACGCGGGGAATATCCAGGATATGCAAAAAGATTTTTTAAAGATCATAACCTAACGATTGACATGGAAGATGGAGACGAAGAGCTCTTGAAAAACTATACTGTCGACTATATTGGCTTTAGCTATTATGCAAGCAGGGCGACGAGTACTGATCCGGAAATCAATAATATGACAGCAGGAAATGTATTTGGCTCAATTGAGAATCCTTACCTGGAAAAATCAGAGTGGGGTTGGACGATTGATCCGAAGGGATTCCGAATTACAGCAAATCAATTATATGATCGCTACCAAAAACCATTATTTGTTGTAGAAAATGGATTAGGGGCTGTTGATCAACTGTCATCAGACGGAGAAGTAAATGACGACTACCGTATTGAATACTTAAAAAAGCATGTGAAAGAAATGTCTGAAGCCATTAAAGATGGTGTAGAAATCATTGGCTACACAAGCTGGGGTCCGATTGATATTGTAAGTGCATCAAGTGGTGAAATGAAAAAACGTTATGGTTATATATATGTTGATAAAGAAAATGATGGACAAGGTACACTTACCAGATATAAAAAGAAAAGCTTTAATTGGTATAAACAAGTAATCGAAACGAATGGGGAAGTACTCTAATTTTTTGACTATAAAAGGATTGAAAGGTGATACGTATGAATACAAACACAAGAAAATTTCCAGAAGGATTTTTATGGGGAGGAGCAGTTGCTGCAAACCAATTAGAAGGTGCTTATCAAGAGGATGGCAAAGGTCTTTCAACAGCTGATGTTTCTCCAAATGGAATCATGAGTCCGCCGGATTTCTCGATGGAACAATTTAACCTATACCACGACGCAATTGATTTCTATCATAAATATAAAGAAGATATTGCATTATTTGCAGAAATGGGATTTAAAGCATTTCGTTTCTCCATCTCTTGGACAAGATTATTTCCGAATGGTGATGAAGTTGAGCCAAACGAAAAAGGGCTTCAATTTTATGACAATATGATTGATGAGTTACTAAAGCATAATATAGAACCAGTTCTTACAATTTCTCATTATGAAATGCCATTAGGCTTAGTGAAAAACTATGGAGGATGGAAAAATCGCAAATTAGTGGAGTTCTACGAACGTTTAGCAAAAACAATCTTTACACGTTTTAAAGACAAAGTAAAATATTATATGACTTTTAATGAAATTAATGTCCTGTTACATGCACCATTTACGGGTGGAGGACTGTTATTTGAAGACGGTCAAAAAAATGAACAAGATATTTATCAAGCGGCACATCATCAATTTTTAGCAAGTGCACTTGCAGTTAAAGCCGGACATGAAATCATTCCCGGATCACAAATTGGCTGTATGATTGCTTCAATGGTAACGTATCCTTATACATCTAAACCGGAGGATATGTTTGCAGCACTCACTCAAGACCGTAAAACATTATTTTTCTCAGATGTTCAATCAAGAGGGTACTATCCACTTTATATGTTGAATTACTTTAAAGATAACAACATTCAAATCGAAATGGCGGATGGTGATTTAGAGCTGCTTCAAAATAACACGGTTGACTACATTGGTTTTAGCTATTACATGTCATTTGTTGCTAGCACAGCTCCTGAGCATCAAGATGAAAAAACAGCAGGAAACCTTTTAGCTGGTGTGAAAAACCCGTACTTAGAAGCATCAGAATGGGGCTGGCAAATTGACCCAGTAGGACTAAGAACTGTTTGTAACCAACTGTATGATCGTTATCAAAAACCACTTTTCATCGTTGAAAATGGACTTGGTGCTGTTGATAAAGTCGAAGAAGACGGCTCAATTCAAGATGATTATCGTATTGAATACCTTGATGCCCATATTCGTGAAATGAAAAATGCGATCGGTGATGGTGTTGAAATTATGGGTTACACATCATGGGGACCAATTGACCTTGTAAGTGCATCAACTGCAGAGCTTAGAAAACGATACGGTTTCATCTACGTAGATCGCGATAGTGAAGGAAAAGGAACGAATAAACGCTATAAAAAGAAAAGCTTTGACTGGTACAAAAATGTAATTGCAACAAATGGGGAAGACTTCTAAAAGAATCACCAAGGAAAGCCCACTTATGGAGCTTTCCTTCTTCTCTTATTATAAAACAGCCTTTGTCCTATAAGCTTTTACCCAGAGTAACTAGTAGATGAAAATGAATGTGTTTTGCCGTATAATACACTGTAATATAAAGAGATTATAAGAGAAATACTGTTTTTTTAATGTCCTCAAATGAACGCCATAAAACATGATTTAGGTGATCGTATGAAAATAGAAAAGGTTTATAACAATAATGTCGTAAGTGCTTATAATGAAGAAAATACAGAACTTGTCATCATGGGTAAGGGTCTTGCTTTTCAAAAAAAGCCCGGTGATGAAATAGAGGAAGAAAAAATAGAAAAGGTATTTACCTTGAAAAACAATGATATATCAGAACGATTTAAAAGTCTTCTCTATGAAGTGTCACTAGAATTAATGGAAGTAGCAGAAGAAATCATAAAACTAGCAAAAAGAAAGCTTGGAAGAGAACTAAATGATAGTATATACATTTCATTAACTGACCATATCAACTTTGCAATTGAAAGGAATAAAAAAGGTCTTGATATTAAAAATGCCTTATTGTGGGAGATCAAGAAATTATACAAAGATGAATTTTCTATCGGGTTAGAGGCATTATGCATGATTAAGGAAAAGCTCGAGGTCACTCTTCCAGACGATGAAGCAGGTTTTATTGCGATGCATATTGTAAATGCTGAGTTAAACGAAGAAATGCCGAATATCGTAAATATAACAAAAACAATGCAAGACATCCTTAAAATCGTTAAATATCACTTTGGCCTTGAATTTAATGAAGAATCACTAAACTTTTTCCGTTTTGTTACTCATTTAAAATTTTTCGCACAAAGGCTTTACAGTCAAACATACATGGAAAGTGATGATGACTTCTTGTTTGAAGCTGTAAAAAACAAACATAAAGATGCTTTTGAATGTACGGAAAAAATAAATGACTATGTAAAAAGACAGTTTGATTATGAATTAACGAATGATGAGAAATTATATTTAACGGTGCATATTGAACGAGTTGTTAATCGTTGATTGAAAAGGGAGCATGAAATTTTTCCATGCTCCTATTTCATTTTTCCCGTTCTTTTCCCATGATTCCATAGAAAAATATGTTCGTTATATCCTCTGTAAGCGGCAGGATCTTCTGATAAACCTCTTCCCTCTGTATATAATCCTTAAGCATGTATATATATAATAACATGGCCTCTTCTGATAACTCCTTATTAATATATCCTTGCTCTTTTCCTTCTTTAAGTAAAAGTTGAAGATAAGGTACAGCCTTTTCTGCATATATTTTCTCTATATAATTTCCTTCAGTGGAGAATTCCTTCATTAAATACTGATAAAACTCCTCATTAATTGAACTAGCAACTTCTTTCTTGTTAAAAATAAGTGTTTTAATTTTTTCTGGGAATGGTATGTCACTATGAATAACCTGTTCAAATTGATTGGTTGCCTTATTGACATAGTAGAGAAAGACTTCTTTTACAAGATTGTGTTTGCTTTCAAAATAATTGTATATCGTTACTTGCGAAACATTTGCTTTTTTCGCAATATCTGAAATGGCTACTTTTTGAACCCCAAAATCCATAAATAATTGCAATGCTGCTTTTAAAATGTTTTGTTTCTTTTGTTCTTTTCGTCGTTGAAACCCGTCCAAATTACTTCACCTCATTCTTAGTTTAATCAAAAATATGAAATATCACAAATGAATGAGTTCAAAATATCTTGAAAACGATCAAATATTTGTATATTATGAAATATATAAGTTAAAATATTTCAAAACTTATAAAAGGGGGAGAATAATGTCAATCCTTAAAGCAGTTAATGTATCAAAGAAATTTGGGAAATTTACAGCTTTGAATCATGTAAATCTTGAAGTAAACCAAGGGGAAGTGTATGGTTTTATTGGCCCAAATGGAGCTGGGAAATCTACTACAATACGGATATTTTTAGGGATTTTAAAAGCATCTGGCGGAGAAGTGAAGATCTTTGGTAAGGACGCGTGGAAGGATGCGGTAGAAATCCATAAGCATTTATCTTATGTGCCTGGTGATGTGAATCTTTGGCCAAACTTAACGGGTGGTGAGGTGATTGATTTGTTCATGAGGCTACGAGGTACATCGGCGGATAAAAATCGCAGAGATGAATTGATTCAGCGGTTTAATTTAGATCCTACGAAAAAGTGTCGTACCTATTCTAAGGGAAACCGTCAAAAAGTAGCGTTAATTGCAGCCTTTTCAACTGATGCTGATCTCTTTATATTAGATGAACCTACATCCGGTCTTGATCCTTTAATGGAAAAGGTGTTTCAAGAATGTGTATTAGAAGCAAAGAGGAATGGAAAAAGTGTGCTTCTTTCAAGTCATATATTATCAGAGGTTGAAAGACTTTGTGATCGAGTCGGGATCATTAGACGAGGTGAGATTATTGAAACTGGAACATTAGATGAGCTTCGTCACCTTACAAGAACAAATTTAGTTATTCAAACAAAGCAGCCTCTTTTAGGACTCGAAGCAATACAGGGTGTTCATGAAATAGTCGGCAATGATCGGGAATTTTCTTTTCAAGTAGATGGAAAGGATCTTGATGAGGTAATCCGTTATATTTCCGGATTTGGTCTCGATAAATTAGAAAGTACACCACCAACATTAGAAGACTTGTTTATGCGTCATTATGATGAAACTTGAGAGCGGGAGGTAGATCTTCATGTGGAAACAGTTTTATAGTGAAACCGGAACAATGACCCGCTTTCTAATAAGAAGGGACCGCATCCGTTTTCCAATCTGGATTATCGTACTTTCTTTCATCACAATTGTCACAGCAACAGCCTTCACAGGCCTTTACAAATCAGAGGAAGAAAGACAGGCAATCGCAGAAACGATGAAAAACCCGGCAATGACCGCAATGGTAGGACCAGGGTATGGGCTGGATCATTATACAGAGGGACCTATGATGGCTCATCAAATGTTACTATTTACCGCAATTGTTGTCGCCATCATGAGCATTTTACTTGTGACAAGACATACACGGACAGATGAAGAAGAAGGGAGACTGGAATTAATCCGTTCCCTGCCTGTTGGACGCCTTTCATCTTTAAGTGCAACAATAATTGTGTTACTAACAATGAATAGTTTACTAGCAATCATCATTGGATTTGGCTTGTATAGCTTGCATATCGGTAGTATGGATCTTGAAGGCTCGCTATTATATGGAGTCGTTCTCGGGACAACAGGTATTTTCTTTAGTGCTGTTACAGCGTTTTTTGCACAAGTATCATCAAATGCTAGAGGAACAATAGGTCTGTCCTTTACGGTATTAGGAATATCTTATTTAATTCGTGCAATCGGTGATGTGAGCAATGAAACAATCTCTTGGTTTTCACCGTTAGGTTGGGGATTGAAAACCGAAGTATATGTAAACAATTATTGGTGGCCGATTGGATTAACGATCTTGTTTTCCATTATTCTTATTATCTTAGCATATTATTTAAATACGATTCGTGATGTGGGCGCAGGATTTATTTCAGCTAGACCAGGTCGAAAGCATGCATCACGATTATTGCAAAGTTCGCTTGGTTTGGCATTTAGAATTCAACGAACATCTATTATGACATGGGCGATTGGAATGTTTATCTTAGGTGTTTCCTACGGCTCAGTATTTGGAGATTTAGAATTATTTTTTTCAAGTAATGAGATGGTGAGTCAAATGTTAACACCGGTTGAAGGCTTAACCTTGACAGAACAATTTGTTTCTATGCTAATGGCCGTTATTTCGATGATAAGCACAGTACCTGCTTTAATATTTCTCTTTAAACTAAAGGGGGAAGAAAAACAAAACCGGACTGAACATTTATTAACTCGCGCAGTATCCCGGTATAAACTGCTAGGGAGTTACTTATTTCTTTCCATATTAATGGGATTTGTCATGTTATGTTTAGCGACAATTGGATTATGGGCTGCAGCGGCAAGTGTTATGCAAGAGCCTATTTCTTTTAGTTTATTATGTAAAGCGGCGATCGTTTATTTGCCAGCAATATGGTTGATGACAGGTTTGGGTGTATTCGTAATTGGTGTTATTCCCCGATTCTCCGGATTTGCATGGTTGTATTTAGGCTATTCCTTCTTTGTTGTTTATTTAGGTGAATTGCTTCAATTTCCAGAATGGATGGGAAATCTCTCACCATTCGGTCATGTTCCACAGCTTCCTGTGGAGGAAATAAACTATGTTTCCATTACTTTACTAACTTGTATTTCAGTTGTTTTTATGATCATCGGATTTATCGGGTATCGAAAAAGGGACATAGAAGGATGAGTTGGAGTCCTCTAATAGCCAGATTGCTATTAGAGGGCTTTTTAATTGGCAGTGGTTGTTTGCCCGCTGATAGACTCGGCTATTCGCCGATATATCTCTGAAATTGCTGATTGAGATGTATTTAGATGTATTTAAATGAAATTCGAACCAGAGAAAGCAAAACGATTACTAAAATCAACGAATTTACCTCATGTAGGAGAGAATAAAGGACGAAAATATGACCTTACCAAGATAAGAGAATGTTAAATTTGACAAAAACTTTTTAATTCTTTACACAATTAATTCCAACTTTATTGATAGGAATAATGAGTTGTGTTAAAATGAATTATATTTTTTACTTGTATGTGAGCAAAAAATGATGGAAACTAGGAATTATGTAATAATTTGTATAAGTATATTTCTTTGTGAGGTGGATTTTGTTGCAACTTCAGGTAATGAACAGCCCGTTTAATCAGGAGCAAGCAGAGCTCCTTAATCGTCTTCTGCCAACTTTGACAGATTCTCAAAAAGTCTGGTTGAGCGGATATTTAGCTGCTACTCAGTCTGGTTCTGCTAGTGTTCCGGCTGGTCCCGAGGCACCGGTAGCAGGAGCAGTTGCTCAAGCTAATGTAAAGCCGGTATCAAAAGATGTTACAATTCTTTATGGTTCACAAACAGGTAATGCCCAGAGTCTCGCTGACAAGTCAGGAAAAACACTCGAAGAGCGCGGTTATAAAGTGACTGTATCATCAATGAGTGATTTCAAACCGAATAATTTAAAAAAGGTTGAGAATCTTCTTATTGTGGTGAGTACACATGGAGAGGGAGATCCACCGGATAATGCCTTATCATTCCATGAGTTTTTACATGGAAAGCGTGCTCCGAAGCTGGATGATCTTCGCTTCTCGGTGTTATCACTTGGTGATAGCTCATATGAGTTTTTCTGTCAAACAGGAAAAGAATTTGATCAACGTTTAGAAGATCTTGGAGGCACTCGTTTATACCCGCGTATTGACTGTGATCTTGATTTTGATGAGCCTGCTGCAGAATGGATTGAAGGAGTGTATGCAGGATTAAGTGAAGTGCAGTCTGCAAGTGTTGAATCAGCATCAGCTGTTGCTGCAGCACCTGCTGTTGAATCAGCGTATTCCCGTACAAATCCTTTTAAAGCAGAAGTTCTTGAAAACCTTAATTTAAATGGTCGTGGTTCTAATAAAGAAACACGTCATGTAGAGTTATCTCTTGAAGGTTCCGGACTAACTTATGAGCCTGGTGACAGCCTTGGTGTGTATCCGGAGAATGATCCTGCGCTTGTTGAGCTAGTGTTAGAAACAACAAAATGGGATGGAAATCAAACAGTAACTGTTAATAAAGAAGAGATAACGCTGAAAGAAGCATTAAGCAAAAAACTCGAAATTACCGTACTGACAAAGCCTTTAATTGAAAAAGCAGCACAGCTTTCTTCAAATGAAGAATTAAAAGCTCTTGTTGCTCCGGAAAAAATCAATGACTTAAAAACGTATATCGACGGACGTGATTTAATAGATTTACTTCGTGATTTTGGACCGTGGAATGTTTCGGCACAGGATTTTGTTGCGATTTTACGTAAAATGCCTTCCCGTTTGTACTCTATTTCTAGCAGTCTAGTAGCAAACCCGGAAGAAGTTCATTTAACGATTGGTGCAGTTCGTTATGAAGCTCATGGCCGTAAACGAAATGGTGTGGCATCCATTTTAACTGCAGAACGCTTGCAGCCAGGTGATACATTACCGGTCTATATTCAACATAACCAAAACTTTAAGCTTCCGGAAAATCCGGACACACCGATTATCATGGTAGGACCTGGTACAGGTGTTGCACCTTTCCGTTCCTTTATGCAGGAGCGTGAAGAGATCGGTGCGGAAGGAAAGTCATGGATGTTCTTTGGAGATCAGCATTTTGTGACAGATTTCCTTTATCAGACAGAATGGCAAAAATGGTTAAAAGATGGCGTCCTAACGAAAATGGATGTTGCGTTCTCCCGTGATACAGAAGAAAAAGTTTATGTGCAACATCGTATGAAGGAGCACAGCAAGGAACTATTCGAATGGCTTGAACAAGGTGCGGTTGTTTACATCTGTGGTGATGAAAAGCATATGGCACATGATGTACATCAGACCCTTATCGATATTATAGAAGAAGAAGGCGGGTTAAGCCGTGAAAAAGCGGAAAACTACCTTGCCGACATGCAGCAAACGAAACGCTATCAGCGCGATGTATATTGATCTTTGATTGAAAGGAGTTTTTCTAGAACATGGCGAACCAAATATTAAAAGCACCAGAAGGCGCTCCAAGTGATGTTGAACGTATTAAAGAAGAAAGTGACTACTTGCGCGGTACGCTTAAAGAATCCATGCTTGAGCGACTAAGCGCTGGGATTTCTGATGATGATAACCGCCTGATGAAGCACCACGGAAGCTATTTGCAGGATGATCGTGACCTTCGTAATGAACGTCAGAAGCAAAAATTAGAGCCAGCTTATCAATTTATGCTGCGTGTTCGATTACCGGGCGGAGTTGCAACACCTGATCAATGGCTTGTAATGGATGATCTTGCAAATAAATACGGAAATGGAACACTAAAGCTTACAACTCGTATGACATTCCAAATGCATGGTATTCTAAAATGGAATATGAAGCCAACAATTCAAGGCATTCATGCATCATTAATGGATACGATTGCTGCTTGTGGAGATGTTAACCGTAATGTAATGTGTGTCGCAAATCCTTATCAATCAACTGTCCATGAAGAAGTGTACCAATGGTCTAAAAAGCTAAGTGATGATTTACTTCCTCGCACAAGAGCTTACCATGAAATATGGCTTGATGAAGAAAGAGTAGCAGGTACACCAGATATTGAAGAAGTTGAGCCAATGTATGGCCCGCTTTATTTACCACGTAAGTTTAAAATTGGGATTGCTGTACCACCGTCAAACGATGTCGATGTATTTTCTCAAGACTTAGGCTTAATCGCGATTGTTGAAAACGACAAGCTTGTTGGTTTTAACGTAGCAATTGGTGGCGGAATGGGGATGTCACATGGTGATAAGGCGACATATCCACAGCTTGCAAAAGTAATCGGCTTCTGTAAACCGGAACAAATCTATGATGTTGCAGAAAAAGTTATCACCATTCAACGTGATTACGGAAATCGTTCATCTCGTAAAAATGCCCGCTTCAAATATACTGTTGATCGATTAGGATTGGAAAATGTTGTAGAAGAACTTCATAATCGTCTTGGCTGGAGTCTTGATGAAGCAAAACCATTCAACTTTGACCATAACGGTGATCGCTATGGTTGGGTAAAAGGTGTGAAAGGAAAATGGAATTTCACATTATTCATTGAAGGTGGCCGTGTAACAGACTATGAAAACTACAAACTGATGACTGGAATAAGAGAAATCGCGAAAATTCACAAAGGCGATTTCCGTTTAACAGCGAACCAAAATCTAATCATCGGAAATGTATCAACACAGAAAAAGAAAAAAATCGATGAGATTATTGAAAAATATGGTCTAACCGATGGTAAGCATTACTCTGCATTACGCCGCAGCGCTCTTGCATGTGTGGCGTTACCAACATGTGGTTTAGCGATGGCAGAAGCAGAACGTTATCTACCAACACTTATCGATAAAATCGATGAAATTGTTGATCAAAACGGTCTTAATGATAAAGAGATTACGATCCGTATGACAGGCTGTCCAAACGGATGTGCACGCCATGCGTTAGGCGAAATCGGATTTATCGGAAAAGCCCCTGGTAAATACAATATGTATTTAGGTGCAGCGCATGACGGAACACGTTTAAGCAAAATGTACCGTGAAAACATCGGAGAAGAAGAAATTTTGAAAGAGCTTGGTACAATTCTTCCACGCTATGCAAAAGAGCGTAAAGAAAACGAGCACTTTGGGGACTTCGTAATCCGCGCAGGTATTATTAAAGCAACAACAGATGGTACAAATTTTCATGATTGATAAAGAGAGCCAAGGAGAAATCCTTGGTTTTTTATTTTATCCAAGAGGTAAATTTACCTTAGTTCAATGACTTGCAATGAAGGTAATTTCATGATATATTATCTTTAAATCGAGATATTTGAATTAAGTGTATTTATGAACGTAAAAAAATCATAATAAATAGTACATTCATGATAACGGAGGAATGAAAATGAACCATTTAAAAGGAATACACCATGTAACAGCTATTACAAGTAGTGCAGAAAAAAATTATGAATTTTTCACTTTTGTTTTAGGGATGCGGTTAGTGAAGAAAACAGTTAATCAGGATGATATTCAGACTTATCATTTATTTTTTGCTGATGATGTAGGCAGTGCAGGAACGGATATGACTTTCTTCGATTTCCCTGGGATTCCGAAAGGGGTTCATGGAACGAATGAGATTTCAAAAACATCATTTCGGGTTCCAACCGATGCTTCACTTGATTATTGGGTCAATCGTTTTGATCGTTTAGAAGTTAATCATACAGGAATTAAAGAACAATTTGGCAAGAAAACACTGTCCTTTGTTGATTATGATGATCAACACTATCAGTTAATTTCCGATGAGCATAATAAGGGAGTTGCATCAGGTACACCTTGGCAAAAAGGACCTATTCCATTAGAACATGCTATTACAGGCTTGGGGCCAATCTTTATCAGAATCTCCAATTTTGATCAACTAAAGGAAGTATTAGAAAAAGCTCTTTTATTTAAGGAAATTGCCCAGGAAGGATCTTTTCATTTATTTGAAGTGGGTGAGGGAGGAAACGGAGCACAAGTAATTGTAGAACATAATGTAATGCTTCCTCAAGGAATTCAAGGCTTTGGTACAGTCCACCATGTAGCCTTCCGTGTAGAAGATCGTAATGTGTTAGAAGAGTGGATTACCAGAATGGAAAACATAGGATTCCACACATCAGGATATGTAAACAGACATTTCTTTGAATCATTATATGCTAGGGTTGCACCTCAAATTTTATTTGAATTTGCAACAGATGGTCCAGGATTTATGGGGGATGAGCCTTATGAAACATTAGGTGAAAAACTCTCACTGCCACCATTTCTTGAACCAAAACGTGAACAAATTGAAAAAATGGTTCGTCCGATTGACACAGTAAGAAGTACAAAGGAATTTGTAAAAGAATAGTCTTAAGAAAAAATTAAGTTCCATCTCAGTTGCTTTGACGGTATACTTACATTTGTGGGTTTACCGATTAAAGAATGATAGGAGCTTATAAAGATGGATTTTATTACAATCTTAAAAGCTGTTATATTAGGCTTGGTAGAAGGATTAACAGAATTTGCACCAGTTTCTTCAACAGGTCATATGATTATTGTTGATGATATGTGGTTACAATCAGAAGAATTTTTAACAAAATATGTTGCAAATACATTTAAAATTGTTATTCAACTAGGGTCGATATTAGCAGTTGTCGTTGTATTTAAAGACAGATTTATTCAAATGCTGGGATTGAGCAGATTTAGCAAAAGAGTACAAAAAAGGACTACTCAGAATCGACTAAAGCTTTCACAAGTTATTGTCGGGTTAATTCCGGCAGGTGTTTTAGGCGTTTTGTTTGAGGATTATATCGATGAGTATTTATTCTCAATCGAGACCGTGTTAATCGGGTTAGTTGTGGGTGCGCTCTTAATGATTGCTGCTGACCTTTTCGGTCCAAAAGCATCAAAGATTGATACGGTTGACCAAATTACGTACAAGCAGGCATTATCAGTGGGGCTTATTCAGTGTCTTTCATTATGGCCGGGTTTTTCACGCTCTGGCTCGACGATTTCAGGTGGAGTGTTATTGGGAATGAGCCACCGTGCAGCAGCTGATTTTACATTTATTATGGCTGTACCGATTATGGCGGGAGCAAGCTTTCTATCTCTACTTAAAAACTGGCAATACTTCACACTTGATGCCATGCCGTTTTTTATCGCAGGATTTATTAGTGCCTTTGTTTTTGCGTTAATATCAATCCGCTTTTTCTTGAAATTGATTAATAAAATTAAATTAATGCCATTTGCGATCTACCGTATTGTGCTGGTTGTCGTGATTTGGGTATTGTACTTCTAAGCATATTTATAAAGAGAAGAGATTAACATAATGTTGATTTTCTTCTCTTTTTTTATTTTTAGTATTTAAAAGATGAATGAAAGCGGATAAGATAAATAAATACACAGAGTAAGCTACATAAGGAGGTTTATTTTGACTGGTGATATCGAAGTTCAGAAGCTCTCACTCTATGATCATATTTTGTTTATTCTAATTACCTTTATTTATTGGTTTTCACTTTATATTTATGTGCCGGTATTTGTTTCATATTTGGACTATTTAGGTGGTACATATACGATCGTTGGATTTATCGTCGGAAGCTATGGGATTATGCAAATTTTATTGCGACTTCCGGTTGGAGTTGTCTCAGATCGCCTGCAAATTCGGAAGCCTTTTGTAATAGCTGGCCTAGTGACAGGAGTGATTAGCTGTCTTGGTTTTGCTTTAACGGAGAGTATAGAGTTTGCTTTGGTATCAAGGTTTATTTCCGGCATTACAGCATCGATGTGGGTTGCATTTACTGTTCTATATGCGAGCTATTTTAAGCAAGAAGACACAACAAGAGCTATGGGGAATGTACAGTTTATTACAGTTGCTTCCCAACTTATAAGTATGGGTTTGAGTGGATACCTCGTGACTCAATGGGGGTGGAAATCTCCATTTTGGATAGGAGGATTTGTTGGAATACTTGGGATCTTGTTAGCGCTTCGAATAAAAGAATCAAAGAAGAAAACAGAGACTAAGAAGATGAAAATGAGCGAACTAAATGAAGTCTTAAGAGAGCCGACTGTCTTAAAAGCAGCAATCTTATCAGCTCTTGCTCATGCTGTCCTATTTATTACGATGTTTGGATTTACACCAGATTATGCGCTAAAAATAGGTGCCTCAAAGGAGAGCCTTATTTATTTAGTATTTAGCTTTATGGTCCCCCATGCAATTGCGCCTATTATAACTGGAAGATATTTAGCTGGAATTTTTCAAAAGTGGAAAATCTTAGTTGTAGGATTCTTTGGTTCATTTGTGTTTTCAGTTATTATTCCGTTTATAAATAACCTGGAAGTTCTTTATCTTACACAAGCAGTTAATGGCTTTGCCCAAGGGATGACCATACCATTGTTAATGGGAATGGCGATTCAAACCATTCCGAATAGAAAACGCGCCACTGCGATGGGGTTGTTTCAAGCGGTGTATGCAATCGGTATTTTTCTAGGGCCATTTATCTCAGGTTTATTTTCTGGGGAGGGAACATTTCTACCAGTATTTTTGACCGCAGGCGCAGCAGGACTAATTGGAATGTTCTTATCACTGAAATGGGGATATCAATATTCACCTCTATCAAAAAAGAAAATAGAGTCGATGTAGGAAAGTGGAATGATAAACTTTGACATCTTCCCCTTATGAGGTCTATATTAACAGATGATAAGCTCTATTAGGAGGAATTGTCATGGCTCAATTGAGTGAACAGACCGTTGAATCTGTATCAACAGTTGTTCAACTTCAAAAAAACTTCTTTCATAACGGTCAAACAAAGTCAAAGGACTTCAGAAAAAAAATGCTTCAAACCCTTGCTGATCAGGTTCGGAAACATGAAAAAGCAATATGTAAGGCACTTAAACTTGATTTAAATAAATCTGAAACTGAAGCATATATGACTGAAATTGGCTTTTTGTTAGAGGAGATAAAATTTACATTAAAGCATTTAGATAAATGGATGAAGCCTGAAAAGGTAAAAACAGCGAAAACACATATAGGATCTAAAGGTATTAGAGTAGCTGAGCCTTATGGTGTCACGCTCATCATTGCACCATGGAATTATCCGTTTCAGCTACAACTGGCCCCCCTTATTGGAGCTATTGCAGCAGGAAATACAGCCATTTTAAAGCCTTCCGAATTAACACCACATACATCTTCAATACTGGTAAAGTTAATTCAAGAAGCGTTTGACCCTGCTTATGTGACTGTGATGGAAGGTGGAGTCGAGACAACAAGCTTTTTATTAGATCAACCATTCGACTATATCTTTTTTACTGGAAGTGTCCCTGTTGGGAAAATAGTGATGAAGGCTGCTGCCGAAAGATTAATTCCGATCACGTTAGAGCTTGGTGGGAAGAGCCCTTGCATTGTAGACCGATCAGCCAATTTGGAGCTTGCTGCAAAGAGAATTATGTTTGGAAAGCTAATGAATGCCGGTCAAACCTGTATTGCACCGGATTACCTCTTTCTCGATAAAAAAATTAAAGAGCCATTAATCGAAGAATTAAAAAAGGTGATTGTTGATTTTTATGGTGAAAACGCAATTCAAAATGAAGAGTTTACAAAAATTGTAAATGACCGTCATTTTCATCGCTTAAAGAGTTACTTATCAGATGGAACGATCCTGTTTGGCGGCCAATCAGATGAAAGCCAACTAAAGATAAATCCAACACTGATCAAACCAAAAGATCTTACATCTCCTCTAATGACAGATGAAATCTTTGGACCAATACTGCCCATCTTGGAGTACGATAACATACAAGAAGCAGTTGATTTTATTAATAGCCGTCCAAAGCCATTAGCTTTATACGTTTTTACAACAAATGATGAGGTAGCAAAACAAGTCACTGAGTCTACTTCATTTGGTGGTGGGTGTATTAATGATACACTTATGCATATTGCAACGCCATACCTGCCTTTTGGAGGTGTTGGTGAAAGTGGAATGGGAACATATCATGGGGAGGCGAGCTTTCAAACGTTTTCCCATTATAAGAGTGTACTCAAACAAACCGATCGTTTTGATTTCAGCTTCAGGTATCCAAATGCAAAAAATAGTTTAAAAATGATGAAAAAATTGATGAAGTAAAGTAACGAAAGGATCAGTTATGGGAACTGATCCTTTTTATACGATCAGAAAGTATCTAAATTTTATGGATGATAGTATAAGAAAAACTAGGGCTTTTGCCAATAGGACTTGGCGACAAGCCTTAGTTTTTCTTATATATTTCACGAGATGAATCTTGACAGTGAGAACACTTTTCAATTAGAATTATAAAAGATAATGATAATCATTATCATTAAATGAAAGGAAGTGTTCTCTAAATGATGAATGAAAACAAACATATAGTAGAGAAGCATGTGATGCAAGATCATTTAGAGTCTTTTATAAAATGTCCGTACCAAGTTTACTATTTTCAGCTCCTCCATGAAAAAGAGCGAATGTGGAGACAGAATATCCAAGCAGTCATCAATTCAATTGTTCATACATATTATGAGCTTCATTTAGAAGATCAGACAAAGCTATCTGCATTAAAGGTAATAAATGAGTGTTGGCACCAAGTCAGGTTTGATTTTTTTCAGTCCAGGGAAGAGTATTATATGGTTTTAGCCAAAATAACGGATCATTTGCTTCAGTTTCTCTCAACGAAAAGTAAGCAACCGCCGCTTTTCTTATATGAGAAACTATACATAAAGGGTTTAGAATCTCAAGCCTCCATTACGATTGAAGTAGCAGAATGGTCAGCTACATCTTTTTCAGTAAAAAAATTTCTGTTAGAGGCAGATCAGCAGTTGATGGAAAGATATAGTCAACTCGTTTCGGTTTTCTCTTACGAATCTTTGGGAATGCTACCTGAAAAGATTGAAATTGTTTCTTTATTAGATGGAAGAATAACTGCCTTTTATCCAAGTAAACAAGATATTCCTAAGGGAGTTCAATATTTAGAGTATATAAAGCAACTCGTTAATGAAAACAATCAAGGGTGCTTTGAATGTCCTTTAACAAAACAATGCAAAGATATATTTAAAGATCAAAATGTCCATTAAGAGAGGAGTTTCGACTATGCATCACTATTTTATCGTGAATCAACAGTTCCAACACTTTGTCGAGTGTTTTTGTCCAGATGGGGAGCATGAAGATATGCTGACAATTAAGCGTGGAGAATTATTGGAAGTAACAAATGAACGTACATATGTATATGATCAGGGTTGGTATAACATGGTTATTCTGAATTCTGATAAGTATATATATATGGCATTAGACGACTTAGAAAAGTATTTCATTAAAGGGTATATTTATTCGTTAATGGATTTGGAATTACATATTAATCACTTGAAATTTCAGGTTGATCAGTCTCTTGGGAATGGTGATGAGGATACATTCTTAGAAGCGACAAATGGCTTGAAAAAGTCCAATGAGTTAAAATTAATGTTAGAAAGACATTTAAATAGTATGACGGAAAATTATCTAATGTAGGTATTTATAGGATGTGAAAGAAATGGGTAAAAACATGAAAGAGGGCATCGTCTTTCAGAAGGACCATATCATTCAGCAACTGTTAAAGTTAAACTGCTTTAAATCATCAGATGATCGCCAATTATATGAATTAACTTTACCTGAACTGGAATGTGAATATAAGCTGGTAAAAGAAAAGCATCACTCCATTTCATAAGAACATGAAAAAGGTGAAAGTAAGCCTCCTTTTTCATGTTCTTTTTTTGGACGCTGAATATTTATTTTCGATTTTCTGATTTTATTTGCTTTTTCGGGGTTATATTTACCATTAACAGTTTATATTTTCGATTTTTAAATTATATTTCCTATTAGACAAAATTCGACACGGACATCACTTTTAAAACTTTTTCTTAACAAAAGCCACAACACACAATAGAAGGGGAATAGCAAAGGAGAAAATAGGATAAATATATGCAAGCATAAAATCACCTTGAGCCATATGAGCAATGTAGTTTTCTGTAAAATAGTAGGAAGTAAAAAAGACGATGGCTCCAAAAGGTAAAACTAACACATTTTTAGATATTTTAAATAATGTTGCACCGCCTATCACTGCTGCATACATAAAAATGGCCACTTTAAAAAAATCATTGACTAGGAGCCAGATCATGAAAAGTGCATCAAGTCTTTGAATAATCTCAGCAACCTCAATTTTTTGAACCATTCTCAGAAAAGGAGAGATAGAACTGCCTCTCGTATCAGCTCCTAAAACTGCGATCGTTAAAAAATGAAAAAGCGCTAAAGATAACCCTCCTATAATTACTCCCATAAAAGAAGCTTTTAATTGATGTTTTGGTTTATTTAAATATGCAAAAACCATTGTAAAACAAACGACTTCCCCAAACGGTGCACTCCAAGCCTCTTTCAATGTTGTACCAATAATCTTCTTCCAACCGGGCTCTAATACTGGTAATAAATTTTCATATTGAAAGATATCAGAGAAAAATATGAAGATAATCATTAAAATCCCTGTTAGGACAAGATATACGATAAATATTTCACTTGTTCTAAGCAGAACTTCTATGCCTAAAAATAACCCATAGAGTATAGGGAGTAAAAACATAATCCCGATGACCGATACAGGTGTTCCATGCAAAAATAGCGGGGCCAGTTCCATTGCATCTCGAACATCACGTGCAGCTCCGTATAAAAAAAACAAAACATAGGAAATGCCAACTGCAGTACCTAAGTATTTACCCAGGATCTTTATTGTGTATTCTGTTAAGACAAGGTTAGGATACAGTTTATATAAATAGTGATAAATCAATAGCAAAGGAAAACCTAAAAACATACCAAGTAAAATTGAAATCCAGGCAGCTTGTTCAGCATCGGCAGCTAATGGAAAAATCACGGTTGTACCTACAACAAATATGTAGATGATTGTGACCAACTGAATGGCAGATATCTTTGCATTCTCCATATTAGTCTTACCTTCCGCTTTCTTTGTTCTTTTTGACTTTTTTAACGTTAGCTGCAAACACAATAATGCATGGAATAAAGAAACAAACTGTTAAGGAATACGGTGTCCATGTGTGTGCAAGGAAATCTTGAAAATAAACGATATCCGGGTATAGGATGATTGAAAAGGTGACTAGCAAAAAGGCTAATGGAAAAACCAGAATTTTATAACTCTTTAATTTGAATATTTGTGCAAGGCCAAGAGTGATTCCGTAATAGCAAATCGTAAGCTTAAAATACACTGAAAAAAACCAAATGATAGCAACAATGACTTCCAATCTTTCAATGACCGTTCCAAGGCTTATTTTTTTCCCTAATATATAGGAAGGATAAGCATGCCTTGCAGTAAAATCTGCTCCAAGTACTATAATACTGAATATGATAAGGATCGATAAAACAACTCCCCCGATAATAGTTCCTTTATAAAAGGATTTCTTCAATCCCTGTTTGTTTGATACATACGGGGTAATCATTAAAAAAATAAACAATTCTAAATAAGGTAGTCCCAAACTGCTGTAGGTAGCTCTTGCTATAGCTTTGAATCCTTCTCCGTAGATAGGTTGTATATTTGAAATCTCTACTTCAGGGATAAGAAATAAAAATAGTAGTGCAAGCATCAAAATCATCCAAGGGAAAAAAATGATGGCTGTACGGCTGATGACCTCAATTCCCAATTTAACTCCTGCCATACTGATGAGGATGAAAGAAATCAAGATTGTCTGAATAGGTGTTTCGACGAGAATTTGAGTTGTTAAGAAATCCCCGATCTCTCTAAGTAAACCAGCGGAAATAATAAAAAAATAAAAGATGAAGAGAAAGGAAACAACACCTCCTATCCAACTTCCTAAAATGTTTTTCGTCATTTCTATAAAGGTCATTTCAGGATAAAAAGATGTCAGCTGGTTATATAGAAAAATAAAACATAATCCAATCATTAAAGAGAGAAAAGAAGCAATCCAGGCATCTTGTTTTGCATAAGAGGCAAGTAAAGATGGCCCTACTAGTATGGTGCTACCTAGAGTAAAAATAATCACAATAATTTCAAATTCACCTGTATTAATTTTCCCTTTTTCAAGCATGTTTACATATCAACTACCTCTCTATGACAAAAAACGTTCTATAGATGAAATAATAGGACTGTATATACGGTTTAGGAAATCAAGCGGAGTTGGAATTCTTATATTAAGTGCTAAAAGACAAGCAAATGATAATCCGCTAGTTAGTAAGAAACTATAGATGATCATCTCCCGGTAGCTTTTACTTTTTAATAATGCCTTAATCTCAATAATCCAAACGAGTAAACCTATTAGGAGAATTCCAACAATTGTCCACATGTATGTTTACTCCTTTGTTTCTTTTTGAAATGAGTCTGTAATTGTACCTAATCTTCTTATTTCGGTTTTGACATGAACATTTACGTTTAAATTTGTGAAATGCTCATCCCAGTTATCTTCTAGTCCTTTCCAGGCTCTTGGATCTTCCCGATGAATGACTTCTCCAAAACCAAAAATATCACTTTGAAAATCCTCTTGAACCTCTTGCACAGAGGTTTGTACTTTCTCTTTAATATTGTCAGCATATTTTTTTTCTAATTTGTCGATTGTTTCAGGTTTTGATAAATCAATACTGCTTTCAACATCAGCGATATTTCCTTCAGGTGTAACGGTAATGTCGATTACAGGTTTACCTTTTTCCATTTTTCCCTTTACTTTGGTTTTAGAACGTAAAGTCTCGATGGTGATATTGCCATCTTCTTGTTCAATGGTTACTACTGTATTTTTAATATTGTCTGTAATATAGTTAAAACCTTTGCTTTCATTCATATTCAACCAACCGATCAGTTTGTCTTTCTTAAAAACAGCAAGATAATCAATCCTTAACCCTGTTTCGGGTGAGACATTATGAACGTTTTCGATATTGCTTCCTACTTCAGCATCTCCGTAATAATAGATTCCTGTTAAAACAGGTTCTTTTCCCTTGCTCACAATACTATTGATTAACTCATCTAATTTAACTGTTTTTGCTGCTGCCCAAACACTCTCAGAGTTTTCAAGTGCATTAAAAAGTTTGTTTGCCGGTACTTTTTCAATTGCGGTTTGAATATTTAAGATGTCAGCGGCAGTAGATCCTTTTGCGACCGTAATATAAAAGTCAGTTCTCATTTCATGATCTCTTGATATAAAATCAAGTGCTTTACCTATTCCTTCTCTAGCTAGTTCTTCTCCAAAGACAACTTCACGGAGATGTGCCAAATAAATACGTCTTGGAGTATCGGTTGACAGTTTTCGTAATGCTTCAAATACGGTTTTTCCTGATTTTACAAACCTCACCACTTCAGTACGACCAGAGCTTGTATTTCCAGCAAGCTCTGACGGATTTAATACTTGAATCGAAACTGAATAACCATCTTCCGTTTTATCGATACCAATCGCTGTTACGATGGCAAGTTCGTTTAAATCTTTTTTACTCCAGCAACCAGTAGTGAGAAGAAGCATACAAATAATAATAAGTAACTTCTTGTACATAAGGTAACTCCTTAACTAGTAGTAGGTGGTTTTGGAGAAGGTGTATCCTCTCGGTCTGTATCCTTTTGACTTATTAAACGTGGGCGTGCAAATAAGGCCCAATGTGGGAGTCGGAAAAAATTATCCTTTTGGTCCTGTAGAATAAATGGAGCATTCGGTGATAAATAAGGAATCCCAAAAGATCTCAAACTGCTAAGATGAAGGACCATGGCAATTAAGCCTAAAATAATGCCAAATAAACCGAATGTTCCAGCAAGAATCATAAACCCAAAGCGTAGGATCCGCACAGCAATACCCATATTAAATGTTGGAGAAACAAAGCTGCTAATCGCTGTTAGAGAAACAACAATGACCATTGTGGCGGTGACAATTCCAGCTTCAACAGCTGCCTGGCCTATAACAAGTGCTCCAACAATGGAGATCGCTGAACCAACCGCTCTGGGCATTCGGACTCCAGCTTCCCGTAGAATTTCAAACGTTATTTCCATAAGGATTGCTTCGACAATCGCGGGAAACGGAACTCCATCTCTCTGTGCTGCCAGACTGATTAGTAACGGTGTAGGCAGCATTTCCTGGTGGAATGTTGTTACCGCTATATAAGCTGAAGGTGTGAGCAATGCAAGAAAAAATGATAGGTACCGAAGTAACCGAATAAGTGTCGCGATGTCAGCTCTCTGATAATAATCTTCACTTGCTTGGAAAAAATTGATTAACAGAGCAGGAACGACTAAAACGAATGGAGTTCCATCAACAAGAATAGCAACTCTTCCTTCTAATATGGCTGCCGCCACAGTGTCCGGACGTTCTGTATTAAAGACAGTTGGAAAGGGAGTAAATGTACTATCCTGTATGAGTTCTTCAATATATCCGCTTTCAAGAATAGCATCAATTTTAATCTTATCGAGCCGGGTATGAACTTCCTTTACAACCTTATCGGTTGCGACACCTTTTAGATACATTATGGCAACATCTGTTTTCGTTTTTTTACCAAGTTGTTTCGTCTCAAGCCAAAGGTTTGGATCTTTAATGCGACGTCTTATTAAGGCCGTGTTCGTTCTTAATGTTTCAGAAAAACCATCCTTTGGACCTCTAACAACTGTCTGTGAAGAAGGTTCTTGCACTCCGCGATCAGTCCAGCCTCTTGATCCAATCGCTAAGCATTTAGGGAATCCGTCCATTAATAAAATAGTATCACCAGACAAAAAGTGAAAAAAAAGAGTTTCGAAATGAACAATCTCCTTTATTTCTCCGATCGGTAAAGTTTGTGCTTTAATGAATTCAAACAAGTCTGTGTGAATATCAGGACGATCAACTTCTGCATTCCTAATTTGAACCATAAGAGTATCTAAAACAAAATCTTGTACAAATGATTTGTCAGCTAACCCATCCGTGTAAATAAGCCCGAGATCAATTAGTCCGCTTTGACCGGCCTTGAAGTCTCTAATAATGATATCTGAGCTGTTTCCTATTACCTCTTTAATATAAGATAAGTTCCAATGAAGGTTGGAAGAGATTTGTTCGATCTTCTTTTGCTCTTGTGATCTGCTATTCATCTCTTGAATGGCAGATAATTTTTCAGTGAAATTTTTGTTTTGTTTTTTTTCTTTTATTAATTTTGACAATGGTTTAGGAACACGTGTTTTCAATCTAAACCTCCTAGCAAGAAAAGGGTGCTAACTCGTATTGTTTACAAATTAGGTTGAATTATCCAAGTGTTTGAAAATAAAGTGCATTTAGGGATCTTTTGCAAAAGGGTGACATTTTTAAATGGAACCTTTATGATGAAAAAATAAATAATTGCAACATAAAGATAAAGTGAGGAGTACACATGCAAAAGATTTTACCGGCTTTTTCATCTATAAAGCAATTCGAACGGTTCCTTGATAGCGACTATGAGATTGGAGTTTTTTTGGAAACACATATTTCTCAATTGGCCAATCTACATAAATTAGCTGAGCAACATCGTAAAAAAATCATCTATCATGTTGACTTAATCCATGGTTTGAAAAGTGATGATTTTGCGGCTGAGTATCTTTGTCAGGAATATCGACCTTATGGACTTATTTCTACAAAATCGAATGTTATTTTAAAAGCAAAACAAAAAGGTGTTATTGCGATCCAAAGGATGTTTTTAATTGATTCTCATGCATTAGAACGAAGCTACCGCTTAGTTGAAAAAACAAAACCAGATTATATTGAAGTATTACCAGGTGCGATGCCTTGGATGATCAAAGAAGTAAAAGAACGTACAAAAACTAAAATACTCGCAGGCGGGTTAATTCGTACAGTTGAAGAAGTCGAAAAAGCGTTGGAAGCTGGGGCAGATGCCATTACAACATCAAAAAAAGAGCTCTGGAATTTCGAGAAGTAAAATGGACTTTTAACTTAAATGGAAGTAAACGGGATAAAAGACAGGGGGGAAGGGTATGAAAAATGAAAATTGGTTAACTATGTCTGATGAACATCAAGTATATGTTTGTCAATGGGAAGAGAAGTCGGTGAAGCCAAGAGCAGTCTTACAGGTTGCTCATGGAATGGCAGAGCATATAAAACGTTATGAACCATTTGCAATGTTTCTCAATTCCAAGGGAATTATCGTAATAGGACATGATCATCGAGGTCATGGACAGACTGGTGAAAAGGGTGGTGAATATGGTTTTTTTGCCGAAAGCAACGGCTTTGAAAGAACAGTTGACGATATGAAAGAAGTGTATGATGACATAAAAAATCAATATCCAAAATTACCCGTCTTCCTCATGGGACACAGTATGGGCTCCTTTTTAGTCCGACGTTTTCTACAGCGTTTTCAGGTGAGTCTATATGGAGTCATTTTATCAGGAACTGGAGGAAATCCGGGTTTGATCTTAAAAGTTGCAAAAAAATTAGCTGAAACACAGGTCAAAAAATGGGGAAATCGTGCTGAAAGTCCATTTCTGCAAAAATTAACAACCCGAAGCTATAACAAGAAATTTACGAATGCCAATACAGGTTATGAGTGGCTAACCCGGGATTCTGAACAAGTATCAACGTATATAAATGATCCATATTGCGGAAAAGTAGGAACAACAGGATTTTTTCAAGACTTATACTATGGACTTGATATGATTCATAGACATGAGGAAGTATCAAAAATAGACAGAAATCTACCCTTTTACCTCTTTAGCGGGGATATGGATCCTGTTGGAAATTATACAAAGGGTGTAAATAAGCTAATTAATCAGTTAAGGAAACATGGAATTAAGCAGATCGAATACAAATTTTATGAAAATGGTCGGCATGAAATGTTAAATGAAGTAAATCGTGAGGTTGTTTATGAGGATATATATAGGTGGATTGAAAAAAAATTAAATTAGTACCTACAAAAATGCTAGATTGTCAGGATGACAATCTAGCATTTTTTTTCTAAACAAATGGTAGAAGTTTGTCGATATAACTAGTATTAAGAATCTCAAATAGTCATTTATGTCGAAATTATGATGAGATGAGGAAAGATTTACTATATAATAAGAAAAAAGTCTTAGTTATACTACTAGTAGATAAGTAAGGGTAGAAACAGAGTTGAAACGGTCATTCTGTGACATATTCTAATAGAGCAGGGGGTGTTTATATTGAGTACGACTGTATCAAACACATTAGAAGATCTACATGGGTCAACGATAGAGTCCATAAAACAGGTACTTCCGATCCCACATGAAAATATAACAGCGCCTGAGCTACGTTCTGAGTTAACATGCCAATTCGGTGTCCTGGTTGGGATAACAGGCTCAATAAATGGTAAGGTTCTCTATAAGTCTGATGTTGATTTTTTCAGTTCTGTAGGTGAATTAATGTTTGGCATGGCACTTGAAGGGGATATGTTAAAGTCATTTGCTGGTGAGCTTGGCAATATGATATCAGGTGGACTATGTACAAATGTCTTTTCAAAAGGAATGACAATTGATATTACAGCACCAACGATCATGGAAGGAAATATGTCACTTTCGGGTTTTAAAGAAGCAATTGAAATCGTGATGACATTCCAAGGTGGTAAAAAACTAGAAATAGGTTTGATGATTGACTAATTATGGTTCAAGCTGGAGGAAAGGACCTTCATCCTTATTCTCCTGCCATTGTGATTAATTAAATAAGTAGTGAATTTTAAAAACAGGTGACTTGTTAAGTATATACTTACGTCAGCTGTTTTTTTAGTTGAGATATAAAATGATATAATAATTTACAATAAATACTAAGTTAAGGGGAGAACAAATGGCTGAGGAACTTCGCTACATCTTTAATCAAGATTTTATGAATCAGCTTTCAAAGGAATTAAGGAATGCGTATCCATCGTTTGATGAAGAAATATTTCTTACATATATTTACGCGGGTGAATGGGACAACCTTACTTTAAAGCAAAGAGTCCGGCGGATTTCTGAATGTTTTCATGAAACGATAAAACTGGATTTTTCAGAGGTGGTTAACATATTAAAAAAGGTAGCACCTCATTTTAAAGGCAGCCTGGCAGGAATTATTTTTCCAGATTACATTGAGGTATACGGTTTAAACGATTGGAATGTGTCAATCTCTGCCCTTGAGTATTTCACTCAGTATTCAACATCCGAGTTTGCAGTTCGGCCCTTTGTGGTAAAAGATCAAGAGAAAATGCTTCAGCAATTTATTGTCTGGAGCACTCATTCAAATGAGCATGTTAGAAGACTTGCAAGTGAAGGCTCCCGTCCTAGGCTTCCATGGGGTATGATATTAACCGGCTTAAAAAATGATCCTTTACCCATTTTACCGATTTTAGAAAATTTGAAGGAAGACCCCTCTTTATATGTAAGAAAAAGTGTGGCAAATAACATAAATGATATTTCGAGAGATCATCCGGCTATCGTTCTCTCACTAGCAAAAAAATGGAACGGAGAAAATGAATTAACGAATTGGATTTTGAAAAAAGGCTTGCGAACCTTGCTTAAAAAAGGGAACTTAGACGCTCTTGAACTGTTTGGACTAGGTCCTTTACATACGATGACAATTTCAGATTTAGATGTGACAAAAAATGTGAAGATTGGAGATGCAATTGCCTTTTCATTTCAACTAGCTTCAACAGACACGGAATTACGTAAAGTAAGAGTTGAGTATTCCATCGACTTTATAAAAGCAAATGGGAAACCATCGAGTAAACAATTTCAGCTATCTGAAGTCATGATAAAACCGGGAGAAAAAAAGCAATATGTAAAAATACACTCCTTTAAAGATTTAACAACCAGGAAGCATTATCCCGGTAGGCATGCATTATCTATTATAGTGAATGGAGAAGTAAAGGGAACGAAACCGTTTGACGTTCATCTTTACTAAAGGATGATAAGATTTTAGAGGAAAATGAATGATATTTCTCGAAGAGCTATATGAGTATTTTATAAAAAAGTGCTGTCTTACATACAAAAGGGTAGATGGAGGAGAAAAGATGAAACAAAAGAAAATACTATTTATTGGTGACAGTATTACAGAATGGGGAAAACGTGAGGATCCGGAACAAATTGGCATCAGTTACGTGAGAATCATCCACGATTACTTACTAACAACTTATCCAGAGCAAGGATTTGATATAACAAATAAAGGTATCGGCGGCAACCGTATTACAGACCTTGCTTCAAGATGGCAACAAGATGTTATTGAACAGAACCCTGATTACCTTTCCATATCGATTGGGATCAATGATGTGTGGAGACAACTTGATCGCCCTGAAATCGAACAAGTAGACATAGAGAAATTTGAACACCTTTACACAGAACTATTAAGCCAAGTGAAAGAACAGACAAATGCGCGCATTATCTTAATGGAACCAACTGTAATTGAAGAACAGTTACAATCGAAGGGAAATGAAATCTTAAAAAATTACGTTAAAGTTGTAAATGATATGTCAAAACAATTTGAAACAATACTTGTCCCAACCCATCAAGCATTTGTAAAGTATCTAGAACAAAACAACGGCTACAACTTAACAACAGACGGTGTCCACATGAATTCTGCAGGCAACATGCTGATGGCTACAACATGGTTAAAAGCAGTAGAAGAACAGTTAAAGTAATAGATCCGACTAGACTGATGACCTCCCAAATTGTGGTGACCCCTAAAAGTTAGAGTTTTATATTAAGCGGCTAATTGGCTGGTATGGATACGGAATTGAACCGGACTCATGCCTGCCAATTTTTGCTTTATGCGCTTGTTATTATAATAG
>NZ_JAIVLH010000017.1 GCF_020524345.1 Metabacillus niabensis
CTAGGTGTGTGAGAAGCTTTTTCTTTGGTTATCTTAGGAAATTTATTAATCTTTATAAGAACATTTTAAGAAAATAAAAAAGCTTGTAGAGAAAAACATCCACTTTCTCTACAAGCTGACCTACTTCTAACAGTAGGTTTTTTTGTTTCTTCATCTATTAAGGTTTACGTTTATATGTCCATTGACGATTATGGTTAGCTGTTTCCGGGAAACGGTCTCCAGCCTTCAGTTTAATTTGACCAGGATTTTTCACATTGTCCCCAGTTTCACCTATTTCTACATAAATCCCATTATTAGGGGCTTTTTGTCCTACACGAAAACGATGTTGTTGTCCCATTGTTAACCTCCTCTCATTGCATTACTACTAGTATCTCCATATGGGTTATTTTCATGTAACGGACCACGGGGACAGGTTCCTCGTCCCGATGGGACGAGGAACCTGTCCCCTTGTCTCTTTATGAAAGTAATTTTTTTAGTAATGCTTTTTGGACATGAAGTCTGTTTTCTGCTTGTTCGAAGACAGCTGAGTGTTCGCCGTCAATAATGGAGGCTGTCACTTCTTCCTCACGGTGTGCTGGTAAGCAGTGTAAGAAATGATAGTCTGGTTTTGCATGCTGAACAAGCTGATCATTAACCTGGAAGTCTTTGAATGCAACCAAGCGTTCTTGTTGTTCACTTTCTTGGCCCATGCTTGCCCATACATCTGTATAGATAATGTCTGCGTCTTTAACTGCCTCAATCGGATCATATGTGATGGTAATCGTAGCACCTGTCTCTTCTGCAAGCTTTTGAGCTTTTGCCACAATGTCTGCATCAGGTTCATATCCCTTTGGACATCCTAATGAAAAATCCATTCCGACCTTAGCTGCAGCAATCATTAAGGAATGAGCTACATTATTTCCGTCTCCTAAGTATGCAGTCTTTACACCTTCAAATGTTTCTTTTATGCGGTAAATTGTCTTTAAGTCTGCAAGTGCCTGACATGGGTGGAAAAGATCTGTTAATCCATTGATTACAGGGATACTAGCATGCTTGGCCAATTCTTCGATCTTATCATGACCAAATGTACGGATCATAATTGCATCAACATAGCCGGACAACACTTTCGCCGTATCAGAAACAGGTTCACCTCTTCCTAATTGAAGGTCCTGGCTACTTAAAAATAATGCATGACCCCCTAATTGAAGCATTCCTGTTTCAAAAGATACCCGTGTTCTTGTAGATGATTTTTCAAAGATCATCGCAAGTGTTTTTCCTTGCAGGACAGGTTGAATTGGATTTTCTTCTAATTTAAATGCGTCTTCAATTAAAGTTAAAATTTCCTCTTTACTATAATCAAGAAGAGTTAAAAAATCACGTTTTTCAACTGCTGTTTTATTTTTCACATTTATACTCATTTCAGCTCACTACCTTCCTTAACTTAGGCGGAACCTATTGGTTTTTCACCAATGGTTTCAAAAATTCCTGAATTGAAGATACTTCATCATCAGTTGCAGTAATGGATTTTAAACAAGCGTAAAATGTTGAAAGATTTGTAAAAAGAATCATACCTTTTTCAATCGCTTGTTGGCGTGCTAATTTCGCTTCGTCACTGTCAATCAGTGAGACGAAAATGCCTTTTTCTCCCTCAACCCATGTTTCGTACTGATCTGTCACAACTTCAAGTCCAACTTCCTTAACTGTATTTATCGCCTCATTATCTGTTGCATCAAAAAAGACACTTCGTACATTTTCTAAGTCCTTTGTAAAGATCTTGCGATAAACAGCATCTAAATTATTTCCAATACACATTCCTTCACCAGTTGCCTTCATTTCTGGTCCAAGTGTAATATCAACATCATGTAAAGCATGACTGGAGAAGACCGGATATTTCACCGCCACCATGTTATTAGACTCTGGGGAGGTAATGTTTAGTTCTGTTATTTTTTTACCGCATAATAAATACGTAGCATGCTTAATAATAGGAATACCGGTTACTTTACTAATAATCGGCGCTGTTCTGCTTGCACGTGGATTTACTTCTACAATATAAATTGTATGATCTTTCACTAAGAATTGAATATTCATAATTCCACGATAATGCAGCTTTTTCACCAATGCACTTGCGTAGTTAGCAATAACCTGTTTATTTTTGTCCGTCAGGTTTTGAGAAGGTAGGATGGCTAAGCTATCCCCTGAATGGACACCTGCAGGCTCAACATGCTCAATATATGTTGGGATAAAGGCATCTTGACCATCTGAAATGAGATCAATTTCTCCCTCAAGTCCTTCAACAAATTGATCAATAAGTACCGGATAAATCATATTTGTATTTTCCGCAAGTAACTTTTCTAAGGTTTCTTCATTATGAACAATGACCATTCCTTTTCCGCCAATAACATATGATGGTCTAAGAAGCAGTGGGAAACCAATTTCTTTTGCTCCTTTTAATGCTTCATCCGCATTGTTTGCCGTTAATCCTGCTGCATGTGGTATGGATAATTCATCTAACAGTTGATAGAACTTGTCACGATCCTCCAACCAATCTAATGTTTCAGTATCAGTACCAAGCAGCTTAACACCTGCAGATTCTAATTGTTCAGCAAGGTTAATTGCCGTTTGCCCGCCATATTGGACAATAACAGAATCAATTCCCTCGGAATCAACGATATTTAATACATGTTCAAGCGTAATTGGTTCAAAGTACAATCGATCTGCTGTTTCAAAGTCAGTACTAACCGTTTCCGGATTATTATTTATCATCACCGCTTCATAACCTAATTGCTTTAACGCTTTAATCCCATGAACAGCACTATAGTCAAATTCGATCCCTTGACCGATACGTATAGGACCTGATCCAATGATTAAAATCTTTTTGTTATCTGTTAAAGTAGGCTGTTCATTTTCACCGAAATAGGTAGAATAAAAATAATTCGTACGTGCTTCAAACTCTGCTGCACATGTATCAACATACTTATAAGAAGCCTTTACTCCTGCTTGAAGTCTTGCTTTTCGAACTTCAGCTTCAGGGGCACTTAATAATGATGAGATCGTCTTATCAGAGAACCCTTTTTCCTTGACGGTTGCTATAAATTCAGCGTCAAGTGTTGAAATCGTTTTTTCCTGGATTTGCTTTTCAAGATCAATAATTCGTTGGAATATTGAAAGGAAATATACATCCATTTCTGTTTGCTCATGGATTTCTTGTATCGTGCTTCCTTTTCTTAATAGCTCCATCACAGCAAAAAAGCGGCGATCATCTGTTTTATTCATGACTGTTTTTAATTCATCAATGGATAAATCTTTAAGCTCTGGCAGGTGTGTGCCGATATTGTCCAGTTCTAGTGAATCACACGCCTTTTGAATAGCTGCTTCGAGATTACGCTCAATCGCCATAACTTCACCAGTTGCCTTCATTTTAGTCCCCAGCTTACGGTCAGCCTTATTAAACTTATCAAAAGGCCATCTTGGGAACTTCACAACAACATAGTCAAGCGCCGGCTCGAAGCTTGCGTACGTACTCATCGTTAGAGGATTTTTTAATTCTTCCAATGTATATCCTACTGCAAGCTTTGCAGCAATTTTTGCAATTGGATAACCAGTTGCTTTTGATGCTAATGCAGATGATCTGCTGACCCGTGGATTTACTTCAATAACATAGTATTGCTTGCTATTAGGATCTAATGCTAATTGAATGTTACATCCACCGATCACACCAAGTGCCGAAACGATTTTAACGGCTGCACTTCTTAACATATGGTAATCTTGATCTGTTAATGTTTGTGAAGGTGCAACAACAATCGAGTCACCTGTATGAACACCAACAGGATCAATATTTTCCATATTACATACAGAAATACACGTTCCTTTATGATCACGAATCATTTCATATTCTACTTCTTTAAAGCCGGCAATGCTTTTTTCGATTAAACATTGTGTAATCGGACTTGCTTGTAATCCACTTCTTACGAGCTTTTTAAACTCTTCAAGATTTGAAGCAATACCTCCGCCTTTTCCACCAAGAGTATAGGCAGGTCTGATGATAATCGGGAACCCGATTTTATTAGAAAATTCAAGTGCTTCCTCTAATGTGGTAACAATGGAACTCTCAGGGATAGGTTCATTTAAATCATACATTAATTGACGGAACTCATTTCGATCTTCACCTTTACGGATCGAATCAATAGAAGTTCCTAATAATTGCACACCATATTTCTCTAAAACACCCGCTTCATGAAGTTCCATGGCCAGGTTAAGCCCTGTTTGACCCCCTAATGATGCAAGTAAACCATCCGGTTTTTCTTTAGCGATAATTTTTGTTAAACTTTCCACTGTTAATGGTTCAAAATACAAAACATCTGAAAATTCCTCATCTGTCATGATGGTTGCAGGATTGTTATTAACAAGAACGACTTGGTAGCCTTCTTCCTTTAAAGCCAGACAGCCCTGTGTGCCTGCATAATCAAATTCTGCGGCCTGCCCGATCACAATAGGACCGGAGCCAATAACAACGATTTTCTTGATAGACTGATTTTTAGACATAAAGTATATCTCCTTTTGCAACTGCGACTAACTCTAAAAATTCATCGAAGATCCATTCACTATCTGAAGGTCCCGGATGTGCTTCGGGATGAAATTGCGCTGTTAAAACTGGTAAACTTTTATGTGATAACCCTTCAATTGAATCATCATTAATATGATAAAAACGCATCGATAAATCTGTATCTTTTAAGCTCTCTTTAATGACAACATAACTATGGTTTTGAGATGTCATGAAGACTTTATTTGTTTTAAGATCAAAAACAGGTTGGTTTGCTCCTCTATGTCCAAATAATAGTTTTGTCGTTTTGGCACCGAAAGATAGAGCGATTAATTGGTGACCTAAACAAATGCCTAATGTCGGGTAAGCAGAAACAACTTTTTTAATTTGACTAAAGTAGCTTGATAGTTGCTCAGGATCTCCTGGCCCATTTGATAATAAGACACCATCAGGCTTTAAATCACCTATTTGGTCCATCATTTTAAATGGGACAGTCGTTACTTTGCAGCCTCTATCTAATAAGGATGTAAGTATTGATTTCTTATATCCAAAGTCTACTAATGCAATATGCTTTTCCCCATTCCCATACGTTTCAAGCTTATCTGATACAACTTCAAATACTCCATCTTCGAAAATGGTACTCGGCTTTTCAGCTAATGCAGATTTTGACGTAATTGTAGCTGCCATTGATCCGTGATTTCTGATTTTTTTCACCACTGCCCGGGTATCGATATGATGAATAATCGGGATGTTCCACTTTTCCAAATATTCTTTAAAGCTATACTGTGCTTCATAATGAGAATATTGTGATGTACACTCATAGATTACAACTGCTTTAACCTGCGGCTTTTTACTTTCATCATCACTTATATTGACACCGTAATTCCCGATCAACGGGTAAGTGAATACAACAATTTGATTTTTATAAGAAGGATCAGTTAGTACTTCCTGATAGCCTGTCATTCCTGTAAAAAATACGATTTCTCCGTTTATATCCTCCAAAGACCCATGCTCTAGTGCTCCTGTATAGATTGAACCATCCTCTAAATGGAGATATCCTTTCATCTGCTTACACCTCGTTTGTCTTTAATTCTACTCTATACCCTATTGGATAATTATTAAACCATGAGTATTTTTATTCAATCACTTGTAAAAAAAACGCTCAAATTAATGAGCTCCTACAGAATCGTTTACCTTTGAGAAAACTTCTGCTATTGTTTTTACCGCTATATCCATTTCTTCATATGAAACGGTTAATGGCGGCAGTAAACGGATTACATGAGGACCAGCCGGCAGAACAAGGAAATTGCGCTCTCTTAATTGGTCAATGAGTGGTGAAACTTGTTCTTTACATTCAATCCCAATTAATAATCCTTTCCCGCGAACTCCATTTACGAGTGGATGCTTTCCTACGATATGATCTAATTTTTCTAATAAATAGTTGCTTTTCTTATTCACTTCATTTAAGAAATCTTCATTAAAAATCTTCTCTAATGTCACTTTTGCAGCAGCCATGGCAATTGGATTACCACCAAAGGTAGATCCATGACTTCCAGCCTGAAATGTTTCGATGAGCGATTTGTGACCGATCATTGCACCAACTGGCAACCCACTGCCAAGCCCTTTTGCAGATGTAATAATGTCAGGCTTAATTCCAAAGTGCTGATAACCAAATGGCTTACCTGTTCTGCCGATTCCTGTTTGAACCTCATCTATGATAAGTAATGCGCCGATCTTCTCACATGTTTCTGTTATTTTTTCAATAAATTCTTTGTCAGCCGGAACGACTCCACCTTCACCTTGAACAACTTCAAGCATAATGGCTGCCACATCAGTTCCAAGCTCATCTAATGCTTCCACATTGTTAAAGGGGAGGTACTGAAATGTTTCGAGTAAAGGTCCAAAGCCTTGTTGAATTTTCTCTTGACCTGTTGCAGACATTGTCGCAAACGTTCTGCCGTGAAATGATTGTAAGAACGTAACAATCTTCTGTTTACCAGTATGCTTTCTTGCCAGTTTAATTGCTGCTTCATTTGCTTCAGCTCCACTGTTACAGAAAAACACTGCATCTCCATCACTAGCTTCGACTAGAAGCTTTGCTACTTCTTCTTGAATGGGCTGGTGAAATAAATTGGACATATGCCAGTATTTTGTAAGCTGCTCTTGCACAGCATTTGCTACTTCTTCATTGGCATGACCGAGGTTGCAAACGGCAATACCTGAAATAAAGTCCAAATATTTCACATCATTCACATCTGTTACCCAAGAACCCTTTGCTTCTTTAATCGTTACGTCCCAGCGTGCATATGTTGGAAATAAATAACTCATGATGACAAGACCTCCTTCTCACTCACAATTTTCGTTCCCTTAAAAGCATCTTTTTCAATGAAAGCTTGTTGACCACTTACAATCATGACTTCCTGACAAATATCTGAAAGTGTGGAAACAGCTGATTCCACCTTTGGGATCATTCCACCTGTAATGACTTCACTCTTTATCAGTTCATCAATTTGAGACGGTGTTACGGTCTCAATGACTTCCTTTTCTTTATTTAAAATACCTGGTACATCTGTTACAAATAAGAATTTTTCTGCTCCGACTGCATTTGCAATTGCTGCTGCTGCTAAATCAGCATTAACGTTAAGGGTATTATGTGTTTCAGTACTTGCAAGTGGCGCGACAACAGGAATATAGCCGTTATCCATTAGTAATTCTACAGCTGCTGTATGAACTGCTGTTACTTTTCCTACCATACCTAAGTTTTCTTGGTCCAAGAAATCCGCTAGTAATAGTTGATCATCAGTACCGGACAGTCCAATCGATTTTAATCCCTTTTCGTTTAACAGCCGTGTTAGGTGCTTATTAATCTTTCCGGCTAACACCATTTCAGCAACTTCAAGTACTTCTTCTGTTGTCTTACGTTGACCATTGTAGAATTCTGATTCTATTTTTAAAGCTTTCAGCATGTTTGTGATATCAGGACCGCCACCGTGTACGATCAACACCTTCCAGTCTGAGGAAATCAATGCTTGTAAACTATGAAAAAAAGACTCTGACAATTGGTGAACAGTACTTCCGCCACATTTTAATACAACTGTTTTTGACATAACAATCTCCCTTACGTTCTATAGCTTGCGTTTATTTTCACGTAATCATATGTTAAATCACAGCCCCAGGCTTTTCCTTTTTCTTCTCCAACACCAAGATGAACTGTAATCTTTACTTGATCCTGTTTTAAGTATTCTGAGGCAACTTCCTCTGAAAATGATTGAGGACTATTATCTGTAAATAAGCAGATATCCCCTAAGTAAATATCAATGCTCTCAGGTTCAACTTGTGCTTCACTATAACCTACTGCACAAATAATTCTTCCCCAGTTTGCATCCGCTCCGTAAACAGCTGTTTTGACAAGGCTTGATCCGACAATCTTCTTGGCAACAACATTTGCTTCCTGCTTTGTTTTTGCTCCAGTTACTTCTACTTCAATTAGCTTTGTTGCCCCTTCGCCATCTTTAGCAATTTGTTTCGCTAACTCTTCACTAACTTTATGAAACGCTGTTTTAAAATCATTCCATCCTGGGTGTTGCTCGTTTAACAGCTCATTTTCAGCCAGCCCATTTGCCATGACCAATACCATATCATTTGTGGATGTATCACCATCAACTGTGATTTGATTATATGTTTTATCTGTTGTTTTACTTAAAAGTGTCTGAAGTGATGCAGAGTCAATCTTTGCATCTGTTGTCACAAAAGAAAGCATCGTTGCCATGTTTGGATGAATCATCCCTGAACCTTTAGCCGCACCACCGATGGTAACCGTTTTTCCATCAATTTCAACTTGATAGCATGATGTTTTCATAACCAAGTCAGTTGTTAAAATGGCTGTTTGAAAGGCTTCGGCAGCTTCATGTGTTGAATGGGGTTTTAGCTGCTCGATCCCAGCCCGAATTTTATCCATTTTTAAAAATTCCCCAATTACACCTGTAGACGCAACCCCAACATAATGAGGTTTAATGTTAAACAAGTCTGCGGTTCTTTCTCGCATCTCATAAGCATCTTTTAATCCTTGTTCTCCTGTACACGCATTAGCATTCGCACTATTGACGATAATTGCTTGCAACAATTCCTCTTCAGCGATGCTTGCCTGCGTTACTTTTAGCGGAGCTGCCTGAAAATGACTTTGGGTATAAACGGCTGCACAATTTGCTGGTACCTCGCTGTAGATAACACCCAGATCATTTCTTGAATATCTGAGTCCGGCATGAACACCGTCACTTGAGAATCCTTTCGGTGTTACAATAGATCCATTTTCAATTTTTGTAATAGCAGATGTTTCTTTTGCTTGTAGCACTTCTTTTTCCTCCCTGGTTGTCATGATCAACACTCTTTTACAATGACATTGGTTTAGTCAATTTGCCCCTTCTTTAGAGTCTGACCTTCCATTTCATCTGCAAAATAGTCTTATGGATAAATAGGTGCAAAATACAAGCCCGTTGTTTCCTCATAACCGTTCATTAGGTTGAAATTTTGAACCGCTTGACCTGCTGCACCTTTCATTAAATTGTCTATTACTGAAACGATTGTGATTCTGCCTGTTCGTTCATCAAGCTTTAACCCGATATCACAGAAATTTGAACCGTACACTTCTTTTGTTGAAGGAAATACATCCTGCTCACGAATACGAACAAAAGGAGATTCTGCATAATAGCTTTTATATAAATCTAGTAGTTTTTCCGTTGTATATGAATCTTCTACACTTGCATAAATAGTTGCCATAATTCCACGTGTCATTGGAATCAAATGTGTTGAGAATGAGATAGCCCCAGCTGTCTCATTTAAGGAATGAAGTGCTTGCTCAACTTCCGGAACATGCTGATGTTCATGAACCTTATATATTTTCATATTTTCATTTACTTCCGAATAATGTGTGGTTTGTGATGCATTGCGTCCTGCACCAGATACTCCTGTCTTCGCATCAACAATGATTGATTTCACATCAATGATCTTGTTTTGGACAACAGGTGCCAAGCCTAAAATCGTTGCTGTCGGAAAACAGCCTGGATTAGCAAGAATATCAGCATTCATTATTTCCTCTTTATTAAGTTCAGACAGCCCATATACAGCATGTTCCAAGATATCATCTGATACACATGGCCGCTTATACCATTGCTCATAAGCTAATCGATCTTTTAACCTCAAGTCACCGGAAAGATCGATTATCCTTACGTTTGATCCTTGAAACTTTGGTGTTAAGTCTCTTGAAACTCCTGGTGGTGTTGCAAGAAACAAAAACTGTATATCTCTTTTTATTTCTTCGACATTGATATTTCGCAATATATGATTACTTAATTGATGTAGATGTGGAAACGAGTTGCTATATGGAACATCCATTTCTGAAGATGAGTAAAGTATACATTCTTCTACATGTGGATGATTGGATAATATACGATATAATTCGACTCCACCGTATCCTGTGGCACCGATAATTCCGACCTTCACCAAATCACCTTCTCTTAAGTTCGTTATCTAAATTATTTCTCAATTATAAATATGTATAAAAATAAAATCAAGTGTATAAATAATATTTTTGCTAATTTTTCAAAAAAATCACGTAAATTAAAGGATTTATTAGAAGCTACGCGTATTCAAACGACATAATATATATGCATTTAATTGTATAAAAAATTCGAAAATTGAATAGGCATTACATATATGTAAGTTATTTAAATAGTCAGAGTTCGGTTTATCTTTGCATATTCTATGCTTTGATATTTGGGTGTGATTATTTTTGGGATTGAACTGTTCCTATCAACCTAATAGTTTATATCCATATATCACCAGGAACAAACATCTTTTTTTAAAAAAGCAATTAGAAAAACACGACTTACCGCCAAGAATGGCGGAAGTTGATGTCTTTTCTTATACTTTAATCCTTTTAGTAGAGTTAAACTTTTTTAAGGTACAAAAAAAGTAACCCTTCTACCAATGTATAAGGATTACTCTCAAACGTTTTATTGAATTCCTAATGCGATTTTTGCAATTCTTGACATTCTGTCTTTTGACCATGGCGGACTCCAGACAATATTTACTTCAGTGCTTTTTACTTCCGGTATATCTTGAAGGGCAACTTTGATTTGTTCAACAATAGTAGCTGCCAGCGGGCATCCCATTGAAGTTAGTGTCATTGTGACGATCGTATGGCCCTCATCATCCATTTCCACATCATATACTAAGCCAAGATTGATAATGTCAACACCAAGCTCCGGGTCTACAACTGTTTCTAACGCACCATAGATATTTTCTTTTAGTAATTCATCCATATTTAAACACTCCTTTCAGATAGTTGGTATTTTGAGTATAGTAAAAGATTGAAGTCAAAGAAAGCATTCTGCTTCTACCGAATATTATAAATACCTTTCAAACCATTCGACCAATGACAGGACACCTTGTCTTGATACTTTGTGATCTGCTAGCGGATCTGCTATGAATTGAAGTTTTTCAGGCTCTTTATCATATATTGGGACAATATCTTTATAAAATTGATATGTTGGAGCAAATGGGACAACTTGGTCACGTTCACCATGCCAGAAAAGCAATGGGCGATTTTGAAGTTTCTCTAGTTGAAGACTTAAGTCAAATGGCTGTAGTAATGCAAGCTGTTCTTCAATTTCTTCGTTTGATAGAGGAATTTCCGCACCGCTTTGCTTTAACGAGTAAAGCTGACTTTTAAGAAGTTCTGTATAACAAGGGCTTCCCATTAAACTAACAGCTGCTTTTATCCAATCATACTGTGTAAGTGCACCTAATGTTGTAATCCCGCCCATTGAAGTACCCGCGAGTCCGATTCGGTCAGAATCAATTAAATGATTTATTTTAAAGTATTCCTTAATCTTCGTTACTTCATTAATTTCATTTAAAACAATTTTCCAGAACCTGAAGGCAAGCTCCTTCGTGCCATACTGTTCACTTCTTTCTCCATGATATAATGCTTCCGGAAGTGCAACCCTGAATCCTTTTTCAGCTAAATAGTAAGCAATATGAAGGTTATTTTCTTTGGCACTTGTAAAGCCATGAATAAACATCACAAAAGGCGTTTTTTTCTCTCTTAATGACTCTTTAACAACATGTAATGTCGGTATTCCTTCTATATGTAATCTTTCAACAATAATCACATTAATTGCGCCTCCTAGTTATATTCCCACTAAATAAGTGTAACATGTAGACATAAAACTTGGAAAAAAGATACACTATTAATGAAAAGCGCAAGCGCCTTGATTAGCCCCGACTAGCATAAGATGCAAAGGAATAGAAGACGTTCTTTGTCTTCAATTCCTTTTCGGCTTATGACCTCGAGGGGCTAGGCGCTGGAGCTAGACACAAAACTTAGTTAGTACCGCTTTTCCATATTAAAGCGCAAGCGCCCGTTAGCGAGGGTCAAATTAATTCATGTAAAGAAGGAGACGTTATGGATACAAAACCTTATTTAATCGCTTTAGATTTAGATGGGACACTTTTAAAAGATGATAAGACCATTTCAGCTTATAACAAAGAAATCATTAAGAAAGCAAAGGAAGCTGGTCATATTGTTTGTATCGCAACAGGAAGGCCCTTCCGTTCAAGCTCCGTTTACTATGAAGAGTTAGACTTGTCAACACCGATCGTCAACTTTAATGGTGCATATGTTCACCATCCAAAAGACAATAATTGGGGAACCTACCATACTACCCTTGATTTAGAAGTAGTGAAAGAAATCATCACTGTATCTGAAAAACATAACCTACATAATGTATTAGCTGAAATTATTGATGATGTATATTTCCATTATCACGATGAAAAGCTACTTGATGTTTTTAGCATGGGAAATCCAAATACGACTATCGGGGACTTGCGTCAAAACTTAAGTGAAGATGTAACAAGTATTCTTATTCATGCAGCTGAAGAAGATGTTGAGAAAATAAGAACTTATTTATCAGATGTTCATGCAGAGGTTGTTGACCATAGAAGATGGGCGGCACCCTGGCATGTTATTGAAATCATACGGGCAGGAATGAATAAAGCGATTGGCTTACAAAAAATTGCTTCCCACTACAATATTCCTCAAGATCGAATTATTGCCTTCGGTGATGAAGATAATGACTTAGAAATGCTTCAATACGCAGGTCATGGCGTCGCAATGGGTAATGCAACAGATGAAGTGAAAAATGTAGCAAATAAAAAAACAAAAACGAACGAAGAAGATGGAATTGCTTACTACTTGAAGGAAGCTCTATCCCTTTAAAACATGAGAAACTCGGGGAAAATGAGAACAATTTGCCATCTATATTATTTGTTGGATCGTACAAAATAATCATGACGCGAGAGAAAGGCGTCACTATTTTAAAGGGGGGCTTTTTCAATGGGTAAACGTAACAAATCAAAACGTTTTGTACAACAAGGCAAAGATACAGTTACTAAGCACGATGAGAGGTTCCCTTACCATTCAACGCTTTCTGAATCAGAACAACAAAAAATGAGTAAAACTGACGACAGTATGCTTGGAGGCTTTTAAATGACAAATCCATTATTCCAACAAGCACGTGAAGCTGTCGCATATGCTGATTCGGTTGCATCCGGGTCTGCACAGGGTGATAAATACGAAGCCGTCATGAAAGCAAAAAACGCCCTGTCATCTGCGTTTGCTAATAGCACCGATGCTGAAAGAGCTCAACTAAGAGAATTTCAGCAAAAAATCGACTCAATTTAACCAAGATGGACTGCCCTTCGTTTAATTGTTTGGAGGGACAGTCCATTCCCTTTCTAAACTGAGATTATCGGACTTATGCGATAAAATCGATACTTTTGCTTTATATTGTCCAGGTGGCAATGGATCATGTTTCCATGTTTCTTCCCACTCCATATTATCTCCAGACTTTAGTAAGGCTGTCTCTAGTGCCTGTGAAAACATTTTTCCTTTTGAATAGATAAATACTTCTTCACCTTTATCATTGGTTACGATAATTTCATATTTTTGACTACTATGAAATTCAAGCTTTTTCAACTGATCTGATCGATTTGTTAAAGAGATAATAAATTGAGTTTCATTTGATAATGGTTTAACCTGAAAATCCACCTCAAGCTCTTTACTCATTACTTCTTGCACCTCCACCTCTTCATTTATCTCTTCAGCGGCGCCATTTCTTTCAGATGCACAACCTGTCAACAGGGATAAAAACCCAATAATCAGAAATAATATCCATTTCATTTAAGTACCTATTCCTTTCTAAAGAACCCAAATATCCCTGTTGTTTGAACAATATTTGTAAATGCATTCGGATCTTCTTCTTTAATTATTTTTTCGAGATCATATAATTCATATCTTGTTATAACAATGATAAGCATATCTCTCGGTTCATTCGTAAACGCTCCTTTTGCAGGAATCATCGTTATTCCTCTGACCAAACGAGAATGTATGGCCGCCTTTAACGAATCCGCTTTTTTCGTAATGATCATTGCGGTTAGTTTTGCATGTCTTGTATGAATAGCATCAATCACCCTTGTTGACACATAAAGTGCTACCAATGTATACAACGCCTTTTCCCATCCATATAATAAGCCCGCAGTTAGAATAATGATTGAGTTAAATAAAAAGAAATACGTCCCAACCGGCTTATCCTTCATCCGCGATAGAATCATAGCAATGATATCTAAACCTCCTGTTGATGCACCATATTTCAATGTAATTCCAACACCAACAGCAACTATCACACCACCAAAAACAGCATTTAGTAAAATATCTCCCGAGAATGAATGTAAAGGTACAATTCCTAAAAAAACAGTTGTTGCTGCAACGCTAAAGAAGCTGTATAAAGTAAAAGATCTCCCCACTTTTAACCATCCTAAAATAGCAACAGGTATATTCAAAAGTAATAATAACACACCCGTCGAAATAAAAAATGGTGTATATTCTTCAAGTATACTTGAGAGAAGCTGGGCAATGCCTGTAAAACCACTTGCATATACATTTGCAGGGATTAAAAACATGTTTAACCCAACAGCATTTAAAAAAGCACCTATAATGACCACGATAATTTTCATTGTCTCATTTTTCAGCATGCATTCTCCTCCTTACTGTATTTCTATCCTTGCTCTAGTTTTTCCCAACTTTGCTCGATTTGAATACAAAGATTGTTTTTTACCTTTAGAATGATAAAGTGAGACTTTCATCAGTAGGGGTGTTCTCCATCCCTACTGATGGTTAGCGAAACTTATCGGATCTTTACGGGCAGTTATCTCCCATTTCATCTTCTTTGTTTCTCCCGAATTCTTGAAGTTGGAGTTTTACTGCCCGTTAAGAATGGGATAAAGTGAGACTTCCATCGGTGGGGGTGTTCTCCATCCCTACTGATGGTTAGCGAAACTTATCGGATCTTTACGGGCAGTTATCTCCCATTTTATCTTCTTTGTTTCTCCCGAATTCTTGAAGTTGGAGTTATACTGCCCGTTAAGAATGGGATAAAGTGAGACTTCCATCAGTAGGGGTGTTCTCCATCCCTACTGATGGTTAGCGAAACTTATCGGATCTTTACGGGCAGTTATCTCCCATTTCATCTTCTTTGTTTCTCCCGAATTCTTGAAGTTGGAGTTTTACTGCCCGTTAAGAATGGGATAAAGTGAGACTTCCATCGGTGGGGTGAAGTGAGAGTTGTACTGCCCGTTAAGGTGGGATAAACTAAACATATAAAGATTTGATTTACATATAACGATTCGATCTTATCATTCGAATGTAAAGAGGTGTTAAAATGAATGTTCACATTTTAGCTGATAGTGCTTCAGATTTACCCATTGAGTTTTTTGAAGAAAACTCTGTGACATTTCTTCCTTTAAGTGTCGATATTGATGGAAAACAACTGGAGGACCAAAAAGAAATTAAACCAAAAGCAATTTATGATTCCATGCGATCTGGAACAATAGTAAAAACCTCTCAAATATCTCCTTCATTATTTAAAGATGTATTTACTGACCTGGCTAAAAAGGGAGTTCCCAGTTTGTATGTATGTTTTTCATCAGAGCTTTCCGGTACATACCAAACAGCTATGATGATTCGAAATGAAGTGTTGGAGGATTTTCCGGAATTTGAGTTATCCATCATTGACTCTAAGTGTGCTTCATTAGGTTGCGGTTTAGCGGTCAAATACGCAGTTAATCTTTCCGGTAGCGGAAAATCTCTCAGTGAAATAGAAACAGCTGTAAAAGCTTATTGCAAAAAGGTTGAGCATATCTTTACCGTTGATAATTTAGAATACTTAGCCCGTGGTGGCAGAATCAGCAAAGCATCTGCTTTCGTTGGCGGTTTGTTGAATATTAAGCCCCTTCTTCATGTTGAAGATGGAAAGCTTATTCCACTCGAAAAAGTCAGAGGACGAAAAAAAGTGTTCAGAAGGATCATTGACATTATGAAAGAGAGAGGGGTCAACCTCGAAAATCAAACAATTGCCATTAGTCATGGTGATGATGAAGAAGCTGCCAATGAAATGAAAGCATTAATTCAAGAAGCCTTTTCACCTAAAGAGATTTATGGGAATCTTGTTGGCGCAGTAATTGGAGCTCATTCAGGTCCTGGAACACTAGCGATTTTCTTCTTAAATGATGAGGAATAACACATAGGAGCATTTTGGATTGGGAATGATAAGCTTACATTCGTTTGAAAGGAGCTTCTTCATGCCACATACTAGTGATAATGATAAAAAAGCACAAGACAACAATGCGAAACGCCATGAGAAAAATATGATGCGTGAAAAAAACCGCCAAAAAGGCGAAAGACAATATTCTAAAAAAACAGATCATATCTAAGGCGGAAGCGCCTTGTTCAGCCCCGACAAGCATAAGGCGCAAATGAATAGAAGATGTTTTTTATCTTCAATTCATTTGTGGCTTATGACCTCGAGGGGCTAGGCGCTGGAGCTGGATGTCAAAATGCATAGCCATAGTTCTGCAATTTTTAACCTTCCTAAGCAGGTAAAGCAAAAAGGGTGATTCTTTTTTGAACCACCCTTTCCTTTATTTTAATTTAAAATAATTCATCGTTGAATGCAGGTCATCAGTAAGCTTTCTTAACTTCTCAACCTTATCCACTATTTTTTCAAAAGCAGATAGCTGCTCAGTCGTAGAGGCGGAAATTTCTTCGTTTCCTGCTGCTGTTTCCTCCACTACCGCACTAATGCTTTCCACACTATTTAAAACCTGTTCGCCAAACTGTTTGGAGGTATTCATTCCATCTACTAGAGAAGTGAGCCTCACCATCATTTCATCTACACGATCACCGATCTTAGTAAATGCCTCTGTTGTTGTATTCATAGATTGTTGCTGATCCTCTGCAATGACCACACCTTCTTGAACAGCTTGTCTAACATCAGAAATTCCTTCTTTTATTTTAGCGACCATGTTGAAGATGTGCTTTGTCGAATTGGTTGCTTCTTCTGCTAATTTTCGAACCTCATTTGCCACAACTGCAAAGCCTTTTCCTGCCTCTCCAGCTCGTGCAGCCTCAATCGCAGCGTTTAATGCTAACAGATTTGTTTGATCTGCTATACCTGAAACGGTTCTTGCCATATCCTCAATTTCAGTTGTATATTCCGCAAATGTTTTGGTTGCTGTGTCTATCTGTTGACTTGTTTTCTGATTTTTCATCATTAATGTTCGTTGGACTTCAATTGCACCTTGTCCATCAGTTATCACTGATACAACCTCTGTTCCATACGACACAGATTCTTCTGATGTCCGGACGTTTTCTTTAAAGTTGGTGTCCAATTTCTCAATTAATGTGACAGCATCTTGTAAGTCACTGGAAATACTTTGTGTTCCAATAGACATTTCATTTGTTGAAATCGCCACTTGGTTTGTTATAGCTGTTAGCCCTTTATTCTCTGTTTCTAAATCCCTTGCAAAACTTTCGACATTCCTACTTGCTGTTTCAATTGAAAATAATAATTCTTTCAGCTGTTCAACCATTTGTGTAAAGGACTTATTTAGTGAACCTAATTCGTCCTTTCCCTCGTAGATAATGGTGTCAACAATAAGATTTCCGGAAGCAATCGCTTTTGCATTTTTAGATAATTGCTTCAGAGGGCGGGTAATTGAATTCGTTATTTTCATCGTGATAAAGATGGATAAACCGATTAAAACAATACTCCCAACAATCGCTGAGATAATAACATAAGAGATTTGATTTGCTAATTTTGTTTGCAAGACGGAATATTGCTCATTTGCGTATTCATTTAAAAGATGAATATCGTTTAATACTCCATTCAACCGGATAGACTGTCGCTTTGCTTCTGGACCGCCTTTTTCTTCCAATGCAGTATTTGCTTCAGCTTTCCACTCCTCATATTTTGAGGTTGCCTTTTTTAACGTATCAGCACTTTTTCCATAGATGACTTCTCTTTCTAATTCTGTTAATAGTTCATTGCTATTTGAAATGCTTTCTAAAACCTCTTCCTTTTGTGCATCTGTTCCTGAGACAGAAAAGTTATCTAATCCCTGCTTTGTAGAATTCATCTCAGCTTGAAGCTTTTGTATAGTTAATAAAGTGTTTACTTCACCCTGGTTGGAAGATTGAATTGAAAGCATATTAAAAATAATATAGGCAATCATGATAATAGCAATGATCAGTACACTCATTGAATTAAATAATATCTTTTTCTTAATGGTCATAGTATCCTCCTAGCTGTCAGTTGATAGTTTCGTTTTCCATTCTTCGATAATCTCTTGTTGTTTTTTTGAAAATGGAAATACCCTTAGAGGAGCAAGACCTATCCCATCGTCCTCTATCCCTAATTCAATATGTCCTGATTGTACTTTCCTGTTCTTTATTAACTGTTCAGCCAGTTGATACATCGCCACATCCACATTTTTTAACATGGATGTCACCACTGCCTTTTCAGCATAAAAATATTGGTCACTGTCTACACCGATTGCTAATACTTTGTTAGCTTGAGCTTCTTTCAACATTCCAACACCCGTAAACCCTGCTGCGGCATATAAGACATCCACATCGTTTTGAATCATTTCACGTGCTAACTTTGCACCTAATTGGTCATTACCAAAGTCACCTGCATATGTGACATCAACTTGTATTGATGGATTAATAGTTGTTGCCCCTTCTATAAAACCTTCCTCAAATTTATTAATAAGAGGAACATCATCTCCGCCAATAAATCCGATTTTATTAGTTTGAGTGGTTAAAGCTGCAACAACCCCAACCAAATAACTCCCTTGATCTTCTTTAAATGTAATGGATGTTACGTTTTTCAATTCTGAAATTGCATCTATTAAGACAAATTGCTGATCCGGATATTTTTGGGCAACCTTTTCAAGCTCTTCTTGAACCATATATCCTAGACCGACAATAATATCATGATCCTCTTCAACTAATTCGGTTAACCCTTTTTCATATGTTCCCGTATCCTTTAATTCCCGGTAATCAAATCTTATTCCTAGTTCATCTCTTGCTTTTATCAATCCATTAAAAGCTGAATCACTAAAGGATTGGTCTCCCAAGCCTACATCAGACAGCATAATCCCAACCTTGACCTTTTCATCTACTTTACTAGCTGCCTCCTCTTGGGAACAACCTGCTATCATGAAAATGAATATGAATCCCAACATGGATGCTATTTTCTTGATGATCATTTTAACAACCTCTCTTTACTTACTATTCTTACACCTTTAGTTGTATCGGTCATATAGATAGATTTTTAAGGCTTTTTACAAATAAAAAATGGTTTTCACTCCATCGTTACAAGTGAAAACCATTACATTTTTTATTCGTTGTTTTTTTCTTCTTTAAAGTACGTCCAACCATCTTTTTGATACACACGATCGTTTTTCATTAGATGGCCTAATGCTCTTTTAAACGCTCCCTTACTAAGGTTAAATCTTTCTTTTATGTCATCAGGGTCACTTTTGTCAGTGAATGGCATCGCACCATTTCTCTCCTGCATATAGGCATAAATTCTCTCAGCATCACCACTTTGTGCTTCATGTTTTCGAGGGAGTAGAGAAACGTTAATTGTTCCATCCTCTTTTACATCAATGACTCTTCCGGTCACCGTCTCGCCCAGTCTTGGTTCAACTACGCGCTGTGACGAATGAATAAACCCTTTATAGCCTTCTTCTGTTAAGATAAATGAACCCGCCACAATCATCCGGTAAACTGTCCCTATTACCTCTTTATTAAATATTGTGCGGTCTGCTTCCTTCATAAGCGGCTCAACGATTTCCTCTGTAGCTAACCGAACAAAAAATCGACCGTTTCCTGATACTTTTAATGTACAATAAAGCTTGTCCCCAACGTTTGGCCAAACTTCTCTCAAATAAGGAAGATGATCTTTCGCAACAAGAGCATCTTTACTAAGACCGATATTCACAAATGCTCCCATATCTTCTACGATATCTACGACCTCTACCCAACCATATGTATCTTCTGTAATGAAAGGTTTTTTCATCGTGGCATATAGTCGATCTTGTGTGTCAACACCAAAGAAGACCTCAACCTTGTCACCTTCTTCTACTTCACCTATCACTTCATTATTATGTAAAAGCACTCGTTCTTTTCCATCTGTTAGAAAATAACCATAATCTACCTTTTCATCTATTGTTAATGTTGCAAATGTACCTGGGATCATAAATATATCCTCTCTTTCCTCTTTCTGTAAGAAAATTCTTTTACCATCACTTCAAAAGTTGTGATCATTGTTATATTTTACTATAATCAACCTATATTATATACGTAATGGAGGATAATTATGGCGAAAGATAGTTCATTTGATATTGTATCAAAGATTGAGTTTCCGGAAGTGACGAATGCGATTAATATTGCAATGAAGGAAATTGCAACAAGATATGACTTTAAAGGTAGTAAGAGCAACATCTCATTAGAAAAAGAAGAGCTTGTTTTAGTTTCAGACGATGAGTATAAGCTTGAGCAATTAAAAGATGTTCTTATTTCCAAATTAATTAAACGAAATGTACCAATTAAAAATATTTCGTATAAAAAAGTTGAGAATGCTTCAGGCGGGACTGTCCGTCAAAGAGCTGAACTCGTTTCAGGTATTGACAAAGATAACGCTAAAAAAATTAACAGCATTATTAAAGACAAAGGCTTAAAAGTAAAATCTCAAATCCAAGATGATCAAATCCGTGTAACAGGTAAAAGCCGTGACGACCTCCAACAGGTGATTGCTGCAATCAGAGAAGCTGACTTACCAATCGAAGTACAATTTATTAATTACAGATAACATAGTTATTAGAGCTAACTCAAATGAGTTCAGCTCTTTTTTCTACCTCAAATATTAAATGCATAATTTCCTTCTCCCCTCATATTTTTAAAAAGGCTCCAACAAAACAACAACCAAAAACTTTCCACATACTAAGTAAAATTTGACAAACTGTTAATTTACTATTGATATTTTTCTAAATATTAGATAAATTAGTTGTAATACTTTTTCACACGTTAAAGGTTATATGAAAATTTCATATCTTATCAAGAGAAGCAGAGGGACTGGCCCTATGAAGCTTCAGCAACCGGTCAATAACGAGTGAAGTCTGGTGTACAATGATTGACTAAGTCAATAACACTAAACTAGGTTATTTTCTTTTAGCACAGAAAAATGAATTAGAAAAACATGGCTTATCGCGAACTGGCGAAAGCCTTCGTTTTTCTTATACTATCAACCTTAAAATATAAGTTGGGATAGTATAAAAATGAATCGAACAAAGCGTTCTTGTTTGTTCGAAGCATTTTTATTTATTTTTTCAAGGCTTGAAAGTCAAGCCGCAGCAAGCGCAAGCTTGCTGTGCTAAAAGAAAATACGCACCACTATTTAAGAAGTGTTTTAGTCTTACCCGTCAATCAATTCCCAACACCCCACCAAGACTTCTGCGAGTGCCAAGGTGCTAATTCCAGCTAAGCATGTAAGATGCTTGAAAGATAAGGAGAAGCTAATAATGATTTAAGCCTTCTTCCTAAAGAAGGCTTTTTTAATTTCCTTATCTAAAACTATCTTTACTTACTAATCATATAGATCGGAGGCTTCATTCAATGAGTTTTTTAGAAGATTTAAAACATAACATTTTAATTGGTGACGGTGCGATGGGGACAATGCTTTATGCACATGGCGTTGATCGTTGCTTTGAAGAATTGAATCTATCAAGACCCGAGGATGTACTTGCTGTTCATCAAGCGTATATAGAAGCTGGCGCAAACTTAATTCAAACAAACACATATGGTGCTAATGATATCAAGCTTTCACGATATGGATTAGAGGATGAAATCAGACAAATTAACAAAAAAGCAGTTGAAATTGCCAAAAAAGCTGCTGATCAATCCACATATGTATTTGGCACAATTGGCGGTGTCAGATCTTTTAAAAAGAGTGCACATAGTATTGAAGAAGTGAAACGAAATTTTAGAGAGCAGCTCTTCCTCCTTCTAAACGAAGATGTAGATGGCCTTCTTCTTGAAACCTATTATGATATGGAAGAAATGAAGACTGTTCTTCAAATTGCCCGCAAGGAAACAAACAAGCCTATTATTGCTAATGTTTCCCTACATGAAGCCGGTGTCCTGCAAGATGGGACATCAGTAAAAAATGGTCTCACACTTTTGGAAGACCTTGGTGCAAATGTTGTTGGCTTAAACTGTCGCTTAGGTCCTTACCATATGATTCAATCTTTAGAAGAAGTTCCAATACCAAATGAAGCCTATTTATCTGTTTTTCCAAACAGCAGCTTACCTGCACTAATTGAAGGGAATCTTGTCTATGAATCTGATGAAACGTATTTCAAGGAAAGTGCTCTAAAATTTAGAGATCAAGGTGTGAGATTAATAGGCGGATGCTGTGGAACTACACCTAGGCATATTAAAGCAATGGCTGAAGCTGTATCAAACTTATCCCCTGTTACGACAAAACAGGTGAAAGTCCCTGCAACATCTCAACTGCATGTTCAGGAACATCAAGTCACATCTCCAACTCCTCTTGAAGAGATTGTTCAGGAAAGACGTTCTGTTATTGTTGAATTAGATCCCCCTAAAAAACTGGGTATGGAGAAATTCCTTGAAGGTGCAGAAGCCCTTCACAATGCAGGCATCGATGCTTTAACACTTGCAGATAACTCATTGGCTTCACCGAGAATTAGTAACTTAGCTGCCGGTATCTTAGCAAAAGAAAAAACCGGGGCAAGAACATTAATTCATATTACGTGCCGTGACCGGAATTTAATTGGTCTTCAATCACATCTCATGGGCCTACACTCTCTTGGGATGTCAGATATTTTAGCCATCACAGGTGATCCATCTAAAATTGGTGATTTCCCTGGGGCTACATCAGTATATGATGTGTCATCATTTGACCTTATCAGTTTAATTAAACAATTTAATAAAGGTGTATCCTATTCCGGAAAACCGCTTGGACAACAAACAAACTTTTCTGTAGCTGCAGCGTTCAACCCTAATGTACGTCACTTAGATAAAGCGGTAGTCAGACTAGAAAAGAAAATTGCCCATGGCGCTGATTATTTTATTTCTCAGCCACTTTACTCAAACCAGCAAATTATCGATGTATATGAAGCAACACGAAACTTGCAAGCTCCGATTTATATCGGGATTATGCCATTAACATCAAGCCGAAATGCCGAATTTATTCATAATGAAATTCCTGGTATTAAGCTATCTGACTCTATTCGAGAAAAAATGGCTTCAGCCGGATCAGATAAAGAACAGGCACGTCAAGAAGGCCTTGCCATTGCAAAAGATTTGATTGATACAGCCTTCGAACTGTTCAATGGTATTTATTTAATTACACCGTTTTTACAATACGACCTTACAGTGGAGTTAACAAATTACATCCATGAAAAGGAAAAACAGCGAGCTGAAAGGAAGATTACACATGTGTAGCATCAACAAAGAGCTAGAAAAACGAATCCTTGTCCTGGATGGTGCAATGGGTACAATGATTCAAGCAGCAAACCTGTCCCCTGATGATTTTGGCGGAGAAGATTATGATGGATGTAATGAATATCTTACATTGACTTCTCCAAAGACAATTGAAACCATTCACGAAGCCTATTTGGAAGCCGGATCAGATATTATCTCTACCAATACCTTTGGTGCTACAAGTCTTGTTCTGGATGAATATGATCTAGGACGCCTGGCTTTAGAGTTAAACATTGAATCTGCTAAAATAGCGAAACGTGCCGCTGTAAAATACTCAACACCTGAAAAGCCCAGATATGTCGCAGGTGCGATGGGACCAACAACGAAAACACTTTCAGTTACAGGTGGAACAACATTTGATACATTAGTCGAAAATTATGAAGAACAGGCAAGAGGCTTAATCATTGGAGGAGCAGATTTGCTTCTTCTCGAAACAAGCCAGGATATGTTAAACGTAAAAGCTGGATTTTTAGGAATTAAAAAAGCCTTTGAAAATACAGGCAAGGAACTTCCCTTAATGATTTCCGGAACGATTGAACCTATGGGTACTACTCTGGCAGGTCAGGATATTGAAGCATTTTATGTATCATTAGAACATATGAAGCCACTTTCAGTCGGATTAAACTGTGCAACCGGACCTGAATTTATGACAGACCATATTCGTACACTTTCCGGTTTAGCTAATACAGCTGTTAGCTGTTACCCGAATGCGGGCTTACCTGATGAAGAGGGGAATTATCACGAATCACCAGAATCACTCGCGAAAAAGCTTGTTGCTTTTGCAGAACAAGGCTGGCTGAACTTAATTGGCGGATGCTGTGGAACTACACCAGAACATATCCGTGCTATTACTGAAGCAGTTTCAACCATTACTCCACGTAAAATCGAAGAAGTCTCGACTGGTCACACTGTATCTGGAATCGATGCCCTTCTTTATGAAGAAGGAATGCGGCCTTTATTCGTTGGTGAACGTACAAATGTTATTGGTTCACGTAAATTTAAACGCCTGATTGCAGAAGGGAAAATTGAAGAGGCGTCTGAAATTGCTAGAGCACAAGTAAAAAGCGGTGCACATGTTATTGATATTTGCTTGGCTGACCCTGATCGGGATGAGCTCGAGGATATGGAAGTATTCATACAAGAGGTTGTAAAAAAAGTCAAAGCTCCTCTTGTTATTGACTCCACAGATGAGAAAGTAATTGAACGGGCACTAAAATACTCTCAAGGTAAGGCGATCATCAACTCGATTAACCTTGAGGATGGTGAAGAGCGTTTTGACGCAATCGTTCCGCTTGTCAAAAAGTACGGTGGCGCTTTAGTCGTTGGAACAATAGATGAAGTGGGAATGGCCCTAACGGCAGAAAAGAAACTTGAAGTAGCGATTCGCTCTCACGACCTTCTCGTCAAAAAGCATGGACTAAAACCGAGTGATTTAATATTTGATCCACTTGTATTCCCGGTAGGAACTGGTGATGAGCAATATATTGGTTCGGCAAATGAAACTGTTCGCGGTATCCAGCTTATTAAAGAAAAGTTGCCTGAATGCTTAACGATATTAGGCGTTAGTAATGTTTCTTTCGGACTTCCTCCTGTTGGACGCGAAGTTCTGAATGCTGTTTACTTGTACCACTGTACACAGGCCGGGCTCGATTATGCGATTGTTAACACGGAAAAATTAGAAAGATTTGCTTCGATTCCTAAAGAAGAAATTCAAATGGCTGAAGATCTTTTGTTTAAAACAACAGACGAATCATTAGCAAAATTTACGGCTTTCTACCGCGGTAAGAAAAAAGAAGACAAAAAACCTGTTCAAAACCTGACCTTGGAAGAAAGATTAGCAAGCTATATCGTCGAAGGAACGAAAGAAGGTCTTATTCCAGACTTAGAGTTAGCATTAAAGAAATATCCTGAGCCTCTTGATATCATTAACGGACCATTAATGGAGGGTATGGCTGAAGTCGGGGTTTTATTCAATGATAACCAATTAATCGTTGCAGAGGTTCTCCAAAGTGCCGAGGTTATGAAAGCATCTGTTTCCTATCTCGAGCAATTCATGGAAAAACGCGATGATAGCGGAAAAGGCAAAATCCTTCTTGCTACAGTAAAAGGTGATGTACATGATATCGGTAAAAATCTGGTTGATATTATTTTAAGTAATAACGGCTATAGAGTGATCGATCTTGGCATCAAAGTAACACCACAAACATTAATTCAAGCTGTAAAGGATGAAAAACCGGATCTTATCGGTTTATCCGGCTTACTTGTTAAATCAGCACAACAAATGGTGATCACTGCCCAGGACTTACACAAAGCGAACTGTGAGTTACCGATTTTGGTTGGTGGTGCAGCATTATCAAGGAAATTCACGAGAATGAAAATTGCACCTGAATATAACGGTCCTGTTGTCTATGCAAAGGATGCAATGGATGGCTTATCTTTAGCTAATCAATTACGCACAACACCTGAAATATTCGCTGCAAAAGAAGCTGCCGTAACAGAAGAGGCAAAACCAAAGAACTCTCAAGCACAAAGTGTTACAGAACTGCTAATCAAGCGTGGAACTGTAAATGAGGCACCAATTTTTACACCTGTTGATACAAAACGTCATATACTCAAGGATATCTCCCTTTCCCACATCATTCCTTATGTGAATATGCAAATGCTTATCGGTCATCATCTGGGATTAAAAGGGAAAATCAAGGATTTAGTTCAAAAGAAAGACCCTAAAGCGGTCGAGCTTGTTGAATTAATACAGGAGCTTTTAAAAGACGGAGCAAAACAGGAATGGTTCAAACCAGCTGCGGTCTATCAATTTTTCCCATCGTATAGTGATGGAAATAAGCTTCATATCCTTGATCCGGAAAATACAGAAAGAATCGTACAAACTTTTGATTTTCCACGACAGGAAAAACTGCCGCATCGCTGTATTTCCGACTATGTTCGTCCGAAACAAAAAGACGGATTTGACTATGTTGCCATGTTCGCTGTTACTGCAGGAAGTCAAATTCGTGAACTTGCCCAAGGATTTAAAGAACAAGGAGACTATTTAAAGAGTCACGCTGTTCAGGCACTTGCTTTGGAGCTTGCAGAAGGGTTAGCTGAACGTACACATCAGCTTATTCGTGACCGCTGGGGCTTCCCTGATGCACCAGATTTCACTATGGACCAGCGCTTCTCAGCCAAATACCAAGGACAGCGCTACTCCTTTGGATATCCAGCTTGTCCTGACCTTGAAGATCAAGAAAAGCTATTTAACCTTATTCGTCCAGAGGACATCGGCATTCAGCTTACAGAAGGATTCATGATGGAACCAGAAGCATCGGTAACAGCCATAGTTGTTGCACATCCGGATGCGAAATATTTTAATGTGATGTAAGGCATGCGCCCTAAAACAGTGTTTTAGGGCCTTTTTTATCCAAACTTTACTTCCGCTCCTTTTTAGTCGATAATCTATCAACTTTCAATGGTAATCTATGAACTCTCCTCGATTTTCTTTCAACTTTGCTTCATAATCTATCTACTTTCCTCACAAATCTATCAGTTTACAAAATTCTACATTCATCCTTCTTTAGATCAAGACTATCTATCGGCAATATCTCATCCTTTTGACTGACCTTTTCTTCTAATAAATACATTATAATTTTCCGCATAGACAATATTGTTGACACATTCAGCAATATTCATTAGAATCTAAGTTATGTAGATTAGTATGTATAGCAACATCTTTTAATCAAATTAAACGAATTTGAGATTCTCAAATTTCCAGTAGTTGCTATGCAAATAAATAAGCGCAACTGAATTGCGATCAAAAGTTAATGGAGGAATTTATATGTCAAATGTATTATTTATTAAAGCAAATTCTCGCCCTGCAGATCAGGCTGTAAGTGTTAAATTATATGACGCTTTTGTACATTCTTACAAAGAAACTCACAAAGAAGATACAATCACAGAGCTTGATTTATTCCAAGAAAACCTTCCTTACTATGGAGTGGATGCAATTAACGGTATGTTTAAGCGTGCTAGAGGAATGGAATTAACAGCTGAAGAAGAAAAAGCTGCAAATTTAGTTCAAAAATATTTGGATCAATTCGTTGCAGCTGATAAAGTTGTATTTGCATTCCCACTTTGGAATTTCACAGTTCCAGCTGTTTTACACACATACATGGATTATTTATCACAAGCTGGTACAACATTCAAATATACACCAGAAGGTCCTGTAGGCTTACTTTCAGAGAAAAAAGTAGCTCTTTTAAATGCTCGTGGCGGCGTGTATTCAGAAGGTCCAGCTGCTGCTGTAGAAATGTCTGTTAACTATGTGAAAAATGTATTGGCATTCTGGGGAATCACGAATACAGCTGATGTAATCGTTGAAGGACATAATCAATTCCCGGATCGTGCAAACGAGATCATTGAAGACGGTATCCGTCAAGCTGCTGAATTAGCAAGCAAATTCTAATTTTAGTCTCTAAAAAGCGAGTGAAAACACTCGCTTTTTTATATACTCACTCTTCTCTTTCTAAGTACTTTTCTCCCATAAAATTGACAATATAGTAACTTCTTACTAAACTTACATTAATGATATCTAGAATGATTAGGAGTTTACCGAACATGACACTCTCGCTAAATGACTTAATTAGCATTTTTATCCACCAAACTGATTTAGAGCTCACAGGATATATAAAAAATAAATTAACACCCTTTAATATTGCTCCCGAACAGAATTTAATTATGATGTTACTTTGGGAAAAAGATGGACTTAGTCAAAATGAGGTTGCATGTAAACTAGATAAAGATAAAACAAACATTGCAAGAATGGCCTTTGGACTTGAGCAAAAAGGGTTTGTAAAAAGAATAAATTGTCCAAAGGACCGTCGTGTACAGCGATTATATTTGACAAAAGAAGGGCTGGAATTAAAAGAACATATTATCCCTATTGCCAACCAGTTTAATTCACTACTTTGTCAAGATATAACAAATGAAGAACTGAAACAGATAAGACAAATATTATGTAAAATGAGAGCAAATTTAAAAAATTCATGACAAGAAGCCTGAAATAAGGCTTCTTTTTGTTTACTTTAATGAACAATTGGGAATAGAAATACCACACTACAACATCATGAACATACTTTTAGATTTTCTTCACATAATAGGTAAACGATAAGATTATAGGAGGTAAAAACTTTGAGTACTAATCAAAATCAACAAAAACAAACATTACCACCACAACACCAGGATGTTCAGCCCGGGCATGAGGATTTGATGAATCCAAAACCTACATTTGATGATCAATCATATACCGGAAGTGGAAAATTAAAAGATAAAGTGGCCATTATTACAGGTGGAGACAGTGGAATTGGACGAGCAGTCGCAGTATTTTTTGCAAAAGAAGGAGCTAATGTTGTCATTTCCTATTTAGATGAGCAAGAGGATGCTGAAGAAACAAAAAAACATATAGAAGCAGAAGGTCAAAAATGCCTGCTTGTTTCTGGAGATATCGGTGAGGAAACTGTATGTCAACAAGTTGTGGCAAAAACAGTTGAAACTTTTGGACAAGTTGATATCTTAGTAAATAATGCAGCTGAGCAACACCCTCAAAAAGGAATTGAAGATATTACAACTGAACAGCTTGAACGAACTTTCAAGACAAATATTTTCTCGTTTTTCCATTTAACAAAAGCTGTCCTTCCTCATTTCAAAAAAGGAAGTGCTATTATTAACACCTCTTCTGTAACGGCTTATGCCGGAAATGAGCAGTTAATTGACTATTCTTCAACCAAAGGTGCGATTACTGCGTTCACTCGTTCGTTGGCCCTTAATCTAGCCGGTAAAGGAATCCGCGTGAATGCAGTGGCTCCCGGTCCAATTTGGACACCACTTATCCCATCTACGTTCCCGGCAGATCAAGTTGCAACATTTGGTGCAAATACACCTATGAAGCGACCTGGACAACCTGAAGAACTTGCACCTGCTTACGTATTTTTGGCTAGTGATGATTCTTCCTATATGTCAGGGCAAACACTTCATGTGAATGGTGGAAAAATTGTTAATGGTTAGAAAAGCGCAATCGTCTTGATCAGGCCCGACAATCATAAGTTGATTTGGAATAGAAGGTGTTCTTTGCCTTCCAAATCAACTTATGACCTCGAGGGACTAGGCGCTGGAGCTGGACACCAACACTACGTACAGAATTTTATGCTTGCCTATCATTATAAAACAACAGGGACTGTTCTAAATGAACAGTCCCTTTCTATATCAAGATTTCTGCTTTCCTTTTCTATAAGCCATGACCAAAAACAAAATAAACAATGTCGGAACGATGATAAAGACACTGATAAATGGTATATTTAACCCTGTTTTATCTTTTATTTCATATACTTCTGCAATTTCACGATCTATGATAAACTCGTATTCTTCATTTTCTTCTTCAAAAGTGTCACCAGTTAGCAAGCCTTCAAGTTTGTTATCTTCAGCTATTTCAGCGGCGGGTATTTTTACCTTTTGAGTCTCAGTCGTATTATTAATAGTTACAATCAGGGACTCATCCTGATATGATCGTTTAAAAATAATCATCCCGTCCTTTTCATATAAAACTTCATAATCTCCCCTTGTTAGTGCAGGAAACGTTTTTCTTACAATTGAAAGCTTTCCTAAATACTCAATCAATTCTTCATCTGATTGAAAATTCATTAAAGGACGGTTTGTCGGCGGATCTCCTCCATCGACAGCAATTTCTGAACCATAATAAACGAACGGAGTTCCCGGGATCGTATACATATAGGAGAAAGCCATTTTCAACCGAACACCCGGATGCTGATTATTTTCGATGGCATGTCTTGTAAAGCGGACTGTTCGATCATTATCAACATATGTACTTAGTAAAGGTGATGATTTGGCTACAATCTCCGTAATTGGTTGAAAAGATTGATCAACATTAGAAAATACACTTGCTGTTTCTTCATAAAAAGATTGATTCAGAATTGAATCAAACCCATTTTCCAGATAAGAAGAAAAAGCATTCTCATCTTTTGACTCAATTGATCCCACTAAGTAAAAATCCTTTTTGAGTTCTTCTAAGTCCTTGTGAAACTGATTCCAAACACTCACATCGATACTGTCTGCTTGTTCGATATAGTATCCATCAACATCGGTTTCTTTTATCCACCATGATGCTGATTGTGTAAGATTTTGCTCGATTTCACCGTAATCCAACAATAATTTCATATCCAGCTTGTGAGCTTCTTCTACAAGTTTCTTTACATCTTCAACCGTCCCTGCATGCTCGTCCATTGTTTTCACTTCAACTGCATTGTTTTCTTCATTAAAAATCGGGGAGAGAATGATTGAGGTAAACCCCATTTCATGAATATATTCAATTTTCTTAGTAATTCCTTCAATATCTCCTCCATGATAAGCAGTTGGATCCTCAAAATTGAGATCATTACCATCATTTTTAGAGTTTCCGTTATTAAATCGGTCAACGACAACATAGTAAGCAATTTCATCTTGCCATACCCTCTCTTCTTTTTCAGCAGCATTCACGGGAATTGCGCCTAAAAGAAGAAACAGAATAAGCGAAAATTTGCCAGCACTTTTAAACATCTTGGTCCGTTCCTCCTATATTCTATATCTCTACGTTCTTAAGAGTATCGCTTTGTGTCATATACCGTCAAATTTTTTTAGATTCTTTCAATTTTTTAGTAATGCTGTTTTAGGTTTCAAATAGTTTCCAGTATCACCTAGTTGGATTTCAATTGCTTGTTTGATTTACCATGAACTTTCCTTAAATTTGTCAGTATCTAGTACGATGGAAGAAGAAAAAGTTATGCTGCTAATCACCTCCATTACATGAACCCATCTTTTTTCATGTATAAAATACATAATCGTTTCAGTATAAAATTAGTAATAATGTGCAAATTAGTATTATTTAGATGAAGGGATCACATACTATGGATCGATTAGTTGAGGAAATACAATCTGTGCTTGGAAATAATGAAGATTTTGTTCAGTCAAGGGATTATCTTGCTGATACATCTGTTATCCTATTAGGTTTTAGTACTCTAGTTGATTTTACAAAAACCAAAATGACCCTCCAAAAACATTCAGAAAGTTTCATTTCTCAAGATAGGTCTTCTGATGATTTATGGTGTGCAATAGGCAAACTAATCGAAGGTGATGTTAAGGAAGCTATTTCATCCATATATGTAGGCAAACTAGTTATTATTATCGAGAATACCAGTCGGTTTATCATTATGGATCCTGTATCTAAACAACTAGATCGTTCCATTGAGTCGCCTTCAAATGAAAATGTCATTCAAGGTCCATTAAATTCTTTTACGGAGAATATTGATATAAATATCGGTATTGTTCGTAAACAAGTGAACTCGAATGAATTACACTTAAAAACATACTCATCAGGACACAATGTGAAAAAAAAACTTTCCTTGTTTTATATAGACGGCAAAGCTGATACAAAATTATTAGACAACCTTATGGAACATATTGAAAAAAATATTAATATGGAGATTGATGATTTGCAAGGATTATCAAATATGATGGGTTTTCGAAGCTGGGACGCAGTTTCGAAATTTAATACAACTGAATTGCCTCTTTATGCCGTTCAATTTCTGAAAAAAGGAAGAGTTATTCTTTTTGTGGATCAATTCCCTTTTGCGCTTATTCTTCCTAGCCATCTAACAGATATGTTCATTCTTGAAAATGATCGAAATTTCCCTCTCCCCATAATGGTTTCCATTCGATTCGTAAGAGTTATAGGTCTTTTGGTAACGCTGATCAGTCCTGGTTTGTATGTAGCACTCGTTGCAGTTAATCCTGAAATTTTACAGATACAGCTTGCCTTGTCTGTTGCCCAGAGCCGTGAAGGAGTTCCATATCCTGCATTAGTCGAAATTATTCTCATGCTTGTTATTCTTGAATTAATTTTGGAAGCTAGTGTCAGGCTCCCCAAATCCATTGGCCCTACGATTACAATGGTAGGAGGGATTATTCTAGGACAAGCTGTTGTTGAAGCTAAATTGGTCAGCAATCTCCTAATCATTATTCTTGCAGCTACTACCATTGCCAATTCAACAATTGTCGGTTTTCAAAACTCTGTTTCCATCAGATTATTTAAATATGTCATTGTGTTTCTTGCATCCATTTTCGGCTTATTAGGCATTGTAGCAGGCGTTGTATTAATTGGAGCTTACTTAGCGAGTATCAACACCTATGGTAGGTCCTATCTAGACATAAACATGAAAGGGACTGAAAACAACAGTGAATAAAAGTTTACATGTCATGATATTATATATTTTAACCCATTTGGGACTCATTTTCTTTATGTACCCGGGAAATATAATTTCAAGTACAGAGCAGGGCCACTGGCTTCCAATTCTATTAGGAATAATCGTTCATTTTACTTTTTTATTTGTTTATATGAAGGGACTAAGTTTCTTTCCAAAAAAAGATATTATTACGATCTATACAGAGATTGGAAAAGGTAAAGCTCTCCTATTTCTTATCCCTATTTTCATTTATTTCATTATGATTTTATTAATAACCGTACGTGCTTACGCAGAAATTATTACAATCGTCTTTTTATCCAACACTCCCATATGGGCCATCATGTTATTATTACTATCTATCTCAACTTATATTGCTTCAAATGGAGTTGAAGTCATTTTTCGTACAGGGTTTCTCTTATCCATCCTATTTCTTCCGATCATTTTATTTATCTTCTTTACTTCTTTTCAAAATGTTGATTGGAGATATGCCATCCCTTTTGATACTGATTTTCTATTCATTACAAAACGTCACTACTTAGAAAGTTTTTTTGCCTTCTCTGGAGGGTTTCTGTTTCTTGGCTTTATTCAACCCTATTTCTCTTACAGTAGAAAATCGATTTTATGGGCAGCTGCAATCCTGATTCCTTTTTTTATATTTTCTGTTTATATCCCCATTCTTACATTTGGGCAGGCCACTTCGGCAACAACATTCCTCCCTTATGTTGTTGTGGTAGACGCCATAAATATTAATTGGTTGATGTTTGATAGGGTCACGATGTTTTTTTTGTTAAGTTTACTATCTTTTATTATGCTTTACCTATCTCTCGTGACATGGAAAACACTCCGGATATTAAGTCATTACATTCCATCGATCAAACCAGTTAACCAGGTGATCACACTTTCAGTAGTAGTGTATTTTTTATGTTTCTTGATTCCGGGATGGGAGGATATTGAAAAGCTATTTTGGTGGAATACTTTTTTACGATTTTATATCTTAATAGCAGTTCCCTTATCTATCTATTTCTTTGGATCTCGTATTAAGAGGAAGGGTAAAAATGAAACCATATAATTTAATGTCAAAAGCGACTATCGTTTTTTGTTTATTTTTGCTAATTCTCCCCCTAAGCGGCTGCTGGGATAATAGGGATATCAATCATCGAGTGCTACCTGTAGTCCTTGGTGTATCTTTGATTGACGAACAATACAGGGTTTTCTTAGAGATTCCTGAGCCTGAAAAAGATACAACAAATATCAAAATTATATCCGGAACAGGAGAAACAATTACAAAAGCGGTCGATACAATAAGCAGAAATTTAGAGAGCAGTGTAGACTTACTTCATGTAAAACTAATATTGATTGATCGGAAAACTGCTGAAGAAGGGGTGAAAGATATTATCGCCGGCTTTATGCGATCGCGAGAAGTATCACCAAAAGCATTAGTGGCTATATGCAATCAGAATATAGATGAGTTTTTTTCAAAACTGTCAGATTTAAAGGAAATTCATGGAACTTCCATGTTCGATTTTTTTGAAAAAAATGCAGGATGGAATCCTGATATCGCTCTTACAAGGATATGGGAGGTATACCGTAGTATCCATTCTTATACACGTGATATTGCTATCCCTCTAATTGTTACTGGCAAAATGACAGCAATTGAACAATCTGGTTCAGCTGTAATAAAGAATGGAAAGATGGTAGAACAAATCAGTGCTGATGAAACCCTGCTATTTAATTCTTTTGACGGAGAAAGTACCAATGGTAACATTGAAGTTTTGAATCATGCAAGTGTTATGATCATTGGCAATTCTATGCGCCATAAAAGCGAATTAATTGATAAGCAGCCTATTTTGCAAAGCCGTATCGATTTAAAAGTCGTCATCCTTGAAACAAGAGGAAACGCCTCTTCGACATTAATTAAGAAGGAATTGAACAAACTCTTAACCGACAGATTTAATAATATGTTTGCCAAAATACAAAAGAGTGAAGCCGATATTTTAGGTTTAGGACAGTTTTACCGCAACAAACTGACTCGAAAAGAATTAAAAAATTGGAGATCGGTATACTATCCAAATATGAAAATGAATATTCAATTCCACATTGACATTCAAAATGAAGGATACTTAAAAACAACATAATATGAAAATGTCAGTAGAATAGTTATACCTCCTTTTTGTATATAATTATATCTCGAACAATAATTAGAAATTATGGTCAAGATATAAAAATAAATACATTTCCCTTGTATCTCCTGTTTATTATAGGAGAAATCTTAATCATACAAATTCATTTAAGATAAAGGAGTCGTTATGCTGAGAGAAGCTATTTATCATCGTCCGGGAGATCAATTTGCTTACCCTACTCGTAATGGGACTTTTCAAATTCAACTTCGAACAAAGCATCAAGATGTTAACTCCGTCAATCTTCTATTTGGAGATCCATTTGAATTTGATAAGGGGCATTGGAAGTCTACATCATCACAAATGTTGCATAGTGGTACAGATGGATTATTTGATTACTGGTCCGTTACTATTTTCCCTCCTCAAAAGCGTCTTAGGTATGCCTTTCATTTACAAAGCACTGAGTCGGAGCTCTTTTTCACTGAAAAAGGATTTACCGATCATGTTCATGAAGATTTTTCTGCCTATTTTTGCTTGCCTTACTACCATCGATCAGATGCCTTTAAAGCACCTGAATGGGTAAAAAATACAGTCTGGTATCAAATTTTTCCAGATCGATTTGCAAATGGAGATTCATCAAATGATCCTGCAGGAACATTAGCATGGAACAGTATAGAACCTGCCTCAGACTCTATTTTTGGAGGTGATTTAAAAGGTGTCCTTCAGCATCTGGAATATTTAGTAGACTTGGGAATCAACGGAATTTACTTTACTCCGCTCTTTCGGGCTTATTCAAATCATAAATATGATACGGTGGATTATTTCGAAATTGATCCGCAATTTGGAAGCATACAGGATTTGAAGGATGTTGTTAAGGAGTGCCATGCAAGAGGCATTCGTGTCATGCTTGATGCGGTTTTTAATCATTGTGGGCAGGACTTTCCTCCGTTTCAAGATGTGTTGCAACATGGAGAAGCTTCACAATATAAGGATTGGTTTCATCTAAGCTTTTCACCAACTGGTGACATACAGTATGAAACCTTTTCCTTCGAAAAATCAATGCCAAAGTTGAACACTCAACATCCTGAGGTTCGTAAACTTTTATTTGATGTTGGGCAATTTTGGATAAGAGCATGTCATATCGATGGATGGAGGTTGGATGTCGCGAATGAGGTTGACCATCAATTTTGGAAAGATTTTCGTCAGGTGATAAAGCATGATCACCCTGATGTGTATCTAGTTGGAGAAGTATGGCACGATGCGATGCCATGGCTTGACGGTGATCAATTTGATGCTGTGATGAATTATCCTTTCGCACAACTTCTTCACCAATTTTTCGCATATAATGTGATAAATGTTGAGCAATTTACTAAGTCATTACAACACTATTTACACCAATATCCAAAACCTGTTTATCATACTTTATTTAATATGGTAGGAAGCCATGATACACCAAGAATCGTAAACCTTGCGAAGATGAATAAGCAAAAAGTTAAGCTGTTATCCGTTTTTCAGTTTAGCTTCTATGGTTCCCCTTCGATTTACTATGGAGATGAAATCAGCTTAACTGGAGATCAGGATCCCGGATGCAGAAAGTGTATGGAATGGGATACTTCAAGACAGGATCAGGACATGCTATCATTCATGAAAAGATTGATTCACCTGCGAAAGCAATATCCTGTCCTCGGAAATGACGGTGAATTCCAGCTCTTATCTTATGATATCAACCAAAATTCCATTTGTTTTCAAAGAGAAAATACCACACATCTAGTTATTGTTGTCCTAAATAATCATCCAGAAAAGCAAACCATTTTGCTTCCGTTACAACTTAAAGACTGTACGATTTTTGATCTTTGGCTCTCTAAAGAATTTGCTGCACATTCCGATCAGCTTTCTGTCACACTTGATGGTTACGACTTTGCCCTTTTGCTTATTAAGAAATAGCTATCTTGTTATCTCCTTAGAATGACCTTACGATATTCAATTGGTGTGAGACCTTCCATTTTCTTAAATAGTTTTGAAAAGTAAGTGGAATCCAAAATCCCCACTTCTTTTGAGATATTAGCGATCTTTTGATCTGTAGTAGCTAACAATCTTTTTGCTTGATTCATCCGATATCTATTTAAATAATGATTTGGCGTCTCACCAACAATTTTTTGCATACAACGAGTAATATAATCCGGGTGAAAATGGATAGCATTTGCGAGATCCTCCATTTTTACCTCATCTCTGTAATGTGCTTGAATATAAGCTACCACTTCTTCTACTACCTTTTCGGCAGCAGAAGGGATTTTGCATGCTTCCTTTTGAAGGTGCAAAAGAAACTCCTGAAAAAACAATTGCTGTCTTAATTGATAATCAGGTGTTTGATGATCAACATGTAATATTTGGTGAAAAATGGTTTCTACAAAGCTTGTATTCTCTATTTCCCCATAACATGGAATAGACAGCCTGTAAGAAGGAGGGTGTTCATAATCTCCTTCAGATTCATGAATATCTGCCCAATTTGTAATCCCTTCTTCAACAATTTCATAGTTTGTAGGAATCATAAAATGAAACCAATAATATTCAGATTTCACCTGACAGCCTTTATGACCGAAATGTTCAAAGCCTGGAAGTAAAATGATATATTGGCCCTTGCCAATTGAGTAAGGAATACGATCTTCTGTTAGATATAATTCCCCTGATTTTACATATATCAAGTCAAGCACCGTAAAGGTACGACGAAAATGTTTTTTATCCTTTTCAAAAACAGCATATCCTCCTTTAATCAAGGTTGGAAAAGCCGGTACCTGAAACTGTATATGTGACAAGCCGCATCATCCTCTAAGTCGTATTTCTCCAAATTATATCGTAATCTTCTCTTTCTATTATACTGCAATCTATGTAAACTTATTAAGTATTATCGACATGTAGTAAAGGAGGTAGATGAAAATGTCTACTTTAAGACAAGATCGTAAAATGACATTATTTGCATTAACTTGGCCCATCTTTATTGAAATCATGCTTCATATGTTAATGGGAAATGCTGATACATTGATGCTCAGTCAATATTCTGATAATTCTGTAGCTGCTGTTGGTGTTTCCAATCAAATCTTATTTCTCTTAATCGTGATGTTTGGGTTTATTGCAACAGGAACAACCATTCTTGTTGCTCAATATATAGGTGGAAATCAGTACAAAAATGCGAAAGAGATATCATCTGTTTCTCTTTCGGCAAATCTTTTATTTAGTATCCTCATTAGTGTTGTGATCGTCATTGCAAGTGAAGATATCCTGCAATTGATGAATTTACCACAGGAGCTAAGGCCTGAAGCAACTTTTTATTTACAGGTTGTTGGAGGATTTTCTTTTCTTCAAGCTTTAATTATGACTGCTGGCGCCATTCTTAAAAGCCATGGATATACGAAAGATTCTATGTACCTGACGATCGGGATGAATTTGATTAACGTGATCGGAAACTATTTATTTATTTTTGGACCATTTGGTATTCCAGTGTTAGGTGTTCAAGGTGTTGCAATCTCAACAGTTGTATCCCGTTTTATTGGGTTACTCGTTATCCTTTATATTTTAAAGCAACGTGTTCATTTTACTCTCAATCTAAAAGACTTGTTCAAATTGCCGGCACACCATATTAAAAAGCTTCTTCATATCGGTATCCCGACTGCCGGTGAACAATTGTCATATAATACATCACAAATGGTGATTACCTTCTTCATCACCATGATTGGAACAGAGGCATTAACAACAAAAGTATATGCCCAAAATCTCATGATGCTCATTTTATTGTTCAGTTCAGCCGTAAGTCAGGGGACACAAATTTTAATCGGCTATATGGTGGGCGCAAAAGAATATGATCATGCATACAAAAGATGCTTACAAAGCCTGCATTATGGGATCGTTATTTCCACACTGATGGCGATCGTCTTTACTTTATTCTCTGATCAATTGCTTGGCATCTTTACATCAAATGAAAGAATTCTGGAAGTTGGCGGGACTTTAATCTTGCTCACCATCTTACTTGAGCCTGGAAGAGCATTTAATATGATTATTATCGGATCTTTAAGAGCAGCGGGAGATATTCGATTCCCTACCTATATAGGAATTCTCTCAATGTGGGGTGTTAGTGTTCCAATCGCCTATGTGCTGGGCATTCATTTTGACCTTGGTCTTATCGGAGTATGGATTGCCTTTATAACTGACGAATGGGTAAGAGGAATTATTATGTATTACCGCTGGAAATCAAAGGCATGGCAGGGAAAACGATTTTCTCAGGAAGCAATTGTTTCGTAAGCAGTAATAAAGGCCAGATCCTCGATCTCACAATTTTATGTGTGAGCCAAGGATCTGACCTTTTTTTCTATCTATATTTCTCTTAATCTCTTATCTTTCATCAATATCAATTGAATAGCTGTCAAACCATACATGAATTTGCGCCAAATGGGCTAGAAGCTGTGGACCTGACATTAATTGGCCAAACCATGGAACCTGGAATGCCTTCCCCTCTGTTTCAATTATATCGTTGAGCTTTTGCTTGTTGAGAAGTTCATGCAATATGGAATCCTTCCCATCCACAAGCGATAGCAGCCAATTTTTCACTAATCTCGTATACTCAGGGTTATGTGTTTTCGGATAAGGACTTTTCTTCCGATAGAGTACCTCATTTGGCAAAATTCCTTCTAATGCTTTTCGAAGAATGCCTTTTTCACGGTCACCATACATTTTCATGTCCCAAGGAATATTCCATACATACTCAACAAGACGATGATCGGCAAATGGTACACGAACCTCCAAGCTTGCCCCCATACTCATTCGATCTTTTCGATCCAATAAATTTGTCATAAACCAATGTATATTTAAATAAAAGAGTTGCCGTCTTTTTGCTTCAATTTCTGATTCACCTTCAAGCAATGGTGTTTCATTCAATGTTTCCTGATGTCGAGCCTGAACATATTCATGTAATTGTAATTTATTTTGCCATTCAGGTTTTAATAATGACATTCTTTCATCTGTTGAACGCATCCACGGAAAGCCGGAACTGGCTAAATCTTCAGGTCGGTGAAACCATGGATATCCACCAAAAATTTCATCTGCACATTCACCTGATAAACCTACAACAAAGTCATTTTTTATTTCACGGCAAAACCAAAGCAATGATGAATCAACATCAGCCATACCCGGAAGGTCACGGACAGATGTAGCTTCGATGAGATGGTCCACTAACTCTTGTTGAGTAATGACACAACGATGGTGTACGGTATTGAATTCGTCACTCATTTTTTGAATCCATGGGCCATCCGAGTTTGGCTGAAACTCATTAGCCTTAAAAAACTTCTCATTATCCTCATAATCTATTGAATACGTATGAAGCTGCCCCTTCCCTTCTTTCCTGTAATGTTCGGCAGCAATTGCTGTAATAGCACTGGAATCCACCCCGCCTGAAAGGAATGTACAAAGGGGAACATCTGAAACCAGTTGTCTGGTTACTGCATCCGTAAATAAAGAGCGTACCTTTTCTGATGTTTCTTCTACAGAATCTTCATGTGGTTTACTTTCAACATCCCAATAGCGCCATTTTTTCAAGCCGTTTTTCGTATATATTAATGCATGTGCCGGACGGAGCTCATCAATGCCTTTAAATACACCTACACCTGGTGTACGAGCCGGACCAACGCCAAATATTTCTGATAAACCTGTTTTATCTAATCTCGCCGAAACCGATGGATGTGCCAGGATTGCTTTAAGCTCTGAGCCAAAAAGAAGTGATCCATTTTCTTCCTTGTAAAATAAAGGTTTAACCCCTAGTCGATCTCTTCCAATAAAAAGTTTTTCCTTTGATGTATCCCAAACTGCAAAAGCAAAAATCCCATTTAATCGATGGACACATTCTTCTTCCCATTCTATATATGATTGGAGGAGCACCTCTGTATCAGAATGTCCTTTAAATGTGTACCCCTTTGCAAGTAGTTCTCTCCGAATATCCTCTGTATTATAAAGCTCTCCATTATAGCAAATGGTATAAGTATGACCATTCTTTGTTCTTGTCATTGGCTGAATACCACCAGCCGGATCAACAACGACTAAACGCTTGTGACCGAACAGCACATGGTCTTCTCCCCAAATATTTGTATCGTCTGGTCCCCTTTTGGATAAAGTTTCTGCCATCTTTTTAATGGTTTCTCTTTCCGTGCGTATATGTCCCTTAAAGTTAACCCACCCTGTGATTCCACACATTTACATATCATCTCCCTCACCTATTTACAATCCCATGTTATATATTCTCACGCCAATTACTCCAACAGGTGTACCTAGTCTATGCCCATGGCATAACAATGTTGAATTGTCCTAATCAAAATATCCATGCATAAACTTACTCACTTTTGTCTAAAACGAGTAACAACACAAAATCTATTACAATACTCGTGTCAGAATGATTTGGAGGTAAATATCATGTTTCCATTAAAACGGACAGATCTGCTATTAAACCAAAAACGTTCGTATTTAACCGGACTGATCGAAGTAGCGAATGATCAGTACGTCATTTATGATGATATGAATGATGAGCTTCTTTTATTAGATGAGATTAATAATTCCCATATAGAAATTTTGGAATCTACTGGGTGGAAAACCGGGGTATGGATAGGTTTGGGTAAGATTAAAACAAATACGGGGACTTATTCAGTTAATAATGGTGATACGGTTCGCGTACGAAAAAAACTACCGGTTGCACTGGACGAAATGCTGAAGGAACTACAAGATGAGACATTTGTCAGGTTAATTAAGCAAATTAACTCACTTGGCTTCTCACCTTATGATTGTATTTATTCATATAACCAATTATTATTTCTTGAAAATCGCGTTCATAAAAAAGGGGTATCTTTTTATCAGCTGGACAATGAAGAAAGCATACTAGGAATTCAACATCACTTTGAAAGAGGGGTTCACTCCTCAGATAGGCTGGAAATAACAACAAGCCTTGGAGAGAGAAGATTGGTTTGCAGTAAGTTTTAAAGCATAAAAAAATGCCTACTCCTAAGAGAAGGCATTTTTTTTACGAAAAGCTCCAGATTCCTAATGGTAAACGCATACCCAATAAAATCGTAAGAATCACAACAATCACAAATTGAATCCAAAATACTCTTGTCGGCTTACCTTTTTTCAAGCGGACTAATACCATTTCCATTGCTCCAATGGTCCACACACCCAAGATCATTTTCGCAATGTATTCGCCATCTATCTTATAAATAGCTGATACAAGCAAACCACCTGTCACAATAATTAAAATGTAAAATAATCTTAGAACCATATGTACAATTTTAGACGGTTTTTCTTTTCCAGACTTATACAGCGAGTGTGCGACAAAGAATAAAATAATCGCAACAACCCAGGTTGTTATGTGTGCATGTGTCATATTTTTTCCTCCTTAAACTGATCACAGACAACCCTATTTTAGCATGATTTGCTGCAAATATTAAAAAATAAACATGAAAAGAATGAACTTCCTGTGACAAAGAAAAGCGCAAGCGCCTTGATCAAACGAAGGTAGGCATAAGTCGCTCGAGCTAGACACCGACACTAGGTACAGAAACCTTATAAAAATCTATTGATCGACTTTCTCATTTCCTTACCCTGACACCGTATTGCGTAATGTTCCGATTCCCTCAACCTCAATTTCTATCACATCACCCTGTTGTAGAAATTTAGGCGGCTTAAATCCTTTTCCTACTCCAGCAGGAGTTCCTGTTGCGATGATATCTCCCGGCTCTAATGTTGTTCCTTGTGAAATTGTTGAAATGATATGCTCAATTGAAAAAATCATATCTTTTGTATGACCATCTTGTCTTATTTCATCATTCACTTTTGTTTTTATGGTAAGATCATATGGATTTGAGATTGCAGATTTATGAACTAAGTACGGACCAATTGGACAAGATGTGTCTAAGCTTTTGCCCAATAGAAATTGCTTATGCTGTGCTTGTAAATTTCGCGCTGTAATATCATTAACAATCGTATAGCCAAATACATAGTCCATTGCTTCAGCCTCGCCAATACGCTTCCCCTTTTTGCCTATTACAATCGCTAGTTCACCCTCGTAATCAAGTTCAGTTGTGATATGGGAATGTGGATCAATTTCTTGTTCATGACCGATGACGGTCGTCGGTGCCTTTGAAAAAAGCATCACATGCTTCGGTATATCTTCTTCCGTTCCCATTTCAATCGCATGCTCCCGATAATTCTTTCCTACACAGAATATGTTTTTTGCCGGCCTTGGTATGGGAGCTAAAATAGTCACATCAGATATCGAATATACATAGCTTTCCACCCTTTCTGCATCCTTTAACTTATCGACGATTTGCTTAACATTTTGAACAAATTTATCACCTAAACCAACACATTCGACTAATGTATTTGGAAAAGAGTTCATTTCAAAGATTACCTGTTCCGCTTTATGAATGTCGATTATTTTTTCTTCATGTAATAAACCAACAAAGGGCTCATTATGTATAATAGCTGTCACAAATTTCACTGTTTTTCCTCCCTCATTCGTTCGTGCTATAACAAAGCTTTTTATTTTTACCTTCCCTTTTTCCTTTTATGTTCAGATTTCGTTATGTTCTATATTCGCTATAATGAAGAGGATTTCCTTTTGTAAATTTTTGTATAATTTTAGGATATTTTATCAATTATACGCTTTTCATTATGTAAACATTGTATAATATTCTTGTCCAATACTCATAGAAATTAGCGAAATGGAGAATATCATATATGCCAGTGAATGAAATTGAACATAAGAGACAGCAATTAATTAAAACAGCTCTACATTATGGAATTAATTCAACTAAAACCATTCAGTGCAGTCAAGAGTTAGACTTATTGATTCTACAAGAAATAAAAGGACTTAACAAAGAAACATTAAAAGAGAATTCCCGAAATGCTTAACAATGAAGTCCAATGTTTCCCTTCCAACTTATCATGATCGATAACGATCTCTTCAACACGTATTTTTCTCTCCATTGTTCACACCCTCTCCACCTTCTTCATATTCTAAAACTAGGTAATTGTCACAATTGTTCTCTCTTGTTTTTCATTTTCAAGCCAAAGGATGTTAAAAATGCCAGCTATTGTAGGAGCTTTTAAGGTAAATAGTGTAGGAACAAGCAGCATTGTGCATGTTGGAGATGTTATTACCATTTCTCCTCATAGTGAGGTTAAAACATTTGCAGGTGCAGGTTCATTTAATACAGGTGATGGATTGAACATATACAATCAAAACTCAGTTACTAATACGTATGATAATGATGTTGTTGACCAGCCACTCACCGGAAACTTCTAACCCAGTCATAACCTTCAACACAAAGGAAGTGTAATGATGAATTTTTATATTAATCAATCAATCTGTATTAATTACCTTCGAGTAGATGCAGTTAGTAACTCTTCGGTATTGCAGATTGGGAGTGCAGGCATGATTAAGCCTTTATCAAATTTGTATAATACCGGCGGTTTTTATCAACCGGCACCTCAAATTGAAACAGCAACGCCAACAGGTGTTCAATCACCTTCCACTAATGGTCTTGTTGTCCCATTAACCTCGCCGTCTTCCGCATCATAAATGTTCTAGGCATTCACCCATTTTTCATTGTGTGCATACACTATGTGTAACAACTGTTGAGCGAGAAACAAAGGTGGGTGAATGACTTTGAACTATAACGATATGATGAATTACTTACAGCAAATGCATCATTATGTTCAGCAGCAAGACAAAATGATTCAACAACTTACCAAACAAATAACAGGTCTTCGCACTGACATAGAAAAATTAAAAAATCAACCTGTCACAAATATTGAAAGAATTGAATATAAATTCGATCAATTAAAAGTAGAACAACTTGATGGTGTGTTAAATATTGGACTAAATCCAACTGATCCTGATCAAATCGATAACTTTGAGGTTCAACAAAACGGAATGAATGTAAATGGAGGTCAACAACAACTTCGTGATCAATTGTTAAAAAAATGTTCACATGATATTCATCACTTTTTAAGTCATGATTGTGCTCAATATATTCATCATGCCGAAAAACAATATGACTTAAAGCTTGATGAACCTCATCGTCAGCATATTATCGCAGATATTCGAAAACAAATTGATAGTCGAATTCAATATTACTTAAATCTTCAGCCTTTAACGAATCAGGATTCTCTTGAAACTAAGAAACAGGAAATTTTCGCTTTAGTAAAAAAGGATGTTGAGAATTCCATTAATCATTTTTTACAGCACTTGCCTAAAGATTCTGTTCAATAAGGAGTGACTTAAATTATGAATTTTACAGTTGTGAATCGGAATATAGAGGTTGGAAACATCCGGGTCGTCGGGGTAGCGAGTTCATCAGTTTTCCTTATTGGTGATACACAGACCATTTTGCTATCATCTATCTTTGATACACCTCCTGAATCTCTCATTATCGGTCCGCTTGTACCGTTGGCTCCACAATGATTAATCGTCAGTCAAATGTTTCATCAGCTTATGTAAATTCTGTCGGGCTAAGTTCTGTTTTTCAGATTGGTGATTCTTTTCAGATAAAGCCTACAACAAATGTCCTGGCCGTACAGCGTGAGGAGGAAAGGTTTTTCGACTATGAAGGAGATACATCTATGTTTCAAGCCTTTCAGGAAGAAATTCCTCAACCAATTATCTATGAAAAGATAACAACGAATTTTTTCCATGAAAAACCAACGATCAATGTATCTTTTGTTAATATTGCAGCACTTTCAAGTTCTGCTGTTTTTCACATTGGATCAACAAAAGATATTATAGCTGAAGCTAGAGTGAAACATATCCGACAATTAAAGGGTGAAAACGGATAGAGAAGGCCCGGTAGATGTTTCAGTGTAGTCAGAACATATTTAATATACCTAGCATATTGTAATGTAGTAGTAAACTGTAAAGGGTGTTTTATATGCCAGCAATTGTCGGTCCGATTAAGATTAACCATGTAGGTGGAGGCGTAGTTAATTTTGGTGACACGTTCTATCTTGCTCCAAAAAGCCAGGCAAAGTCCGCCTCAGGGTCTGGCGGGGGAAGCACAGGTGATTTCCATATTATTAATAATGGAATAAGTGCAACTAATTTAATTGATCCTGATGTAGCTGATCAAAACATGGTTGCTAATAATTAAACAGAATGTTAAAAGAGGAGGATGCTGTTACAGCATCTTCCTTTTATCAAGATTTAAAACAATAAAAAATGGTCAAGCAGTAAGCTCGACCATTTTTAACGCCTTTTTTGTTTCCGTTCATTTGATTTTCTCGTTTGAACCAACTTTGTTGATGGTTGCTTACGAATCCATTTAATGAAGCTTTTGAGTTTTTCATCTTGTTTTAACTCTTGGATTGTTGAAAGCCTCGCTGCTAATTCCTCGTTCGTATAGAGTGCATGAATTTGTTTATGGCAGGCTATACAGAGATTGGCTGTCGGTAAAAAGGTTCCGCCCATTTCCTTAGGTGTTAAATGGTGAATGGTTGTTTCAACCTCTTCTCTTTCACATAATTCACATGTACCGATTTCCTTTTTCTTCCCCATGTCTTCTTCAATCCTTTTAGCATTAGAGAGATTCTAAATAAACAGAAGTTCCTTTTCCGGAAGGTTCGGCCGGTACGACAATTAGTTTCCTTGGTAATCTGGCCCTTAATTCCTGGACATGACTTATTACCCCAACTGACAGGTTTTGTGCTTGAAGCTTTTCCAGTGCTGAAATCACGGTATCAAGTAACTCAACATCAAGTGTACCAAATCCTTCATCCAAGAAGAAAAATTGAAGCGGGTATTCTCCCCTTAATTGGATTTGAGTTGATAATGATAACGCCAGAGCTAAAGATGTGAGGAAGGTTTCCCCACCGGATAGTGTTGAAACAGGGCGTCTGACTCCGCCATTTGCGTCATCCCTCATGATGAAGCCACCTTGAGAATCCACTTCGATTGCATATCGGCCACGTGTTAACAGAGATAAACGCTCAGAAGCATCACGACTGACTTGCTGCAGTTGTTCTTCTGCCACATATTCTACAAAGCTATTTCCTTTAAATACTGATTGAAGCTTTTCAAGTTTCTGCAGCATGTCATCAAGTTCTTTTTGTTTATTTTCAATAGCTGTAAATCGTTCATGTTTTTCAAGAAGCACGTCTAATGCATTTATTGCTGCTCCTTTATTTGCAACGGCTTCGTCTGTTTGCAGCTTCATCTCATGTCTTATCATTTGAATATGATCCCATTGTTCTTGTGTGACCGCTTTCCCCTCTAATTTCTCTTCGATTTTGTTTAAGTCTGTGTTAAGTTGCTTCATTTTATCCCTAAACGCTTCTATTTTCACTTTCATTTGTTGTCTTTCATCAGAAGTTAATAAAGAAGCGAGTGTTTCTTCAATCGTTAAAAAGTCTGTTTCTTGTTTGGCTTGTTCCCAGGCTTTCTCAGACCCTTCAACTTGTCTGGCTGCTTGGTTTAATGATTTTTCATGTGCTGCTTGTTCACTTTGCAGTGTATGAAGCTCGTTTGACTCTTTTTGCCATAATTGATATAAATTATTTTCTTTCTCTATTAGATTCTTAATTTGTGATTCCATTTCCTGAATTTGTGCGGCAATGGTCATCTCAGTTGTTATTCCAATTAGCATTTCTTCCTTATCCTTAACGGACGAACGACGATTTTGCAACGTTGCGTTTAATGCAATTTGCTGCTCTGTTAGTTGCTGATTCATCTGTTCTTGTTCTTTCACTAAAGCTTGTTGTTCTTCAATAAAGGAGAAGCTTTTTTGAATTCTTTCTGTTAGCAGTTCATTGGCAGCATCTTTTTCCGAGATTTCTTGTTGTCGCTTTTCAACCTCTTCAAAAGGGATCAAAGTGAATTTCTCATTATAATAAGACAAGCTTTGTTCATAGCTTTCCTTGTATGAATTCGCCTTATCTTCCCACTCTTTCGCATCCAAAATCGCTGAGGAGATACTGTCTCTCCTTCTTACTTCCTCCTTCTGGCATTCGCGGTACAGTTTTACCAGTTTCTCTATAGCATCTCTTACTTGTAAATAATCCTGGGTAAGGCGTTTGAATTCAGTTTGCAGAAGGTGAGACATTTGCTCAATTGATACATCCTGAGCATTTTTGAGTATTTCGTCTACTTGAATATCTTCTGTTGCTTTCACTGCTTGCAAAAATTCAAATTCTGAAACAAGCTGTTCTGATAAACCTTCCGCCTTCACCTTTAAAGATTGTGGCTCATGCCCTAACATTTGTAGCTGTTCAAGCTGCTGCTTCATTGATTCTGACAGACTTTCCAGCTTGTCATGATCTGGTTTGGCATGAACAGGACTAGGATGTTGACAAGATCCACAAACCGGACAAGGCTCACCTTCTTTTAGATCGTTAACTAACTCATACGCAAGTTTTTTGCTTTTCGCCTTTTCTTCTTCCTTTACGGCTTTTTCCACTCTATTTTTAGCCATTGAAACTGTCTGCTTATATTCATTTTCCCGCTCTACTACATAGTAATAAAGCTTATTTAACTCACGAAACTGTGTCATTAACTGTTGTTTATTTCTTTGCAATTGCTCAGTTGTTAAACCGGCTTTCTCTTTTTCTGTCTGAATAGCTTTTGTTTTTCTATTTAGTAATTCAGCTGTTTCAACATATTGCTGCTTACTTCTAAGTACATGTTGTTTCGCATCTATGGCACCACGTACTTGATCACGATCCTTTGTCGTCACCACATTGTTTTGCTGCTCATCTTTTAATACTTGTTGCTTATTAACCGCTTTTTCCACTAACTGTTGAGCCTTTACTAATAATGTCTGATGATGTTCCCGCTGATTTTGCAGGGTAACGTACTCTTTTTCCGCTTCCTGAAGCAGCTTTCGCTCCCGTTCAAGCTCCTCTTCAACCTTTTGCAACTGTAATAGTTTCTCACGCTTTGTTACAAGCAATGGTTCCTGTTCCGCTTTTTTCGCTCGAATTCTCTCGTACTCCCGACTGGTTGTTTCGTACTTTTCTTTCATTTTTTCATAGCTTTTTTTAGCAGTAATCAAGTTGATTTCTGCTTCATTTTTTTCCTTTTTCCGTGCCTGAAGGGCTTCGGCATACGGTCTTAAAGCCTCTGCTTCCTCTGCAGACTTCAATTGTTTTTCTAAAGCGCCAATTTGTTCTTCTGCTTTTTTTACAGACAGCTTTTCTTTTTCGATTTCAGCCTTTTCCAACTGCAAATTCCAAAGAGTTTGTTTTTGCTCAAAGTCTTTTGTGACACTTTCTAACTCTTTTTGACGCTTTTCCAACAAAATTTTTGCTTCATTCACATGATTTTTCGCTTCTTCAACTGCCTCGACTGACGCATCACCTAAACCTGTTTTTTCTGCTTCCAGTTCATTTCGTTCAATACGGGTTGAAGCTAAGCGTTTTTTTAACTTTTTCAGCAATTGATCACCATATTGCTCTAGATGGAATAAACGCTGAAGCATTTGCCTTCTTTCTGCCCCTTTTAAAGATAAAAATTCAGCAAATTTCCCTTGTGGCAGCACAACGGCACGAGTAAAATCATCAATTGTCAACCCGAGCAATCCATAGATTTTTTCATTTACATCAACCGCCTTGTCAGCCAGAACTATATGTTCTTCATCCTCTTCAATTAATCGGCAAATAGCTGTTTTCACTCTAATATCATCTGTTCGTTTAAACACACGTTCAACAATATACCGTTTCTTTGCAGAAGCATTTTCAAGTTCAAAGGTGAAGGCAACCGTTAGCTGATCTTCCGCATGATTAAGGATGCCATGTGTATTGTTCATCGCTCGCTCCACTTTTCCATATAAAGCGAGTGTCATGGCATCTAAAATGGATGATTTTCCACTTCCGGTTGGACCAAAAATTCCGAAAATCCCTCCATCGCAAAGAGAGTCAAATTGAATGGTCTGCTTTTCACGAAAACTATGCAAACCGGCAACACTTAATGATATAGGCTTCATGCTTCATCACCTTCCTCTTGCACCTCATCCTGATTGACCAGTTCCAAAAACAGCTTAATAAGCTCGTCTTCAGGTTTGGCTCCACCTGTTTGTTTTTCATAAAACTGTGTAAACAATTGATCGATTGGCAGATTTGCTTGTCTAGTTGCTGCTACTTCTTGTTCTGCTTGGAAAACAGGACGAATATGGATAAAACCTGGATGCCATTTTCGTAATCGATGGATTTCTTCAATAGATAATGTGCTTGTTAAGTGTATTTCTAAATCAATCCAAGCTGTTGAATCTCTTCCTTCATCAAGCCATTGGTGAACCTGACTTATTCCATCGGTCGCCTTCCATTTCACTAACGGCTTTCCAGATGATAACGGAATTTCTTTCATGACAACCGGTTGATTTGGTTCTGCATCAAGAATTGTAACCGATTTGGTATAGCCGATTTCCGAAAAACTATATGCAAGCGGAGAGCCAGAATATCTTGTCAACGTACTTGCACGCTTCATATTTTGTGGGCGATGCAAGTGACCTAATGCTACATATTGAGCGGCTTGAGGCATACTCGTTGCCGCAACAGTATATGCCCCGCCTACTTCGATTGGCCGCTCTGAATCAGAAGAGCTTCCACCTGCTACATGAATATGGCTCATGGCAATATTGACTGTATCTTGCTGAAATTGCTTACTCATGATGGAAAATAAATCACGTATTCGTTCATCATATTTATTTCGAAGGAGAACTTCATCGTGTTCCTGTGATAACACTTGCTCAAGGCGTGCTTCAGAAGGGTAAGCGAGTGCCGCAACCATTATTTGTTGGTTGACTGCAGGTATGTCTACCTTAATAACTTCAGTCTTCGGATATCCGATTAAATGAATGGAATGATTACCTGCCAAAGGAGATGCAGCAGATAATCGATCCGGATTATCATGGTTTCCTGCAATGACAACAATGGGGCGTTTACCATGGTCCGATAATCTGGATAGTCCATCATAGAATAATTGTTCAGCCGCAGCAGGGGGGTTCACTGTATCAAAGGCATCACCGGCCATTAAAATGGCATCAACCTTTTCTTCCTCTACTATTCTGACAAGTTCATCAATAAATTGTGCCTGTTCTGCCAGCCGGCTTCTTCCTTCAAGAGCTCGACCCAGATGCCAATCTGCCGTATGCAATAAACGCATTTATAAACATTCCTTTCTGGTCTGTTTTCCACTTGAATAGCAAGAGCAATCGGCATTAGACCGATTGCACTTATGTTTTTCAATGAACTTTTTCTACATGTTGATCAAATAACCACCATCAAAGAAAAACAGGTACTTTTCCTGAAGAGGGCGGTGCAGTATATCTTCCACTGCCTTTGTATATAAATCTATCTGTATACGATAGCGGTCCTTTACTATTTCTTCAACAGCTAGTCTGTCCTGATTAAAGCGTCCTTTGATGGTATCTGTCTTATAATCTAGCAAAACAGTCCCCTGCTCGTCCTCAAATAAACAGTCAATGACACCTTGTATTAAGATTGGTTCATCTTTCATATCTTTATAAAGTTGATCCGCGTCTAATGCGTAACTAAATGGAACCTCCCGATAAACCTGTCTCGCATGTACCATTCTTTGACCAAGATCTGAAGAGAAAAAAGCGATAATTTGATTGACATCAATCACTTTGGCCAGCTCAGGAGTAAGAATTTCCCTTTGAACAAGATCTTCTATCTTTTGTGTAATGGTTTTTTCTGTTATTTCTCCTTGGAGTTCGATATGCTGCATGACAGCATGCATCGCTGTTCCTCTCTCCGCAGGAGTGATGGACTTTGTTTGCATAAAACTTGGTCGATTAAAAAGAAGTGTTTGTGCATCCGTCCTCTTTATCAGCTGCTGATCACTATATTCATCTTGAACTTCACGCTGTCTTTTTAATTCTGTGACCGATTGCTTTGATCTGCTCACTGTTGCCTGCTTATAAGGATAAAACCATGAAAGCTGATGTTGAACGGCTTCCTTCCATTCACTTTCAATTGGTACAGTTTCACCTTCTTGAATAGAAATCAGAAGCTCATGATTTAATTCCTGCTCGGCTTTAAATGTTTCTTTCAGCTCTTCCCCTTTTACATTTTCGATGAGCCAACGTGAGGGATGTCCTGCAATGTCTTCATTAAAACAAATCTGTCCTTCACTAAGTACAATACAATCTTTATGACGAATTAACGCCGGGCCGATCCAATCCAAATAGCTTTTAGCTTTTGCACGTTCAAAGTCAGGTAACAGCCATTCTGTATGTGAAAGATGATTTCTCCAATTTGTCATTGTTTTATCAGGATCCTTTAACGTCCCTAACAAGTAGAGCTTTTCTTTTGCACGAGTAAGTGCGACATAGAGGACACGCATTTCTTCTGCAAGAAGCTCCATTCTCATTTTTTTCTTTAGTGCAATATAAGGTAATGTTGGGTAACTAACACGCAACTTAGGATTGATCAACTTTGTTCCGAATCCCAGCTCTTTATCAAGTAAATATTTTTTATTTAAATCCATCATATTAAATTGCTTGGAAAGACCTGCAACGAATACAACCGGAAACTCCAATCCTTTACTACTATGAATAGTCATTAATCTGACAACATCCTCCTGCTCACCAAGAGCACGAGCTGCCCCTAAATCATCCCCGCGATCCTGCATTCTTTCAATAAAACGTAAAAAGCGGAACAAACCTCTAAATGATGTTGCTTCATATTGTCGCGCCCGATCATATAGTGCACGGAGGTTTGCTTGACGCTGCTTACCTCCAGGCATTCCACCAACAAAATCAAAAAACTTTGTATCACGGTAAAGCTGCCAAATTAAATCAGAAACAGAACCCTTTCTCGCTAAGTCACGCCATCCTTGTAACAAGTCAATAAATGGGTTTAGTTTATGAAATAATTCTTGCTGGTCCTGTTCTCCAGTTACAATGAATGCTTTCACAGCTTCATAAAACGTGCCTTTTCGATCATAGGTTCGAATTAGTGCTAATTCATTTTCACTTAGTCCGACAACAGGTGAGCGTAACGCTGAAGCTAACGGAATATCCTGAAAAGGGTTATCGATAATTTTTAGGACAGAGAGCATAATGGCTACTTCTGTTGCTTCAAAATATCCATTTGACAGATTCGCGTAGACGGGTATTCCAGCCTGTTTGAACTCCTCCATTATTTGTGGAGCCCATGGCATAGAACGAAGGAGAATCACCACATCACGATATGTGATATTTCGTGTTCCACCTATAGCTCGATCATAAATTTGAAACTGTTCATCTATTAATGTTTTAATCTTTTTAGCCATCAATCTTGCTTCAAGTTGAACGGTTTCCAGCTCTTGCTCATCAAAAACTCCTTCATCATCTACTTCTTCCTTCTCAGAACCGGTTTCTTCACCACCACGTTCAATGAGTAAGAGTTCAGTACTCATCAGCTGATTATCCGGATAGTCAGCTCCGAGCTTTAATTCTGCATCATGATCATACACGATCTCTCCAACCGTCTCACCCATAATCTGCTTAAACAAATAGTTTGTTCCATCAAGCACTTCTGAACGGCTTCGAAAGTTCTTTGATAAATCAATTCGCATTCCACTGTTTTCCGGCATTTGTGTAAATCGTTTATACTTACTTAAAAAGAGAAAAGGCTCCGCCAATCGGAAGCGATAGATGGATTGTTTTACATCTCCTACCATAAAAAGATTTCCGGTTGCTTCTTCTTCCTTTGTGACGTATTTCAAAATAGATTCCTGTACAAGATTCGTATCTTGATATTCATCAACTAACACTTCAACAAACTGTTGTTTATAATAAAGCGCCGCCTCACTTGGTTGCCCTTTTTCTGTTTGAAGAATTTGCAGGCAGTAATGCTCCAGATCAGCAAAATCAACAATGCCTTTTTCCTTTTTCATGCCTTCATAACGATCTGCAAACTGCTGAACAAGAGAAACCAGTTTTTTCACTACAGGTTTTAAGTGTTGGAAGTCTTGAATATATGCTGCCAGCGGACGAGTAAAAAGTTCATCCCGAAGCTGTTCGATTTGTTTTTTGGCTGCATTTCGTAATGCCGTCACTTGATCTGTAAGGCTTTTATCATATTGATCACCTTTTACAATTTTTCCACGAGTCATTTTGAATTTTTTAAGTTGTTCTCCAAGCAAATCCCATGAATCCTTATGTGCAAGAATCCCAGCAATCTGTTTTAAATCATCCTCTAAATTTTCCGCTCTTGGGGCCGGACCTGCAGGCTGCTTTGTGAGCTCCATAGCTTGTAACAGCTGGTCTTTAGCCCCTGTTAATTGCATGTCAATATCCTGCAAAAGATACGTAATAAACGGCAATGAATTCATTTCATTTTCATCAATATCGTACATCTCTGTAAGCTGATCAAGCCAAACAGATGGTGTTGGATGTGATCTGGAGAAAAAGTAAAGTTCCCGTATTAATGACTGAAGTTCCATATCACTTCGATCTGATGTATATCGATCAACTAAGTCAAAGAACTCTTCATTCTCTTCTCGGCTATATTCCTCTTCAAACATTTCATCAAGAACCTCATCAATCAGTAATTGGCCCTCAGTTTGATCGGCGATGCGGAAGCTTGGATCAATGTTAATCAAATAGTAGTACTTCCGGACAACCTGTAAACAAAATGAATGTAATGTTGAAATAGATGCCTTATTCAGCAATGTAAGCTGTCTTCGTAAATGTAGAGATGATGGATTCTCCTTTAGCGCTTTTTCGAGCGCTTCTCCAATACGGCTCCGCATTTCAGCAGCTGAGGCATTTGTGAACGTAACGACTAAAAGGGAATCTACATCAACAGGGTTTTCCCGATTTAAAATCTTCCGGATGATTCGCTCAACTAAGACAGCTGTTTTCCCTGAACCGGCAGCAGCTGCAACTAAAATATCCTGTCCGCTAGCCACAATCGCTTTCCATTGATCATCCGTCCATTGGCTATTTTCCGGTTTTGGAATTAGTTCACTCATGACGCCCTGCCTCCTCTCTTAGTTTTCTTAGCACTTCATCATTTTTCTCACTTTTTAGGATACGGAAATTGTTTTCTTCTAACGATTCATCAAATTGACAAACCGATCTATATTCACAATACGTACATGGCATTTTATCTTTTAGCTTGTATGGACTAATATCGGTCACACCATCGGTAATATTGGTGCCTATTTTCTTAAATGTTGAACGAACATGGTTACGCAACAGCTCAAACTCATCTTCACTCGCTATAGCAGAAGTTGAACGGAATCCTCCATCCTTTTTTAAGCCTGCTGCAATTATATTTGACGTGCTTCCTTCCGTTAATGTGTTATCCATTAATTTAACGGCTTCTTCATCACCTAGTAAGAGGCCTTTCATTTTAAACTTCTTAAAAATTTCATCGTCAAGCTTTTCTTCCGGTAATAGAGTTGATGCTTGAATCATCGGATCATGTACATGGAAGTACAATACACCTGCAGGAGTCGCCTTCACGCCAAGCCAAGAATGCGAATTTGAAATAATAACGTCTAAATATGTGAGCATTTGCAGTGCTAAACCGTAATACACTTCGGAAAGCTGAACATTTTTTTCACTTGATTTATAGTCTACAATTCGCAATAACACACCATTTGAACCTGTTGCTTTATCAACACGGTCAATTCTCCCTGCAACCTCCATTGTGCAGCCGTTTGGCAATGTAAAACGAATTGGTGGCAGCTCTCCGCCTTGACCAAAACCCAACTCTAATCCAACCGGTGCAAATCCGCTTGCTTTGGCATGCTCACTTAAGATTGTTGAAGCACGAGCAAGTATTTTTTGAAGCTTGCGTTTAATATAGTGATAACGATTTGAGCTCAATAAGATTTCCTTTTGTAAACGTGGTGCCAATCTTTCAACAGCATCATTCGAAAGTCGCTCACATTGATCCTTTGTAAGCTCCTTCCAATCAAGCTTTAACTGCTGCAATCGATCGGAAATGAGCTTAAGAGCAGAGTGGAACATCTGTCCTATGTCAGGTGCCTCCAGCTTGAAAAATTGCCTTTCTCTAAGCTTTAAGCCGTGTGAGGCAAAATGGGAGAATGGACAGCTGTTAAATTTCTCCATTCGTGACACACTGCCTTGAATATGCTCACCGTACAGTTCCCGGCTAATAGAAGGTTTAAGCTGATTTGATTTGTTTTCATAGGATAAGCTGCTTAACACTCTTTTGGTCATTTGCTTTGTTTCTGAGTTCAAAAAATCATTATAAGCATCCCACCATAAAGGATGGATTGGATATCCCCTTTTCCATGATTGCAACTGTGAGGTCACATAGGAAAGCGTAACATTCTGATTTATGATAAAAGATAACTGCTCTTCGGTTGTTAACTGTTCCGGCTCATTGATCAGTCTCTTCTTTTCAATTAAAGGAAACATCTCCTGCATTCGCTTAATGATCACAGAAGGAAGCAATGCCTTACCTTCTTCATCTGCCATTGGATAAGAAAGAAACAGCCTTTCAGAAGGACTTGCTAACCCCATATAAATAATAAAGTTTTCATCAAGGAGCTGTTGTCTAGCTGTAGGGGCTAATTCTACACCTTGATAGTGAAGGAACTCTCTGTCATCCTCTGTTAAAATCCCTTCTTCCTTCGGTCTTGCCGGTATGACTCCATCATTTGCTCCAACAATAAAGGAGCATTTCACATGAAAGAACCTTGATTTTTCCAAGTCTGCAATTAATACTTGATCAATGGCAGGTGGAACGAGTGAGAATTTCATCGATTCTAAACCCGTTTCAAGCATTTCAGAAAAGAGCTTTAATGAAACCTGCTCTTCTTCCATCATTTCAACAAACTCATCCAAGAGATTCACAACCGCTTGCCATACTTGATCATGCTCTCGTGCTTCTAACAATTGTCCGTTTTCCTCCGCCTTCAGACGAAGTGTTTCCAGCTTTTGAGGAATCTGTAATTCTTCTAAATACAAATACAAGGCCTCTGCAAGAGAACGTCCGGTTTTACTTCGTTTTAATCTTTGATGAAGGGATTGGACCGGTTGAACAATCAGTTCCCGAAGCTGATTTAATTTATCTTCCATTTGTTTTTCTTCATCTGTCACGACAAACTCATCGTCAAGTGAATAAAAACGTCGATAGCGCCAACGCTCATCTTTCGTCCATTTTGAACCTTGAATGCCATAAGATAAAACATAGTTTTCCAGCAAATCCATATCTTCGCGAAGAGACTCGAGTTGCTCTGTTAACGGAAACAGCATTTCTGTTTTTATCGCCCGAAACACAGCCTCATATCGCCAATGACCATTGATCACCTCCAGAGTAGAACGAATAAGTTCCACTAATGGATGATTTAGCATCGATCGCTTTTGATCAATAAAGAACGGCACCTCATAATCACGAAAAACTTGTTCAATTACATCCCGGTATTCATTTGAATTTCGTACAAGTAAAGCGATATCACGGTAACGATACTCACCTTGTCTCATAAGTGATTGAATGTTTCTTGCAATTCCTTCAATCTCAGAGCGGCGGTTTGCAGCTTGATAGATAGTAATGCTTGTCCTGTCTTCAAATATTTGTGTTGGTCTCATATCATAATATGTTTCTAAATGTTGTAGAGATGGGCTTTTATAAAAGCGATGTTGTTCTTTGAGAAGCAAAGGTTCATCAACTTGTTTACCTGCTTCTTTAGCCAACTCGAGAATTTTATGATAGGTTTTTCCCGTCATTTGGAATAGGTGCAATTCATGCGGAAGAAAATCCTCATACGGCTTGTCCGCAGTAAGGGCAATTTTCACATTTTTTGCATGCTTGATTAATGAGCCTACCACTTCATATTCTTGTGGTGTAAAGCTATGAAATCCATCAATATAAACATCTGCTGATTGTAAATAATTTGAGTCTTGTACTTTTTCTGCAAGCAATCTTAAATAATCTTCAGAATCAACATACTGCTGACTTAATTGAATTTCCATTTGTTTATAGAGAATCGCCATGTCGTGGAGCTTATCTGTTAATGATTTTTGATCTAGCTCTGTTTGCGCACCTGCTAAATATTGCTCCAACTCTTCCGGTGATAAACAATACCGTTTAAACTCTGTTAGCATTGTCTCTAATTGCTCAATAAATCCATTTTTATCACTGGCTTTTGAAAACACCTTAAATTCTTGTTTATATTGTTCTACTAATTTTCTTAATAGCATTTGGATTCCGGTGCTTGAAAGATGCTGACGCGTCATCCCGCCTGTTTCTTGCAGCACTCTCCATGCCAAACGACTGAAGCTAAAGGTTTGAGCTCTAATCATTCCGCCCAGGTTTGGTGTGCGGATTAATTCATATTCAGCACCAAATGTCATTTGATCTGGAACAAGATAAATAATCGGTCTTCCTATTGGTTCATCAAATAATCTGTCTCTTATTTCGTTTACTATTGTTTCTGTTTTTCCGCTTCCGGAGCGACCAAGGATAAATTGAATCGTCATGCTAATACCCCGCTAACGTTTTAGGATAAGAATAGCGCAAGCGCCTTGATCAGCCCCGACAGGCATAAGACGCTCAGGAATAGAAGACGTTCTTTGTCTTCAATTCCTGAGTGGCTTATGACCCCGAGGGGCTAGGCGCTGGAGCTGGACACCAACACTAAGTATAAAATTTTATACTCTCTTATAACTTACTGATAGTAAGAAAAAATAAATACCACAACTAAAATAGCGTGGTAGTAATTGGTTGAATTTGGTAATAGTCATTTATTAAAGTTCTAATTATCTATTACTATTTTACTTTACTTTTTAAGCAAATTCCATTTTTCCCGCTTGCCAACTTTTGTCTTAGGGACACCAAACCAGTTGGTGGTTCATAATATGACAGAAGGGGGTGGGGTGGGTGAGAAGCCGGTTAGTTAGTTTGTTTTTTTGGCTTGCTGCTGTTAGTGTTGCAAGTAATATTTATTTTCTTATTCCTATGTATTCTTACCTGGCTGAAGGGCTGTCCTCTACATATGAAGAAGCTGTTTTTTCCAGCACCGTCTTTACCTTTTGTTATGCAATTGGCCTATTAAGCTTCGGTCCTGTTTCGAGAGCTTTTTCTAAAAGATATGTTCTATGTTTTGGTATGTTTGCTTCTTTTCTTTTAACATTTAGCCTTACAACAATTTTATCTTTACAAAGCTTTTATATTTTAAGAGGGATTCAAGGAATGGTGTTAGGAAGTTTTGCTCCGGTTGCCTATGCTTACTGCTTTGATGCTTTTCCTGTAAAGCGGAGAACATTTGTGATCGCGGTCATTAATACAGGCTTTCTAATGGCAGGTATCATCGGGCAGCTTATTAGCTCAACCCTTGTTCATGTATATAATTGGCAAGCTGTTTTCTACTTTTTCAGCCTGACATATTTGATTCTATCCGTTTGTGCGATTTATCTTCTTCCTAAGGTAAATTGGAACAAACCAGCACATCCCACTCCCTCTTCCTCATCTAAAAATACACTTTTTCAAGCACCTGTCATGATTGGACTTTGCATGACCTTTATAACACTCATGTCCTTCGTCTCTTTTTACGAAGAGCTTGCCCAATATTATGCAGGACAGGAAAAGGAGCTATTTTTCAGCAGAAGTATTGCGTTAATTGGTACGCCGCTTTCTTTGTTTAGTGGACACTGGTTTAAAAAAATGACACCTCAAAAAATCATGCTCATTTGCTTAACCTTTATGATTCTTTCTTTTTCATTTATGTTGCTTGTTAAACAATTGGTCATCATAACAGCTATATCCATCTTATTTGTTTCTGCGATTGCTGTTTTTATTCCATCTTTAATTACGTTTATAGGAGAAGCTGCTGCCGAAAGGAGAGCAACTGCTATTTCTCTTTATTCATTTATCCTATTAACCGGAGCAAGTATTGGTCCTATTTTATCAAGCTTATTATCTTTTCACTCAACCCTAATTTTATTTATTACGTTGTTTGGTGTTAGTTTCCTTGTTCTTATTTTCCTCAAGCCGCAAGTAAAGGGCTAACCATCCTTAGCCCTTACCAATCTATCTTTCTATAAAAAGGGCTACACCAATTCCACCGCCGACACATAAGGAGGCGAGACCTTTTTTGGAATCACGACGCCGCATTTCATGTAAAAGACTTACAACAATTCTTGAACCCGTACAACCAATAGGGTGTCCCAAGCTAATGCCACTTCCATTTACATTTACTTTCTCTCTGTTTAGATTTAATTGCTTTTCAACAGCAAGATATTGAGCGGCAAATGCCTCATTAATCTCGATCACATCAAGATCATCTACAGACCAATCCAGTGCTTTTAATCCTTTTTGGATCGCAGGAACAGGACCTATCCCCATCATTTTTGGATCGACTCCTACTACCGTGTAGTGAGAGATTGTCCCCAAGATGGTCAAATTTCTTTTTTCTGCTTCCTCTCGCGTCATTAATACAAGTGCTGCCGCGCCATCATTTAATGTAGAAGCATTTCCAGCTGTAACCGAACCGTTTTCTCTGAAAATTGCAGGTAATGAAGCAAGTTTTTCTAATGAAACCTGTCTTGGCCCTTCATCCTGAGATATTGTGACTTCTCCCTTCCTAGATTTCACCTTTATTGGGACTAGCTCATCCTTAAACTTCCCACTCTCGATTGCTGACAATGCTCGGTTTTGACTTAATAATGCAAGCTCATCCTGCTCCTGGCGTGTGATATTATAGACTTCAGCCACATTTTCAGCTGTCTCCCCCATCATAATATGGTGAATTGGATCTTTCAATATTTCCCACACACTATCTGTCACTTGACTATGCTGAAGTCGCGAGCCCCAGCGATGCTGTTTTAATAAATAGGGGCTTGAACTCATCACTTCTACCCCACCGGCGATGACAATGTTGGATTGACCAGTTTGTATTTGCATAGCAGCAGACAGAATAGCCTGAAGACCTGACGCACATTGCCTTTGAATGGTAAATCCTGTTGTTGTATCTGGAAATTCGGCTAATAGGGCAGATGTGCGTGCTGTATTGGGCTCATCAGTCCGTTGAATACAGTGCCCTAATATCACCTCATCTACCTCATGCTTCTCAAGTTTACTTCTTTTCACCACCTCATCTAACACCGGAACAGCTAATTGGGTGGGCAACAGTTCTTTGAAAGCGCCACCAAATGTCCCGATAGGCGTTCTAACCGCAGCCGTAATCACTACCTCGCACATGTTTCCATCCCCTTTTTTACAAATCTACCCTGAGCACGTGCTCATAGTTTTATTATATGATAAGTTGCTAGAAATATGGAAAGATCTAACTTATTTCCTTTGCTATTATCAATCTTTTACTTTCTGTACTGTATAATACAAAAAATGCTAACTCACAAAAGTTCTTCATGAGTCAGCATTATTTTTTATCATGTACAGTTCCTATAATATTATCAATATTAACAAGACCGAAATGACGACTGTCCCGACTTTGGATCCGGTTATCCCCAATGACAAATATATAGCCCTCCGGAATCCGGGCTTTATCCGTAATTTCCTCCAGTGTAAAGCTTCCTGTCTTTTTCATGATGTCTATTTGATCATCTGAAGAAGTTAAAAAAGGTTCATTGACGGCGTTACCGTTCACATATAACTGATCATCCTCATAGTGTATTTCATCACCTGGTAATCCGATAATCCTTTTAATATATATTTCCTCACTGTTTGGTGGATGAAATAATATGACATCAAATCTTTTTATCGATGAAAAAATAAACCCTAATTTATTAATCGATAGCAATCGGCCTTCTTCATACGTTGGTTGCATGGATACACCCTCAACTTTATACTCTACGAAGACCAAGTTTTTTATAAAAATAGCCGTTAAACAAATCCCTACTGCAGTAAAAGCAATTCCTCGTTTTTTCATACAACCTCCTAGAGATTAGCTACCTCTTTTTCTTGTTGTCATTGTTGTATTTAAACGCTTTTCCACCTGCTTGCCTACAAACCATAATAAGAAAATGACCACTCCTGCAATGGCTGCTCTTGTTGGTTGAGTAATAAGAGCCCGCAGATCTTGACCAATAAAACTCACCATAAAAATCATAACAAGTTTGCCTGCTAAAACTGCCAGAATAAATTGCCAATAACTTATTCGTGAAAGTCCTGCAACAACATTAATTACAGCAGAAGGAGTGAAAGGAAAACACAAGATAAGAAAAAGTGGACTAAAGCCTCTGCGTTCAATCCAAGTTAAAAGTCTCCTCATTCCTTTTTTTTCCTTAATCCTTTGGATCCATTTCCACTTGCCAAGCTTTCTCATGATAATAAATACAATAATAGCACCTGAACAAGCACCGATCCAAGACAATAAGAATCCCATCCAAAGTCCAAATGAATTAACATTTGCAACAATAAAAACAACAAGTGGCAAAAATGGCAAAAATGCTTCTAACAAAGGCAATAATATCGCAAAAAATGGACCAAATGAACGATATGTTTCAAAAACTTCCATTAACTGTTCTAAAGTAAAAATATCCTGCAGTGTCTCCAATATCATCCAAAACTCCTCAAAATAACCTTTGTCTCTATTGTACACACTTATATTAAAACTTAAAAGAAAGAACATAATCTTAAGCCACATACTTGCGAACATATACATCATCATTTATAATAAAAACAGAACACATGTTCCATCCTTTGTAGGAGGTCTTTTTATGACAAGAATTCCAAATGACATCAGAGACATGATTGAACAGTCTATTTACTTACCGATGGCTGTTTCCATCTTTAACAGAGATTTAGCTGTCATTGAACAAAGTCCTTTTAAATTACATCGGCCATACTTAACCATTGTTGAAGAATCGTTAAAACTTGCACAAAAAGATTTGTCAGAAATAAAACGTGAGCTTTATAAACGTAACATTAAAGTTCACCAAGTTGAACGCGATGAAGCATTTACTCTCTATTCTTTTATTTATAACGGCTATGAAGAGAAACACAATTATTTTAATCCCAGAATCAGAAACAAAGTTTCTGAAATAATGGAGGAATACTTATTTAAACCAAAGAAATAGCGTAACTTGTAAATGAAGATAGCTCATATCCCTCCAACCGGGATGTATACCCAATCTTATTAGGTGAGCTATCATCATCATGGTAAAAGTTAAGTTGATTCAGAATGTAGGTAATCCCTTCTACTATTCATATTTATATTCCAAGTTTGATTCTTTTATCAGAAACGATTCATTTTTCTGATGATTTGTTCATAGAAAGCATTAATCTCCTTTTCGTCTTTCGGTAAAAGCATCATATTTATTTTTCGTTGCTCCTGTTCAATTCGCGAAGAAATAACCGCTCTTAATTGAGCCGTTCGGAACAGCTGATTTTCAAATGAACCGACAGACATCGGAACTGTAATTTGCTTTCCATTTGTAAAAGTAATTTCTGTATCATGTTCTTTTGTCGCTTTGTACTCTTTCACAAAACTATGCGCGATCCATGCACAATTAGCTTTAGTTGAGGCGGCTGTAGGAAAAAAATAGATCGAATTTGCTGGATCAATCACAATAGGCGGCTTATGTGTAATATTAGCTATATCTTTGGACCCGGTTTTTCTTCCGCTATAACTGCTGCCAAAATAACGACAACTTTGATCAATGACTTCCATCGGTCGTTTTTCAACAAAGATCTCCTGCTCATATTCCAGTATTTCAGAACAAAACTTATTTTCCCCAGGTAAAATTGCCATTGTAAAACGATTAATAAAATAATCAGCTACTCTTTCTTTTGTTAAATCCTTCGCCATTTTTTACACCTCTTTTAATAATTTTTAGGTAATATATCCCATAAACTCAATCTATCATGTCTTTTTTTAGATATCTACATATTTACAAAAACTCCACAAAAAAATGACTTCTTTTACATTCCTGTAAAGAAGTCATTCTTTTTCATTAATATCAGCCAATCCATCATTTTGTTCATTTTGAATCTCATTACGATTCATTTCTATGCCAAAAACCGGATTTAAAGGAGTTGAAGACAATTCCTTCTCTCTTTCTTTTTTCATGACATCACATCCTTAAAAATAGCATCTCCCTTTGTAAGGTTTTCATACATAAATCAAAATATTCCTATTAAATTTTTTAAAAATTTTAACAATTTGGTTGATTTTCCAGTTTAAATTCCATACAATATAAAAAAGGCATCAGGGGTGATATTTCATGAAAAATAAAAAGTCATCGTACACTGAAATCATGAAGTCCCGTAACACGAAAAACGTTCCATCCGAGCAACCTGTATTAGACATGTATATTCAAATGATTTTGGATGAAGCGCTGTTTAACAGGAAGAAAGCATTGCTAGAAGAACGTATCAATGATGCACTTGACACAAAGAACAAAGCAGAATTTATGAAACTCTCAGATGAATACAGAGGAATGCGTAAGATTGGATAAAGATCGCCGAAAGGTGATCTTTATTTTTGGCTCCTAAACATACCAGAAAGGCCCAGCAAAAGATGCTGGGCCTCAGGTTGTGGACAAAGTAAAAATTGCTAACACTTCAGACTGATTGCTAATGTTGGGTTATAAAAAAGTTTGATTGAACCACGTCTTATTATGTTGATTTAACAAATATAAAAGAGCCTGCTTTTGAAAAAAAGATTGATCCAAACAGGCTCTTTAAATATTTCACGAGGACGATTTTCATAAAAAAGTTTGATCATTTTCTACCAGTGTTGCTCAACAATCGCGCCATTTTCTGGAATAACTAATAAGCCTTTTATTAGCTATTAATGGTAACAATTATTTATTAATCTTCATCAATGTCATCTTCAAATTCAGAATTCGATAAAATAAATTCTTTTTAGTTAAGAGCTATTTCATCTACTTCTTCCGTTTCGTGATACCAAATATAAACTTTATTATCTATTACCATATCAACAATCCGAAAACACAATTTGTCTCCTGTACCATCTTCACCAATAGATATTAAATCATCCGCCAATCCTTCATCTCTTACTTCTTGATTTTGTCTTACAATATCATCCCAGGTTCTTTTTAAGTTTTTGGGGTCTTTAATAGGAAATAGAGTCCATTCACCAATTTGAGCATTGTTAGTTAATTTAAAAAGGTCTTTGTATTGGTTAGGGAAGGAAACACCTAATTGTTCTTCTGCTGATTTTATATTTATATCCGTAACTCCAGGTTTACTTGTTTCGATTAGATCGATTACATCGTTCATTAATATACCATCCCTTTAAATTCTTTTTACATAACATTTCTCGTTTTTTCTTCAAATACCTTCTTGAGCTATCCTGTCTTAAGATTAAAGACTAAAAAAATAGACTGCTAAAACAGTCCATCGTTGTTCGATTCTTGCGCCCGTTCGTAATATAAGTTTAACCAGTTTTTACTGGTTGAACTTTTTTTATTTGGTTTTAATATAGCGGTAGTCGGAGTAGAACGTAGCGCCCGTGGGACATGATCCCGTCCGCAAAACTGTTCACTCCCTACTTGTATAAGCATGTTTCAGGCTGGTTGGGACAAAGATCCCGTTTAACAAGCGAACCTATGACAGTACAAGGAGCTCTAGGGACAACCGACTAATCTTAATTTTACAAGGAGGAGATGATGATGAATCCAGTAGTAGGTCTGGATGTTTCTAAAGGGGAAAGTCAGGTACAAGCATTCTTGGATAAGGGTCAACCCTTTCGTAAAAGTTTTAGTGTAAAGCATACTGTTGAGGGCTTAGAGAATTTATTAGGATTCTTAAAAGAAATTGAAAGAGTAGCTGATGGCAAGCAACCTTCGGTTATCTTAGAGTCAACAGGGCATTACCACTCTCCTGTTATTCAATTTTTGGAGGAACAGCAATATGTTTATATTATTGTGAATCCACTTATTTTTCATCGAGCAAGGAGTACAAGTTTAAGAAAGGTAAAAACAGACGCTGTCGATGCCTATCTTCTTTGCGAACTATTCTATAAAGAAGAAATTGAGCCGTATAAGAAAAGAGGTATTCAACTCTTAAACCTTCGTAATCTTACAAGACAACAAGAGACAATTTCAGGAATATCTACACAAACCAAGGTACAGCTTCTAACAGTGTTAGATCAAGTATTTCCTGAATATAGAGGTGTCTTCGGTGATTTATATTCGAAAGTCTCTTTACAGACTCTTTCCTTATTTCCTACTTCTGAACATGTACTAAATACTACCGAATCCGTCTTAACTGACAAGATTGTATCGTTATGTACCAGACGTTCAGAAAAGTGGGCAAAAGAAAAAGCACAAAAGCTTATGGAAGCAGCATTACGAAATCCATTTCAAAACAACTTGTATGAAAGTCATATTTTTAACTTAAAGATGTTAATTACCATCGTTCTTCAATATCAAGAGCACCTATCACAAATAGAAGCAGAAATAGATGCCCTAGCTAAAGAAATTGCAGAATATTAGATTGTCCAAACTATCCCTGGTATCGGAGAAAAGATTGCGGCAACAATCATTTCCGAAATTGGAGAAATAGATAGGTTTAATCATCCTAAAAAGTTAGTAGCCTTTGCAGGAATAGATCCTAGTGTTTACTCTTCTGGAAGATTTACAGCAACTCAAAATCGGATAACGAAGAGAGGATCTAGAAGGTTAAGGCAAGCATTATATATGGCCGTATACTGTGGAATTAGAGATGCCCGAAAGCAAAAGACGAGTGATACTGTTATTCCTCGGAATAAAAAATTAAGAGCGTTTTACGATAAAAAACGTGAAGAAGGTAAACCTTATAGAGTAGCAATTATCGCTTGTGTTAATAAGCTTTTACACTTGATTTATGCGCTATTAAAGAACAAGACCACTTTCCAAGAATTAGCTTAAAAACTATATTTAACAATATAAAACAAAACCTTCCAATTATGAAAAACAGGAAGGTTATTTGGCATACTTATTTTTAGTATAACATCTATATTTTAATTTTTTTATTGAAAAATGTTGACAACTATTAGCTGGTTTTGTTGATGATCACTGTCCAAAATATGAGCAAATTAAAGTTACATATAAATTTTTATAAGGAAAGATAGTGATTGCATGTGATAGAATTATCTTAAATGAGAGGTGGAGTTTTTATGTCAATGTGGAATCCTGCTGGAATACTTATATTCACCTTAATTATTGCAGCACTAATAGGTATTGTATTTTTAGGTATTAAGAAATTAAAAAGGAAATAGGCGCAAATCTTATTCAAGAATGGCGCCCTATAGCAGTAGACTCGATTTCAAGATAACCTTTAAAGACATTAATTTAAAGCTGAAATTACTATGTAGTCAATTGATTTTAGAAATTACATTAGGATATCCCCTTTGTTTCTATGCACCTTTAAATCTTACTAAGAACGGAGTTAACAGAGAACCAATAAACGCTAAGAATACTCCAATAGAAAAAGTCAATAAAACATTATTAAAAGGTGATAGAAAGTTTACAAATATTAACATTGGTAAAATAGTAAGAAGAGTAACGATAAAACGTCCAGAAACAGTAATACGATGCTTCATACCACAATTTTCACATATAATTGGTTTGTATACCCATCCCCAAAACGACCGATAAATATTATTCCAACTAAAAGGCACATTGCATTTTTTGCACTGCTGCACAGCACGCACCACCTTCACCATAACCTTTTTCCTAATTTTAACATAATTTAATTATTGTTATGCTACAATCTCCCTCAATAAAGAATGTAAAATCTAACGATTTCTCCTGTTTGCTTAGATTTTCATAGTAGTTTTGTTTCAAAAATTACCTTCTGTATGAATAAATATATATTATTAGGATAAAATTGGATTTATGAAGAAAATGACTCATAGCTTACTAACCAATCCCTTACAGAAATTGGGTGATTAGTAAAAATATGATCGCACTGGTGGATGTCCACATATCTCATGGAGGTCAACCCTCCCATGCCTCACAGAGTGTTCGCTCTCAAATTCCTTCGTCCAACCTTTCCATGAGGTGGATGTCAGTTACGCTGGCCCACAGGGTCCTTGCCCGAAGTATTGTTGCTTTACTGACTAATCCGTGCTTCAAATGTTCCTAAATCTTTAATACCTAACTACTTTATCTAATCTAATCTACAACATTATTAACCGGCTATTTTTACATTCTCTGATACTGCCATATGAGGAATATCCTTTAACATCTTTTCTTCACAAAATTCAAAATGTTTTTTACCTATGGCAAAGAGTATACGTATGAGCTTATTACACAAAGCTATCAGAGATTGCATCTTTTTCAATGGGTTATCAGGTCGTTGTGTATAATAGGTATGGAGTGCTTTAAAAGCTGAATTCTTCGCAACGAGTATCATACAAACTCTGAACAACAGAGCACGAAGTTTCTTTCTACCTCGCTTCGTAATCCTTGTTTGTCCCTTATGCTTACCAGACGTATTTTCCTTAAGACTTAACCCAGCGAGCTTAATGATTTGCCTAGGATGGGAGTACTCATTTAGATCTCCGACTTCTGCAAAAAAGCCTGCGACAGTATCTCTTCCAATTCCCTTGATGGCAAGCATCTGTTGAACGCCAGGTATTTGATCAATTAATGCATCTATTTTGGCATCCAATTCTTCGAATTTAGACTGAATTAACTCATATTTAGCTATCAATGTCTGTAATTCTAATTTCGCCATATCTGCCCCTTGACGAATACCAATAGATTCACGGGCTGCTTGTTTTAAGTCCTGAATCTTACTAAGACCTACACTGCGTTTAACAGCTTTTCTTAAGTGATTTAATAGGTCCTGATCAGAGAAATGTACAAGTTCATGTGGTAATACATTTAACTTCAAAAATTGTAAAGCTGCTTTACCTTCCCAATTCTTAAAAACCGTTAAAAATTCAGGGAAATATCGGTCAATCCAGTTATGAATTTGACCTTGTACAATTTGTTGGTCAACAGTTAAGAGATCACGAATTTTCTTAGCCACACGGAGTTCTGCATAAATTCCTTGAGGAATAGTTGGTTCAGCATATCTCCCGTCCTTGACCAATTGCGCAATAACTCTAGCATCTTTTATATCGTTTTTAGTTGGTGAATTATCATCTAATTCCTTACTTTTCTTTACGTGTAATGGATTAACTAACACAAATTTAATCGTATGTTCTCTAAGCATGTAAGCTAAATTGAACCAATAATGGCCTGTCGGCTCCATACCGACAATCACTTGATTCATCGTTTGAGCTTGCATAAGTTGTGAGATCCAATTAAGAAAATGGTGATATCCTTCTTTTGTATTTTCAAAGTAACAAGGTGAGCCAAACTCTAATCCTCTAAAATCCTGAGCTCTGGCTACATGTTTGAATTTGGCAATATCTACTCCGATAATAAGTGTTTTAGGAGTAATTTGAGCGATTTTCTTATTTTGGTTATAATTCATGATAGGCCTCCTGGTCATGATAGATTTGTCCTTTTCGCTTGCCAGCTTTGGGACATTATAATCATACCAAGAGGTCTTTTTGATACTCAAATCTCATTTTCATTCATTACAGGAATGCTGGCCGATTGTTAAAAAAAATAATGACCATTGTTCAACCAATCTGCCCCTTTAGCATAATAAAAAATGCTGCATCAAGCAGTATCTAAAAAATTCTTATATAGCTCACGCCTCAAATGTCCACTTAGATAAGCGTATACTCTGGTGGTTTCGCTCTTTTCGTGTCCCATCAAATTCTGTATGACCTCTAGTGGTGCCCAATTATTAATAAGTGTAGTTGCATAGCTATGTCTAAGTTGATGTGGATGAATGCACTTATTTATTCCTGCTCTTTTGGAAATCTGTTTTATTACATATCTCATCTGTGCAATACTCATTCAATGTGGTGCTCGAATCGTTACGAACAGAGCCTGTTGATCATCTGTCCTATCTTTCCAAATATCTTTTTAACCAGATACTACATCTAGTGTTAAAATACACTTCTCTTTCTTTTTTACCTTTTCCAAAAACGATAACAGACTGTTCTGCAAAGTTGATGGAATGCTTATCTAGGTTTGCGACCTATCCAATCCTACAACCGGTTGAATACATAAACTCAAATAACGCTTTCTCAAATGTAGTATCACAGGCTTTACGAAGTAATTCAATCTCCTCTTCTGTTAAAAACTTAGGGTTAGTAAAGGACGTTTGGTCAATGGAGAGCTCGAAATAAAGCAGAACTATTGAAAAATAGCGCACAGAATAGCTTTCGCATTTCGGTTGGCACAGACGTGTTGTTTAAAATGCAAATTCACCTGTTACTTGAACAGATTAGTTTGTTTGAAAAGCACCTATCCGAAATTGAGAAAAGGATGATTGAACTCTCCAATCGTCAAGAACATTTTCTCACTACGATCTCGGGAATAAGTGATGTAACTGCTGCCGTTATATTAGGTGAAATAGGGTCTATTAACCGTTTTGAACGCCCTGGACATTTAGTAGCTTTTGCTGGTCTAGATGCTTCCGTTCATCAATCAGGTGACTTTAATGGATCTAGCAGTAAGCTCTCAAAACGTGGTTCTCCTTACCTCAGAAGAACTATATGGCAAGCTGCATTTGTTGCTAGTTTTCATGACCCTGCACTCTCTCTTTATTAAAAAAAATTACGGAATCGAGGAAAAGCACATGGTACTGCTGTTGGGGCAGTTGCTCGGAAACTAACCCACTTTATTTTTGCAATTTTGAGAGACGGACAACCCTATCAACCTCGTTTAACGAAACAGACAATAATTAACCTACGATAGTCATTTTTTAAAAATCGGCGACTCTAGTTTTTTGTCATGCCTAAAATTCTATTAGTTATTTGACTTTTTATAGCTGGTCTTTAATGGAACAATTTATTAAACACACGGCGAGGGTGCGAAAGAGTACGAGGCACCCACAGAGCGCGCGAGGGATTCTTATATTATTTTGTTAATACCAACATCGCGACATTTTCAACCTGTGTAGAGTGCGGGTGTCGTAAAAATTAAAAACAAATTGAGATGTAGTGGTGTTTACCTTCTGTCTAAAAAAAAAATTACTTTATACCAAACGCTACCGGCTGAACAAAATATTCGCTAGTCGTAGATGCCCCCATAACTTGACCCTTTTTAAAATTTCTTTCCTCTCCTTTTAATTATTGAAACATTTTTGGTGATTTGGCATATATTTTAATCTTAGAAGATCATCTATTTTACAATTTGTTTTAAAGGAGTGATTAGTAAGCATGGGTGTTGGTTATTTAACCGTTCAATCCCGCACTGCCAATGATGCGTTACCATTAGAAGGAGTACGAGTCAGAATCAGGAATCAAAAAGGTAAACTACTCTACGAACTAACCACGGATCGGATTGGAAAAACCGAACCCATTTCCTTAGAAGCAGTAGATAGAAAATTTTCATTGGATCCAAACTATACAGGAAATCCATATTCTAATTATATTCTAGATGCAGAAAAGGAAGGCTATAATTCCTTACATATTGCTGACGTACAAATTTTTGACGGTGAGAAAGCCATTCAACCTTTAGTATTAATTCCAATGCAAGCAGTCCAAAAGCTTCCTATCACGCAGAAGCTCATTATTGGAAAGCATGCGATCCAAATGACAGTACCCCGAAATCAAGTAGGACCAATCGTTGAACCTCGTATACTTCGACAAGTCATTATTCCAAATCCAATTACTGTACACCTTGGTAAACCTACCGAAGACGCTTCGAATGTACATGTCTCCTTCATCGATTATGTTAAAAATGCTGCGAGTAGCGAAATTTATTCAACATGGCCATCGGCGGCGCTGGAGGCAAATATTTATGCCATCATCACATTTGCTTTAAATAGGGTGTTTACACAGTGGTACAGAAGCCAGGGATTTAATTTTGATATCACAAACAGTACCGCCTACGACCAATATTTTGTATATGGGCGCACTATTTATGAGTCTATTAGCAAAATTGTAGATAAAATCTTTAACCAATACGTTCGAAGACAAGGTCAAATTGCGCCATTTTTTACGGCTTTTTGTAATGGTACGACCGTAACTTGCGATGGACTATCCCAATGGGGTACGGTAACATTAGCCAATCAAAGCATGTCAACAATGGAGATATTGCGCTATTACTACCCAGATGATATTGAAATATCACAAACCAATATCATTACAGGGATCGTTGAAGGATTTCCAGGTACTAACCTTCAATTAGGCAGCATAGGACTAGATGTGCAGGTCATACAGAACAATTTGAACAGGATTAGGCAAACCTACCCTTATATTCCCCTTATAACCGATGAAACTGGTATATTTGGTGATAGTACGAAGGCTGCGGCCATGGAATTCCAGAGTGTTTTTAATTTGACTTCCGATGGGATCGTTGAAAAAGCAACATGGTATAAAATCTCTTATGTTTACGTTGCCGTAGCAAAGCTTGCCAGTCTAGAAAGTGAAGGTACGAACTTGGGCATAGGAACGGTCCCACCCAGATCAGTTCTTCAGGTGGGCTCGATCGGTATCGATGTTATCACGCTACAATATATTCTAAGTATTATTAGTGAGTTTTACCCTACTGTTCCCGATGTGACACCGGACGGTATTTTTGTAAGCGATACGGCTAACGCTGTTATAGAATTTCAGAAGACAATGGGATTGACAGCGAACGGGATTGTAAATGCATCAACCTGGAATGCATTATACAATTCATATTGGGGTATCAGGAATAATATTCCAATTATATATACCGTTCAGACAGGAGATACACTTTGGTCACTGGCACGGAAGTTTAACACCACAGTTAATGCAATCAAGACTACGAATAACCTGAGTAGTGATGTTCTAATTGTTGGGCAGTCGTTGTTTATCAAGAAGTAAGTAAACTTAATAATTGGATAAATTTGGTTTAGTAATGGTGAATAGGGTATATAAACTAACAAAAGGTTAGCATAGTAATTATGATCGCTACCTTGTCAATTTCTAATCAACTAGAGAGCTTATTTATTTCTATCCTCGAAAAACTTAATATATAAATTCTCACCTTCCCGACTCCAAAAAATAAATAGAATAGGAAAATCTTAATTGTTTCCTGCTTGTTTTTATAAAAATATCTGCGAGACGCACTCAACGTGGCTTGAGTACGTCTCGCAGATATAAAAGATGAAGTGGTGTTTACCTTTTATAAAAATTAATTAACATTTGCGCCTCGATCACGGAAGATGTTTATTAATGCAAAGCAGCCTTTAGCATTCCTGTAGAGCGTTAATTATCAACTTTGAAAAAAATAGAGCTCCCCAGTAAGATATGAGTATAGACACCACTCTAAAACTCAAAATCTAAAGGAGGAAGCTATACTATGAATTTTAAAATGTAGCACAAACAAAATCAACTAATTGAACGAATTTCTGATCGACATCTCGTGGTTGGTGTAGATATTTCCCAACAATTCCACGTGGCTCGAGCTGTAAATTATCGAGGGATCGTAGTAGGTGATCCTCTTACTTTTGAAAATAACGAAGAAGGCTTTAACAGATTTCTAGAATGGATTAATAAACTAAAAGGTAAAAACAGCTTAGACACAACTATTGTCGGTATGGAACCTACAGGTCATTACTGGATTGATCTATCGAAATGGTTACCTAACGAAAAGATTGATATTGTAACAGTCAATCCTCACCTTGTAAAAAAAATAAAGAAAATCGAGATAACACTCAGTCCAAAGTGATAAAAAAGACGCTCTCGTGATTGCGGATATGGTGAAGAATGGATACTATGCCTTTGTTCGTTCAAATCCAGGGTATTTCGAAAACCTTCGAGTCCTTATGTCCAACCGTGACGTAATTGTTAAACTTCTGATTAGTACACAATGGTAAATGTGTTAATCGTTTTGTTTTTGAATAACTTTATATTTTGCGAAATAAGGGAATAGAAGTATGACAGTATGGGGGAATATTATTGTTAACGCTATTCCCAAATTATAAGTCCAATGAATGACCTTTTGTATTTCTTTCCATGTAAATTGATAACCACCACAAGACTCACATTTCTGTATTCCCAAAAACCCCCCCTCTGAGGTTCAATTTTAACATGAAATTATCCCCTAATTTTCACAAGGAGTTATTCCATTATCTGGCCCTTATATGTAGTATACCAGGGCGTAGTAATTAACGTTAATAACGTTAATTACTACGTTCTTTTCCTTTTCACTATAAAAACACCCCTTTAGATAAACATCCAAAGGGGTAAAACGGTGCAACTTTTTTACAAATGGTAAGTCTTTATTTTAATTCCACAGCTAACGCTTGCTTTCGAGCACGAAGCCTTGTGAGGAGCGGAGTTACCAGGGTTGGTAATGAGCACCGCAGAAAGGTGAGTGACGAAGAAAGCCAGCGTTTGTCAACAGTCTGAGGCCTCCATAAACTGCTCTGCCTCAGTTGATCCCTTTAAAGCAGTCGTTGACGATGTTCCACCGGTTATGGTTTGTGCTACCTCATCAAAGTAACCTGTTCCAACTTCACGTTGATGTCTTGTTGCTGTATATCCGTAAACCTCACTGGCAAATTCATTTTGTTGCAGCTCTGAATAAGCAGCCATTCCACGGGTTTTATATCCACGTGCAAGCTCGAACATACTGTGATTCAGAGCGTGGAATCCGGCGAGAGTGACGAATTGGAACTTGTATCCCATCTTAGCAATTTCTTTTTGGAAATTTGCGATGGTTTGGTCATCAAGCTTTTTCTTCCAATTAAACGATGGCGAGCAATTATAGGCTAGTAATTTACCAGGATATTTTTTATGAATCGCATCAGCAAATCGCTTTGCCTGTTCAAGATTCGGTTCGGATGTTTCACACCAAATTAAGTCAGCATAAGGTGCATAAGATAACCCTCTGCTTATCGCTTGATCAATTCCTGGCCGGGTACGATAAAACCCTTCAACAGTACGCTCTCCTGTAATAAATTCGTGATCAGCTGAATCCACATCACTCGTAATTAAGTCTGCTGCATCCGCATCAGTTCGAGCAATAATAATTGTCGGAACACCCATTACATCTGCTGCTAACCTGGCTGAGATTAAATTTTTCACCGCTGTTTGAGTTGGAAGTAAAACCTTGCCTCCTAAATGGCCACATTTCTTTTCTGATGATAATTGATCCTCAAAGTGAACACCTGCCGCACCTGCTTCAATCATGGCTTTCATTAATTCAAATACGTTTAACTGACCTCCAAAACCTGCTTCAGCATCTGCCACTATGGGAGCAAACCAATCAATATCACCTTCACCTTCTAAATGTTGAATTTGATCTGCGCGTTGAAGGGCTTGATTAATTCGTTTAACAACATGCGGCACACTGTTTGCCGGGTATAAACTTTGATCCGGATACATATTACCGGAAAGATTTGCGTCAGCTGCAACCTGCCAGCCGCTTAAATAAATGGCTTTTAACCCTGCTTTTACTTGTTGTACAGCTTGATTCCCAGTTAATGCTCCCAGCGCATGAATATAGTCTTCTTCATGAAGATACTTCCATAGCTTTTGGGCTCCACGTCTTGCCAGTGTATGTTCAACCTCAATAGAACCTCTTAAACGAATGACTTCATTTGCACCATATGGACGAGTAATTCCTTCCCATCTTTTATCACATTTCCAGCTTTCTTGTAATGCTTCAATCCTTGTTTGACCGTTCATTTCAGATCCCCCATTCAATTTTTTAGTCCCCTTTATCCCGCTTAAATCATTTCATAACTTGGTATCGTTAAGAAATCTATAAAATGATCTTCTTTTACGAGCTGATCGAAAATAGTGGTTGCTTCTTCAAACTTGCCTTTTTGATAGGAAATTTCACCGATTCTTTCTCTTATACGTTGAACCTCTTCATCTCTTAATTTCTCATACAATCCAATTGTAAGTTTTCGACCATCTTCTAAAATTCCTTTTGGATGGCGTATCCATTGCCACACTTGTGCTCTTGATATCTCTGCTGTTGCTGCATCCTCCATTAAATGATGAATGGGAGCTGCACCTCTACCACTGAGCCATGATGCTATATATTGAATGCCTACATTGATATTGATTCTGACTCCTTCCTCTGTAATAACTCCGTCTGGTACCTCCAGAAGATCATGTGCAGTTACCTGAACATCCTCTCTTTTGTTATGAATTTGATTCGGTGTTTTCATATGCTCATTAAAAACAGCCATAGCAACTTCAACTAGTGCCGGGTGAGCGACCCAGGTTCCATCATGACCATCTGTGGCTTCTCTTTCTTTGTCTAATCTGACTTTCTCAAATGCACGGTCATTTGCTTCTGGATTGTTTTTCACAGGAATTTGCGCTGCCATACCACCAATCGCATGAACATTTCGCTTATGACATGTTTGAATCGCTAATAACGAATAAGACCTCATAAAATGAACAGTCATTGTCACTTGGACACGATTAGGCAGAATAACAGATTCACAGTTTCGCAGTTTTTTTAAATAACTAAAGATATAGTCCCAACGCCCACAATTTAAACCAGCTGAGTGTTCTTTTAACTCAAACAGAATTTCATCCATTTCAAAAGCTGCCATGATTGTCTCAATGAGAACTGTGGCTTTTATCGTTCCTCTTGGAATATTTAATTCATCTTGCGCAAAACAAAACACATCATTCCAAAGTCTTGCTTCATGATGACTTTCTAATTTCGGTAAATAGAAATAGGGGCCGCTCCCTCTTTCTACAAGCTCTCCCGCATTATGAAAAAAGTACAATCCAAAGTCTACTAAACTTGCTGATACCCGATTCCCATCAATCTCGATATGTTTTTCATCAAGATGCCACCCTCTAGGTCGAACCTTTAGCGTTGCAATACTATTGTTCAATTGATAAGTTTTACCATTTTCACTTGTATAAGAAATGGATCGAAGAACTGCATCTCTTAAATTAATCTGGCCGCGTATGATGTTTTCCCAACTTGGAGATGTTGCATCCTCAAAATCAGCCATATACACTTTCGCTCCGGAATTAAATGCATTGATCACCATTTTGCGATCAACTGGACCCGTTATTTCCACTCGTCTATCCTGAAGATCATCAGGGATGGGAGAAACAGTCCAACTACCTTTTCTAATATGCTCCGTTTCAGGTAAAAATCCCGGTAGTTTACCATTGTCAATTTCCCGTTGTCTTTCCACTCGTTGCTGCAACAGTTCACGTCTACGACTTCCAAACGCCCTCTCTAGCTTCTCAATGAATCGTAGTGCCTCAGGTGTTAAAACTTGATGAAATTCAGCCTCCATGTTCCCAACAATTTTACAACCTGTCATCTGTGTAGCCATTTGTGTAACAACACCTCTCATATAATTGTTATAATACAGTTCATTATTACTAAAACTAATATATAACAGATGAGAAAAAAATGGAACAATTTTCTTTGAAAAAAGTTAAATATTTTAAAACCACTTCAGTAGATGTTCAGATGACTAAAAAAAGGCCTGTGCAGTAGACATGCACAGGCCCATTTATTGTTATAAAACAGATCATTTATTTAATGTACGATTACCATGTTCTTCAAGATAAAGAATGCGTTCCAGCATGGTTGGATGTGTATAGCGAAAGATCTTCACCAGAGCCGGTGGGTTGACCTCACTTAATCCTGCTCTGGACAATTCCTGGAATGAACTGATTGCAGCTTCATGATTATCTGTCATTTCAATTGCATACATATCAGCTGACTTCTCCTGATACCTTGCAACAGCATTTGACAAAGGACTTGATGCAAAGGTTAGTGTCCCTAAAAGTAGAAGAAATAATGGAAACGCAGCAAGCTCTCTCATCGAGCGGATTTTCAGCATCCTTCCATGTCTGGCAATAATCATCCTCATAAGGACATGAATAATGTATAAACCCGCTAAGCTAAGTAATAAGTAACCAGCTATTCCGACATAGATATGTTTCATCACGTAATGACCCATTTCATGAGCCATAATAAACAGAATTTCATCCTCATTCAAGCGATTTAACGTTGTGTCCCATAAGACAATTCGAGAATTGGAACCTATCCCTGTTACATAGGCATTGAGTGCATTCGTCTTTTCAGACATGTTCACCTCATACACATGCTCTGCAGGGATATCTGCTTTTTCAGCAATGTCCAGTATTTTTTCTTCAAGCACTTTGTCCTTCAACGGATAAAAATCGTTGTAAAGCGGGTCAATAACAACCGGTTGAATAAACATTAAAAACATAGAGAAAGGGATGGACAATAACCAAGCATACAACCACCACCTTTTCTCAAAACGTTTTATTAATGAATAAAGAACAATAATAATGATTGTCATTAAGAGATAATTAACCCAAAAGTCAATTAACTGATCCTTCATCCACGTAGAAAAGGATTGAGTGGTGATATGGTACATTTTAGATATCCGGAATCCAATCCAATTAACAGGTAACGAAATAACACTGACAAATAACGATAACCAAAAGAAATAAATTGCAGATTGTATGCTAAATATGTTGGTTGATGAGCTCGACCAATCCTGCATTTTCCTTGAGAGCCCTGTAATCATAAACATGAACAGAAGAAACCACTCAAATGGAATAGTAACGAAATATAGGAAATTTCGAATTGTGGAGTATTCCTGAGTTAATAGTAATTCTCTACCGGACATAAATGTTGTAGGATCTGCCGATGTTCCCTCATACGGAGCTGGTACACCTGTACCCGAAAAGATAAACAAATACCAGTAAACAACTAAACCATATAAAAAGTAGAGAAAAATTGATGTTGTTACCCATTTCCTCATCTGGCCTTTCCCCCTTGAACAAGCTGTTACTATTAGTGTAGTACTATGAACATTGAGTTAGAACATGAAAAGGGATGGACCCGATATAAACAAACGTTCATCATAACTTAAGAAAATAACATAGTATATAAAACCAACGTACCGATGGATCCCATCACAACAACAATAACATTTGCTCCGGTAAAAGCAATGAGAGTAGCAGCAATAGCGCCAACAATTCCAAATATCAGGTCATCACTAATTAAAAAAATACCAGGAACGACTAATGCACCTAATGTTGCGTACGGCACATTTTTTAAAACATTTTGCACAAAAACAGGCAGTTTTAACTGACTTAATGCGACTAACGGAATCATACGCGGTATATATGTGACAAGTCCCATTCCAATAATCATAATGATGATCATGCTATCCATCTGTCTCCACCTCGCTTGTATACTTCAAATAAAATAGTTCAACAAGGATTGCTGAAAGTAGAGTTGATAATACAATAGACCAACCTGTTGAAATCATTTGGGAAGCATAAAAAATAGAATTTAAGATAGCAGCCGTAACCGCTAAAAACATTACCTTACGATGTTTTTTAAGAGATGGAATTAGTAATCCTATAAACATCGCATATAAAGCTATTCCCATGCTCTCCTGAACTGTTGCTGGCAGGCTTGCACCGATTACGTAGCCAATTCCTGAATTGATCACCCAGCTAGCATATGAAATCAACATTAATCCAAACAGGTAGCCTGTATTTACTGTACCTTCTTTCGTTGATGCAACTGAAAATGTCTCATCTGTTAGCCCAAACGAGTAGAGTGCTTTTTTCCATAGAGAATCGTTTTCTACCTTTTCGCTCAGAGAAGCAGACATTAAAAAATGACGAATATTCACAATAAAGGTGGTGAAAATAATTTCAATTATCCCGGTACCTACTGTGAGTAAGCTTAAAGCCATATATTGGGAAGCACCGGCAAAAACAATTAAACTCATAAGGACTGTCTCAGATAAAGACAAGCCGGTTGATTTTGAAAGCAGCCCAAAGGTTAAAGCAACAGGTAAATACCCGATTGCAATACTGATTCCACCTTGTAATCCTTGAAGAAAACTAGATTGTTTTTTTACTAAAGTGGTTGTCGATGACACACAAATACCTCCTATTGCTGCAAATTAAGAATAGTAAATTAATAGATAAAAGCTTGTTATTTGATTTGTTTCATTTGCATACGTATGTGAGTGGGCTGCTTGAAATTTCATCGAATCACCTTTTTTCAATAAATAAGACTCTTCCGTTATTGAGACTTTGGCTTCCCCTTCACATACAAGTACATATTCTTCAACACTTCCATGATGACGGTCTGAAGTGTGAATGCATCCCGGTTTCATTTCAATAAAGTAGATTTCAAATTTTTTTGAAGAATCAAATGGAAAATAAGGGTATACTTGAAACTGTTCCCCGTCCTCCATGACCGCACTTTTTTCATGTAACCTTATAACAGAGACAGCAGGTTTATTCTCTTCAACAAGTGATGAAAATGAAACTTGAAGTCCATTTGCTATCTTCCATAGTGTATTAACGGTTGGACTTGATTCCCCTTTTTCAATTTGTGAAAGCATACCTTTGCTAACCCCGGTCAAACTTGCCAATTGATCATAGCTATATCCCCTAAGCTTGCGTATTTGTTTTAAATTCTCTGCGATTTGAGATTGAATGGATTTCATCATATTCCCCCATATATTGCCATTGTATAATATAGTATACATTTGTATTTTATAACACACAACACTTTTCTTTTCCTTCTTAATGAAGTAAAGTAAATTTGAACTATGCTAATTTACTGAGGGTGAAGAAAATGCTCATACATTATTTCGAAAAAATCCAGGAAAAGCTTCAACATGTGCTCGAACATGAAAAAAAATCAATGCTGGTTGCAGCAGAGAAAATCGCGACTACCATTCAAGCAAAAGGGATTATCCATCTTTTTGGATGTGGTCACTCTCACATGCTAACAGAGGAAATGTTTTATCGGGCAGGTGGCTTAGCTCCTGTTAAACCGGTTTTTATTGAGGAATTAATGCTTCATAAAGGTGCAGTAAAATCTTCTTATCTTGAAAGGCAAAACAATTATGCCGAAAAGTTTATCTATAACCAAGATATCCAACCTCAAGATCTGATTATCGTCATTTCAACCTCCGGATTGAATCCAGTTCCAATTGATGTAGCCATACACGCTAAAAATCTGGGGGCATATGTAGTAGGAATAAGCTCCTTTTATTATGTAGACGGGAAAGCATCAAGACATACAAGTGGTAAATTTCTATCTCAAGTTGTTGATTTAGCCCTTAATAACCATGCGACAAAAGGAGACGCTGCTCTTACATATGAACATTCCTCAACTCCATTTGGGCCAACTTCAACAATTATTGGGGCAACAATGTTAAATGGGATCTTTGCTGAAGCAATAAAAATGATGGTAAACAATGGATTCCAGGCACCTGTTTTTTTAAGTGGTAATATCGATGGGGCAGATGAGCATAATCAAAGATTGATTGAGCAGTATAGCGATCGCATTCCATTACTTAAGTTTGATTAGTTAAAATCGGCTTTTCATGAATTCCAATTTAAAATAGAAAATGAGCCTACCTAAAAGGTTGGGCTCATTTTTATTTTCTCTCGATATCAATTTTAAACTTATACCTGTCTGCACGATAAGAAGATCTTACAAGCTCAAGTGGCATGCCATTTTCCAAAAAGGTTTCCCGTTGAATGAGCAGGACCGGAACACCTTTATGTATGTTCAAATGCTGTTGATCTTCAGCATCAACAATGGCAGCCTCAACCGTTTGGGATGCATGTCCTATCGTTAATTCCAAATCATTTTCAATATAAGTATATAGAGAGCTCGCCAATATATCAGGTGTTAAACCAGGAACTAGACTTACAGGAAGATAGCTGGTCTCTACGGCGATCGGTTCATTATTTGCTAGGCGAAGACGCTTTATTTTATAAATAAGCTCTTCATCTTTAAGAGAAAGAGTTGCTCTGATCTCTTTGTCTGCCGGGTATATTTCAAAATGTAGTAACTTACTTCCCGGAACTAAATTGCGGGCTTTCATATCTTCGGTAAAACTGGTGAGACCTTGTAGATTTTGTTCAAATTTTTGACTGGAAACAAAGGTTCCTTTCCCTTTTTCCCGAAAAAGATATCCCTTGTTTACAAGGTTTGTTATGGCCTGACGTACAGTCATACGACTTATCTGATAGCTTTCTGAAAGCTCTCTTTCTGATGGCAAAGCATCACCTGGTTGCAGCTTCTCGGTTTCTATTGTTTTTTTTATTTGCTCTTCTAACTGATAATACAATGGAAGAGGAGAATTTTTGTCTACCACATAAAGATCCCCTTTCAATTTCACTCTTCTTCATTATAGTATATTTACAAATAAAATAGAAAACTACCTGAACATAACAGGTAGTTTTCCTTTTTATTTATTTTCTGATCTTTGCGATTTCATCTGCCACAAATTGGACTTGTGTTCCTACAATGACCTGGATGCTTTGTGGTCCAACTATGTTGATACCCGGTATACCAGTTGATTTAATTTTGTTTTGATCAACCGCATCCATGTCTTTTACTTCAATTCTTAGTCGGGTAACACAGTTATCTACAGATGTAACATTCTCATCTCCGCCAAGTCCTTCATAAATGACGTTTGCCATCCTTGCAAATTTATTTTCTGAAGTAACCGTTCCTTCTTCAGTTTCATGACTTGATTCTTCTGTCTCAGCTTCTCTACCTGGTGTAGCCAAATTAAACTTGGTGATTAAAAATCTAAACAATACATAGTAGATAACAGCAAATGCTAATCCTTGTAATAAAAGCATATATGGTTGATTTGCTAACGGTAATCTTGAGCTTAGGACAAAGTCGACTAATCCTGCACTAAAACCAAATCCTGCCGTCCAATGGAAAAATGAAGCAATTGCTAAGGATATCCCTGTTAAGGCTGCGTGAACAACATAAAGTGCAGGTGCTAAAAACATAAATGAAAATTCAAGAGGTTCTGTTACACCAGTAAAGAATGATGCAAAACCTGCCGCTAACATTAGTGATGCAGCTTGTTTTTTACGCTTTGTTTTCGCTGTATGATACATAGCTAAGGCTGCTGCCGGTAAACCAAACATCATAATCGGGAAGAATCCAGCCTGATACATTCCTGTAACTCCTTTTGTACCAGTTCCAGCCCAGAAGTTTCCAATATCATTAATTCCCGCTACATCAAACCAAAATACCGAGTTTAATGCGTGATGTAAACCTGTTGGTATTAACAAACGATTAAAGAATCCATATAATCCTGCTCCAATAAACTCCAATTTACTGATAGCTGTTCCAAAAGAAACTAATCCTGTGAAAATGACAGGCCATGCGAAAAAGAGAACCAATGACACAACCAGCATAGATACAGCTGACATAATTGGAACCAATCGTTTTCCACTAAAGAACGCTAACGCTGCTGGTAGCTGAACTTCGCTAAACCGATTGTACATTATAGAAGCAACAATCCCTGATAGAATTCCAACAAACTGATTCTCGATTTTTCCAAAAGCCGGATTCACTGATTCTGCATCAATTCCCTGTAGCATCGCAACCGTATCAGTCGAAAGTAATGTTGTAATAACAAGGAAAGCTACTAAACCACTTAGTGCAGCAGATCCATCTCTGTTTTTGGACATTCCCAATGCCACACCTACTGCAAAAAGAATAGACATATTGTCGATAATCGAGGAACCGGCTTTAATTAAGAATGCAGCTACAGGGTTTCCTGCGCCCCACCCAGCCGGATCAATCCAATAACCAATTCCCATTAATATCGCTGCAGCTGGCAGAACGGCTACTGGTAACATCAATGACCGTCCAATGTTTTGTAAGTATTTCATCATGTTGACTTCCCCCTATTCATTTATATAACGGAATAAAATTAGAGCCTTTTGCTTTATAGCACTCTCACAAATATGAAAGCGTTTCATAAGCATATAGTAACATCGTTGAGTATAGATGTCTATACCAATTTTATATAACAAACAAGTATATTTGTCATATTATCTGTAAGATTATCATACATGGTTTTTAACTGGTATAGACAACTATATAAAGTGGTGGTATTCTATATTCATAATTTATACCTTTTCCTCTCATACTATTCAAAGGGGGTTTTTACATGGAAATCATTTCTGACAAATCAATCATTATACAAGGAACCATTTATACCGAAGAACAAACGTTACAATCAGGTTTTGTTCAAATTGACGATGGGAAAATAACAAAGATAAGTAAATCTACTGAACATCTATCTTCAAAAGATTATCAACTGATTACCCTACCGAAAGGCTATAGTATTATCCCTGGTATGATCGACCTTCATATTCATGGTGTGAATGGTGCTGATACGATGGATGCGACAAGAGAAGCTCTTGATATAATGGCTTCCACCCTTCCGAAAGAAGGAACAACGAGTTTCTTGGCAACAACAATAACAGAGGATATAAACGAGATAAAAAAATCGTTAGTAAATGCCGGTGATTATATCAACTCTTTTCAATCTGAAGGTAATGCCGAAGTGTTAGGGATTCACTTGGAAGGTCCGTTTATTCATAAAGGTAAAGCTGGCGCCCAGCCTGTTCAGCATATAGCTGATCCAGACACTCAATTATTTAAACAACTTGAATCATTATCCAATCATCATATTAAGCTAGTTACTCTGGCTCCAGAACTACCAGGAGGAAGTGAGCTTTTAGACTATCTAAAGAATAAAAACATCGTCTCTTCCATTGCCCATTCTGAAGCATCCTATTCTCAGGTTTTAGAAGCCATTGATCACGGTCTTACACATGTAACACATTTATTTAATCAAATGACAGGCCTTCACCATCGTGACCCGGGAATTGTAGGGTCAGCTTTCCTAAGGGATGAGCTAATGGTAGAAATTATTGCAGATGGGATACATGTCTCTCCTGAAATCGTAAAAGTTGCTTATAAACAGATTACAGATGAAAGAATGATCTTAATTACTGATGCAATGAGAGCAAAATGGCTTGAAGATGGTAATTATGACTTGGGCGGACAGATGGTTACCGTTACAAACGGGAAGGCACTGCTCGATGAAAACACTTTGGCTGGCAGTGTACTTAAGATGATTGATGCATTTAAAAATATCCAAACATTTACTGGTTGCAGTATGGAGAGCGCGATTAAAATGGCTTGTGAAAATCCAGCTAAGCAACTGAATGTTTTTGATCATAAAGGTAGTATAGCGAATGGAAAAGATGCTGACCTCGTTATCCTGGATGAAAATAAGGATGTATATATGACCATTTGCAAAGGAAACATTGCGTTTACGAGAGGAGATGACAACCTTGAAAATCATTGAAGTGAAAGATTATGAGGAAATGAGTAAAAAAGCTGCTGAATATATGTTAAAAAAGATTAAAAGCAGCTCTCAGCTAAATATAGGCCTTGCCACAGGCGGAACACCAAAAGGAGTCTATCAGGAATTAATTAAAGATTATTCACTAAATAAAACGTCCTACACACACATAAAAACGTTTAACTTAGACGAATACATCGGCCTTAAAAAAGATGATCCAAACAGCTATTTCCACTATATGAATGAAAATCTTTTTAAACATATTGGTATTTCATTAGAGCAAACGCATATTCCGTCAGGTATAAATGAAAACACGGACGCAGAATGTGAAGCTTATGAAAATATGATTAAGAATGCCGGGGGAATAGACCTTCAGTTATTAGGGATAGGTGCAAACGGACATATAGGCTTCAATGAGCCTGGGACCTCCTTTCAATCAAAAACACATGTTGTTGATTTAGCTGATTCCACCCGAGAAGCAAATGCCCGATTTTTTGATCAACTAGAAGATGTCCCAAAACAAGCCATTACAATGGGAATTCATACGATTTTTCAAAGCAAGGAAATTATTCTTTTAGCTTCAGGTAAAGCAAAACAACAGGCAATGGTCGAGCTTTTAAATGGAGAAGTGACAGAATTGTTCCCTGCATCCATCCTAAATACCCATCCGAACACCATTGTGATTGCTGATGAAGAAGCATTAAGAGGCGTTAAAAAAACGACTAATGCTATGTAAAAAAGGTACATGCCCCAATATTTGGAGCATGTACCTTTTAAATTAAAAGCGCCTTATCTGATAAAGAACTATCTGATTTTATTTTTGAAAATTCCTCAAGTAAACTGTTCACCGTTAAGCCTTGCTTTTGTTCTCCTTCTGCCTGGAACACAATTTTTCCTTTATCCATCATGATTAAACGATTTCCAAGATCAACAGCTTGTTGCATATTATGTGTAATCATTAACGTTGTTAAATTCCCTTTTTCAACAAGCTTTTTTGTTAAGTTGGTAATCAGCTCTGCACGTGATGGATCCAGGGCAGCTGTGTGTTCGTCGAGTAATAGGATATCAGGCTTTGTAAAAGTAGCCATTAATAGCGATAAAGCCTGGCGCTCCCCTCCAGATAACAAACCAACTTTGGCGGATAAACGGTTTTCAAGACCTAATCCCAGCATCTCTAACTGTTCTTTGAAGAACACTCGTCTTTTTGCTGTAACACCTGGTCTTAATGTTCTCTTATGAACACGCGAATAAGCGATCGCTAAGTTTTCTTCAATTGTCAGTGTTGGGGATGTTCCAGCCATAGGGTCCTGGAATACCCGTCCGATATATCGTGACCTTTTAAACTCCCTGACATCAAGCATAGATTGATTCTTTATGCGTACATCTCCATCATCAGGAGTTATTCGCCCGGCAATCACATTTAAAAGTGTTGATTTTCCGGCTCCGTTACTGCCGATAACTGTAACGAAATCCCCTTCATTTAAGGATAAAGAAAGATGGTCTAGGGCTATTTTTTCATCTAATGAACCTTCATTAAACACTTTAAATATTTGCTCTAGTTGAAGCAATATCATTCCCCCGCTTTCTGCGTAAGCTTTTTTTCCGTTTATCCTTTTGCTTATCAACCATTTGCGGAATAACAAGGGCCCCAATAACAATACATGCTGTAATAAGCTTCATATCACCTGTTTCAAAGAAGTTAACTCGAAGAGCCATCGCAACAATTAGGCGGTAGATAATCGCTCCGATAATGACCGCAATCGTAGCACGAACGATCGTTTTTGTTCCGACTAATGCCTCCCCAATTATAACTGAGGCTAACCCGATAATGATCATCCCAATCCCCATACCTACATCACTAAATCCATTGTATTGAGCAATAAAGGCCCCGGAAAATGCAACAAGTGCATTTGAAAGACCTAATCCAACAATCTTTAACATATCTGTATTTGCTGAAAAACTTGTGATCATATTTTGGTTATCACCAACTGCTCTAATCGCAAGTCCAAGCTCTGTTTTCAGGAAATAGTCCAATGCAAATTTAATGACTAGAATTATAATCAGCATTGTGATCACAACCGACCAAGTTTTTGGTACATAGCCTTCCAAACCAATTGAAATAAAGAGCTGTTCTAAACCTGTATCTATTCCAAGCTTACTCCACCAATCAAGTAATTGCGTGAAAACTGTTTCCTCTTGTAATAGTGGAACATTCGATTTCCCCATAATTCTAAGATTAATAGAATACAAGGCAATCATCATTAATATCCCGGATAAAAGCGGGTTAATGTTTCCTTTCGTATGCAGAACCCCTGTGATACAGCCAGCCAAAAATCCTACAAGTAATGCAACTAATGTGGCTAAGAAAGGATTCACACCATTCACAATTAACACAGCACTCACAGCTGCACCTGTGACAAAGCTGCCGTCAACTGTTAAATCCGGAAAGTCTAGTATTCGAAATGATAGGTATACTCCAAGAGCCATAATCGCATATATTAAGCCTGACTCTACTGATCCAAATAGGGCTGTAAACATAATTCCTCACCTTTATTCAAGAATTTCTGCTTCTTCTTTCCATTCTTCTTTTATTTCAATTCCCATATCTTCAGCTGCTTTCGCATTGATTTGAAGTTTTAGATTTTGCGGATATTGGACAGGAACTTCACTTACTTCCTTCTCTCCAGTTAAAATGCTTGCTGCCATTTCTCCTGCTTCAAAGCCGATATCATAGTAATCGAATCCGTAAGCTGCAAAGCCCCCGCGTTTTACAGAATCCAATTCACCAACAAATAGCGGGATATCATTATCACTAGCAACACCAATAACACTTTCTAACGCTGAAACAACCGTATTATCCGTAATAACGTATAAAGAATCGACTTTTCCTACTAATGATTCTGTTGCCTGCTTTACTTCTGCAGAGGTAGAAACAGATGCTTCAACGACTTCTAAGTCTGTCCCTTCCATTGCTTTCTTAACTAAATCAATTTGTGCCACAGAGTTTTGCTCTCCTGAGTTATAAATCATTCCTACCTTTGTTCCTTCAACATTATCTGCAATAAACTTCACTGTATTTGGAATGGCATCAGGATGGGTATCTGTTGTACCTGTTATATTTGCACCGGGCTCTTCAAAGCTTTTAACCAGTCCTCCGCCAACCGGGTCTGTAACAGATGTAAACACAATCGGTATATCTTGTGTTGCATTCAATGCACTTTGTGCACTTGGTGTTGAGTTGGCAAATATTAAATCAACATTGTCCCCTGCAAAATTAGCCGCGATTGTTTGGCTGTTATTTTGGTCTCCCTGAGCAATTTGTACATCATATTCAACTTCCAGCCCTTTTTCTTTTAATGCAGCTTGAAAGCCTTCCAATGCAGAATCTAATGATGGATGCTCGACAATTTGGTTTACACCTATTGTATATGTTTTTTCTGAACTGCCAGAATCAGAGCTTCCTTCACCTGTGCTACCAGATGAACTTTCACTGCTTCCACAGCCAGCTAGTGCTAAAAAGCTAGCTAACATCATTCCTGTACCAATTTTCCAACCTTTTTTCATCCTATATAATCCCCCTTTAGTCCCTTTAAATCTCTTTTATGCTTTTATGCTTTCATTGATTAAATTATACAGGAGAAATCAAATAGTTCAATATATTTTGAAAACTTTGCTTATTTTTTTCTATACAATCTAGCAAAAATCCTATCATATCAACAAAAAACACAGCTATCTCAAAGATAACTGTGTTTTCCTTCAAACATTGTAAGGTATGATTACATTCTTTTAATATACTATTTTTGTAAAATTTGATCTTTCAGTGCTCTTCTTAAAATTTTCCCTGTTGTATTTTTAGGAAGTTCTTCTAAAAACTCGATTGAACTAGGTATTTTATACTTAGCTAAATGCTGTTGGCAGTATTCTATGAGCTCTTCTGCTGTTACTGTTTTATTTTTCACAACAACAAAGCATTTTACTGCTTCACCAAAGTTTGGATCAGGGACTCCTAATACTGCAACCTCGACAACTTCTTCGTGATTATATAATACTTCTTCAACCTCGCGCGGGTATACGTTATAACCGCCAACAATGATCATATCTTTTTTCCGATCAACAATATAAAAATAACCTTCTTCATCTCTTCTGGCAAGGTCACCTGTATATAGCCAGCCATTCTTTAGAGTAAAGGCTGTTTCTTCAGGCATTTTATAATATCCCTTCATAACATTAGGGCCTTTAACAATTAATTCTCCTACTTGGTTAGGTGGTAATTCTTCGCCTAATTCATTCACAACTTTATTTTCTACATTCATAATATTTGTCCCTATTGAGCCTGGTTTTCGTGGACGATCAAGAGGGTTGAAGCATGTAACGGGTGAAGCTTCTGAAAGACCATATCCTTCTGATAAAATCACTTTAAACTTTTGTTCAAATCCTTTTAATAAAGCAACAGGCATTGAAGCACCGCCCGAGACACACATACGTAATGATTTTAAGTCTTCTGGTTGAGCTTTATCATATTGAAGTAAAAAGTTATACATGGTAGGAACTCCAGCGAAAACAGTTGCTTGATACGTTTTTACGAGGTTAAAAATAGTATCAGGACTAAACCTATGTACGATAAGCAAAGTTGCCCCGTTCATAAGTGGTGCATTTAACGCAACAGTCAGGCAAAAAACATGAAACATCGGTAGAACCGTTACAATCACATCTTCTTTGTTCATTTTTAAATAGTTAGCTGTATCAAGGGCATTACTATATAAGTTTTTATGCGTTAACATCGCACCTTTTGGTTTGCCGGTTGTTCCGGATGTATATAAAATAACAGCAACATCTTCTTCATCAAGTTCGGGACCTTCAAATTGAGTGCTGCCTGTCGAAAGTATTTTTGTAAACCTTTTCATTTTTGTGTAAATCGCAAGCTCTGTGATATCTATTTCTTTTTTGTCTGAAATTGGCGGTGTATCACAAGTAATGATATGTTCAAGCTTCGGCAGCATACTTTCCATCTTCTCAAACAACGGCAAAAGTAAATCCAATATAACAGCTGCTTTTACATCACCATTGTTCAAGATATAGGCAATTTCATCAGGTGTATAAATTGGGTTAACCGGAATAACGGTTGCACCTGCACGTAAGGCACCATACAATGAAATGACAAAGTATGGAGAATTTCCTAATACAATTGCGACATGATCTCCTTTGTTAACTCCCAACTCCTTTAAGCTGCTTGCAAATTGATTGATTTCTCCTTCAAGTTGCAAATATGTTGTTTCTGTTCCATCAAAAATAAAAGCCGGCTTTGATCCATGTTCTTTGACAGTTTCAGACAACCGTAAAGATAAATTCATTTTCCCACCCCTTTTTAAAAATGAATGAATAGCCATTCACTTATCTGATAGAAACTTTTTTTCTATTGGTATAAAGAACCCCTTTGGTCATGGTGACTTACCTCCAGAAAAACATTCTACTTCCATTATATTGAATGAAGGAAGATTTCACAATGACTGAGATTGATTCCATATAAGAAAACCACAGGTCAGCCTCGGGCAAATAAACAAAATGAAAGGTTCATCCCATTAATAGGAGATGAACCTTTTATAAATTAATCCTATGAACTCCAAACAAATCCAGTGCTTGCCAGATTTATTTTGCCTTTAAAATGCTCATTTGCCTGTGCAGCTAAATCAGCTAGATTGCCGAAATGAGGGAGATGTGTTAACAGCAATTGCTTTACCTTTGCTTTATGTGCAAGCTTTCCCACTTCAGCACTGTTCATATGACCCGCACTTTTTCCATCTTGATGAGAGTATAAGCTGCACTCTGAGATGAGGAGATCGGCATTTGACGAAAATGGGATGAAATTGTCCTGATAACTTGTATCGGCAGTATATATGACAGTTGATACGAGATCAGTGATTTTCATAGCAAAACAGGGTGCCGGATGAGTGGTTCTTAAAAACGCAATGGAAAATGGTCCAATTTCCAACACCTCTGTATCCTTATATACAACACCAATCGTTGCATTTTTATATGTCAGTTTTTGAAAAGCTGCTTGATCTAAATCATGCCCATAAATAGGCAATGTTTTTTTCCTATTATGAATCAATCCTGTAACATAACAGCCATATTGTAAGGGTCCTATGTCTGCTACATGATCATGATGATAATGTGATAACACAACTGCATCAAGTTGATCTATTGAAATGGTTTGTTGTAATTTTGACAAAACCGCACTGCCACAATCAATCAATAACCGAAAACCGTTTGATTCGAATAAATAACCTGAGGTTGCTTCTCCTGCGTTTGGAAAGCCGCCCCAATACCCTATCACTGTTACTTTCATGAGTCACTCAACCCTTTCTCAATTTCTCACCAAGAACATTATAACCTCTGTGGAATTGTTTTAACATTCATGAAAAATTGGCTAATACCTATTTTGGTAGAAAACAGCTTTAATACCAACATTTCCACATATCCTCCCGATAATTGTTACAAAACAGTTGTTGACACTTCCCAAACTGTTATAATACAATATGTGTAACAAATCAAACGGAGGGGATTCAAATGATGATGAAAATAACAGAATTTTTCAGAAATTTACCAAAAAAACAGTGTAAAGAGTGTGGAGGCGAAATTGAAGAACAGCATGAGTGTTATGGAAATACTTGTAATGAGTGCTTACACGTAACAGATCTTTAACCTTTTTTACACCTATACTGTTAGATAACAGATTATAAATTCCGATATTGATATATTACAAAGGCTCAAAAATATCGATAAAAAAATAAGAAGGTTAGCCTAATGGCCAACCTTCTTATTTTTTATGATGTCGCGACTAAATGATCTCTACTTGTAGATGAACCCCGATACGCCAGCTTAGAAATAAATTCATGATTCTCAAAAGTACGGAATTGCTTTCTATGTATTTTTTCACACATAACATCTATTGATTTTTCGGCCATAGCATCAACCGGCTGTATGACTGTCGTAATCATTGGATCTATGAGTTTGGTAATCTCCATATTATCATAGCCGACTACAGCTAAATCCTCCGGTATTCTCCAACCAGCCTTTTGTGCCTCTAAAATAATGCCAGCTGCAACAGCATCTCCTCCAGCAAAAACAGCTGTCGGTGATACCTTCATACAAGCTAATTTTCGAAAAACCTGTTTACCGTCTTCAACTGATGAAACTTTATCAAAATAAAACTTTTCATAAGAATGTATATTTACTTCTTGTAAAGCAGATTGAAACCCCTTAATTCTAGCTTTCATTCCTTCGCTTTTTACCCCGATTGAACAATAAGCAATATGTGTATGTCCCCTCTCAATCAAGTGCTTTGCTACCAGATAGCCGCTTTGTGCTTGATTGACATACACCATTGGAATATTTGCATTCTCTATTTTCTCATTACAAAGAACAATGGGACCGTAATTTAAATAGGAATCAATCACAGACCAATCATTTTCAACAGCTGTCATAATAACACCATCGACTTGTTTGGTTTTTAATAGATTCAAGTACCGGCATTCTTTTTGTTTTGAGAATTGAGTTTGGCAAATAATCAATTGATATCCTTTTGATGAAGCTTTCATTTCCAGCAACTCAATTAATTGACTGAAAAAAGGTGTGGATATTTTCGGTATTAATACAGCAATAATTCCTGTCTTTTGATTTCTTAAGCTTCTTGCAGCAGAATTAGGAACATACCCCAATTGTTCCATTGCCTTCTGCACAAGCTCCTTTTTTTCATCTGAAACATATGGGTGATCATTTAATACTCTGGACACAGTTGTCCTCGATAATCCCGCCAGCTTCGCGACATCTTCAATGGTAGACAAATTTCTCCCTCCCCACAGGCTCTATGTTGCCCACCTTGCTTGACCTTGGAAACGTTTTCAAATATGATTATATGAGAATATCTTCTATAATTCAATCTTTTTTTACAAAAAGTGTTTATTTTACCTACGAATTCAAGTTTTAGCAGGAGCAATTTATAAGAAACTGCTCCTACTATCTTTCAACCTATATCTGCAGTAACAAATTGTTTAACAGACCTTTGCAATTGTTCATTTTGTTGTTTCATCATGTTAATTTTCTCTACCATATCAAGAGTTAGGTCAAGATTAGTTTTCATATTTTGGAAGACCTTCTCCATTCGGCCTGTCATTTCTTTAAAACTATCTTGCTGTTCATATCGCCTACCTTGAATCGTGACCGTATCACGATTTACGCGTTCCAACGTAATGAGAAAATCATTCATAAATTGATTAACCTGATTGACCTTATCATCAATCGTATGAAATCTTTTCGGCATTTTTACTAATTGATCGCTTAATAACTCAATTTTTCGAGATAATTCGATCACCTCCGAGAACCCTGCTGTCGTTTCTTGTGTTGTACGGTGAATCATGTCCCTAATATCTGCTGTTGAGTCTTTGGATTTATTTGCAAGCTTTTTAATCTCATTTGCAACAACTGTAAAGCCTCTACCAGATTCCCCGGCTCTTGCAGCTTCGATACTGGCATTAAGCGACAGTAAATTTATTTGTTCGGAAACCTCTGTAATCAAGTTAACCATGTGTTCACTTTCTTTAGCATAATTGGTAATTTTGGACACATTATCATGAAAAACGGTCAGTTTATGATTAACATCATTATTTAATTCACCAACATCTCGTACAAAGCTTGATATGTCTGTCATTTCTTTTTGAATCCAGCCCATTTGATGTCCTATTTGCTCTATTGAAGAAAAAGCCTGTTGTATTTCTGCAATCACTTGATTTTCCACTTCAATCTCCTGTTCAAGCCACTTTTCTGATTTTGATACATACGTATATGTTTCTTCAATTTCTGCCATTTGCTGTGATGCACTTTTCTTCGAATCTTCACTTAATGACAATACATTTACTGTCGTATCAAGAACATGTGATGTTTGTGTTTTTACCTGGTGTACAAGATCGTTTAATGTGGAAAGCACTGTGTTAAACGCTTTATTCAGCTCAGCCATGTCTTCTCCAGGCTCATACTTGATCTTTTTTGTCAGATCTCCTTTTGCCGCTGCAATTTCATTCATCGCAACAATTGTATCTAATACCGAAATGGATGCACCATGTTCACTTACATTGAGCCCTGCTTCCTCCTCATGCTTCTCTACTCTAATATTCATTGTGAATTTCATTATTCCATAAATTAATAGCCCCATTCCGAATGCCCAAACGAACGCCGTTCCTGCACCTAAAGCTTGGACACCTAGCTGCTCTAATCTTGATTGAAGCACAAGATTCTCTACCGGAGCAAAAAGGGCAAGTCCAATTGTCCCCCATGCACCACAGACTCCATGAACTGCGATTGCTCCAACTGCATCATCCACTTTAAATACCGATTCAATGATTCTTAAAGAAAAAACAACAATCGTTCCGCCAATTGCTCCGATAAGCAAAGCTGTTTCAGGTGTTAACACATTAGCTCCAGCTGTTACCGCAACAAGTCCACCTAATATTCCATTTAAGATATCTTCTACCTGTGGTCTCTTATCAAGGAACCAGCTTACTATCATTGCTGTTAATCCGCCACTTACTGCTCCAAAATGTGTATTCAATGAAATTAATGCAATGTGAATATCTGCCACTCCTGTTGATCCTGCATTAAAACCAAACCATCCAAGCCATAAGATAAAAACCCCTGTTACAGCTAAGACAGCATTAGACATTGCAAATTTACGACTTTTTCCATCTGAAGAATACTTTCCAATACGGGGACCCACAATAATGGCAGCAGCCAGAGCAACCCAACCTCCGATCGAATGAACGACCGTTGATCCTGCAAAATCCATAAAACCTAAAGCTTCCAGCCATCCTTTGCTCTCACCGTTCCATAAGCTGCCCCAAGCCCAGTGTCCAAAAATCGGATAAATAATTGCACTAATCATTATTGTGCCGATAATGTATGCACTAAACTTAACTCTTTCAGCAATAGCCCCGGATACAATGGTTGCAGCGGTTCCTGCAAAGACAATTTGAAATAATAAAAATGCCCAATTAGATGGATCTTCCTCAAGTCCTTGAAATAAGAAACCATCCAAGCCGATCCATCCGGTAGATGATGATCCAAACATAAAAGCAAAACCAATTAAGGAAAACACGACTGTCGTAATTAATAAATCAATCACATTCTTCATTGCCACATTAATTGAGTTTTTTGCCCGGACCAATCCTGCTTCTAATAAAGTGAAACCAGCTTGCATAAAAAAGACTAAAAAAGTTGCGATAACCATCCATAACACATTTACATTAAGTTGTATTGTATCCATCCTTTACCTCCTAAGTTATAAACTATGACGTATAATGGTATATTTTATAACATTTTAGGTAAAAAGGGGGAATTTTCTGAAAAAAGTAGTTAATTTTTCGATTTTATATGTCATAAGAACTAACAATATCTCAAAAAAAAAGAACTGATCCTATTTGGATCAGTTCTTACCTTAAGCTTTTATAGATCTTTTTTCACTTTTCTCGAAAAGTAAAGAATCGTCCCAAGCATCATGACCAACATCATCCCAGCAAGTTTGTACACTTGATTCCACATGGTTCCAAAGTCTCCAATGGAAATAATGGATCTAAATCCCTCTACAGAATATGTCATTGGTAACCAATGGTTGATTTTTTGAAAAATTTCCGGAAGCAACTCAATTGGGAAAGTACCTGCACTTGTTGTTAATTGAAGAATTAACACAATAATGGCAATAAATCTTCCCGGATTATCCATTGTTGTCACTAAAAACTGTACAATTGCCATAAACGTTAAGCTTGTTATGATACTAAACAGCATAAAGTAACCAACACTCTTAACTTCAAGTCCTAATCCATACAATAGGACAACATCTGCAAGAATTGATTGGACAATGGCCACAATACACAGCACACTAAATTTACTAGCAAATAAGGAGATTCCTGATTTCGGTATTCCTGTTGTTTCGCGCAATGGAAAAACAACTGTAACAAGTAAGGAACCAACAAATAATGCTAATGATAAAAAGTAAGGTGCAAGACCTGTTCCGTAATTAGAAACTTTATTAAGCTCTTTTGTTTCAAGATGAACGGGATCTGCCACCATTTCATATTGATCATCAGAACCTTTTGCATCTTTTGTGTCTGCCGTTGCATCACTTAACTTGCTTGAAAGTTCATTTGTCCCTTCAGAAAGTTCTGATACCCCATTATTTAATGTAGTTGCCCCATCTGCAAGTTTATTTGTTCCATCCTCCAACGCAACAGAACCGCTCGCTAATTCATGAATTCCGTTATCTAGTACTTTTCCGCCATTCTCTAATTGCTCTACACCGGTTTTCACATCTCCGATTTTTTCACCGAATGTTTTTAATCCTTGACTTACTTGTGATTGAGCGTCATTTATTTGAACAGCTCCATTATAGAGTTCTTCCTGCCCTGATGTTAACTGTTGCACAGCATTTTCCACAGACGCAGTTCCTTCATAAAGCTTACTCGTATTTTCAGGTAGTTGCTCAACATTTGCATATAAGCTATTTGCTCCATCGGAAAGCTGGTGTAAATTTGTTGCTAGTTGCTTCCCGCCACCATCTATACGATTTAACGCTTCTACAAGAGCAAGTAGTTGTTTTTGTTGTTCATCTTCTAATGGGATCGTTTCTAACGTTGCGGCCAACTGATTTACTGTTTCAGTTAGTGCTGAAATATTTTGTGATAAAGAGTCAGCACCTTCACTTGCTGCAACATTTCCTTCAGCAAGCTGTTTCGTTCCTGCAACTAATTGCGGGGCACTTTCATTTAATTGATTTGTCCCTTCAGTTAATTGCGGTAAAGCTGCTTGAAGTTCCTTCATTCCATTGAGTGACTTATCTAGGCCTTGCACCAAATTTTCTGTTCCATCTTCGGTTTGAACAGCACCGTCATAAAGCTCGCTCTGTCCTTGTTGCATAGCCGAGAGTCCACTATTTAAAGTAGATAGTCCATCCGATAATTGAGATGAACCATCCGAAGCTTCATGAAGACCTTCTTTAAATACAATTGATTTTGAGACAAGTTCATGTAGATTTTCATCTAAGGACTGTGATCCTTCTTGAAGATCTGATACACCGTCATCTATTTTTGTGGCTCCATCACTCGCATCACTTATTCCCTCGGCCATTAATTCCATACTGTCAAATAAGTTTTCTGCATATGTTTTCGTTAAAGAATTGGCCACTTCTTCTTTTATTTTTTCTATTGCACTATCTCCAATTTGACCTGAGATAAAGTTATAGCCTTTATTTGTTGTAAACGTTAGTCCAAGTTGCTTTGGTTTATCATCTAGTAAAGTCGTTGCATTTTCCGAAAAATCTTCAGGTATCTCGATGACCATATAGTAATCGTGGCTCTGAAGCCCTTTTTCCGCTTCCTCACTACTAACAAACTGCCAATCAAACTTATTGTTTTCTTTTAAGTTGTCTATAAGTTCACCGCCAACATCAAGCTTTTCTTCTTCAAATGTTGTACCAGTGTCCTGATTGACAACAGCAACCGGAAGCTGGTCGAGGTTTCCGTACGGATCCCAAAAAGCACTTAGATAACCACCACTGTACATTAACGGAATAAACAAAACCCCAATAACAGCAATAAGCACTTTTTTATTTTTAAATAATGACTTCCATTCTTCTTTCAATAATGACATGCTCTATTCCCTCCTATGTGACAAACTCTCAAAAGATTGACATGTCGATATCACCTTATAATACTTAATGACCGTTTTACCCATTTGGTCATCCCCTACCTAAATAAGAGGATTATCTTATAGACAATCCCTTTAATAAGTAACCTTCAAAAATCTCGGCAATTTTCTCTTTTTCTAATGGTTCATGGTGCTTTTCCCAATCAAAAATGAGCGAAATATATAATTTCAGAATGATAAAAGCAGTCAATTCCGGGTCACATTGTTTCAGTTCGTTACGATCAATTGCATCAATAATTTTTTGCTTTATATATTGTAATACCATTTCTTCGACTTTTTGCACACCTTCATTCACTGTCGGTGTTCCCATTTCTTGGCTTTCCTGAAATATCTTAATTGTTAGATGGTGAGTTTTCCGAAATTCCAGAATACTATATAATGCTTGATGCACACTGTCTACAAACGGACGTTGTGTATCAAAGGCTTCATCTGCGACTATTTTCATATCAAGCAATAGATGATCAATGATTTCTGAAAATAAATCCTCTTTATTTTTATAGAAAGTATAGATGGTACCTTTTCCAACATTCGCTAGTTTTGACACAAGATCCATTGTTGTACCTTTATAACCAAATTGCGCAAAAGATTTTGTAGCAGCTTCTAATATTTGCTTCTTACGATCGACGCTCATAGGTTTCACCCCTGAAGATTATTGACCAAATGAACAAATCAGTCAGTTGTTATTTATGTAATATAACATGCCTTTCTCTTTTTTACAAGGCGAAAAATCAGGCAACGTTTGCAATACCTTGTTCATCAAAAAGACTTTGGATTTTGTTTACTTGTTCCTTATTCTCTATCACAACATATTTTGTTGTGAAAAATAGTGTACCTTTTACTTTTACCGAAAGCTTGTAACCGTTATCAACTCTTGTGCTATATCCATATAGCTCGTGCCAACGAATGATTTTTTCTGTTTTATAGGATTGAACTTGTTGAGTAGAATAGTACCTGCCATCTAAAATGATTCCATCTGCTAAAACATAGAAACAACTTTTATGTTTTACCGCGCTGATAAGAATAAAAAATAGATAGGCAGAGCTAATGAAGGATGACTTTAACCAGTCAGTTGTAAGAACCATAATAAGAAGAATGAATAGTAGTAGTAATGCAAAGAATGTTCCCCACTTTACATATTGATACGTTTTTGTATTCTTCGATAACGGCTCCATCTCTTTCCATTCGTTCGGGATCAGAATATGTTGAAAATCTGTTTGTCTTTTTGGAAAAAGAGCATCATGAGACATTTCTGCAGCTTTTTTAATATTTAATCGATATTGAATTAAATATCCAATACCTATAAGAAAGATAATGATATAAAGTATATCAATCATTTGATCCTCTTCCTCCTCTATATTAAATTCTATAGGTGAATTCTTCTTTATATATTATACGGAACAAGTTTGTAATAGGTTTCATAGAATATGTAATATTTTACAACCCCTTAAATATAAAAAACTGATCAGCTTTTGCGATCAGTTTTTATCGTTTAAATGGAGCTGCCCGATATTTTGTTCCTTGTTCAAACGAATAAGCAATTTCTATTAAGGTCGGCTCCATATAAGCCTTCGCTGTAAAAGTAATTCCCACAGGTTCTCCTTCATTCGTGTACCCCGCAGGCACAGTAATCGATGGGTAGCCCGCTTTTGCCGGAATCATCTCACCATTAGCATTTGGAAAGACAAGCGCGTCTAATTTATGCTCGTTCATAGCAGCACCTATCCCTTTTGTTTTAGATAAATAATCATCTTTTTCTAAACTCTCCAGGTATTCGGGGGAGGTTAGATTACCACTTGTCAAATCGGCATCAAGAAAAATCTTTTGTCCATACTTTAACGCTTTTTCGCCTAATTGTTCATTCGCTTGTATCAGATCAGTTAACGTACGGATTCCAACACTTGAGTCGATTGTTTTTAAATAGGCTTGAAGGTCGGCTTTAAATTCATAAAGCATCACATTTATATCCCAGTTTTCATTTGTTGAAGGGATATCAATTGAATCAATAACAATAGCACCTAGCTCTTCTAATTTCTTAATACTTTGATTCATCACGGCAAGTTGTGACTCACTTAGTTCATCAAAATAGGGATTGCGTGCAATTCCAATTCTTTTTCCAGACAGTCCATCATTTTTTAGATGATGTGTGAAATCATGATGAACTAACTCATTGCTTTGTGTTGCAGCATCTAAAGGATCTATCCCCATTAAACTATTAAGTAAGATGGTGGCATCTTTTACTGTTCTCGCCATCGGACCTGCCGTATCTTGTGTATGAGAAATTGGGATAATTCCTTTTCGACTAATAAGTCCCACTGTTGGCTTAATCCCAACAAGCGAGTTTTGACTGGCAGGACTTAATATAGAGCCGGAAGTTTCAGTTCCAACTGCTGCAACAGCTAAATTTGCTGCAATGGCTGCTCCGGAACCCGAGCTAGAGCCTCCAACTATAAATGAAGCACCATACGGATTCAAGACTTGACCACCTCTTGAACTGTAGCCTGACGGCATGTCTTCTGCTATGAAGTTCGCCCATTCTGTTAGATTCGTCTTACCTAAAATAATAGCTCCAGCCTCTCTCAGCTGCTTTACTAGAGTGGCATCTTCCTTTGCATATGAATTGGCTAGCACTAGAGATCCTGCACTTGTATGCATTTTATCTGCAGTATCAATATTATCTTTAATTAGTATTGGTATACCATGTAACAGCCCGCGAGATCCCTTTGTTTTTCGTTCATAATCAAGTGCAGCAGCAATATGTAATGCATCCGGATTAACTTCGATAATGGAATTTAATTTTGGTCCGGATTGGTCGATGTCAGCTATTCTTGATAAATACATGAGGACTAAGTCTCTGGATGTGATCTCATAACGATCAAGTTTTTCTTGGATTTCATCAACTGTTACTTCTACCAGCCATTCATTTTTCAACTTGTTAAGCTGCTCATTTATCATGCTTGTTACCCCTTCCTTGTCACTCATACTCCCATTTTACTTGTTACATCCCCAACTTACAAAAAAAGCAGCAAAACACTTTGTTTCACTGCTTCTGTTTCTTATTTATTTACATGTTTTAATACAACTGTTGCCAGGCAGTCAATGAACTCAGGTTTTGCATTTGGCATTTCAGGACGATAGTAGCTTGCTCCTAATTCATCCGTGATTACCTTACATTCATAATCATTATCGTACAGAACTTCCAAATGATCTGCTACAAAACCGACCGGCACATAAACAAATGTTTTATAGCCTTCATTATATAAATCTCTTGTTAAATCTTGAACATCCGGTCCTAACCATGGCTCAGGTGTGTTACCGGCACTTTGCCATCCAGTCACATACTTTTTAACTCCCGCTGCTTCCGCAATTAAATCAGCTGTTTCCTGTAATTGCTGTGGATATGGATCTCCGTTTGCAGTTATCTTTTCTGGTAAGCTATGTGCAGAAACAACTAATACTGATGAGTCTTTTTCTTCTTGTGTCATACTGCTGTATGTTTTTTCCAGTTGATCTGCCCAATAAGAAATAAATTTTGGCTCTGTGTACCAGCTTTCAACAGATGTAATCGTTAAGCCTCCAAGCTTTTCTGCTTCTTCCTTTGCCCGTCCATTATAAGACTTAACACTGAACGTAGAGAAATGAGGAGCTAATACAATACTTACCGCTTCTTTAATGCCATCTTCATGCATTTGTTTGACAGCATCCTCGACAAATGGCTCAATATGCTTTAAACCAAGATACATCTTAAATTCAATTTCATCTTGAATATCATTTAAATGCTGTTCAAGCTTCTCTGCTTGTTCTAACGTAATCTTAGCTAGTGGCGAAATACCACCAATAGCTTCATAGCGATCTTTTAAGTCCTGAAGCATTTCGGGTGCCGGTTTACGTCCATGCCTAATATGAGTGTAATAGCGCTCGATATCCTCCTCTTTATAAGGCGTACCGTATGCCATTACTAGTAATCCCATTTTTTTCTTACTCACTTGAATTCACCTCATGATTCTATTATTTAAAAGGTTATTGACCTACTTTTGCTTTCTTCGTGTAATCATGAACAAATGATGTTAATTGTTTTAATGATTCCGGGTTTACTTGTGGGAAAACACCATGTCCAAGATTAAATATATATCCATCCTGCTTCATCCCTTGGTCTAATATTTCCTTTGCTCTTTCTTCAATTACTTCCCAAGGAGATAGTAAGATTGCCGGGTCAAGATTTCCTTGCAATGATTTTGTAAGTCCCATTGAACGAGCCTCTTGTATTGGAAGTCTCCAATCCAATCCAACAACATCAAGCGGGAGGTCATGCCATTCGTTTGCTAGATGACTTGCACCTACACCGAACATAATTAGTGGTACATTTTCCCCTTTTAGTTCACTAAAGATTCTCTCCATCGTTGGCTTAATATACACACGGTAATCGGCCACATTTAATGCACCTACCCATGAATCAAAAACCTGGATAGCCTTTGCACCAGCACGAATTTGAGCTTTTACATATGTAATACTCACTTCCGCAAGTTTATCCATTAAAGCAAACCATGCATGCGGCTCTGAATACATAAACGCTTTTGTCTTGTTGTAGTTTTTTGAAGGACCGCCTTCAATCATATAACTGGCAAGAGTAAAAGGAGCTCCGGTAAAGCCGATAAGAGGAACTTCCAGCTGCTCTTTGGTTAGTAATTTTATTGTATCTAATACATAAGGAACATCACGTTCCGGATCAATCTCTCCCAGTCTCTCAACATCTTGAATAGAACGAATCGGATCATCAATAACTGGACCAATTCCTGATTTAATCTCCACATTTACACCAATTGCCGGAAGTGGTGTCATAATATCTTTATAAAGAATGGCAGCATCCACATCATACTGTTCAACAGGCAGCCTTGTCACATACGCACAAAGCTCTGGTTGATGTGTAATCTCAAATAAGCTGTATTTTTCTTTAATCGCACGATATTCAGGCTGTGACCTGCCTGCTTGTCTCATATACCAAACTGGTACATAATCTGTCTTTTCTCCACGACACGCCTTAAGAAACGTATCATTGATTTTCTTTTCAGCCATTCCGAAAGTCCACCTTTCTATGTACAAAAGCGCAAGCGCCTTGATCAGCCTCGGGCAAATAAGACGATTAAGAATAGAAGGCGTTCTTTGCCTTCAATTCTTAATTGGCTTATAACCTCGAGGGGCTAGGCGCTGGAGCTGGATGTCAAAGCGCTTATCCACATTAAAAAATTTTATAATTTTCTTAGCACCACAAAAGGCCAATCCCCAATTATTAAATTATATTAATTATAAAGTAATACTTATTCTATATTATTCTCTCTGCACTTTCAACTATAACGGTTTCATTTCCGGTTGTATAGCATAGATCGGCAAATGTCAAAAAAAAGACGAAAACACTTAGTTTGTGGAACTAAATAATGTTGGCTTTTCGGTTGATGTTTGTTTTCCTTCTTCATTTGTTTGAACATTATATGGAGCTACAGAATATGTTGCATCCGAAAAAACATTCGCAAATGGAATTTCATAATATCCTTTCCCTGTTACAGTTCCAACAAGTTTCTTTTCATCGTTTTGTACGGATTCGTAAATACGATATTCAACACGTTCATCTGATAAAGGTTCCCATTCCAGTGTTAATGTAATTAACCCTAATGGCTTAAACGTATATTTTGCATTCACTTTTTCAATCTCTTTCATTCTTATCGGACTTTCCAAGTCTTCTACACCCTTCGGAATGGAAAAAGCTACGTTTTGGTCCCAATCTGCCTCGGTTAAGATATCCTTAAATAATTTGGTTGGAAAAGAACTGCCGTGTTTCAAGTAATGGTCTTTGTCTGTTTTATCATAGCCCATCCACAAAGCTCCAACAACATTCTCAGTGTAACCGACAAACCAAGCATCTTTTGCAGCCCCTTTTATACCTGGAAATGAGGTTGTACCTGTTTTACCGGCAAGTTCTCCATTAAACGTACCATTTTGCGCAGTACCTTCACTTACAACATGCTGTAGCATTCGTGTCATATCCCAAGCAGTTTGTGGGGAATATACTGGAGCTGGTTGAGATTGATGCTTCGCAATGACCTTACCATCCCGATCTTTTATTTCATTAATAAGGAACGTATCACTATAGTTTCCATTCGCAGTGAACGTTCGATAGGCATTTGCCATTTGGAGTGGTGTAACACCTTCAGATAATCCGCCTAACGCAATGGCCAATCCATTATCTTTAATATCAATTCCTACTTTATGCAAGTATTCCTTGCTCTCTTTAATGCCTAGTTCAGATAAAGCCCATACAGCCGCAGCATTTTTTGAAGAAACAATGGCATCGAACATCGAAACTTCCCCTGCATATTGCTGATCAACATTTTGCGGAGAATAATCTCCATACGATAATTTTTCATCTTTTAATAGAGAATATGGCTGAAAAAGTTTTGATTCCAGCGTCGGTGCATACACAGCAACGGGTTTAAAAGTAGACCCGGGTTGTCTTGTTATATTCAAACGATTTAATCCCTTCGGCACATAATCACGACCACCAATAGCGGCTATGATACCACCTGATTTATTATCCATTAACACAAAGGCACCTTGAGCGGTTTCATCTGTTCCTGGAAAATATTCAGCTTTTTGGAATAACTCATATGCAGATTGCTGGAGATTTACCTTAAGCGGCACTTTAATTGTGTAGCCGCCTCTTAGTAGCTCTTCATTCGAGATGGCATATTTTTCCTTTGCTTCATCAAAAACCATGTCAACATATGTTGTGAGCCATGGATTCTCCTGTTTCTTATTCACATGAAGCTTCACTGTTTTTCCTTGGGTTCTTACAGCCTCTTCATAAGAAATATAGCGCTGATCTCCCATTAAACTTAAAATCGTATCTCTTCTTTCCTTACTTTTTTCACTATTAACTATTGGAGAATAAGTGGAAGGAGCCTTTGGTATACCTGCAAGTAATGCGCCCTCCTCTAACGTTAACTCTGAAACATCTTTATTAAAGTAAAGATTCGCGGCAGCTTTGATTCCATATGCACCATGCCCAAAATAAACCTGATTCAAATACATTTCAAGCAGCTTTGATTTGCTGTACCGTTTTTCAAGGTTCACGGCAATAATTGCTTCTTTAGTTTTTCTCAACCATGTTTTATCATTTGTCAGGAAGATGTTTTTGGCTAACTGTTGAGTAATCGTACTGCCGCCTTCTACCTTCCCGCCGGCAAGAATATCCTTGTAAAGAGCACGGCTAATCGCTTTAATATCAATGCCATGATGGTCATAAAAGCGTTGATCCTCTACAGAGATAAATGCCTGTTGAACATATTCAGGAATATCTGATATATCAACAAGTTCACGGTTTTCTATATAAAGTTTTGTTATTTCATTTCCTTCTTCATCAACAAGTTTAGATGCTGTATTCATAACGAGTTTTTCTTCATCTAAGACATAATTACCCATGAAAATGATAAAAAGATAGCCGAGTAGAGCGAAGATGACAATGGAGACTACTGCAATCGTTGATAAGATGAACTTTCTTTTCATATCATCACCCCTTTTAAGCTTAGTATTGTTAAAATTAGGTATGTATATGTGTTAAAACATTACAATTGGAAAAATAATAAAGGTCATTGTTATAATGTCATTGAATAACTCTTAAGTGTCAAGACAAAAAAATTGAGGTGATTCATAAGATGCTTTACGTTACATATGGAACAGTCGATTATTTAGAAAAATTGGTAAAAAAGCATAGCAATGAGACATTATTACTGATGGCCAACCAAGATACAGCCGTTCTTTTTCATGAAACTGAAGGCGCAACCATCTTTAATGAACCAAAAAAATACGATGTATTAGACTCAACCGGTATTATCACGAACGGTACTTTTGCCGTTTTAAATAATATCCCTGTTTCAGATGAAGGCAGACCACTGTTTGAAAAGAGATTTAGCGAAAGAGCTCGATTAATCGAAAAAGAACCAGGGTTTTCCGCCATTCGTGTTTTGCGTCCAACTCGTGGTGACACGTATATTATTCTAACACTATGGGAAAGTGAACAACACTTCAAGGCTTGGCAGGATTCAAAAGCCTATGAACACGCTCATAAAAAAAGAGGCAGCGAAGAAGGAATTGACCGAAAATCTATCTTTCCACGGCCTTCATATGTTACAACATATACAAAGGTTGCTATCGAAAATTAACTCTAGACGAATAACCAAGGACAATCATGCAGGACTGTCTCTTTTTTGTTTAACTTGCAGTACTTTTGACAATATTTCCTTGGAAATGACAACTTCTTTCTACATAACTTTACCCTGAGTTTTCCTATGTTACACAAATTCTCTACAATTTTGACAAACAACGAGTTTATATGAAAAAAATATCCTTCTCCCCTTTCTCACACCTGCCTAACTTTGTTCATAAAGTGTAATAAATACCTTTTAGGCATTTGCTTAAGGAGTGATGAAAAATGGGGGTAGAAATAACACTCATTCATTGGGTTTATTTATTATTTATTATCGGTATCATTGGCTTTATGTTATTTCGTCGTGATACAACGATTGTTTGTATAGTTGGCATTCTCTCTGTAGCAGCTTTCTCAACCTTATCTGTTAGTGATTCAATTTCAAGTTTATTTAATAGTTTTATTTTTGCCATTACTGAATTATTGCCTACAATTCTCGTTATTTCGATTATCGTTGCAATGAGTAAAATTCTGATGAAATCAGGAATTAATGAAGTGATGATTGCTCCTTTTTCCAAGATTATAAAAAATCCCACTACTGCCTATTGGACGATCGGAATCCTTATGATGATTATTTCCTTTTTCTTTTGGCCATCACCAGCTGTTGCATTAATAGGGGCAGTTTTATTACCAGTCGCAATTAGAGCCGGTCTGCCAGCCCTTGGAGTTGCAGTTGCGATTAATTTATTTGGCCATGGAATCGCCTTGTCCGGGGATTTTATTATTCAAGCAGCTCCGAAACTAACAGCAGATGCGGCAGGAATTCCTGTAGGAGACGTAGTTGGGGCAAGTGTTCCACTCGTCATTACGATGGGGCTTGTTACTACAGTTACAGCTTTCTTCTTATTAAGAAGAGATATGAAATTAGGTAAGTCTTTCCCGACCGTTTCTACAGAAACAGCAAACGAAAAAGCAGATCACAGTCTTTTATCCTCTTCAACAAAAAGGTTATTGGCTATTCTCATCCCATTGATCTTTTTAGTAGATGTTTTGTTAATGATTACATTGAACTTACAAGGCGGTGATGCTACAGCCTTAATAGGTGGAACAGCGCTTCTTATCTTAATTTTGACCACTTGCTTAACACATAAGAAAAAAGGTCTTGAAGAATCTACTAATTATTTAGTTCAAGGTTTTCAATTCGGATTTAGAGTGTTCGGTCCTGTTATCCCTATTGCCGCCTTCTTCTATCTAGGTGATGCAGGTTTTTACACGATCATTGGAGAATATCTCCCAAAAAGTTCGGAAGGAATTGTTAATGACCTGGGTGTTGCATTGGCAACCATAGTCCCTCTAACTCCTGAAGTTGGGGCTATCACATTAACAGGTGTTGGTATTTTAACCGGGTTGGATGGTTCAGGCTTTTCGGGTATTTCTTTAGCGGGATCCATCGCACAGTTATTCTCAGCAGCGATTGGGGTTAGTACTGCAACTTTAACAGCATTAGGTCAGGTAACGGCTATATGGGTTGGCGGAGGTACGATTATCCCTTGGGCACTCATACCTGCCGCCGCAATTTGTGGGGTCGATCCGTTTGAGCTGGCCAGGAGGAACTTGCTTCCAGTAGCCATTGGACTGATTATCACAACCATTGTTGCTATGTTTCTTTTATAGTAATTTTTTAAAAGGGAGGGCCCGGGAATTCCGTGTCATCCCTTTTAAAAATTTTCTTCTGATGTCAACAATCTTTCCTGTGATTTGTCTCTCATTTCAACTAAAATACTAGTGAGGGGAGGAATTTTTTTGAAACATCAGATTATTGTTGTAGGTTGTGGCAGCATGGCTAATACATGGATTGACTATGTCTTACAAAGGGATTCTGCAGAAATTGTAGCATTTGTTGATGTTCATCTTGAAACAGCAGCATCAATGGCAGCAAGTAAACAATTACAGGTACCTGTTTATTCAGATTTAGGAGATGCTCTAGCCGCTCATCAACATGTGAACCTTGTCTTTGACGTCACCATTCCAGAGGCTCATAAGCAAATTGTGTCAACTGCCTTACAAGCAAACTGCCATGTTTTCGGAGAAAAGCCAATGGCAGAATCAATGAAGGATGCACGTGAATTATTGGACATATCCCAGGATACAGGATTTACTTACACAGTTATGCAAAACAGAAGATATAACAAACAAATCCGTGCGTTACGCTCAATCCTTGCTAATAATGAAATTGGTCATATTAACTCTATTCACGCTGACTTTTTCTTGGGGCCTCATTTTGGAGGATTTCGTGAAGCAATGGATAGTCCACTCATTCTTGATATGGCGATTCATACATTTGATCAAGCAAGATATGTAACAAATGCAGATCCTGTGTCTGTTTATTGTCATGAATACAATCCATCAAGCTCCTGGTACGAAGGTAATGCGTCGGCATCCTGTATCTTTGAAATGAGCAATGGAGTGGTATTTACATACCAGGGATCCTGGAGTGCTGAAGGATTAAATACATCCTGGGAATCGGATTGGCGTGTTATCGGCAGCAAAGGAACAGCGAAATGGGATGGATTTCACCTTCCTTTTTATGAAGTTATTGACGAAACGAAGCCAACTGACTTTTTCCGTCCAGTTATTCGAAAAGAAGCGGAAGATACTTATTCCGGTCATGAAGGACATTGGGGCTGCTTAGACGAAATGTTTTCAGCGTTAGAACAGAACCGGAAAGCTGAAACTGATTGTGAAGACAATATTAAAAGTATGGCAATGGTATTTGCTGCAATCGAAAGCGCGCGGACTGGTAAGAAGGTTTTCATTGAGGATATTTGTTAGCGTTAACATCAAATAGGAAGAAAAGGCATTCACCTTTTCTTCCTTCTTTCTTTTATACATCTTTATCTTTTAAATTTCTCAAGGAATCGAGTTGGATATTCGCTTGGAAGCTTACTTATTTCATCTAATTGATTCCATTGCTCTTCTGTTAACTCCCAACCGATACTTCCCATATTCTCTTCAAATTGCTCTAAGCTGCTCGCACCAAAAATTGGAGAAGTAATTTCTTCTTTTTGAAGTAGCCATCTTAACGCAACCTGTGCAGGGGTTTTATCTAATGAATGAGCAATTTCCTGTACCGCTTCTAAAATGGCAAAGTTCTTGTCGTTTGCGCGGTTTTCCCAACTTGATTCTCCAACTCCGTTCGAAAGCCTGCCGCTATTCGGCGATTCTCCTTTTCGATATTTACCTGTAAGGAAACCACCGCCAATTGGTGCCCATGGAATGATGCCTACATTTTCTTCTTTACATAACGGAAGAATTTCACGATCCATTTCACGATTAATTAAACTGTACTGTGGCTGAATCGAAATAAATCTCACCATATTTTGAAAATCACTATAAGATAATGCTTTCATCATTTGCCAAGCTAAAAAATTTGAACATCCTATGTATCTTACTTTTCCGGAACTCACAAGATCGTCTAAAGTTCGGATTGTTTCCTCAATCGGTGTTAAATGGTCCCATACATGCAGTTGATAAAGATCAATATAATCTGTATTTAGACGCTTTAAGCTCTGGTCAATCCCTTCCATGATGCGACGACGCGAATATCCAAAATCATTCGGATGCGGTCCCACTCTCATTCTTACCTTTGTCGCTAAGACAACTTCTGAACGACGCTCTTTAATAGCTTTCCCAACAATTTTTTCAGACTCTCCGCCTACATACACGTCAGCCGTATCAATAAAATTCCCGCCTTGATCAAGAAAACGATGAACCATGTTAATAGAGTCTTCTTCATTCACTTCTTTTCCAAATGTCATTGCCCCTAAGCATAGCTCAGAAACTAGCAAACCACTTTTTCCTAATGTTTTGTATTGCATTCTTCTCCCACTCCTAACCTTTTCATTTGCTCTATTTTTTATATTCGTGGTTTAGCGATTTATTCCTTTAAATAATTAGGGTAATGAAGATATGAAGGAAAGCGCTGGAGCTAGACACCTACACTAATACATAAAATTTCACTGTCTTACCTGTGAAAAAAACCAACTCAAATGAGCTGGCTTATTCTTTAACATATTGAACATAATCAAATTCATCAATGATTTTCACATCCTTAGGAATACGAAGAAACAGCACATGCTCCCCCCATACATGATGTGAATCACTAAATAACTCCAACCCTTGATCACTTGTAAACTGGGAGATTGTAAATTCTTTATCAAACATTCCGATCTTTATATCTTTTCCCTCTCCGTTCATTACTCTTAATAAGTTTTCTTCAATCGAAACAGAGAGTGGATCAAATTCATCGGTTAGGTCAAGATTTTCGATAATTGTTTTTGTGTGATATTCAATGAATTCTATTTCATTGTCACTTTCTTCTTTCCGTTCAACAAGGATAGTGAGGGGTCCATATGTTTCTTCTACAGATAGTTCAAGTTGATTCCCTTCATATTGAATGGTTGACTGATGATTGATCCCAACACCTTCAATTGTTTTCTCCCTAATGTTTTCCCGATTATATGCAGCCTTTACTAAAGCTGCTCCTGCCCTTTCTGCCTCATCTCTTTCTGTTTCCGAAACATTTTTATATACTAATGATTCACCCACAGGCATGAAATAACTGGAGATCAGTGCCAGCAACAAGACAGCTCCGTAAACAACTAATATCCATTTCAATTTTAGCTTTTGCAGAAAAGCAATTCGTCCTATATTTTTTGAAAATAAATATATAAGGGCTATGATGATTAAAAGCAGGACAAACGGTAAAATTGTAGCCACAATCATTGTCTCACCTCCAGCTTGTTTGTAAGAATACTAGAAAGGAAAAATAGTAAACCAGTTGTGACTAGTATTTTGATCAAAAAGAGAAATAGAGCCGTTTCCTTTACGAAAAAGGTAAATACCTCAACAACCATTTTCGGTTCTTGGCCTATGTTGGTTCCAATGATCATATAGCCAATTATGAATGTCGGAAGTATAACACCAAACCAACGATTTATCTGGACAAGCATCCCAACAAAATAACCTAATGATGCGAGTAAAAACACGTACATAATGCTTACGATTACACTTAAAAGCAATTCTTGAAAGGGTATTGCACTTCCCATTACATATCCATCTCTCAAAAATAAATTCATGATTACCTTAAACAATTGACCAGATAAAACAGCAGTTATTCCTCCAATAACAGACGCAAAAAGTAAAAAGACTACATTTGATAAATGACTACTTAACCTGTTTGACACGAATGTAAAATCATCATTACGATAGGCTTTAGTTGTAATAATAATCGCTGTAATAAAACTCCAGATTAACGTAAAAACAATGCTGATATCACCTGTATAATAGTTAATATCTATTGAAAAGCCGTTATAGCTAGATCCCATCATTCTACTTCCGTTTGTTGATAACAATAGACTAATGACCTGAACAACGAGTAAAGAACTGAAAACACTCATATACGCTTTCACTTTATACATAAATTGTTTTCTCACAATCTCTGAAAGCTTAGCTTCTGTTAAAGACATCATCAATTCCCCCAATCGTTTTATTTGTTAAATACGTACACACATCATCGGCTGAGATTGGTGAAATATGAACACCCATTAAAGAAGCTTGCTGTGTCTCCCGGTTTGTAAGGTCATTTTTAATACCGAGTTGCAAATGGTCTTGGCCAAGACTTTTTTCATACAGGATCTCTTTGTTTCCGGCGAGTTCTCTTACACCTTTTTCAGACCCTTGCAAATAAACCCCATATTCTTTAAGTTCTTCAATTGATAAATGGAGACATTTTTCTCCATCTTTTAGTAACAGGACATCCTCAAGTAAATCTTCTATTTCATTTAACAGATGACTTGAGAGAATAATCGTTCTTGGGTATGCCAGATAATCTTTTAATAATGCACGATAAAAATCCTTTCTCACCGATGCATCCATACCTGTTGTCGGCTCATCAAATATAGTTAATGGACATCGGGCGGATAAGCCTATAATCATGTTAAACGTACTTTTCATTCCTTTAGAGAGCTGCTGATAACGCAAAGAAGGATGAAAAGAAAAATAATCAAATAGTTTCTCTGCTAATAGTTGATCCCAATTTACGTAAAACGAAGCTGCTGATTGAAGAATATCCTGGAGAGTTAACGTATTGGGAAAATTCATTTGGTCATCTATATATATCCTATTTGCAGACACAGCTAGTGAATTAAACGGATTCTTTGAGAACACCTTAATATCACCTTCTGTTTGATGGATAAAGCCGGCGATCAGTTTTAGAAGTGTTGTTTTTCCGGCCCCGTTCCTTCCAATAAGACCTGTAATCGTATTTTCTTTTATCACAAATGAAATGTCATCTAAGGCCTTCTTCTTTCCATAGTATTTTGAAAGTCCATTACATTCAATTACACTCATGATGTACCCCCTTTACGATGTTTATTTTCTTCTATCACCATAGCAATTAATTCTGCCTCTCCTACATGAAGTCGTTCTGCCTCTATAACCAGATCATGAACTAGCCGTTTTAATGTTTGATTTTTTCTTTTCGTTAAAATGATCTCATTCGCATTTTCGGAAACAAACATCCCTAACCCTCTCTTTTTATATAAAATGGCTTCATCAGCTAATATGTTTAACCCCTTGGCGGCTGTTGCAGGATTAATATTGAACATGTCTGCAAGCTGGTATTGAGAATAGATTTTTTCATCGTGCTTATGGTGCCCTTTTAATATCTCCGTCTCAAGCCATTCCGCGATTTGGATATATATCGGCTTAGTATGATCCCAATCCATTATCAAACAAAGCCCCCTTCCTTAGTGCATTACTGATGTAATGTACTATATCATAATTACCAGTTATTTGCAATGATCCATTGACTTCATGTAAGACATTTCTTCATGTTTAGCTCATTCACTTTGTCTTTCAACCCGCTTATGAAAGACAATTCCTCTTCTTTAGCTCAGTCACTTTGTCTTTCAACCCGCTTATGAAAGACATTCCTCTTCTTTAGCTCAGTCACTTTGTCTTTCAACCCGCTTATGAAAGACATTTCTCTTCTTTAGCTCAGTCACTTTGTCTTTCAACCCGCTTATGAAAGACATTTCTCTTCTTTAGCTCATTCACTTTGTCTTTCAACCCGCTTATGAAAGACATTTCTCTTCTTTAGCTCAGTCACTTTGTCTTTCAACCCGCTTATGAAAGACAATTCCACCTCCCAGCAGTACAAAAAAACAGCCCCTAATCTATAAAAGGCTGTTAATCAAAAGTATTTAGTTTTCACTGCCTAAACTTTCACACGGCGATATCCTTCCTAAGCTTCCTATTCTTAACCATTTGATGCACCAACCGATCAAGCTTGATCATTCCTATCAATATAATACTTCCTGCAAGGATTCCACCAATCACATCTGTAACAAAATGCTCTCCTTCAAGAAGTCTGCTAAATCCGATAAGTAGGATTAAAAGGCAAGTTATTGTTAATATTGATTGTTTGATGTTCTTGTGGCTTGTTCTTTTTACCAGATTGTAGGCGATCATACTAAGAAGAAGTCCCCCAACCATGACGTGGCCACTTGGAAAACTGTAGCCGTCTTCTATATGCTGAGGAAATGATGGCCGTTCTCTTGCTACAATTTCTTTCAATACTTTATTAGCAATGTTCCCGAAAAGAACAGTGAAAAATAACACAGCCGCTGAAATAAAGCTTTTTTCTAGCCAGGTTAAAATAAACATAAATAGAAATAAGGTAGAAATAATTCCAATAGTCGAGCCAATCACCCCAATACCTGATATAATCGTTGAAACAGGATGATCGTGTAGATGATAGATATGTTCACCAATTGTTGAATCAATATCATTCACTAGATCCCATTTTATAAGGAGAATGACCAATAGAATAGCTAAAACGAGTAAACTTAGTATGACTTTTATTTTCAAAATATTCCCTCTTCTCAAACAATTTTCTTGTCTTTTGTTATTTTTTTCAATACAATCTAGCTAATTATTCATTTTCCAATCCCATTTTAATACATTTTATGTTTAGAACATATGATTCTATCTTGCTTTTTCAACATTTTTTCAAAGGAGGTATTTCACATGCTTGATCATCTTTACAACGAACTTGATCTTCATTTTTCTGAAATGGTTAACATCCGGCGGTATTTACATATGCACCCTGAACTTTCTTTCCAAGAAGTGATGACCGCTAAGTATATCGCTGATTATTATAAAAAACTTGGAATTGATGTGAGGGAAAATGTAGGTGGGAATGGTGTTGTGGCCACAATAAAGGGTGCGTCCCCCGGTCCGACTGTTGCATTGCGCGCTGATTTTGATGCACTTCCCATTCAAGATGAAAAAGAAGTTGAATACAAATCAACTGTACCCGGTGTGATGCATGCTTGTGGCCATGACGGACATACAGCCACATTACTAGTGTTGGCTAAGATTCTTTTTCAAAATCGGGAGCAGCTTAAAGGAAATATCGTGCTCATTCATCAACATGCAGAGGAATATGCCCCTGGTGGAGCTCTTCCGATGATTCAAGATGGGTGTTTAGATGGAGTGGACGTTATATTCGGAACACATCTTTGGGCAACTGAACCTGTAGGGAAAATTCAGTATAGGGTTGGTCCAATTATGGCTGCTGCCGACCGGTTTGAAATTAATATCCTAGGTAAAGGCGGACACGGAGCACAGCCTCATAAAACAAAGGATGCCATCTTAATAGGAGCTCAGGTTGTCACAAGTCTTCAACAAATTGTTAGCCGTAAAATTGACCCAGTCCATTCTGCAGTTGTAACAGTCGGTTCGTTCATGGCAGAAAACGCATTTAATATCATTGCCAATTCAGCAACTCTTATCGGAACAGCAAGGTCCTTTGATGAAGAAGTCCGGCAGCAAATCGAATATGAAATTGAAAAAGTTGTAAAAGGAACTTGTTTAATGAATAGTGCTGATTATCGTTATGATTTTTTCAGGGGTTATCCTGCTGTTGTGAATCATGAAGAAGAGACAGATTTCTTAAAAGAAGTGGCAGGCAAGGTCCCAGGTGTTCATGAAGTGGAAGAGAGTCCTTTGCAAATGGGTGGAGAAGATTTTTCTTATTATTTACAACATGTAAAGGGAACTTTTTTCTTTACCGGTGCCCGGCCACTTCATACCGAACATGCGTATCCACATCATCATCCTAAATTTGATATTGATGAAAAAGCATTACTTGTTGCAGCTAAAACACTTTGTACAGCTGTCATTCAGTATCAATCAAATTTCAAGCAGGAATCGCTAGCAAAAACAAACTAGAAAAATAGGGACAGTCGGTGTGACTGCCCCTATTTTCTATACTATCAGAAAGTATATAAATTTTATGGATGATAGTATAAGAAAAGACATCGACTTCCGCCATTCTTGGCGGTAAGTCGTGTTTTTCTAATCTGAAAATATTCTTAATCGATAACTGTTTATTACACATTCCCCTAAATGTTGGACAAGATGGTAGTTTGCAACTCCGCCAACAACTGCTCCTACACCCGGGAGAAATTGCATCAATTTCACCAAATCGATATAGTCGCGATATTCTTGTTGGAAAATTCGCCAATCTAATTCTTTCACTTCTTCTTTTCTTATTTCCCAGTTTTCAATTGTATTGAGAACCTCTTCTTTATGCTTTTCACTCGAAAATGCCAGTTGAAAAACATACAATAAAAACAATCGTTCTTCATATTCCTTCGTGCTGTACCCATATTCACTTGCCACTTCAAAAAGAAATTTCATTTTTATACTTAAAAATAAAGGAAAATCAGCTAAGCCTAACAAAATACCACCCGCACCTGTTGAGGCCCCTTCAACAGCAGCTGTCTTCTTATATACATCGATTGACTTCCTGACTAGTTGTTCCCTTTCTTCAAAAGTCAGATTCTCAACTTTTTTCGGAAATGTCGTCATATTCGAACCTATTAAGGTAGCTTCCACCATTTTTTTAATCCCTTCAGTCACTGTTGCATGTACTTTTTCAGGGATAAATCCATTGATTTTACTCTGTGCTTTCTTTGACGAGCGTTCTAAAAATGTCGGTTTTCTTAACAGCTTTTGCTTCCATAATTTCGCTTCCTCTGCAGCTTGTTGTTCATAACTCATGAAATGACATCCTTTTTCTTCATTCTACTTTGCATATAGGCATAAACAAAAAGATAAACAAATAAAACTGTTGCAATGAGTACCTCTATAAACACAATCAGATCTGATTTAACGAGAGTAACAATTGAATATATTACAACTTGAATGAGGAGTATGTTATATATAATTTTTAGAAAGCTGCTCATTTTTTTCTTCTCAGCGTATGGATAAAGATCGGGCAGCTCAAGCAATTCAAAATGCTTATACAAGCTCATGATTTGTATGCCTGTTAAAAATGTAAAGATAAACGATACCACAATACTCCCAATTAGCTCGAGATCCATAAATGATAAAATAACACAGCCGATAATGGTCAGTCTTACAACAATCCCGAAATAATCACCGGAACGAATGAATGCTCTCATAAATAAATATTCATATACATTTTCCTTATTGTATTTTACTCGACTGACAACCCAATCTAAGTAGGCGCGACGCTTAGCTTGCTTCTTTAGCTTTGGTACATCTGTAAACAGATTAGCCAGCTTGTAAAATGATTGTTTTTTCCCTTCTTCTCTCGCAATTAGTGGCTCCCACTTTAATGCCTTTTTCTTTGCTGCATATGAAAAATAGGCATCGTATCCAGCCATAACGACCAATAAAATGGCCACAAATACATATGTTTGTGAAAAGATGAAAAAGATAACACACATATTGATTGCTAAGCGAACAAGGATATCTCCCCATTTTGCCGATGCTTCTGTAAAGTAACTAATTCTCCAGCTTACCCTTAAATTCCAAAATTTCACCAAAAGTAATAAAACAAGACTAATGAGCAATATGCGTCCATTTGCATTTGTTGCTTTAAAAAACAGTGGTGTAAAAAGAATTAACGGCACGATCACAAAAAAACTTTGAGAAATAAAGCTATACGTAAAAGCTTTTTGGAAATATTCTTTGAGCTTGTATTCCATCGGAAGTAGAAACACAATATCCGCTTCTTTCAATAGTGTTCTCACACTTGAAGCGATCATAATAAATGCAAAGGTCACTGTCATAATCAAGACGGCCGGAAAATCCGGTGATAAGGTTTCAAGCCATCTCTGATACGTTAAAGCCCCGCCTGCAGCAAGAAATATAAACACAAAAAGCAAATGGTCATTTAACATATATTTCAAATATGACCTTGTTTCATTTATATGCTGATGAAGTCTTGTTTGCCAAATGTCATTAACTTTCTTCATCTTGATCTTCCTTTGTTAATTGAATATAAAGATCGTCTAATGTAGCATCCCTCATACCAAACTGTTCCCTTAACTGATGCAATGTTCCTTTTGCACGTACTTTTCCATTATGTAAAATAACAAACGCATCACAATACCGTTCAGCAGTCGCTAATATATGTGTAGACATTAAAATGCCCGATCCATGGCTTTTCGCTTTATCCATCATCTCAAGCAGGGAGTTTATCGCTAATGGATCTAACCCTACAAACGGTTCATCAATGATATACAATTCAGGTTCGATTAGAAAGGCGCACATAATCATTACCTTCTGCTTCATTCCTTTTGAAAAATGAGCAGGAAACCATTTTAACCGCTTTTCCATCCTGAATTCTTTTAACAATGGTTGTAGACGCTTTTGAAATGTTTCTTTATCAAGTCCATATGCCATTGCCGTTAACTCAAGATGTTCATGTAATGTTAATTCATCATAAAGAATCGGTGTTTCAGGAATAAAGCTGAATTGTGAACGATAAGCTGCCGAGTCTTGCACAAATGTATGACCGTTTATGGAAACTTGTCCTTTATGTGCTTCCATCGTACCGATAATATGCTTAATCGTGGTACTTTTCCCTGCTCCATTCAAACCAATTAATCCAACAATTTGTCCTTTTTCAACTTCAAATGATATATCCTTTAAAACAGGATTTCTTGTATAACCACCTGTTAGATTTTCTATTTTTAACAATGCCATTGTTTATGGATCTCCTTTTTCTTTTTATAGTAACAAAAAACATAAACACTTGCTCAAATTGACCGTAATTTTTTTGCATATCCTGTAATCTTTCGGACATTATAATTAGTGAGGAAGGGATCCTTGTCAAAACAAAAAACCTTATAAATGAGGTGTTTGTTCCAGACAATATCTTTTAACTCAAGGGATAAAATGTATGATCCATTGCTTTATAAACAACTTACGGAATGAGGTGTTTACGGGCCGCTATTCATTTGAATTAGACGCTCGGTATTACATCATTTTGTAGATGAGGTGTTTATCAAAGACAATTTCTCTTTTTGTTACGTTAAGTAAACAACTAACAAGGGGATGGTTGTATTGAACAATGGTCAGGACACTTTTCAATAACATTTAAATAAAATGTTAAATGAGGTGTTTGTCAAAGACAATTTATTGTTTTTACCCATTGATGATAGAACACTTACGAAATGAGGTGTTTACGGGCCGCTATTTTCTTGAAATAAACGCTCGAATGTAACATCATTTTGTAAATGAGGTGTTTGTCAAAATACAGTAATCTTTTCCATATGTTAGGTCGTTTATCACTTAACAAGGGGATGGTTGTATTGAACAATGGCGATTTCACATCAGATGACATTTAAATCTAAATGTTAAATGAGGTGTTTATCAAAGATACTTTTCCCATTATATGAGTTATTCTTCCCTTCTTCAGGAACAGAGTGAACATTCGTTTCACTCTGTTCTTTTTCATATAAAGATGCTTGTGGTAAAATATAGCTGTTCATACATAGATAATTTCTGATTGAAACAATAACATACTTACCTTACAAATGATGTTGAAACATGTTGAACATGAAAAATAATTGAAGGATGTGTGAGTAGATGAGTGACTGCATTTTTTGCAAAATCGTCAATGGAGAAATTCCAAGTGCAAAAGTATTTGAAAATGAACATGTAGTAGCGTTTCTTGATATTAGCCAAGTAACAAAAGGTCATACATTAGTTGTGCCAAAAGTACATAAAGAAAATATCTATGAACTTACACCTGAAATTGCCGGAAAACTTTTTGAGGTTGTCCCTAAAATTGCAAATTCAATTAAAGAACAATTTCAGCCAATCGGTTTAAACCTCCTGAATAACAACGGCGAAAAAGCCGGACAATCTGTTTTCCATTACCATATGCATATTATTCCAAGATACGGTAAAGGTGATGGCTTCGGTGCAGTATGGAAACCACATACAGAAGAGTATACTCCACAGGATTTACAGGAAATTGCTTCTACAATTCATAATGGTATATCTTAACTTTTCGGCCGCTTGAAGCGGCCTTTTCTTATACACCTAAATATGTAACCGTTTTATCCATTAACTTTCACAAAGATGAAAATTTTCAGTCTACATTTCCTCCTCTATTCATGATAGGATATGAGTATTATTTTACGTTCTAATCAAGGAGGGCAATTCATGAGAGCTTATAATTTTAATGCAGGACCCGCGGCAATTCCATTACCTGTGCTTGAACGCGCACAAAAGGAACTAGTTAATTTCCAAAATACAGGCATGTCTGTTATGGAGCTTAGCCATCGCAGTAAAGATTACGAAGAAGTTCACAATCGTGCTAACTCATTACTTAGGGAACTATTAGGAATTCCTGACAACTATGAAGTCTTATTTTTACAAGGTGGGGCAAGCCTTCAATTCTCAATGATTCCAATGAATTTCTTAAAAGAAGGACAAACTGCTCACTTTATTATGTCAGGTGCTTGGTCTGACAAAGCACTAAAAGAAGCAAAATTTTTCGGTGAAACAAGAATTTTAGCGTCAAGTAAAGAAGATAATTACACCCATATCCCAACCGACTATTCATTAGATGAAGTAAAGGATGGAGCTTACCTTCACATCACATCAAACAATACGATTTTCGGAACTCAGTGGCAGGAATACCCGGACAGCCCTATTCCACTAATCGCTGACATGTCAAGTGATATCTTATGTAAGGAAATTGATGTTGAGAAGTTTTCACTGATTTATGCAGGAGCTCAAAAAAACCTGGGTCCATCTGGTGTGACAGTTGTTATTGTAAAAAAAGAATTTTTAGAATCTGCAAAAGAAGATGTTCCAACAATCTTAAACTATCGAACTCATGCTAAAAATAATTCTTTATTCAACACACCACCTACGTTTGCGATCTATATGCTTTCTCTTGTATTAGAATGGGTTAAAGAACAAGGCGGAGTAAAAAACATTCAAAAAATCAATGAAGAAAAAGCAGGATCTATTTATTCTGCCATTGATAATAGCGACGGGTTCTATAAAGCTCACGCAACAGATGATAGTCGCTCATTAATGAATATCACGTTCACACTGCCTAGTGAAGAACTTACAAAGAAATTCCTTCAAGAAGCAAAAGAACGTCAATTCATCGGCCTGGCAGGTCATAGATCTGTAGGTGGCTGCAGAGCATCTACTTACAATGCAGTACCAAAAGAAGCATGTGTTGCACTCGCTGAATTCATGACTGAATTTAAACATCAAAATAGCTAAGTTAGTTTGGAAGAAAAGGATTTCATGTCCTTTTCTTTTTTGTATTTCCAAGAATAGGTCTAAATAAGAAATCCCCTATTTTTACCACAGCATAAATCCTCTGTACGATATGTATAAATGTTGCTATAATAATAAATAAGTTCTCTCGCAATAGGAAATGAGTTCACTATTGGGGAGAAGAAATTTAGGAGATTAGAAGAGGAGAGATGAGAAAATGAACACAAGAGTATTAGTTATTTTATCTTTATTTGCTGCAATTGGTGCTGTACTAAGTATGATAATGCCTCCATTTTTCGGTGGTATGAAGCCAGACATGATGTTAACGATGATGTTTATCGGAATTATTATGTTTCCTGCAATTCAAAATGTCACATTGCTAGGTATTGTGACTGGATTTTTATCTGCATTAACATCAGCATTCCCTGGCGGATTCGTTCCAAATATCATTGACAAAGTGGTAACAGCATTCGTATTTTACGGCCTAGTTCTAGCATTTAAGAAAATTGCACAAAAAGTTGCAACAGCAACAGTACTCACAGTGATTGGCACAATTGTATCAGGAACAGTTTTCCTTACTGCCGCATCATTAATTGTCGGCCTACCAGGAGGAGCAGCTTTTTCAATGTTATTCGTAACGGTTGTATTACCTGCTACATTATTGAACGGCGCTGCGATGATTATTATCCTGCCAATTGTTCAAGCTATTTTCAAACGCTCAAGAATTATAACAGTCGCTTAAGACAAATACAAAGCAAGAAAGAGGATGTTTATAGATTCATCCTCTTTCTTGCTTTTTTTATTTCATTTTATCAATTAAAAATCATTAAAATAATCCCTATAAGCAGCATTGCTGCTCCCCCGGTAGCAAGTACCGATACTTTTTGTTTCACGATTTTTTTAGGTGGATAAGATGCTGATTGCTGCAGAAGTTTAAAGTAATGAAAAGCACCTATAAAGAGTAATAAACTAATGACAAAAAATAAAAAGATGACACCTGACATTCTCATCCCTCCTTATATATGTTTGGATTTTTATTCTATTCGGGGAGAGCTATTCCAGGAGAGATTCCTTCGTGTTTCGCTTTTGAAGAACATTTCAGAGGGTTATTTTCTTACTTTTGTCTTTCATCCCTCTTATGAAAGACATTTCAACGGAGTTATTCCCTACTTTGTCCTTCATCCCTCTCATGAAAGACATTTCAACCGAAGTTCTCCCTTCTTTTGTTCTTCATCCCTCTCATGAATGACATTTCTACTGAATTACTCTCCACTTTTGTCCTTCATCCCTCTCATAAAAGACATTTCATAGCGCTCCCTCATCTATCCTGTCCTTCACACTTATAAAAACCTAAAAACCTATTCCCCTGCTCGCGGTACCTTTTCATCATGAATGTCTAAACATGTCCATGAAGAGCGTGAAACACGGGACTTATAAACGACTTAATAAATAGGTATGCTATACTTTAGATATGTATGTATAATGTTTATAGAAGACATCTTTGGGTATGTTGAAAAAGTAAGTATGTCTCATTCATTTTACATAGTTGTGGAGGGATGCAGTTTGTCAAATAATAAATCATTGTTAGTTGGATTACTTGTTGGAGGTGTAATCGGCGGTGTTGCCACATTACTCTCAACCCCTTCATCAGGAAAAGAGTTACGCAGTCAAATCAATCTAAACCGTAAGCAAATCGAAGATCTTGTAAATCAATTAAAAAAAGAAAGTAAAGCACTAAAGGTTCAATTAGTTCAAACGGCAAAAGAAGGTTCTGAGGTCGTAAAAGAAGTTTCCGCCGACTTAATGAAGTCTATTCAACAGTATCAACAGGACACTGAACCACATAAAGAAAATATTATGAAAGAAATTGAAGAAATCGATTCCAGAATTAAACAACTTGAAAAAACATTAAACTAGTTTTCAGCTAAAAATATTTTTGGAGTAATAAAAAAGTGTGATAGACAAGCCATGTCTTCACACTTTTTTTATTGGCTGAACCCTTGATATAATAGGGTTTTTAAAAATTTTTAAAAATTTCGTAAATTTATATCTTTATTAATCTTTATTTTATTGGCATAATAGAGAATAATACATTTGGAAGATCAGGGGTGACGGCTGATGAAACATAACGAAAGGGAATATACAGTAAAAGAAGCCTTGTTATTTAGTCAACGTGTTGCGCAGCTGAGTAAAGCATTGTGGAAAACAATTGAAAAGGATTGGCAGCAGTGGATTAAGCCTTATGATTTAAATATTAATGAGCATCATATTCTGTGGATTGCTGATCATTTGAATGGTGCATCCATTTCAGAGATTGCTAAATTTGGAGTGATGCATGTTTCTACTGCTTTCAACTTTTCAAAGAAGCTTGAGGAAAGAGGATATCTTGAGTTCTCGAAAAAAGCTAATGACAAGCGAAACACGTATATTAAGTTAACAAAACAAGGCGAAGAAGTTCTTTCAAAACTGTTAGAAGACTTTAGTCCAGACAGGAACTCTGTTTTAAAAGGGGCTTTACCACTTCAAAATTTATATGGTAAATTTCCTGAAATGATGGAAATGATGTGTATCATTCGTAATATTTATGGCGAAGACTTTATGGAAATCTTTGAACAATCATTCCATAACATTGAAGATTCATTTAATAATGAACAAGAAAAAGAGTCTAAGTCTGAACAGCTCATTTCTTCTCCTTAATGAAAAAGAAGACTACATTAGGTCTACAAAATCATCCATTAAGGAGCTGTATAAGTTTTGTCTATGTATCGCATGGATTGTTTCATATAAATCCAGCTTCGGGTTTAATTGGCCGGCAAATCGCGTAAGGAGGTCTGTAAAGATCACTAATCCTTGCGCTTTTTGTTCTTCATGTAATTTGGAAAGTTCTTCGCAAATCATCAGTACTTCTTCAATTTCTTCTTTACTTAATCCTTTCGACATCACTAAATGATAAAAGGGGAATTTGGCAGGCTCCACTATTTTTAATAATAACGATTGGTAATATTCCAATGTTTCCAATCTTTTTTCTATCGAATTCATTCCTTACCCTCTTTCTTAACTCACATTGTTGTTCTTTATTGTATAGTATTCCTTACACGAAAGGAAGTTTTTCTCAAATTACATAGGTTCATATAATAAAGTGAGACTTATCACGCTCAAAACGCCACGTCTTATAGCTTCGCCTGACTTGGGGACGTCCTATCCTTCGTCGGATCTTTACGGGCAGTTATCTTCCACTTCCACTTATCTCTTTTCTTATCTCGAATCTTTCGATAAGAGTTTTACTACCCGTTAAGATGAGATAAATTTCACATTTTCTTTTTTAAATCGTTTACATTTAAAATTCCTTATTGATTTTTTCCTTACACCATCGTACAGTATGTTAGTAATTAGTTTTGTATTATGTTTGGATGGTGAGACAATGTACTGTTGGAAAACCATAAACCTTTCAAGGGATATTGGTCTACACAGAATTTTATTTATATCAATGATCACTATGATTCTTGTTTTTATTTTAACCTACTTACCTATCAACCTGCTATTTCCAAAGATTCATTTTGATGATGGACATTTCTTATTATTTATGTTTATTTTGGTCAGCATGATGCCTGTTCACAAATTACTACATGTTTTTCCGTTGATACTAACCGGATGTCGTGTTTCGTTTAATATTAAATTTTATCGTGTGTTCCCTACTTTCCAACTCAAAGCTTGTGAAGGAATAAAAAAGAAACGAATGATCATTTCCTTATTAACTCCGTTTCTTACCTTCACCATTTTATTTTTGATTGGAGGCCTATATTTTCCGGCCTATATCCATTATTTAAGTATAGCTTTTGCCTTCCATATTGGCATGTGTGTACCGGATTTCTTATTACTAAGACAACTATTATTCGCTCCAAAGGTTTGTACGATTGAGGAGTATGAGGATGGTTATGAGGTACTAGTCCAAAACAATAGATAAGAAAGTGGCAATTACGCTTGTCACTTTTTTACATTTTTGTGCAAATCAGATGTCAATGCTATCTTTTTCATAAATAGTTTGGTAATCTAATATGTATAATGTGGGGAGGGGGATCTCTGGTGATCATTTTCTTTATCTTGTTTGCAGTCTTTATCTTGTTTTACATAAATAAGCTTACAAATACATTGTGTTTAGTTCGCGAGATTCCTGAAGACCGTCAAACGAAGGTTTTTAGAACAATCAATGTACTTATTACAATTCTGCTGATTTCTTCATATATTGAAGTTCTTTACACCTAAAAGCTTTATGTTTTGCCTCGAGTAAGTCATTTATTAATGGTACTGGTTGTTCTTCGGGGCCTTATTGCTTACATACATAGAAAAGCTAACAGGAAAACCTGTTAGCTTTTTTTGTTATCTTATAACCACGCTGCACCAACGATAATTAACAAGATAAACAATACAACGATTAACGCAAAACCACCTGCATAAGCTCCTCCACCCATAATGACACCTCCCTTTCGTCTTGTTACAATATCCTATGATTTAACCTCTTTAATGGTATAGGCATTTATCCCGAACTAATTGATTTAATTAGTAAAGATAAGAAGCTCCAATAATAATTAACAAAATGAAAAGAACCACAATCAAAGCAAAGTTATCTGTAAAAGCGTGACCCATATCAATTACCTCCTTTATATCTTTCAATATATCCTATGTGAATGAACCCATTATGATTGGACGTTAGCCCAGTTCCAGGTATTTGTTTATATAAATGGAATATCCCTTCCCCCCCTGTTTACCAGGAAATTTCTTTCTTTTATTATTTTCATTCATCCAATTGGGAGCGTTTTCCCCGAAAAAACTTTTTGATCGTCACTCATTATGGTATAGTATTTCTTGTACTATCAGAAAGATAAAATTTTATGGTTGATAGTATAAGAAATACTAAGGCTTTCTCCATTAGTGCTTGGTGATAAGCCAAGTTTTTCTAATATAATCTGGCATTACATACAAAAGCTGGATCCAGTAAGAATACTAATTTAACTAGGAGTTGTAGAAGAAGATGAAAAAGTTTGCCATTGTACTAGCTGCAGCAACAAGCTTACTTGCATTAAGCGCATGTAATAATGCTGATTCAGAAGTTGTTGTTGAAACTAAAGCAGGAAATATTACGAAAGACGAATTTTATGAAGCAATGAAAGACCGTTTTGGTGGAGATGTTCTGACTGAACTTGTTCACGAAAAGGTACTTAGCGATAAATATGAAGTAACAGATGATGAAGTACAAAAAGAATTTGATAATCTTAAAACACAATATGGTGCGCAATTTGAAAGTGTCATCCAAGCACAAGGTGAAGATGTTGTGAAACAAATGGTCAAAGTTGATTTATTAAGAAAGAAGGCTGCAGCAGCTGAAGTTGAAATCACTGATGAGGATATCAAAGCATATCATGAATCTTTAGAAGGACAAATTAGAGCAAGCCATATCCTTGTTGAAGATGAAGCAACTGCAAAAGAGATAAAAGAAAAACTTGATGCCGGAGAAAAATTTGAAGACCTTGCAAAAGAACATTCAATCGATCCAGGTTCTGCTCAAAACGGAGGAGATCTCGGATGGTTTGGTGAAGGTGCAATGGTACAGGAATTCCAGGACGCCGCCTTTAAGTTAAAAGAAGGAGAAGTAAGTGCTCCTGTAAAATCTGAATTCGGCTACCATATCATTAAGGTGACTGAAACTGTAAAACCATTGGAAGAAATGAAAGAATCACTAACTGAAGAGGTTCGCAAACAAAAGGTTCAACAACCTGATACAATCCAAAGTGCTTTAGACAAAGCCCTTAAAGACTCAAATGTTGATGTGAAAGATGAAGATTTAAAAGATCTATTTAAAGCTGAAGAAGCTGCTAAGGAAACTAAGGAATAAGAATTGGTCAAAGAAAAAAAGGCTCTCGTTTATTCGAGAGCCTTTTTTTACAATCAGAGAATATAAGAAAAACTATGACTTTCGCCATAAGGACCTGGTGACAAGCCAATTCATCTAATTAGCTTGCAGACTGATCATCTTGTAGTGGTGGTTGTTCGAGCATGGTCTTTTTCTTTTGGCGCTCCTGCTCAATTCGATCAAGATAGACTTGACCTTCTTTTTCAATGAAATCTTCGTCAATCATTTTATCCTGACGCGATGTTTTAAATGCCATATATCCACTGATGAGTATTCCAATCACACATAAATAAATCCACCAAGGCAACATAACCATAACTATTTCCCCCTTTAACTTGTACAAAAGACAAGCCTTTTTCTAGGAGCATATGATCATATTTCTTATATTATGCCTTTCATTATTCATTTCCATAAAATATTATTTATGAAAAGAAGGTTTATAAAATGAACGATTATCTAAAGCAAATACTCTTTCTGTATATTCACCCGGCTTCACTCGCTCAAGCGCCCGATCCAACATGTTCATTTTTGCATCAAGATTGTCAATATAATGGAGAATTTCGGCTTCTTTGATCATTGGAGGCTTTGGACTTCCCCATTCTGCCTTACCATGATGACTTAGTACTAAATGCTGAAGAACTACAATTTCTTCCCCTTCAATTTGTAAATGCTCTGCCGCTTTGGCAATTTCATTCACCATGATTGAAATGTGTCCTAATAGATTTCCTTCAACCGTATAGGTTGTGCTAATTGGTCCCGACAATTCAATGACTTTCCCTAAATCATGAAGGATCACACCAGCATAAAGCAGGTCAGTATCCAAGCTTGGATATAATGCGGCAATGGACTTGGCCAAATCTAGCATAGAGACAACATGGTACGCAAGCCCTGAAACAAACTCATGATGATTCTTTGTTGCAGCAGGATATTCCATAAATGCTGAACCATGTTTCTTTAATAAATATCTTGTTACTCGTTGGATATTTGAATTTTTCATGTCGAATATATACTGAGTAATTTTTTCGTTCATCACATCTTTAGCAATTGGTGCTGTCTCTAATAGGTCTGATATTTCAATTTTTTCTTCATCATGTTTAGGACGGATTTTTCGGATTTTCAGTTGATTACGTCCTCGATAGTGATGAATATCGCCTAATACCTTAACAATACTTTGAGGGCTGTACATGACTTCATCTTCTTGTGAAGCGTCCCAAAGTTTTGCTTCTATTTCACCTGAGGTATCTTGTAAGATTAATGTTAGGAATGCTTTTCCATTACTCGCAATTCCTTTTGTTGAAGACTTAATTAATAAGTGAACTTCTACTTGTTCCCCAATGTCATGATGCAATATTCCTTTTCCCATCCTAAAAGCTCCTCTCAATGCTTGTTTATCTGTCAGTATCATTTTATATAATAAAGATCATTTGTATGGCTAGTATAGCATAATTCGGTTCTATCCTGTTTGAGGAAGTTTAGTACCTTTGTTATTTAGCTACTATTAATCGTTTTAGAGAGATTGACCATATGCTCGGGCTGTGATGATTCGGCTAAGTGGTGATGACATGTAAAGAAAATGACTTGTTGGTCTTTTTTTAGCTCATGTAATAATTTTAACGTATTCGATGTTCTGCGATGGTCGAAATGAACAAAACTATCATCAATCATAACAGGCAGCTGTAGTTGCGAATTAATGTTTTTGATAACAGCTAATCGAATCGACAGGTACAGTTGCTCGGCAGTAGCTTGACTAAGCTCTTCTGCAAGAAACTTCACTCCATCTTGACGTTCCACAATAAACGATTGCTTTTCCATCGGTAAATATACCTTCTGATAGGAATTGGAAGTAAGCAATTGAAAATAATACGTGATAGAAGTCAGCAATTCTGGCAGCTTTTCTTCTCTATGTCTATGAACTGTTTTTTGAAGGAGATCCTTTGCAAGCGCTCTGACAATCCATTTTTCTGCTTCCTCTTTTACCATGGCTTTTTCATTTTCAAAGGCATGTCTCAACTTAGAATATGTTCCACTTTGCTCTATTTCTTCGATCTTGAAACAAATACTTGAATACTCCTGGTGCAAGTGAGTTTCCTCTTTTTCCAGTTGTTCCATGTCATTTACTATTTCTTGTATTCTCACATCAATTGTATCTATTTTTTCATTAGCCAGCGTCTCTAGGTCTATATCACTTTCTGTAGCCAATTGCTTTTCAACCCATTGCAATTGTTTTTGTATTTCTTGTCGCTCTTCATGTACTTTTGCCAGTTTTCGAAATTCATCTTCATTTTCACACTTGCTACTACAGATTAATTCATCCTGCTGTTTCTTGATAAATACAATCTCTTCTGATAATGAAGCTAGTTCTTCTACTACCTCTTCTTTTTTCTCGAGAATTTTCTCCCGCTTTGCAGCTTTAGCTATTTCCACACTACTTTGTTTACCTAATATATAGATAGATTCTTTAATTGAGGACTGCTCAATTTGGCATAATTCAGCTAATTTCCTTACTTCTTCCTCAAACTTCAATTGCTCTTGGTGAAGTAATCTTGCTTCTGAACTATATTTATTCTTTTCGATAATGACACTTTGAAGGTGTTGTAATGCTTCAAAAGCTTCTAAAAGAACTTCAGATGATGCATTCGTATCAACTTGAATTTGGCCAGCAATTTCAGCAAGCTGTTCTCGTTTAAAAAATTGATTCTTTTCCCATTCTTCATACTGTTTTAACAGCCTCTCGTATACCCTTTCCTGTTGTTCAAGAGCATGCTTTTCATGGTGTAGGGATTGTTTCACCATTTGATCTTTTTCTAATGAAGTCATAATATCAAATAATTCTCTGCCTGATGAAGATTCGCTTTGATGAGCATGATAAATACGTTGCTCTAAATTCTTTAACTTCGTCTCCAAATGCTCAGCAAATGTGTCTTTTTTTGCCTGCACATTCTTGGTCTGGAAAAGGGCTCCGATACATGCGACGATTAAAATTCCAAAGAATAGCCAATTTTGTTGAAGAAATACCCAAACAGATCCGGCTAATAAAAGAAGAGAAAATAAGATAAAAAGAAGGGATTGTTGTTTCTTTTCTTCTTTATATTCCTGCTTACGCTTTTTCAGCTCTGTTGATACCTGCTTATGTTCCTCCTTAAGTACCGGAAGATTAGCATCCTTTCTTGAAGCTAGCTCTTGCTCTAAAGAAGACCTTTCTTTATCAGTCAAAACTTCATTCGTTAATTTCCCTATTTTCCATTCCGCTTCTTCAAGAGAGCTTTGCACCTGTTCAAACTGCTCATCAAGCATTTGTTTTCTCTGTTTTAACGTTACTTCATCCTCAACCAATCTCTTAAGTTTGTCTTTCATCATCATTGTCGCTTGAATAGTTAAGATGTCATCCTCCGTTAAATAAGGATACAATCGTTGCTTTAATACCTCATATTCATGTTGAAGCTGATCAATTTTTTTCTCCACAACTTGCTTGTTCTTTCCTTTTTCTTCATATAATGACATCTGCTCACGAATATATTCAATCTCGCTTTTATGTACAATAAATGCATCGTTTATATGAATCTCTGCTACTTCTTCCTCAAGTTGGGATTTTCGTGCTTGCAAAGCATGTAGCTGCATATTCAGTGGCTGAACTGTTACATGAAGATGGTCCAACTTCTTAAGTCCAGCTTCAGGAAAATGTTCTGTTGCGGGCAATTGTTTTAACTGGTCCATACACCAATTTTTTTCTTTTACTAAAGGAAGAACTGTTTTTGCTTTTTCCAAATACCTATGCTGTAACAGTTTATTTCGTTTTGTTTCAATCATGGATGTTAGTCGTGATTGAAGTGACGCTTTTTCATGTTGAAATTGCTCATAAAAATGATTATTACGCTTTGCTTCCTGCAGATCTGCAGCCTGTTCTTTTAGCTTCACAAGTCCTTCATTTACTGTCGGTCTTTTTCCATTTGGTTTATATAGAAGGTCCATTTGCTTTGTTAATTGATCATCAATGGTAAAAAGTGCATCAGCCCCGTAGATACTTGAAAGAAATAGATATTTTCCGATTTGATTGGCATCAAGTTTTTGAATTTGTTGTAGACCATGAACATCAAAGGAAAATATGGAGCGATACGTTTCCTTATCCACTCCACCTATAAGTGTTTGTAAAAATTCTTCATTCTCTAGTGTTCCATCTTCATATTCAATCCTAACTTCACCGCCAAACTTACCTGGCAATCGTTCAATTTTCATACGCTGTCCACTTTCTAATCGAACAAATAAACAGCCGCCATAGCTTGTTGCTCTTTTTGGTTCATAGCGGTTTTCCGATTGCTGCTTTGTTGGGAACCCAAACAAGATGCTATGTATAAATGACATAATCGTTGATTTACCTGCTTCATTTTCTCCGTATATAACGGAAAAATTGGCTTGTCCGAGCATAATATGTTCATTTTCAAATTTTCCATATCCATAGATTTGCAGTTCTTCTATTTTCAATCTTTTCACCTCACTTATGCTCGTGATGTTGCAGTAATTCACGATGTAATAGTTGCTCCGCTTTTTTTAGAAGCTGCTTTTGTTCCTCCAGTGTATAACCGCCAATATGCTTACGGAATAATGGATTTTTTTTCAGTGGTTCAATTACTTCATCAAATTCGTCATAGCTCTCGATTGTGTTTTCCAGGTCTTGATAAAAAGTCGATAGTTTGTGTGAGGTTGTTCGAGGTTTAATTGTACGATCAATGATTTTAACCACCCAAACAAAATTCTCCTGATCATTTTGTTGCTCATTCAATACATCAAGAAGATCCTCAACAAGATCCTGAGAGTTTAGTTCGTTTGCTAATTCACCTGAATCCACAAATGAGATCGTTAAACAAATTGCTTTGTTTTGTCTTTTTAAGTTTTCAACCGACCTTTCACAATCTTGAATTAACTCGGACAGGTTTTGGCATTTATTGATTGAAACGTCAATCTCTTCCCATCTTATTATTTCTGTTGGGACAAATGTATTTGTTACTTTTCCTTCTTCCATTTCAACTAAGTAACAGCCTTTTCTGCCTGTTTCCTTCCGATGACGGCCCTGTATATTACCTGGATATGCAATAACAGGGTGAGCTTCATGTAATACCTGACGCTTATGAATATGTCCTAAAGCCCAATAGTCAAAGTCTTTACTTAATAAATCATTTACTTTAAATGGGCAATAAACGTCATGCTCTTTGTTTCCTTCTGCAGAGCCATGCAACATACCGATGTGGAATACATTTGGATTTTCTATTTTTTTGTATTGTGACGTAATATTCTCATGTACTGCACGCTCAGGATAGCTATAACCGTATATATAAGCTGTCGGAGTTTGATTTTTTATATATTCTATTACTTCAACTTTGCGGCTTGAAAACACATGAACATTTTCCGGCCATACTAGATCAAGCCACTTCCCGCCCATATGATCGTGATTTCCATGAATAATATAGACTTGAATATCCTTTTCTGCCAACCGTTCGAATTCTTTTTTTAATTTTAATTGGGCTTTTAAGCTTCTTTCATCTTCATCGTATAAGTCACCTGATAGTAAGATAAAATCTACCTTTTCTTTAATGGCATATGTGATGATGTTTGAAAAGGATGTAAACGTGCTTTCTCTCACTCTTTCAAAGAGCTTTGCGGGCATATGTTTTAGTCCTAGAAAAGGGCTGTCTAGATGCAGGTCTGCAGCATGGATAAATTTAATGGCACTCATATATACCTCTTTCTATTTATTCCTTTGTTTACCTATTATTTTACCATCTATGAAATACGAATGCACGTTCTGTCAAAAACATTATTTCTTAACTTTCAACTCCTAAAATTGCAGTTTTCTTGTACTTTGTTGTTTTAAATTAGTTTGTTCCATTGCACTCCAAACACTATAAAGTTAAGGTTCATAAGCAATAATCTTTTGAAAACACCATTAATTAGAGAAGACCATTAAAAAAGAGAATAGCTTTCAAGCCATTCTCCTTCTATTTTATTTATTTTTAGAAAGCATAAGTGCTCTTTTTAAATCTTTAAAGGATGAGGATTTCCCGTAGATGAGGACTCCTCCTTTGTAGACTCTTGCTCCAAACACGGCTAATACGATAATTGATCCGAGCAGGATGGCGATTGATAGTGCAATTTCCCAAAATGGGATATTTAACATTCCTACACGGAGGAACATGATCATTGGCGTAAAGAACGGAATGTACGATGTGACCGTGATGAATGGTGTTTCAGGGTTTGTTAATCCAAACATAGCAATCATAAATGCGCCAACAATGATAAAGATCATAGGTGAAATTAACTGTTGAACATCTTCAATTCGGCTGACGAGTGAGCCTAAGAATGCTGCAAGTGTTGCAAAAAGGAAATATCCTAATAAAAAGTAAATACCTGCATAAATGAATGTTGAGGTTGGGATATCAGAAAATCCAAACATTCCTCCCGTCATTGCAGATAGATCATCCATTTTTGCCTGAATAGAAGCATACCCTACAATTAAAATAACAAGCATTTGCGTTATGCTTAATAACCCGATTCCGATCAGCTTTGCAAACATCTGCTTGACCGGTGAGACACTGGAGATTAAAATCTCCATCACTCTTGAAGATTTTTCTGTTGCGACTTCTGTCGCAATCATGCTCGCATAAAAAATAACTGAGAAATAAATAACAAATAAGAGAACATATACTAAGCCCCTTGCTTGATTTAATTCTTCTTCAGTTTTCGCGTTGTCCTCCAGAGCGACTTTTTGAACTTCAACAGGTGTAAATAATTGGTCTAATTCATTTGTTTGTAACCCAAGCTTTTCTCTTCCTATTTCAAGTTTTGTTTGCTGCAATACTTGTTCGACCTGGGTAAAAACCTGACTATCAGTTATTGAGCTTGTTTTTACAGTAGCTTGCGGAAGTTGATTAGCATCATTGAATAAAACAATAATTCCATCTAACTCACCAGCTAGAACACTTTTTTCTAATTCTTCCTCATCATTGTTTGCCTTTTCAATTGAAAGTGGGAATCCCGAGGCAGACAGATGTGCTTCAAATAAATCATAATATCCATCTGACTCATCAATGACAGTAAATTCTTTTGTTTGTTCTCCATTGTCAAACATATCAATAATGGATGTAATATTAGATAACCCGACCAGAATAAGTGCTGTTAATAATGTTGTAATAATAAATGACTTTGTCTTAAGTTTATTCAAATAAGTATGAGCAACCATAATCCAGAATTTATTCATATGAAGCACCTACTTTTTCTATAAAAATATCATTTAGTGACGGTTCCTCAAGTGCAAATTTCCGGACAAAGCCTTTGTGTTGAAGTTCATGAAAGATTCTTTGAGAAACCTCTTCATTTTCAATTTGCAATTCAACACCCTCGGTAAGCAGCTTACTTTTGATGACACCGGGGATTTGCTCTAAAAAGCCCATATCAAAGTCTCCATGAATAAAGAGATTTTTCTTTCCAAATGATCTCTTAATTTCACGTAAAGAACCATGTACCACCGGTTTTCCTTTATGCATGATGCAGAGATGCTGACATAGTTCCTCTACGTGCTCCATCCTGTGACTCGCAAAAACGATCGATGTACCGGCTTCCTTTAAATCAACAACAGCTTTTTTTAGCAGTTCTACATTAATAGGATCCAGCCCACTAAATGGTTCATCTAAAATTAAAAGCTTTGGTTTATGTAAAACGGCTGCAATAAATTGTATTTTCTGTTGATTTCCTTTTGATAGTTCTTCAACTTTTTTATTTGCATACTCTGTCACATTAAATCGCTGCAGCCAGTGGTCCATCTCAGTTACCACCTGTTGCTTTGACATCCCTTTTAATCTGCCTAAATACATGAGCTGATCTTTGACCTTTAATTTCGGATAAAGACCTCTCTCCTCTGGTAAATAGCCAATTTTGTCGCTTTCTTCATATGATATTCTATTTCCATTCCATGTAATGGTGCCGTCTGAAGGGTTTAACAACCCTAAAATCATCCGAAAAGTTGTCGTTTTTCCCGCTCCGTTCGCACCAAGGAAACCAAAAATTTCATTTTCCGGTATTGTGATCGAAAGTTGATCTACCGCAAGATATGAACCAAATCGCTTTGTGACAGTATCAATCATTAAACTCATATTTCCCCTCCTCTATATGTACTACGAAAATGGTAACAGAAGGTTTCACCTTTATGCAGGAAAACTCCCGTTCATTAAGAATACTATGAAAGTATGGATCTAAAAACATGGGAGGCATGGGAATGGCTATTTATTACTTAACGGTTTTTGAAAAAAACGGAGAAAAATTATTAGATGAAACCTTTGAAGCACAAAGTGAAAAAGAAGCAAAAGAAATCGGCCAACACAAATTAGAAGAAAATAACTTTACAGATAAAACCCATCGTTGCACATCATCATCGGGTAAGCTTGTATTATTTGCACGTTAATCACAAAAGTAGGGGGAGTCTTACTTGAGACTCCCCTTATCTATTAGCCTTTATTTTCCCGTAAACTGTGGTGCTCGTTTTTCTAAAAACGCTGCTACTCCTTCACGGTGATCTTCTGTTCGTCTCATTTCAAGCTGACTGATTGTTTCAAACTCCAAGGTTTGAATTAACTCTTGTTTTTCTTGTGAGCTAAATAGTATCTTGGATGCAATCATTGCCTTGATCGGCCTTGCTCCTAATCTTCTTTTCATCAATTCTATTTGCTCTTCCGTGTCACCTCTATAAATTTCATCGATCAATCCCATTTCCAATGCCTTATCACTATCCATGGACTCACCTTTCCAAATAACCTGTTTCGCCAAGTGCTCACCTAAGCGTTTCTTCAAGAAAAAATGTCCCCCTCCATCTGGTACAAGACCTATGTTGATAAAATTCATGGCTACTTTTGACTTCCTTTCGGCTAACACAGAATCACAAGCTAATGCAAAGCTTAGGCCTAACCCGGCAACAGGTCCATTGATTAAGCTTACTGTAATAGCAGGCATTGTATAGAGGGTGACAATGATGTTTTTAATATTGTCCATCACTTCTTTAAATCCATCTTCACTTGGACTTGATAGCATCGATTTTAAGTCTCCTCCAGCTGAAAATGCACGACCTCGGCCAGTAATAAATAATAGAGTGATGTTTGATATGGATATTTCGCTAAGACATTCTGATAGATCTTTTAGCATTTGAACGTCCATTGCGTTTAATGAATCTACTCTGTTTAAGTATAGTGTTGCAATGTTCCCCTCTTTGACCAGTTCAAGTGTTTGATATGACATTTCTTCCACCCCTTATTTTTATTTCAATATATTAATTCTAAAGAATGTGGGAGATATCCTGCTTTTCAATGTTTGCTTTCTTGTACTTTGTTGATTTCCGTTGCAGGTACTCGCTTTCCGGCGGGCGGTCTTGTACCTGCAATGGAAATCAACAGTCTTTGTAAATTGTTACTTAATATATTTTAATAGAACAAAGTCTATACTAAAGAAATAAAAAAGCAGTAGAAATTCTTTGTATAAAATTTCTACTGCTGCAGCTATTATTTAGAATACAATTCCTTTAAAATCTTAATTTTTTCATTGGTGTAGTGTTCAAATCCGTCGTTGTAGGATTTTGGGTCTTTTGGGTTTGCGAAGTGAGTGATTTTTCTTGTTGTTGGGTCGACAAATTTACTTGCTGCTCCACAACCGATTCCAATGATGGTTTGCTGCTCTTCCATGATCATAATGTTATAAATACTATCTTGGCCTTTAAGTGCGTAACCGACATTTTCTAAGTTACCCAAGATATTTTTTTGACGGTATAAATAATATGGTGCATAGCCATGGTCTTTCGTCCAAGTGACAGCGTGATCCATCATGGTTGTGATTTCTTCACGACTTGCAACCTTGTACTTATGCTTGTTTTGTGTCATTTCTGATGCACGTTTAAATGAAAGAGTATGAACAGTTAATGATTCAGGCATAAGTTTCGCTGATTCAGACAGGGAGTAATCAAATTCCTCCACTCCTTCACCAGGTAAGCCAATGATTAGATCCATATTAATATTGTTCATGCCCATTTGTCTTGCTAAATGGAATTTTTCAATCGTTTCTTCCACTGTGTGGTGACGTCCGATCGCTTTTAGTGTTGCTTGAGTATACGACTGCGGGTTAATACTAATGCGGTCGATTTTCCATTTATTTAATACATTAAGTTTTTCTTCTGTAATCGTATCAGGTCTACCGGCTTCAACTGTTATTTCACGAATATTTTTCACATCTGGAAATGATTCCACCATTTCCTCGTAAAGCATGTCCATTTCTTCTGCCGTAATACTAGTTGGAGTACCTCCGCCGTAATAAACCGTTGTAATCTTGATATCATTTTCTTTTAGCCATTGACCAATTGCTCTCATCTCATGGTGAAGTCCGCCTAAAAAGGATGTGACAGAACCCTGCCTTCCGTTAATTGCATAAGCCGGGAATGTACAGTAAGCACACTTTGTCGGACAAAACGGAATCCCAACATATATACTGACTTCATTTGCCAGAGAATCAAGGTCTGGTACCACCTCAAGTTGACGCTCAACAATTTGTTGCATAAGATTGATTTTTTCATCTGACAATAGGTATTCTTCTTTAAACATTTTATGAATATCAGATGTTTTCATACCTTCTTGTCTCTTTTTATGGTAAAGCTTTGTTGGACGAATTCCTGTAAGGATACCCCATTTTTGAATCATGCCTGTGTATTCTTGAAGTAAGGTTAAATAAACATAGGAAAGAGTATTTTTCACATATCTCAATCGCTCTTTTCCAATAAAATGGGAGGGAATTTCCCTTTCCTTGCTTGCTGTAAATTGTTTTCCATCTTCAGAGAGCAGTGTCCCTTTAATAGAAACCTTTTCACTTTCTTCTTCAATAAAAAACTCTGCTTCTAGAGAATGATCGTCTTCTGTAAAGCAGAGTTCAGTTTCTTCAAAAAACAAGTTACCAATTAACGTTAGCGGTCGATGGAACCGTTCATCTTTAATGCCTTTTATATAAATTTTCATTATAATCACCTTAACTTTTTTTGTGAAAACTTATTTAAGTGTACAAAATAACAGCTTGATTGGTCAATGTTAACATATTGTTAATTTTATCATTGAAATGAATCTTGAGAATTGGTTAGCAACAATCTCTATGAGAACAACCTAATTAAAATATTGTGAAGGAAACAAAAGACATAAAATAATCATAATAATTTCCATGAGTAACTTCATAGAATAATAGTACAAGTAAGACAAGGAATAGAATAGGAGGCAGTATTCGTTGAAAAAATTTGCTCCTTTATTATTGGTTGCAATCGCCATAGTGGTAATTGGTTACTTTGATTCTCCTAAATTTGCTGAAAAAGAACAAGTCATTTCGACATTCCCTGTACCGGAGGAAGAAACAACCTCAGCTACTACAGCAGAGGAAGAAGAAATAAAGGGAATTCCTGAGCTAGAGAGCCGACTCGTTGATATGTATTTGGAAGATGGATATTCGGTTGAAGTGTATCAAGAGTATGAGGTATATAAGGACGAGGAAGGGAATGTTATGGAGAGGGTTGCAACAGAGAATTTTAATTATTTAAGGTATAAGCAGTAACAAGCATACGAGATTTCTCTTATGCTTGTTTGCTTTTGAACAGATGCGGAATTAGAAAATAGTTTGTTCCATTGCGCTCCAGACACTCACTTTCCTCTACTTCCCGCAGGAGTCGAGTATCTTCCGCTCCATTTCACTATAGAGTAAAAATAATATCGCAAGCAACAATGTTTGCGAAAACAGCTTTTTAAAACACATTTAGTAAGACTCCAAAGATTGTCTAACTTTTTTGACAATTTAACCAATGAGTAGGTTTTTATTAATAGTCTTTATAACTTGTATGTAAAGGTCTAGTCATGCATTTATTAGTCATGAAATTAAATTTCTCATAAAAATCATGTGCATCTGATGTGGCCAGTGCAAATGTAATGCAGTAAATTTGATATCTGGATGTTCAAATATACAATTTTCATTAACCATGTTCCCAGCCCTTTTCCTCTATAATTCTGATCTATTACCACATCTAAAACCCAAGAAAATACAGCTTTATCTGTAACTACCCTTGCAAATCCAATTTGTTTGTCCAAATAATACAATCCAAAAGATAAAGAATGATTAATGCTCTTTTCAATGGTAGCTTTATTTCTGTTGGAAGCCCAATAACATTAGTACTGATTAGAAAATCTCCATTTTCCCATTCATTGCTTAACCTCCAAAGCAAATACATACAATCATTTTTCTTTCAATAAATATGTACGTTTATTTTTCTTCAAACAACTTCTTTACAAATCCTGTGCTTTTTGCGCTATACCCCATGTTTTTATAAAATTGGTGTGCATTTTCTCTTTCAGCACGGTTTCCACTATTTAAGCCAATTCCATCTGCACCTAAGTCCTTTGCGTATCTTTCAGCATCACATAATAATAATCGTCCAATCCCTTTATTACGATAATGTGAATCCACCACGAAAGCTATTACACGAGCATAAATACCATCACTGTTGTAAAGTACACCCGTATGAAAACCAATCATTCCTACAACTTTACCATCATATTCAGCCACCAGAGTATAATGATTTGGAGTTTCTTCAATATGTTTAAATCTGACCCTCATTTGCTCAACAGATGTTGGATAACCTAGTTGTTCCATTAGCGATGTTAAATCATTTACATCCTTTGAACTCGCTCTTCGGATCTCCATCTCTCTCTCTCCTTAAAAGAATTCCTAATAACAGAAAAGACCTCCTACTTATTTCTTAGAAAGTCTTCTATTTTGGTCATTGCTTTTCTTCTTAGTTAAAACCATATTGTTCATAAGCTCTTATCTTCGACCAATTCCTACGCTAACCTCTGTTCTTCGCAATAACCTAATCTCTCAAATCCTGTAGTAGGTTACCTTTTTCATTAAAAAATTTATAATTTCGAAATGTATAATCACTCTTATTTGATTGTGGCAATTCCACCCAAGTAACTGACGCATTGTTTGGAGGGAATTTTTGTTCTATGATTTGGCCATTTACATCTACTTGTAATTTTGTAACTTTATTTTCATAGCTAGATACAAACATAAGCTTTGGTCTCACTTGATTAGGTAGGGAAGGAAAAAATGAACTTAACGTTTCATCGTTTCTAACTTCAATGCTTCTCCATTTATAATTACCTATACTATTTTTATTAAAGTCAATATACGCCGGTTTATTGTCAAAAAGAAAACCGACTACTCTTACATTATTAAAATCTTTAATTTCTAAAATCTCAATTGGTTTATCATCATATCCTTCTATTGATTTTATTACTTCAACAATAGACTCTTTATCATTACCGTATAAAGTATTGTTAAAATGGTAGAGTGAAAATCCTACAATCAGAATAAATACAAGAATAAAGAAAGATATGTTCTTCTTTTTCAAAAATTTATATCCCTCCCTGTTAATCATTATTCAACTTTGCATTCCTATTGAAGTATCGCCATTTCTTGTATCGATAACTCATCACATTACAGCTGATTTCTTCTCTAATTTTAATTCTCGAACTATGTAAGAAATTAAAGTATCAAGCGGGTTTATTATAGACGTTGAGGTCAAGACCTCAACTTCCTTGGATGCATCGACCATAGATAATTGAGCAACAGAGATCGCTTTATCTTCTTTAATAAGTTTTTTCAAGGACTTGGATATCTCTTGATTGTATTCTTGTTTTTGGCCTTGCATGATTAATTCAAACGTATTGTTTATAACTGTTACTTCTATGTCTAAGGATTTTTTTCGATGATCAGCATATTGTTTAAGACGTTCCATTGTCCCGTTAACAGTAGCAGGATTTGTGAATAGAATTGTCTGAGGTTGTTGTCTATGACAGATGTATTCAAAGTAGGGTTCATCAATTTTAATAATTGGAACTGATATTGAGAGTTGTTCTTCTTGTAAAATAGCAATATAGTTTGTGCAGGTAATAAGAATTGCATCAACATGACATTGGGCAATCCATTCTATCTGCTCTTTTACTTTCATCTGGGCATCCTCTGTTTTAAATGTTGCATCAGATGTAACCCGATACATTAAGGCCGGGTCAACAAAATGGACTAATTCCATTTCATATGAAGAAAGTGCGTTTTCGATATATTCAATATTTGAATAATGTGCGTGTAAGCATCCTAGCTTTTTTTTCATTTCATTCGCCCCCCTCTTTTGTGTTTTTTCCTTTGGACCTCTTCTATATACCAACACGTATTTCCCCCCAAGATTTAAATCGCTTATCAATTATAACCCAAATACTATAACACCCAATTCCTATAAAAGCTCCTAGGGTATTTAAAATAACATCATCAATATCTGCACTTCTTCCGATTCCCAAATTAAAAACTAATGCTAAAACAGTTTGTAAAAACTGTATGAATTCTATTCCTATGGTACAAAGAATAGTATACCAAATTGCTTGTTTATAACAGTTTGCCCACTTAAAATAAAGCATAGAAAATGTAAATGGTGTAAGCATGATAATATTACCAACTACTTGAAACACTGCGGAAGGATTGTATCTTATTACGTCAATGATCCCTTTAATAGGTATAAAATTTACAGAATAATATATGTAACCTATATTTTCTAATGAGTATCTTAAACCTTCAAAAAAGAACAAACTCTCGATTGTATTATGATACAATATGCAAAAATATAGAGAGAAACAGATACCAAGTATCCAGTCAAATACATTTTTTATTTTCGTATGTTTCAACAAAAATATCATACAAACAGTGGTAATGGTGATATTCACCATAACTTGTAAAATGATAGGAAAGTAATAATTCACATTACTATAGTAAAAAAATAGACTTTCTCCAAAAAATAATATAGGAAATATTATTAATAAATACTTCTTCATAACTTATCACCTAATTAATCAAATTCATGTAAAATTCTTTCTAATAATTTCTTTTAAAATAACCGCCTTACAAAGCCTGTACTTTTTGCACTATACCCCATTTTTTTATAAAATTGGGGTGCGTCTTCCCGCTCAGCACGATTTCCACTATATAAGCCGATTCCATCTGCACCTAAACCCTTTGCATATCTTTCAGCTTCAGTTAATACTAGCCTTCCAATTCCTTTACTACGATAATTTGAATCTACAACAAAAGCTATTAAACGAGCATAAATATCATGACTGTTGTAAGTACACCGGTATGAAAACCAATTATTCCTACGACTTTATCATCATTTTCAGCTCGAAAAGTATAATGATTTGAAGTTTTTTCGATTTGATTAAACCTTATGTTCATTTGCTCAATAGAAGTTGGATAACCAAGTTGTTCCATTAGTGATGCTAAATCAGTTATATCATCTGGAATCGCTCTTCTGACCTTCATCTTTCCCTCTCCTTAAGATAAATCCTACAGTTTACCCTATTTTTTGTAGGTAAGATTAAAAGTATACTTAGTAACTTTGAGGAAACGTTAAGTAGCTCGCATTTTTGCACTCACAAGCACCACCATTTAGTTATTGTTCAGTTGACCCCTTCCAAAATCAAAGATTTCATTAACAACTTGTTCCAATATTAACATATATACCACACCGCAATGTAACATTATTTTCCAAAAAGAAAAAAACAAAAAAGGCGTTTCTCCTTGAGAAATCGCCCTATTGCGTGTTTTGAATTCAAGAATGACTTTTTATTCAACCTTACAACTGTTTATCATTAACATACATGATAAATGCTTCAGCTTCAGCAAAGTCCTCCCTTAAGTTATACGGAATCTTCTCTTTTTCACTAGAATTTTTCATGTTAGATTGAGCCATTATTTGTTCGTATGTCATTAGAGCATCTATGTAATTCTCATATTCTTTTTTTGTTAAAACCTCTTCACTTAATTTTTGCCCATTCAACTTATCAAAGTATGGTTGAATCTTATGTAATACCTCCTTTATATGGTTTAGTTCTGTCATTGGAATTTGGGAGTAATTAATATTTCCATACTCATTACCGTATTCAAGCTTAGAAGTCGTAATGACAGTTAATAACTCTTTGAAATGTAAATATTCGTCTTTTTCCAAATCACCTTTTACATGTGATAATTTTGCATCCAAAAGCAAATAACCTTCCATAGTAGCACCTGATATATATCTTTTAATATTTTCATATGATCCATATAACTCATCTGCAAGAAAAGTTTGATAAGCCCAAGCACCTGATGGGATGAGTAAACAAGCCGCAAAAGCTCCTGCTACTAAGCGTTTCCTAATGTATATTTTTATCTTACCTTTCATTTCATCCTTTGCTTTTTTTACTCCCCTTTTACTTCTTTCATGAAGTTCTATTGGAATTTCTATATTTGCTATTTCTTGCTTTAAGTGATTATTCATAATTCACCTGCCTCCTTAACATTTTTTCGGAGTTTATTTAACGCTCTGTATAAAACAGTTTTAGCTGTTCCTAAAGGTATCTCTAACATTTCGGAGATTTCCTTTATGGTATGATCGTGATAAAACCTCAATAAAATAACACTCTTCTCATCCTCTTGAAGGCTATCTATTAATTCTTGTACTGATAATAAAGGCAAGTATTGTTCTTCTTCACCAATTAAATTCTCAAAATCCGCTATTAAAGGTACTACTTTTTTATTTCTTCTAGTTACATTTATTGCACAGTTAATGGTCATTCTTGTTATCCATGTTTTGAAATACTCAGGTGTTTTTAATGTATTTATTTTTTAAAATGACTGATATGCTACTTCTTGAACTACATCTAGAGCATCATCCTTATTTTTCACATAAACATATGCTGTACGATAGATGTCCTCTTGAAGCTTTTGGAAAAGCTTTAAGAAGGCCTTGTCATCCCCATTTTGTGCCTTCTTTACCAAGCGAATGTTCAAATTAGGACTCCCCCTTTCTTTTTATCCTCATTTATTAGACAAATAACAACCAATTTTGGCTTGAGTATTTTTTATTTTTTTCAAACATAAGATTCGGTAAAGATAATTCTTTCGCTCAAAACTACTTATGAGTCAAAATAGTATTCATATCCAATACTCCTCCAAAAACCCACCAAATCAAGAAGCACTTAACATAAAATTCCAGATCCTCAGTAAATAAATCCCCTGAATTTTTCTACAACTAAACTAAACGTTAGCCTCTTTTTCAGAAAGTATATTTATTACCAAATAAATGAATCTATGTTAACAGCTATCAGGCTTTTGTATTGCAACTATCATTTTATTTTTTTTTCGTTATTAGCCTTAGGAATTATTACATAAAAAAACCCAACTAAATCATTGCTTTCTTTCTTGGTTTTTCTACTATTCTTTTCAGTGATTGGACCAACAGCTGCTAGTGCAAAATCAGAATCCAAAGAAGAAATGCATAACCAAGAAGTTGAAGCATTAGCGGAGGATTTAGAGTTTTTGATGGAGGAAGCAACTATATATGATTTAGATGGTAATTTAGTAACATTTGATTTTGATAAACTGTCAGTAAGATTTGGTGAAGTTAAAGAACTGCAAATTTTAGAATTAGAGATCAATAAAGCAACATGTGAACCTAAAGTAACTAATGGAGTAAAAAGCTATGCAGTTAGTGCAGCAGCTAAAGGTACCTGAGGAGATCGTATGATTGCTGCACTTAAAGATCACTTTGGTGTTGCTATTATTGAAGTTTCATTAACTGGTGGTTTATGGGGATAATTGAATCGGCTACACTAAACTAGACAGGAAAATTAAGGTCAAGTAGACTACAGATATTATACTCGAGGAGAATCTACGATGACTAAAAGAGAACGTCGAACATTTAATGCAGAATTTAAA
>NZ_JAIVLH010000018.1 GCF_020524345.1 Metabacillus niabensis
CACAGGGCTTCAACCTTAGGATTTCTCCACCAGTTGCCTGTCAGCTACCGAGCGTCTTGGCACTTACTCGGATTGGACTTTCACCAATTAGCAATTAACGGCTTGCTGGGCACGCCAAATACAAAAAGGCTTAAACCCTTTATATAAGGGATTTAAGCCATCATAATAGAAAAATTTTATATATCTAGCCTAGCAATATACTACTTTATTATACATTCTCCAACCAATTAAGTTCTTCTTCTGTAAGTTCAATTAATGACCCTTCATAACAAGATTGTAACTCTTGTTCATTTTGTGCTCCAATTAGCGCACAAGCAGGAAACGGTTGATTAAGCACATATGCAAGTGCGATTTGAATTGTCGTAAAGCCTTTATCATTAGCTAATTGTTCTGCACGACGCAAGCGTTCCCAATTGGCATCACTATAAAAAACGCGCACAATGTCATTATCACTTTTGTCTTCTGGTGAGAAACGTCCAGTAAAGAAGCCTCTTGCTTGAGATGACCATGACATAAGTGGAAATTGGTGCTCTTTATGCCATGCAAGGTCAGACGAATCAGCTGACACACACCCTGCCCAGAATGGCTCATTAGCTTTTGCCAAACTTAGGTTTGGACTGCTAAAGGTAAAACCAACAAGTCCATGATTAGCAGCATATTCATTAGCTTCCTGTAATCTTTGTACAGTCCAGTTTGAACCTCCAATAGCCTTAATTCGGCCGGCTTTAATGTGTTCATTTAATATTTCTATTATTTCACTTACTGGCACAGTTGGATCATCACGGTGTAGAGCATACAAATCAACATAATCTGTTTGTAATCGATCCAAGCTTTCATATAAATCTTTAGAGATTGCTTCAGCATTAACACGAGGACCTGTTTGATCGTGATGAGCGCCTTTTGTAAGAATCACCATATCCTCTCGATTGTTTCGTTCTTTCAACCACATACCAATCGCTACTTCACTCTCTCCGCCACAGTAGATATAAGCTGTATCAATCGTATTTCCACCGATCGCTACATAACGGTCAAGAACATTACACACTTTCTCATAAACACTAGGTTTAAAATAATCAGAACCTTGAATTAAGTTAGTAACTTGCTTTTCTAAGCCTGGAATCGTTATTTTTTTCACCGTAAACCCTCCTAGATTTTATAATTCAACTCGACGACGCTCTTTTGCTGATGTTAAACAAGCATCAAGAACTTTCATATTTAAAATAGCATCTGTTGCCGGATATGGTAACTGCTCACCATTTCGAATGCTTCTTCCTAAAGCATCTGCCTGTAAAGCGTATTGGTTAAGGTATGGAACCTCTACCTCTCTTTTTCCATCATTCGTATGAACAACAAAGTGATCCTGCTCATTTTGATGTGCAACAAATGCAGACGGAACTTCAATACGGCCCTCTGTTCCAACAATTTCGAGTTCATTTCGAAAGGCTGCCCACATGCCGCAATCAAATGTTAATGCAACACCATTTTCAAATTCAAGAAGTCCGGAAGCCATCATATCAACGTCATCATGCTGCTTTGAAAACAAACCGTGTACCGTTGCAGCTTGTGGCTCTTGATTTAAAATCATTCTTGCTGCACTAATTGGGTAAACACCGACATCGTATAAGGATCCTCCTCCCCATTCTTTTTTGTAACGAACATTTTCAGAATCCTTCGCATTATTAAATGTAAATGTAGCGTGGATACCTCGTACTTCACCGATTTCACCTGATTGGATGATATCACGAATCAGCTCATAGCGAGGATGATAACGATACATAAAGGCTTCAGCAAATATAACACCAGCTTTTTGGCATGCTTCTGCCATTTCTTCTGCTTCATTTGCATTGATGGCCGCTGGTTTTTCACATAATACATGTTTTCCAGCCTCAGCTGCGCGAATAGTCCATTCTTTATGTAAGTGATTAGGAAGCGGAATGTAAACGGCTTCAATTTCAGGATCGGCGAGCAACTCCTCATAGCTTCCATATGCTTTAGGAATATGTAGTTGTTTTGCTGTTTCCTCTGCTTTTTCTATGCCCCTGCTTGCTATAGCCACAACTTCCCCAGTTTGTGATGCTTTAATCCCAGGGATGACAGAGCCCTTCGCAATTTTAGCACTACCAATAACTCCCCAACGTATTTTTTCCACGTTATTCACTCCTTTACGAAAACTTAATACTATATTGTCATTATATGAAACTACGCATAAAATAAAAATAGAATCTTTTTGCACTTTCAATGAAACAATATTGCGATGAAAGAGTGATCCTTTTGCTAAGACAATATTTACTTCCAACCCTACAAAATCACGAGTTTATGATTTTACCTGAATCAATAGGCTGGTACTGGGAAGAACCTGATCATGAGGTTGACCGGAAAGTAGGAACCTTAAATAATTTTAGTATTCATTTTGTGTTATCTGGAACTGGATTTGTAGAGATTGATGGTAAACAATTTACCCTAAAACGAGGAGATGCATTTTTGTATTTTCCTATGCAGGAGCAAAGGTACTATAGTAGCAAACATGATCCGTGGAATATCAAGTGGGTACATTTTTATGGCAGTATTTTAAATTCTTTTTTATCTGAGCAAAGCTTTGATCAGCATTCATTATGGACAATCAAACAATTATCACCTCTTGAAAAAGCACATGAACAGCTTTTACAAGAAGCCGAACAGAACAGTTTTTTACACTTATTGCAGCTTTCTACTCTTACATACACCTTTTTAATGGAGTTCATTACAAATGCATCACCAAAAACATCAGACCGTCGGCAGGAATTAGATGATCGAATTCAAACTCTACTACCTGCCATGCAAAGACGAGCTTGCGAACCTTTCGAGCTCGATTATTGGGCTGAACAAACAGGCGTTAGCACCTATTATTTTTGCCGATTATTTAAACGTGCTACTCAAATGACTCCTATGCAATTTATCACACTCTGCCGCCTGCAAATGAGCAAGCAATGGCTGCTGGACAAAAAAGAAATGACCATAAAAGAAATTGCCCTCAAAGCGGGCTATCCAAGCATTAGCTATTTTAATAAGCGTTTTTTAGAACAGGAAGGAATGACACCTACCGAATATCGGATGCTGTATGATAGTAAGCTGGAACGGTAGTACGTTTCGGAATTATGCAACCTAATGGGCTATTCTTGCAAATTATCTTGTAATCTCGCAATTTCTCTTTCAAAGATTTTTGTAGCTTCCTTATGAAATCTTGCATTCGACAAAAAATCGAAGACATTACGTCCCCGATTCTGCTTTTAGGTTTAAAACATTTTCTCGTTGTTTTGTTAAAGTAAAGAATGAAACCAATCCAATTAGTGATGTAAGAAATAAAGTCGCCCCCATCGGCACGGCCGTTGTTTCGTTTATTCCTACTAGAGGTGAAACAAATGAGCCAAGTAAGAGTGGAAGCAAGCCTAGCAGAGCACTAGCACTTCCTGCTCGGTGTCCCTGCTTTTCCATCGCGAGTGTAAATGAACTCGTCAAAATCATGCCCATTGACGTCATATAAATGAAAATCGGGATAACAAGTGTTGCAAGCGGCCCTTTGAGAATCGTCATAATTAAAAGGACAGTTGTTGCACTTACAGCTGTAATAACAGCGACACGAAGCAGGCTTCTTTCATGATAAATACCACCTAATCGTCCAATGATAAAGCTTCCTGAAATAATGGCTAAACCATTGATTCCAAATAAAATGCTGAATGTTTGTGGAGAAACACCATAAATTCCTTGATAGACAAAAGGTGTCCCAGAGACGTAGGCAAAACTTCCACCATGGATGAACCCAACCGTTAGGGCATATCCAATAAATGAGCGGTCTTTGATTAAACTTCCCATAGTACGGACAGAATGACCAATTGAGCTCGGCAATCGCTTCTCAGTAGGTAATGTTTCCGGCAGCTTTAAAGCAATAATTGTCACAATGATTATTCCTAATAAACTTAAAAAATAGAAAATCGTATGCCAGCTTGCGAATGGCAGCAATAAAATAGCCCCACCAGCGATTGGAGCCAGCATAGGGGCTGTCGCATTAATTACCATTAATAAGGCAAAAAACTTCGTTAGCTCTTTTCCACTAAATACATCCCGAACTACTGCACGTGAAAGTACAACACCTGCTGAAGCAGTAAGACCTTGCAAGAAGCGAGCAATAACCAATACGATAATATTCGGTGCAAGCGCACAGAAAAGGGAGGATAAAGCAAATAACGAAAGCGAAATAATTAAGGGGTTCCGTCTCCCTTTTGCATCACTTATTGGACCGACAATCACTTGACCGGCGGCAAGACCAATTAAACAAGTTGTTAAACTAAGCTGAACAAGCGAAGCACGAGCTCCTAAGTCACTAGCAATATCAGGAAATCCCGGTAAATACATATCAATATTAAGCGGCCCTAATATTCCAAGAGAACTCAATAGAAAAGCTAATGCTAATCGCTCTTTTCCTGTTGGATTATGTAGCATAAATATAGTACACCTCTCATCATTCCATTTCTTCTATCCATCCTACACCTTTTGTAAAAAGATTGGAAGCAAAAGAAAAACTTCAATTTTCAAATTAAAAATTGAAGTTTCACTTCATATTATTCCTGATCTTTATTTAATGCTTTCTGCAGAAGGAGCATTTCTTTTGCCAATTTTTGAATCCGGCTGCTGACTTCAGTATTTTTGATTTCATTCTCTTCATTGAAATCATCATTTTGAACAAAGACATTCCCAACAGGGACGACACCTTTTAAGTAGCTAAGAATTGGTTTCAGATGGTATTCAGTGACAAGGAAGTGTTTATCAGTCCCACCTGTCGTCACCATGGCTGTTACTTTTGACTTAAAAGCATCAATTGGCATGTGGTCAAACAAATTTTTTAAAACCCCAGTAATTGAAGCTTGGTAAATTGGTGTGCCAAAAACAAGAAAGTCAGCACTTTGGATAGTGTTTACAACATTAATTGTATCCTCATTGTAGTAACTAAGAGGTGTTCCCTTTACAAATTCAACTTCATAATCTTTTAGATCAATTAACTCGATATTAATCGTTGGATCCGCAGTTTTTATGGCCATAAGAACTTCATAGACAACCTTTGATGTTTTTGATCCAATTAGTGAACCTGATATCCCTACAAGTTTCATTTTGAATCCCTCCTATTTAAACACACTAGTGCTGTGAAGAGGCTGTACTCTTGATGAAGGATCAATAAACTTTTTAGCATTATTTATGGCAATTGGAGCTTCACCTAAGCCTACCGCAATTAGTTTAACCTTTCCTTCATACGTCGCAAGATCTCCTGCAGCATATATGCCTTCAATATTTGTTTCCATTTTCGAATTAACACTGATTGAATTTTTGTCCATTTCTAATCCCCAGCTTTTTATTGGACCAAGAGATGAGATATTTCCATAATTGACAATGACGTGGTCGACTTCAATTATTTCTTTGTTACCATCCTTGTTTACAATTACAACCTGTTTAATTCTTTCATCATTACCAACAAGCTCTTTTACAACATAGGGGATTTTCACAGACACATTTGAGGCATGTAATTTATCAACACTGCTTTCGTGTGCTTTAAATTCTGCTCTTCTATGACATAGAGTTACTTCCTTAGCAAGACCATCTAACATTAATGACCAATCCAGAGCAGAGTCTCCACCACCACATACAAGGACTTTCGCTCCTTGAAATTCACGTAAATCTTTCACGGAATAGTGAAGGTTTTTCCCTTCATAGGCAGCTGCATTTGCTACATTTAATTTTCTTGGCTCGAATGCACCAATTCCTCCGGTAATTAAGATTGACTTTGTATAGTGTTCACCTTTCGTCGTCGTTAATGTTAACACATCATCTTTTTTTGATATATTTAATACTGTTTCATTTAAGCATACGTCAGGTGAAGCATAGTTTGCTTGTTCAATTAAATTTTCAATAAAATCCTTTCCGAGAACTTTTGGAAAGCCTCCAATATCATAAATATATTTATCAGGGTATAATTCAGCAACCTGACCACCTAATTGACCCAAGCTATCTATTATTTTTACCGACAACTTTCTCATTCCTGCATAGAAACTTGCAAACAATCCTGTAGGTCCTCCACCAATGATCGTAATATCTGTTATTCGTTGTTCCATTCTTGTTTCTCCTTTTCAATTAATTAAGTAAAAGTGAAGCTCGATTTAAAGGAAGTATAGTTGTTGTAGCAACCATTAACGAAACGGTTCTTTAATAAGTTGTAGAATACACTCAGGTTTTGTATAAACATTAAAGAATTTCACCTTGTATTTATTCAGCAAATGACTCATATCTAAAAACTCCTTAGAATGACTATACAGAATAATTGGGACATGCTCAGAAAATTGTTTTAGGCAATCTTCCAAAGCCTCTAGTTCTGTATCTACTAGGAAAACTGCATTTTTGTCCAAAACGATATTTTGAGCTTTAACTATGTTAAGATCAGGATCTGTTTTTACCAATAAGCTCAAACTTTTTTGAATATGTGGATTACCGGATATAATGGCGACATTAATCATGATAGGATCCCTCCTTGTTTTTAACTATACATGATGAAAGAAAATTCCCATTCATGTAAAAGGATGATTTTCTCCATCATTTTCTCAGACTAAAGTCGTAAAAATGAATAATTCACTTTGAAAACCAAGTTTGTCACGATAATAGGGTAAGTATGAATGTTTAATCCCTCCATTACATTTATGAGAAAGGACTTTCGAAACCGATTCCCTCTTCATATTCCTCCCTACTTTTTTCATGTAAGTAGTGCAAAAATCTTCAATTTAAGATATCTTTATAGTAACGACCATTTCTACCATTTTCCTTCAACATAGTAGAGAGCATGAAAAGAGAGGTGTATGTTTTGGATATAAAAGAAGCTTATAAACTATTGGAAATTCCAGAAGACTCGACAATGGATGAGGTTGAGAAGCAATATATGACCTGGATTAAAAGGGACCGTTCATATCAGAGTGTACCGAATGCTGAAAAACCTTTCGATATGACCCAAATAACTGATGCCTATAATACTATTAAACACGTTAATGTATACGGTTCCAATCCTAAAGAAGAAAACAAGTCATTTAAGAATAAGCTGCAGCACTTTCTTTATTATCATAAATTACACATTGCTGGAGCTATCATATTACTGATTTTAGTTGGATCAATTATCCAAACGCTTGTCAGCAATCATCAAGAGAAAAAAGAGTTAGCCAATCTTCCGCCTGAGGACCTGGGCATTATGCTTTACGGAGATTATTTTTTACTCGGAAGTGATGTGAACCCAGTCTCAGAAAATGTTCTCTCTCTTTTTCCTTCATGGGAAAGAGTCATAACAAACTCTAATTATGCACCAACAGAAATAAACGACACGATGGACGCAGGGAACCAACAAAAGAGCGTGATCACCCTCATGTCAGACCAATCAGATGTGTATATTGTTGGCGAGGAAAACTTCGAACAGCTTATGCAGTTGGAAATATTCCAGCCACTTGAGCCTTCTATTAAAGATCAGGTATTAGAAGAGCAACTTGTGTATGGAAAATCTCCAGCAGATGAAACAGAACAAATTTATGGGGTCGTCATTAATGATAAATCTCTATTTGATGGGTTAGAGGTAAATGAGAGTAAAAGGATTGCTGCTATTCGAGTAGATTCTAAAAATATGGATAACGCTTTGAAGTTTATCACAAAGTTGCAAGAATAATATAAACATATAACTGGAGAGCCTTTTCATTCTGGGCTTTCCCTTTTTAAATTAGGGCAAAATTTTGATTGAGGATCACTTACACTTAGACATGAGATTTCAAACAATAGTTCAAAAGATATTACACTTTAAAAATATAAAAAAAGAGACCTATAAAAGATCTCAAATTCCCTTGGGTATTTTTATATATTATAATGTAACTTGTACTGTATCTTGATTAAATTCCACTGTTTTCCCAGTTCTTGCAGATGTATAGATGGCTTCAAGAATTTGCGTAACAACTAAAGCCTGTTCTGGTTTCACTAACGGCTCTGTATCATTAATAATACACTCTAACCACTGTCTTGCTTCTATTACACCAGGGTCTTCAGCACTTGAATCAAAATACGCAATGCCTCCACCTGTTGCAGGTTTTGTTTCAACTAACTTCCCATACTTGGTACTATTAAATACAAGCTCTCCTTCACCTGTTGCAGGGTTACCTTTCATTTCAGCGCCGCCCTCTGTACCGCATAATGAAGTCATCGCTTCTCTTACATCTGTTGTATTTAAAGCCCAGGAACATTCTAAAATAATCGTTGATCCATCTTGCATTTTAATAAAACCAAATGCTGAATCCTCCACTCCAAATGTATCAGGATTCCATGGACCAAATGCATTGCCTTCATGTTTATCAGCTAATTTATGAAAGACCGATCCTGTAACAGAATGTGGTTGATAGTTGTCCATACACCAAAGTGTTAAATCTAAAGCATGTGTCCCAATATCGATTAATGGTCCCCCGCCTTGTTGTTCAACATCTAAAAAGACTCCCCAAGTTGGAACAGCTCTCCTGCGAATGGCATGTGCTTTTGCAAAGTAAATATCGCCGAACTCACCTGCGAGTGAAGCTTTATGAAGAACTTGTGAATCATCACGGAAACGGTTTTGGTATCCAATCGTCAGCTTTTTCCCTGTTCGTTTAGCTGCTTCAACCATCTCTAGAGCTTCCTTGGAGTTTATCGCCATTGGCTTTTCACACATGACATGTTTGCCAGCTTCAAGAGCAGCCACGGTGATAAAGGAGTGCTGCAGATTTGGTGTTAGTACATGAATGACATCAATCGATTCATCTTTTAACAGCTCTTTATAATCATTGTAAACTTTCGCATCAGCTGTTCCAAATTCTTTTGCCGCTTTCATCGCTCTTTCCTCGACTACATCGCAGAAAGCTGTCATTTCACCTAGATGTCCCAGTTTAGCTAACGCTGGCATATGCTTTTGATTTGCGATTCCACCACAACCAATAATACCGATTTTTAATGTATCGTTTGACATGTAAATCACTCCTTATTAATCAGCTTTTGTAAACTCTGGAACATACTTCTCCATCACCTTTAAATCACTTGCTATACTTTCAAATTTATTACCAACCGTACCTTCATTTTCGACAATCGCATATCGAATCGTTCCCAATTCTTGAATCTTTTGATATGTACTTTCAAAATCGACGATCCCTTTTCCAAGATTAACGAAATCAGTTGGTTGTACAACTTCACGATAAATCTTCATTGTTTCATTTTGTTCATCCGGATTAACCGCAGAAAATACATTCACAGCGTTAACATGCGTTCCTAAATCCTTTTGATGAATCATGTCACAGCGATTCCCTAATCTCTCAAGAACACTCATTGGGTCTTGTCCGCCTCTTGTTACCCAAACAAGATCCAACTCAAATTTAACAGCATTAGGGTCTGTGTTTTCTACTAAAATATCAAATAAAGTTTTTTCTCCAATTTGTCTAAACTCATGAGCATGGTTATGATAGTAAAATTCTAATCCTGCTGTTTTACATTTTTCAGCAATGATATTTAATTCTTCCGCTGTTTTTAGTGTTTCATCACGAGTACTAATAAAAGTCATCGGCATAACAATTGACTCACAGCCAAGCTCGGCATTTTCTTCAATTATCTTATCCCAGTTTCCCTCTATTAAAGCCATTCCTGGTGCCACACCTTCATGTGCAGCAAATGCACGTAATCCAAGCTCATCAAATTTCTTTTTTATTGCCTGTAAAGTAAATGTATCTGCAAATCTTTCACCTGTTGAAAAATTAGCCGAAATAAGTTCTATATTTTTATACCCCATTCCTGCAACCTTTTCCAACGTTCCAAAATAATCTTCATTTAATTCTCTAAATACCGAATATAAGTTAAGTCCAACCGTTGTCGTCATCTTAATCCTTCCCCTTTCAATCTTTTGTATATATACTTCCTTACATTTTTGATTATAAAGCGTTTTCAAATTTGTTACTACTGCAAAACTGACTGTTTTCTAGCCTTATTCTGACTTCTTCCCATCACTTTCATGACTTATATCCAATATAAAATATTTTTTATAAACTTTTAGCGTTTATCTTTTCTTTCGATAAGGATTAAGATATGATCATAGCTAAAAACGTAGAGTATTAGGAGGGATTTCTAAAATGGATTACAAATATGAGTTGGTAAAAGCCGATGATGATTTGCCTATTAAAGTCATCCTTCATACATCTGATGAAGAAATTTATATTCCAAGACATTGGCATGAGGATATCGAAATTTCCTATGTCCTTGCAGGGAAAATAGATCAAATTTATACAGATGGCAAAGAATATGAATCAAGTGAAGGAGATATTGTGGTCATAAACTCAAACTCGATTCATTCTTTTTCAGTGACTACAGGTAAAAATCGAAAGGCCGTCACAATCTTTATTAGATATGAATTCTTGAAAGGAATCTATGAAAATTATGATCAAATTGTGTTTACTTGTAATTCTACTCATGAAAAAGATTTTAGTAGAATAAAAAAATTTGAAAAGCTTCGAACCCTATTAAATGAAATTCTTGTACATTACTTTAACAAAGAACATGATCCCCTTGTCCGCATTAACTTAACCGGACTAGCATACCAATTAATCTATCAATTACTAAATGACTTCAAAGAAGAGAAAAAAAATAGTCCTACCATTAAAACAAACAAGTATTTAGAACGTTTAACATCGATTACGAATTACATAAAGAAACATTATAATCAAAATCTAGCTATTGATCACCTTGCCTCACAGTTTAATTTATCTTCAGAGTACTTTTCCCGATTCTTTTTCAAACATATCGGTATGACAGTACTCAATTATATTCATACAATACGCCTTGAGAAATCCTATCCGGATTTAATGAATACTGATTTACCAGTCATTCATATTGCCCTGAAGCATGGTTTTCCAAGTGAAAAGTCCTATACAAGAGTGTTTAAGTCTCTCTACCACATGACACCAAGTCAGTATCGAAAAATGAATAAAGGGAAAACAACTGAAACACGAAACAACGAATCAAGAATCGACCTTATTTAAGTTAGAAAAAGACAGGTCTTCATGAAAAAAGTATATTAAACTATTAATGTAAGCGTTTTAACACTTCATCAAAGGAGGTTTTTCAGTTGTTCAAAGCTATGAAAAAGCATGCAAAAACCGCGATGTTAAGTACATTAGTAGCTAGTTCCACACTATTTTTTATGTCGGAAGGAGAGGCAAAAGAATTGAAAACTCAACCAACATCCTACAAAACCATAACAGAAGTGGAAGATTGGGGTGCTGCTATTACGAAGGTTCTGATTGATGTTGGAAAGCCAATCCCTAAGGATTCAGTAACAACAGACACTTTCGATGTCCATGTATCTAGAAGTGACAGCCGTTTAGTAACACCCTTTTTAGAAGAGGGATATCGTCATGTTACAAAAGCTTATGTAGCCGATAAAAACGGAAACCCGGTCGTTAAAACTGGAAAATATGTTGTATTAGAAATGCAAATTGGTCCGGAGATTTCTTTAGGTTCTGCGATTAACTACGATTGGGCTGGCTCAGGTTACAATGATTGGAATGAGAACACCTACACAATTACTCAAAAAGAGGCCATTGAAACACCTGCAGGAATCATTTCAGATTTAGTTGTGGATACATTTAATGGTGGTGTTAGAGAATTAGTCGATGATTTTTCAACCGGCAAGGCTACATATGATGATATTACACTAACTTATGCGGACTTTTCACCAGCAAAAGATAAAGAGAAAAATCCGTTAATCATATGGTTACATGGAGCAGGTGAAGGTGGGACAGACCCGACTATTGCCATTTCAGGAAATAAAGCCGTTAACTTTGCCTCAGATGAAATTCAATCCTATTTTGATGGAGCCTATGTTTTAGCTCCTCAAACACCAACTTTCTGGATGGATGGATTCACAGGATTTGGCGATGGTACGTCAAAATATCAAGAAGCTTTAATGTCGTTAATCAAAGAGTATGTAGCGAAAAACAAAGACATAGATCATGACAGAATCTACATCGGCGGAGATTCAAACGGTGGATATATGACCATGCTGATGATACGAGACTATACTGATTATTTTGCCGCTGCTTTTCCAACCTGTGAGGCACTAAATGACTCACTCATTACAGACGAGGATATTGATACGATGAAAAACCTACCTATCTGGTTTATTCATGCAAAAACAGATGATGTAGTCCCTGCAAATCAATTTGTTGTCCCGACTTATAACAGGTTAATCGAGGCGGGAGCAGAAGATGTTCATCTCTCCTTATTTGATAACGTCATTGATACTTCTGGATTATACAAACAAGAGGATGGCACACCATACGAGTATCATGGACACTGGTCATGGATTTATGTGTATAACAATGATGTGGAAAAAACGATTGATGGTAAGAATATCACACTCATGGAGTGGTTATCTTCAAAAACTAAATAAAAATAAACATAAAAGCTTCAATCCTCTTGTTCGGATTGAAGCTTTTATGTTTACAACGTTACACCTGTTTTAAAAATACCAATTTCTCTAAAATGATTTTTCTCATTATTTACTTTTTCTCCACTCGCAACTTTGATGACATATGAGATAAAGTCTTCAAGCAGCTCTTCCTGTGATTGACCATCAATAAGTGTTCCTGCATTAAAATCAATCCAGTGTGGCTTTGTTTCATAAATTTGTGTGTTTGTTGAGATCTTAATCGTTGGGACAAATGTACCTAAAGGTGTTCCTCTTCCGGTGGTGAACAGAACCAATTGACAACCGGCTGCAGCCAGGGTTGATGAAGCTACCAAGTCATTTCCTGGAGCACTTAGCAGGTTTAGTCCCTTCGTTTTTAGTGTTTCTCCATATTTTAATACATCCACAACTTGAGACGTTCCTGCTTTTTGTGTGCAACCTAGTGATTTATCTTCAAGTGTTGTAATACCACCCGCTTTGTTTCCTGGTGATGGATTTTCATAAACCGGCTGATCATGACGTTCAAAATATCGTTTAAAATCATTAATCAGGTCAACAATTTGTTGAAAGACTTCCTCATCTTTCGCTCTCTCCATTAATATTTCTTCTGCCCCAAACATTTCCGGTACTTCAGTTAAGACTGTTGTTCCACCTTGAGCAACTAAATAATCTGAAAACTGCCCTAATAACGGGTTGGCTGTAATACCTGAAAAACCATCTGAGCCGCCACATTTTAGTCCAATTTTTAATTCTGATAATGGAAGGTCTTCCCGTTGATCATCTCTTGCATTTCCAAAAATTTCTAGTAATAGCTTTACTCCTTCTTCTACCTCGTCCATGACATCCTGTGAACTTAGAAACTTTACCCGATTAGAATCAAAATCTCCTAGAGATTCTTTAAATTCATTAATCTCGTTGTTTTCACACCCTAATCCTAAAACTAGCACGCCCCCTGCATTTGGGTGGTTAACAGCATTACCTAAAATGGTTCTTGTATTTACATGATCATCTCCAAGCTGAGAACAACCGTAATTATGTTTTAGAACTTGAATATGTTCAAATGGGGCTATATCCCCGACTTTCTCTTGAAATACACGAATCATTTGATCGGCGATTCCATTCACACATCCTACAGTCGGAACAATCCAAAGCTCATTACGAATCCCAACCCTCCCATCCTTTCTTTTAAACCCTTTAAATGTTGTTGTGTTTTTTAGTGTGTGTTCTGATTGAAACTTTGGCTTGTATTCATATTCCTCGACACCTGACAAGTTTGTTTTTGTATTATGGGTATGAACCCATTCTCCTGGTTCAATCTGTTGTGTAGCATGCCCAATTGGAAAACCGTATTTCACGATATTTTCACCTTGAGGGATTTCCTTTAGTGCAAATTTATGGCCTTTATTAACTGTTTCTTTTAATTTGATCGTCGTACCATCAATCTCAAGTAGTTGATCTTGATCAATCTTCCGAATCGCGACTGCCACATTATCTGATTCTTTGATCTTAATAAACGCTTTCATTTTTCTCACCTGTCTTTTGCAAGAATTGTGTTAATGCCTCATTCATTCCATTTTGATTTATCTTCTTTAACTGATTGACAACTGATTCAGTTAACTGGGGAATTTTTGATAAATCAGTACCCCATAATTTTTCATTTGACAGAATGGTAGATACAAGTTCTTCCATATTGTCAGCATATAAAGACCAACAATCATTAAATATGTGTAGTGTAGATTCATCATCAACAAGTGTGATTGACTCATCTCCCCGTTTTCCTTTATAAAAATAAAGCAGTGCACTTAACGAGAAAACAGTCGCTTCAGGCAACTTGCTAAACCTTTCAACATATTCAGAAAGTGTTGGTAAAATTCTTGCTTTAAACTTTGAAACTGAATTTAACGAAATACTAGATAAATAGTGGTGAATAAATGGATTTTTAAATCGATTTAATACATCCTCCGCAAACTGAGAAAGATCTTCTTCCGGGAAAGGTAAGGTAGGAATAATCTCTTCATATATCACTTTTTCAACAAATTGCTTTGTTAAATCGTTTGTCACTGCTTCACTTACCGTATTTACTCCACATAAATAAGCAACTGGTGTCATCGCAGTATGGGCACCGTTTAAGATACGGACTTTCTTAAGCCTGTAAGAGCTTAAATCATCTACAACATGTACATTCAAACCTGCCTGAGCTGCTGGAAATTCTTTCTTAATGAAAGACGGTCCCTCAATAACAAAAAGATGAAATTGTTCTCCAACTACTATTAATTTATCAATATAGCCCAGTTCATCCGTTTTATCTTGTATGGAATCCTTTGGGTAACCAGGGACGATGCGGTCAACTAATGTATTACAGAACGTATTTGCCACTTCAACCCAATCAGAGAACCCGGATTCCAGCTTCCAAGCATCTGCATATGCTAACACAATTTTTTTAAGTTCTTTTCCGTTATCTTCGATTAGCTCACATGGAAAGATAATAAATCCTTTATCTTTTTCACCATGAAAAACCTGATACCGCTCATATAGTAGAGCTGTTAATTTGCCTGGAAAGCTGCTTTGGGGTCGATCTGTCAAAAGATCTTCCTCATGAAACTGAATACCAGCCTCTGTCGTATTTGAAATAATAAATCGTAAATCCGGATTTCTTGCTATCTTCAAATACTCATCATATTCGTTGGTAATATTTATGCCTCTACTTATGCTGTGAATAATTTCATGTTCACTAACAGGATGATTTTCTTTGATACCTTGTAAATATAACGTATATAGACCTTCTTGTTCGTTTATTGTATCAACTGCACCTTTTGGGGTTGACTGGACAACAACAACCTGGCCATTAAACATCCCTTTCTTATTCATGACATCTATTTGCCAATCAGTAAATGCACGTAAAAAGTTTCCAGTTCCGAACTGTAATACCTTTTCAGGATATGTTGTATACTCACTATCTATTTTTTTCGATAACTGTTCCATTTCCATACCTCCCAATTTATGCACACGTTAACATTACTTTTCGAAAAAATAGCTGAGCTACTTTCGTGAGCTCAACTATTACACTTTACATCAGCAACCGAATGTCTTCTTACCACATTAGTTGTAAGAAAGATTGGTCCATTCTCCTGGTTACCTTCATCCATTACTTGTAACAGTTTTTCAGCCCCAGCTATACTAATTTCTTCAATCGGCCTTTTAACAGTTGTAAGCGGCGGTGATGTATACTCCGAGAATCCAATATCATCAAACCCTATAATGGATATATCTTCTGGAATCATTAGACCGTATTCATAAATGGCTTTCATGGCACCAATGGCCATATCATCATTTGAACAAAAAACAGCAGTAGGGCAATTGTCGAGGGATAATAACTTTTTCATTCCCTCATAACCGCTTTCCATATTATAATTTCCCTTAATCATGTATTCAGATAGAATTGGTAACTGATATTCCATTAAAGCCTTTAAATAGCCTTCTTTTCGTTCTTGTGCAGACTTGAAATGTGGAGTTCCTTCAATAATCGCAATATCACGATGTCCATGCTTGATGAATAACTGAATTGCCTCATACACACCTTCTTGGTCATTTGATAGCACATTCACAACAGAGCGCTCTTCGATTTGTCTGTTTAACACAACCAGCGGTATTTCCTTTTCTATCACATGATAAATAAACGCATTGTCAATATCACTTTGACTCATTAATATAATGCCGTCAAAACGTTTACGGGTGATCATTGAATAATCCTTAATATCTTGGATTCCCTTTATAAATAAATTATAGTTTTCATCAATGACCGTATTCACACCTTTAATTGTTTCAGACAGAAAACTGGATGATGTCCCATTCGATATGCTCGTAAAAAACAGTCCAATGGTATATGATTTTTGTAAAACCAAGCTTCTTGCATGGACATCAGGCGAATAATTTAATTGATTAGCAATTTGAATGATTTTCTGCTTTGTTTTTTCCTTAATTAGCGGACTATTATTAAGTGCTCTTGACACGGTTGTGTGTGAGACATTTGCCATTTTTGCAATATCCTTGATTGTAACTCCCACGTTTATTCCTACTTTCAAGTTCCTTTTCAATTAGGGTAACACAGACTTTACCCTCGTACCATCAGTTCCTCAAACTGAAAGTATTCTTTTGCATTATGATAGGAAATTCCTTGAACAATTTGACGAAGTAACTCCTGATCATGTGGTACTTCTCCACTTTCTACCCATTCTCCGATTAACATACAAACAAGTCGCCTAAAATATTCATGTCTTGTATAAGATAAAAAGCTTCTTGAATCTGTTAACATACCAATAAACTGACTGAAAAGCCCTACATTGGCAAGCGCCTTCATTTGATCAAGCATTCCTTCCTTATGATCATTAAACCACCATGCTGTACCAAATTGGATTTTCCCTTTAATTCCTCCGCCTTGGAAGCTTCCGATAATACTAGCAAGCACTTGATTATCTCTAGGGTTCAAAGAATATAGAATGGTTTTAGGCAGTGCATCTTCCTTATCTAGTGCATCAAGCAGCTGAACTAACGGCTTAGCAATAAGATCGTCATTCATACAGTCAAAGCCTGTATCAGGACCTAATTTCTCTAGCATTCGGGTGTTATTATTTCGGAGGGCATTTATATGTAATTGCATAGCCCAACCTAAGCTTGCATATTTTTTCCCAATGAAAACAAGTGTATATGATTTATATTTCATTTCTTCCTCTATTGTTACTTTTTCTCCTGATAGAGCCTTTGTAAAAATAGCCTCAACTTCTTCTTTATCAGCATTCATAAACATTGCTGTATCAATCGCGTGGTCTGAAACTCTGCCGCCAAGTGAATGGAAGAACTCTATTCTCTCTTCCAAGGCCGTTAAAAATTCATTATAATTCGTAATCTCTTTACCTGTTACTTCTGACAGCTTACTTACCCAGTCACAATAGCTATCACGATTTATTTCCAATCCTTTGTCAGGACGGAAGCTTGGTAAAACCTGAACATTGAAGTTCTCATCGTCTCTTAGCTTTTGATGATATTCCAGGGTATCAGTCGGATCATCTGTTGTACAAATGACTTCAACATCTGATTTTTTTATTAATTCTCTAACGGAAAAATCTTTCTTATTTAATTGTTCATTTACTTTTTCCCATATCATTGGAGCTGTTTTTTCATTTAATATTTCATAAATACCAAAGAAACGTTGAAGTTCTAAATGTGTCCAATTATATAGCGGGTTTCCAATTGTCATAGGTACTGTTTTTGCCCAAGCCAGAAATTTATCATAGTCACTTGCTTGACCAGTAACATATTCCTCTTCAATTCCATTTGCTCTCATTGCTCTCCATTTATAGTGGTCACCATATAGCCATGCTTCTGTTATGTTCGCAAACTTTTTATCTTCATAAATTTCCTGTGGACTAAGATGACAGTGATAGTCAATAATTGGCAAGTCTTTTGCATATTGATGGTATAGTTCAATTGCTACATCATTTGATAATAAAAAATTTTCTCCCATAAACGTACTCAATTGCTTCAGCCCCTTTGGATCATTTTTGAAAACGTAAACATTATCTTCTATACTAAATAATGAACCTATTAAAACGTATAGTATTCACAAAAATGCACACGTTAACATTTTACTTCATTATAAATCATGCAGGAAAATACTTCAATATTTTCCTGCATGACTATTTGCCTCTTTTTTTATTTATCCATTGTCGCCTTCATCCACTTGACCACAGCTCTTGGGAATGTATCAACTTTTGGTCGTAATCTATCAACTTTCGTGTAAAATCTATCATTTGACAAATTTCAATCCTATCAAAAAGGTCAAAGTACTAAATTTAATACTTTGACCCACATTTTATTTTAGATTTTCGATTAATGTTTCTGCCTGATTGATTAAAATATACTTAGCTTTATCAGAGACATTCTTCTTTGAGTTTTTGGCATTTAACTCTTTGATAAACTTTTCTAAGAATGAAATGCCTTTCTTATTTGAACCTTTGTCAATATGATGCTGAGCCTGCACTAACGAACTTTCCAGCTTGCGTACAAGTGAACCACTGACCTCACCTTTTTCAACATACATATCCAGTGTATTTTTTAGTGCAATTACTTCACCAGGCATATATAATTCAGGAGTTGGCACTTTACTCCAATCTGTATCTGAAGCAAAATAGTAACTTGTATATGATGGCTGATTATAGCCTACATTTTGCCATGCAATCCCTGTTCGATATTGTGCATCATGCATTAATGTGTAAAGTTTCCGATCTGTAACCTCAGAGCTTAAATAAATACGGATAGCTTCACTGTCCTCTGTTCGGACAAGCAATTCTTCTCTCCAATCACCGAAGATATCGGCAACTAAAGACGGATTCCCTTTTGTATGGTTATTTGTTCTAGTATTCTCAGCTGTTAGTACAGTTCCTTTTTTCCAATCTTCTATTGTAGGTGTTGCATCAATTGCTCCGTTGACAATTTGAGTGGTCATATCAGTCGACCATTTAATATTCATATTTGTTCCTGGACCGGATGTATTGATTTTTGTTCCATTTGCTGTCCAAAGACCAACAGCCCAAGTTTCCAGTCCCTTGTGGTCAGGGTCAACATCACCTACCATGCCTCGACCAGTATCTTTTCCTGTATACCCGCCATAAATTACTTCACCTGTCGCAGCATCACGAAGTGCATACCCATAAGGAGCATATGCGCCTCCTTCATGAACCATAAAGATTTCCAGCCCTTCCCTATCCGGATCAATGTCAGCAACATGTAAGGCATCACCATGTCCTAAACCTGCTATTACACCTGGAGTTGCACTTTCCGGTGGCATTACATCACTAGAGCTGTATAATAACGAACCATCATGGTCAATTGTAGCAGATCCGTATATAATTTCCTGCTTGCCATCACCATCCACATCTGCTGTACTTAATGAATGTGCACCCTGAGTTGTAAGAGTTCCATACTCCTCACTCGTACCTAATCTTCCATGTGGTCCGTCATTGAACGGATTTGTCATTGGGGTCCAACCACTGTCAACATCCCACTGTTCTCTTAAATGCTTTCCATCCCAGGTATAAGCAACCATTGTAGCTCTTGTATAATAGCCTCTTGAAAAAATAGCCGAAGGTTTTTGACCATCCAAATATGCGACACCAGCTAAAAAGCGGTCCACTCGATTGCCAGGTTCGATTCTGGACATTGCGTAATCTCCCCACATCAATCCATCATCATGGCGCTCATACTTATAACGTATTGTTTCAAGTTCTTTTCCTGTTTCACCTTCAAAAACAGTTAAATATTCAGGACCTTTTACAATAAATCCTTCAAAATCTCTTAGGTCGTTACGTGAACTTCTGCTCGGAGCATATTCATCAATGAAATAATCAGCCAATGCTTCTGCATCCTCTGTTGATAGCGGATAATCATACTGTTTCTCTATTCCAAAGGATTCTTCAAGTGTTGCCGGCCAATTTCCTTTTACAACTTCTTCATGATTATGCCAGTTTTTAAACATATCAACTACATGGTTATAATAATCTTCGCTGCTCATCCGGTAGTCATCTTGATTACTATAACCTGCTTTTTTGTCCTCTTTTAGCATGGTAATATATTTTTCGGACGTTACTTGTCCATTTTTATCATAGTTCATAACCTTTGTTCCTGGAGCTGTCTTAAACATTAATTCACTTTTTCCGTCACCATCAAAGTCATATACTAAAAATTGTGTATAATGAGCACCGGAGCGTATATTTACTCCAAGATCAATTCTGTAAAGCAGTGTGCCATCAAAAGTGTAACAGTCGATATACGTATTTCCTGTGTATCCTTTTTGTGAGACATCTTTTGAGTTGGAAGGGTCCCATTTGACAAAAAATTCGTATTGTCCGTCACCATCTACATCACCGACACTCATATCATTGGCTCTATAAGAATATGCTTCACCACTAGGAGTGACCCCGTCAGCCGGCTTTTTTAGTTTCAAATCATAATATGTATCTTTCCAAGGTGATGCTTCACTGCTTTGGTCCACTTCTTTTCCTTCTTTAATAGCGGAAACATAGTACTTTGATGTTTCTGTCCCATTTTGATCTAAGAAGTTTGTGCTATCTTTAACTGTCCCAATCTTTTTACCGTCACGGTAAACATGGAAATTCACACCGGTTAATCCTGAATCAGAATATCCCGATACTTCGTTTGCGAGTAGCCTCCAGCTTAAAAAGACTCCTTCCGATGTACTTGCTGCTACTAGACCTCTGTCAAGATATTCTAGTTGAACTGCATTTCCGTGATCCGCTTTTGGCGGAGATGCTATGGCACTACTCTGGTAACCTGACATTAATAGTGGAGCTGCGATTGATAAGGATAATAGTTTTTTTGTTAATGAATGTTTTTTCAAGCTTCTTTCATCACCTTTCGCATTTTTATTCGGCAAAGAAAAAGTGTACTGCGAGTATGATAGTCGGTCATCAATTGCTTTAGGTAACTTTTTCTCCTTATTACTCTATAAAAAAGACTAATTAGAAAGCTCAGTACCTCCTTTTTCAGATTAGTATCACACTCGTTTGTAAGCCTTTTCAAAAAAATAGAAACTAATGCCCATTATAAGGAGTGAGTTGGTTAATGAACATATAAAAAACCGTTAATTTCCTCAGAAAATCAGTGTTATTATAATTTATAAAAAGTAAGAGAGATAATGTTTATCATTATCCCTCTCCAATTCTCTTATTTTACTTAACTGTCAATTTATCACTGCCAGTAAATGTTAGACCTGATTCAAGATAACCTGTTATGGATACTTCTATCTCACCTTTTATGTTATCCAGAGCCGCTATGATTTCTTGACGATCCACCTTGATCGTTGCCTTTTTACCATTTCCATTTACTTGGCCGAATATTGTTTTCCCATTTACATGTAGTTTGACTGCTTTAATGTTTTCTTTATTCTTTGAAGGAAGGTCGACTTTTATTGTAACGGAGTTTTTCCCCCCTTTGCTTTTTACATTAAGAACATCAGGGTTACTTTGAACATCTACCTGTTCTACTTTCCCGGTATGAATAGACGGGAATGGTGCTGTGTCCATATCATGTCCTAAAAAGTAACTAGGATGTGGAGGTTGATTGTATCCAACGTTCTGCCACGCGATCGCAACCCTGTATTGTGAATCGTGCATGAGAGTAGGTATTCTATGATTTGTTACAGCTGTTGTAGTATAAACACGTAATGCACTGCTGTCGTTTAATCTCCAAATTGCTTCCTCTCTCCAATCTCCTAAAAGATCTGTTTGAAGAGCAGGAGTTCCTTTTGTCCAGTTATTAGACGTGACTTCATTATCTGTTATAAGATTGTCCAGGCTATTTGTTTCCGGATTCCATTTATCAATTTTGGCAGCACCCAGACCATATATTGGACTGCCCTCTGTTTCATCAAAATCATGGTCTAATAATTCACGAAGTAAGTCTCCATCCCACCATATTGCAAAGTTTGATGTCGGGATGTTTGTACTAATTATTTCGCCTTTTGCTGTATACATCCCACCTGTTCGATCATTCCAGGCTCCGCCGATCGCCCAAGCTTCTGCACCAGGATAGCGAGGGTCCACGTCAGCTGATACACCCCTACCTGTATCTTTTCCTGTTTTTACACCCCAGATGATTTCACCTGTCTCTCCATCACGGAATGATAACCCATAAGGTGAACTTGAATTTTCATGTACTCCGAAAATCTCAAGTCCGGGTCTTGTTGGATCTAAGTCACTGACATGCTGTGCATCACCATGTCCCCAGCCTGTTGTATGAAGACCGGTTCCGTCGTGATCGATTGCAGCAGCACCGTAGATAATTTCATCCTTACCATCAAAGTCAACGTCAGCAATACTCATACTATGATTACCTTGTCCTCTGTAATCTTCATTTCCGGAAGTATTGCTATCAAAATTCCATAGTTTTGTCAGCTCACCGTTTTTAAAGTTATAGGCAGTTAACACAGCTCTTGTGTAATAACCACGTGCCATAATTATGCTAGGTGTTTTTCCATCTAAATACGCAACTCCGGCAAGAAAACGATCAACTCGGTTCCCGTACCCATCTCCCCAATCATTCACATTTCCTCTTGGTGGGTCATAGTCAGTTGTTGTCAATGCCTTTCCAGTTTCTCCATCAAAAACGGTTAAAAATTCAGGACCACTTAAGACATAACCACCCGAATTTCGATAATCTGCATTAGGATCTCCAATGACAGTACCTTTCCCATCTTTTGTTCCATCAGCAGTTTTCATAACAACCTCAGATTTGCCATTTCCGTCAAAATCATATACCAGGAACTGAGTATAATGAGCACCGGCACGAATGTTTTTGCCTAAGTCTAATCTCCATAAACGGGTACCATCCAATTTATACGCATCAATAAAAACGTTTCCTGTAAATCCGGCTTTTGAATTATCTTTTGAATTTGAAGGATCCCATTTTAAGACGATTTCATATTCCCCATCACCATCAAGATCACCAATGCTTGCATCATTGGCACTATATGTGTATTTAACACCATCAGGGGTTGTACCGCCTTCTGGCTTTTGAAGAGGAATGTCAAAGTATTGATTGCTTAAAACCTTAGCTTTGTCCGCTGTTGTATGTTCTTTATCATTTACAACTTCACGGACTTCATATGTTGATTTAACTGTTCCTTTTGAATCCACAAAATTTGTACTTGTTGTAATTGGCTTATGATTCACTTTCTTTCCATCACGATAAAGGTTAAAGGCCGTGTCCTCAGAATCAGTGCCTAGCAGGCGCCAGCTAACAAACACCCCTTCATCTACCTTTACAGCAACTAGATCACGACCCAACTGTTCTATTTGCCGAACCATGGTATTTGCTATTGGTGTTTTAAGTGGTTTGGATCGTTCAGAAAATCCTACTGCATTTACTGCACTAATTTTATAATAATAGTTTGTTGTCGTAGTAACAGAATCACTATATATCGGTTTCGTTGAAGTCCCTACCATGGAATATGTACCATCCTCTGATTTTGAACGATAGATATAGTACATTACTGCATCATTTATTGGTTTCCAACTCATTTCAATTGAATCTTTACTTGCCTTTGAGAGAGCAAGCTGAGAAGGTGCACTCGGAGCATCGGTCTTTTCATCATATACTCCAACTGTGATACCTTCGCTTGAGGTTGATTCAATATCAGCTTCATTCATTTGTGTAACGGTATATGTGTATGTATATCCCAGCTGTGCAGTCGAATCGATAAATTCTTCTTTTTCTGTCGTTCCAATTTTTGTTGTAGATTGTTCTCCTTCCAGCTTGCGGTATACATTATAGCTTTTTGCTCCATCAACTGTAGCCCATTTCAACGTAACACTTGATTCAGCTCCCAGCTCCTTATTCGTCACCTCCAATCCCTCAGGTGTGACCATTGAGATAATCTCTAAGGAATTAATTCGTCCGTTATCACCGATAGCAATATTCAGTTGACCGTCATCTACAGAAGTATTTGCACGAAGTTCTTCATAACTGGCTGCGCTAGATGAAATAGAGCCGTATGATTTTCCCTCAATTGAGAAACTAGTCCGATTAGAAGCAATCTGATCCCCTGATTTAATTCTAACTGCATAGTCCCCATTCGGAACATCTACTTTAAATTCATGACCAGCTGCAAGCACGAAATCCCTTAATAAAGCATCAGGATCACCTCGATCACGAAACCCAACTTCCGCGCTGAACCCATACCCTTTTTCTGAACTATAAACAAGTGTATTAGCTACTTGGTTATATCCTTCGGCAACTGGACTTGTTGCTGATCCAAAATCAAATTTCAAGTTTTTTGTTACTTTATCTTCAGCAGTAGCCGTTGGTGTCGCTAATGGTGCCAGTCCACTGAACAATGATGTTATCAACACTGTAGTAGTTAAGACTGAAAACTTTTTAGTAAAACCTTTCTTCACTAACATTACCTCCCATATAGTAATCCCCTAATGCCGTTTCCTGTTTATTTCAACTTTATCCTTTCAAACTCACCTCCGGGCCCTTAAATGTAACCCCTTACATTTAAGGCAATTAAAATAGAAATCTTTTTCATTTTAAAATAGGAAAGCGTAGATTAACATATAGATAACAGGTTTTAACGTATAAATAACAGTGACATTCACATAAAAAATCCCGAAACGAAGTGTCTACTCAACCTTCGTTTCGGGATTTTATCGTTTTTATAATTAGTTATTGTTGAACACTGTCAACTAATTGATTTTTTCCTAATTCCTTCTCATCTTTGTTCAATGGAAACACGATCACTTTGTACTGAAACGGCCCAACTTCATACTGTCCTTTAGCTAGTTCTTCTCCTGTTAAACGATCTGTTCCACCATCCGGTATGGAAACAGTTCCTCCATTTCCATCCATATTCACAATTACCCAAATGATTTCACCCTCACGGATACGTGGAGCCACAATTGTTCCTCTAGATACATCTGTTTTTAGTTGTACATCCGCTTCTTTTGCGTAATGATCAATACATTTCTTTAGTAAAAGATCACCTGACTCTCCTGATGGAAGTGAACCAAGCATGACAATTTTCCCCTTGCCGACTTTATGTTCAGTCATAAATGCAGCTCCATCTGAGTTGCCCCCCGTAATCGTGCCCACTGCTTTTCCGGCAGTTGGTTGAAAAACAGAGCTCCATAAGCTTAATGATGCTTTAACTCCCATAAACTCACCAAATGAATCTGTTCCCTCCATTGGATACGTATAAAGAGTTTCAACTCCAGCAAGTTGCTCTAATTTTCCTAAGGCTGCATCTGTATGAATTGTATGGTTTTCTGTTCTTCCTCCTGTAAGCGGACCAACAATCCAAACTCCTCCTTCTTCAACAAATTTAGTTGCTTGTTGAAGATAATCATGAGATAGGTAATGGACGAAAGGTGTAAATAATAATTTGTATCCTTCTAATTTCGCACCCTCAGGTATCAAATCACGGTGATATCCAGTTGACAGAACTCTTTCGTAAAATGGGATGAGTAGAGAACGATAATCTAAATCTCTATGTGGTTCTGTTTTTAGAAATGCTCTGGCTCGATCTGAATACGTTATCGCTATCTCAGCTTGTGCGGGCCTCGTCGTTGTTATAACTTGTTCAAGCTCTTTCCTGGCAGCTTCAACTTCTTTAACATTTTCAAAACCGACAGTTGGTTTTCCCCATGCACTAATGAGAGATCCATGAGGCTGTTCACATCCTGTACGTTGCTGTCTCCACAACCAATAACAAAATGCTTCTCCACCTAACGCATATGACGCGACAGCCTCTGCTTTTAAATAGCCGTTTGAATGAGGGGCTGCATAACTCTCAAGTGATGCACTATGAGATGGACTTGTTTCCATAACCCAATAATCCTTGCCTGATTTAAAATTTCTCCATAAATCACAATTAAATAAATAAGAAGCAAAATTACTTCGTTCAGCATACGTATCAAATGAAGCAAAATCAAGATGTTTGTATAACCTTTCGTTATCAACATGAAAAAAAGTTGTGCTATTATGCGTTATTGGAGCTTGGGAATATTGACGGACTATCGCTGCCTGTTCATCTGAAAATTCGGCGATTTTTTCATATGAGAAAAGCTGATACATTGTTTTCAACGCTGAATTATGAAGAAATGGCGTTGCGATTGGTTGTGGAATCTGGTCAAAAGAATGATAATATTGACTCCAAATATGAGTACCCCACGCTTCATTTAATGCATCAATTGTTTCATACCTCTCTTCCAGCCATTTATGCCACAATGATTTACATGTTTCACACATACATTCACTTACATGGCATTTAAACTCATTATCAAGTTGCCAGCCAATAACACCTGGTAAATGACCAACTGCTTTCGCTATTTCCTCGGTAATGATTGCAGCTCTTTTTCTAAAATACGTATTATTTGTACATATATGCTGCCTTGATCCATGACTCATTACCTGCCCATTTTCATTAACATGCAATCTTTCAGGATGTTTATGTGTTAACCAAATCGGTGGAGTAGGTGTTGGTGTACACATGACCGTTTCAATTCCATGATCGAGTAGTTTTTCAATCATATTCACAAAAAAACTTGGATCAATTACCCCTTCTTCTTTTTCCATAGTAGACCAGGCAAATTCCCCCATTCGCACAACATTTATACCTGCTTCTACCATTAATTTTATATCTTCTTCAATTGTTTCCTCATTCCATAATTCAGGGTAATACGCGGCTCCATGATATAGCTTCTTCGTCATAAGAAATCTCCTTTACTCTTAATATAAAAAACCACGAAATAACGTGGTTAACTTTTCAAAAACTTCTTTTCACATATATACTTTTCGATCGGTAATCGAAGATCTCTTATCCCTTCAATAACTAATCTCCCTACCTCTTTTGCTCCATGTTCACTAAAATGAGTATTATCAATAATGCCATCCGGATAATTCGGCTGTTCATTTGGAGCAAAGATTGTAAAGAGCTTTTTAGATCCTTCCACACCAAGTTCTTCATATAACTTCCTTGTCTTGGACCATAAGTCTATGAGTGGAACATCAAGCTTTTCAGCAAGTTCCATCATTGCCTCCGGGTATTCACCTAATGTATTTTCCAGGATACCATCTTCATTAAATTTCCTTCGATGAACAGGAGTAATTAATATTGGATATGCCCCTTTCGCACGAGCACCTGTAATATATTCCGTTAAATTTGATTGAAAAGTTGTATAAGGTTCAGTTCCATATGATTTCTGATCATTATGACCAAACTGAATAAATAGGAAATCATCCGGTTGAATTTCGTTCATAATGGCTTCAAGTCTACCTTCTTCGATAAAGCTGTTTGAGCTTCTTCCTCCCATTGCTTTATTAATAATCAATATATTTTCTTGGAAAAATTCATGAAAGGTTTGGCCCCATCCTGCCATCGGTGCCTCATGGCTCGGGCAATTTGCTACTGTTGAATCTCCTGCCAAATAGATCGTATACGATTTCTCCATATTCACACCTCCAATCAATCTTGGAAACTAATTAAATACATGTCTGTTACTTTTTAATAATTCAGCTAAGAACACAAGAGTTAAACCTTGTCCCCATCCCTGGATACGCTTATAAGGAACCTCTTTATAACCATCAGCATCGTTCATGACAGCTGTTCCCGCTGAAACCTTAGATACTTTTCCATCTTCTTCGATTTCATTGACAATACCTTGAATTGATTTTTGGATGTATTTATTATATAAAGATCCTCTTTTAAGGAGCGCAGCTGCAATAGCAGATGAGCCGGAAATCTCATCATATGAGGTTGGATCATCAACAATCGTATGCCAAAGTCCATTTTCTCCTTGAAGTCGTACTAAAGCACTTAGCTGATCACGCAAAGAACAATCAATGATCATGTAAGAAGGGTCCTGTACTTCAATTAATTCAAGAGCTTTCGCCATTGTTAACGCAGCCCAACCATTTCCTCGCGCCCAATAAATGGAAGACATATGATTTTTGGCGATATTATCCCAGCCGTGATAATATAGATTTGTCACAGGATCCTGCAAAAAATTCTCATGACCATGATATTGCTTTAACCCATCTCTGAAATAGTCCTCACGATCTAATAGTTTTCCGACTCTTAACAAGAATAGTCCTGCCATCATCATTGTATCTACCCATGCCTGCTCAGGGAATACATCCTTCACAGAGTTAACTGTATGCTGAAAAATGCCGTCTGCAAATCGCGGGGCATCATTTTGAAGATAATCAGCCATTTCTTTAATAACAGTTAAATATTTTTCATCTTCTGTTACGTTATAAAGAGTAATCAGCGCGTGTCCAATTGATACTCCATTAATGGAGAGCTTTGGTAAACCATCCTCCAGCCATTCATCCACCCACGCTTTTAATAGATCGATATACTCCTGTTTTTCTGTTGCTTCATAAGCAGCAGCTACCCCATAAAAGGCCACTCCGCCCGGCCAATCCCAGTTAAAATCCATCTCGAAAGTTCGCTTTACTACTTTATCTATCATTTCTCCAATTTCATTTTCATCAAACTGCAATTTTGGCATGTGATCCATCCTCCAATTCATCCTTTTTGTAGAATTTCATTTGCTTGTTCTCTGAATTTTTTTGCTCCTTCTTCAGGAGTTATTTTTTTATACATAATTTCATCTGATATATTTTTTAAGACTTCAATCACCTGTGAACTTCCTGTCGGATCTGGCGGGTACATTTCATTTGTAAGACTTATGGCTTTCTCAACATATTCGACGATTTTTAATTCTTCTCCAGAAAGCATAGGCTTAACTTCTTCCGATATCTTAGATGAAACAGGGACACCTCGTTCACCCTTCATTAATTTATTTGCTTCCACATTATTTACAAAAAAATCAATGAATTTAGCCGCTTCTTCTTTATATTTAGAACTTTTCGGAATGGATAAAAGCATGCTTGGCTTTAAAAAAAGCGCCTTATTTTCGTAATGCTCCGGTGGTAAATTTAGTGTCAATGGAGCTTCTGTTAATTGATCAAAGCTTGCATATTGATTAGAATAATTCCAAGTAATTGCTGACTTTCCATTAACAATTAAATCATCTTCCATTCCTCTAACAGCTGCTGCTACTTCATTTGGGGTAGGAAATGCTCCACCCTCTACAAGCCTTAACTGCATGTGAAAATAATCTACAAATAATTGATCATCTTTATATGCAAGTCCTGTCCCTTCTTTGTTGTAAAACTGCTCACCTTTTGTTCTAAGATAGTAAGGAAAGAAGATATCTGGTGGATGCATTCCATTTGAGCCATAGACATTTGCATATTTTTTAATATCCAAAGCCATTTGCTCCATATCGTCCCAAGTCCAAGTATCATCATGTATTTTCACACCAGCTTTATCTAACAACTGTTCGTTAGATATAACAGAAAGAACATTAATTCCTACTGTAAAACCGTAAAGTTCCTTTCCAATTTTCCCACTGTTCACAACACTTTGCCGAATAGAGGAAGTATCAATGGTATTGTTTTCAATAAATGGTGTTAAATCTTCAAGTAATCCTTTTTCACCGTATTGCGATAAAAAAGCAATATCCATCTGGATAACATCAGGAAGTTGATTCCCTGCTGCCATTGGCGCCAGGTTTTTCCAATAATCATCCCAATTTGCGAAAACAGGTTCCACATTAATTGTTGGGTTTTCTTTCTCAAAAAGCTCAATGATTTTGGTCGTGTACTCATGTCTGGGGTGTCCTCCCCACCAAGCAACCTTGATCGTAATTGGTTCTTTATCATTGACACTTTCATCTTGGTCTTGATTAGACTGACATGAGGTTAGAGACAATGATACAAATATGGCAATACATAAAAGAAAAAGCTTTTTCATAGTAAATCATCCTTTGTAAATGCTTACATATATAGTTATAGTTTAGTAGGAATTGATATGATTTTTAATGAAAAATACAGACTGATATGATGAAAAAACAGTGATATCTTCAACATTTCAATTGTAAGCATTTACACCTGATCTATCTACTTAAATCTTTTTCTTTATTGATGAACAGTCACAGATTCATGTTTTTTGTTTACTTTGTTAAACACATTCATTGCCGGTTTAGACATAACTAAAGCTAAAACATTTCCACTGCAAACGATCATAAGTGGTGGAGCAAACGATAGTAAAATAACTAACCCTAAGCTACTAATCAACATTATAAGTGTTTTAAATGGATTCATAATCATCACAAAAAATGAGTTTTTTAGTATATCCAGTGTTTTCATGTTGAAGTGAACATACATTGGAAACACATAAAGCAACGTACAAATAAAAATGAGGGAAATGATTAAAAAAGGAACGTTCAACAAGTTTTGAACCATTGTAGAAGCTTGTTTTAAAAATAGGAAATCAATAAATAAAATGATCCCAATTAGCGATATAACAGCTCCGAACATATTACTTTTCACAAACTCGCTTTTATATGAGCTCCAAAACACAGAAAACACCGATGCCTCAAAATCTCCCATTGCCCATCTTCTCACGACAGCATACATGGCAACTGTTGCAGGATAAAACCCCAGGACAATGAAACCAAGTAAGGAAAAACCGATCCACAGTATATTTAATAATGCTAACCGTGAAATCCATTCCAGTATGTTGTTTACACCACTCATAAATCCATGTGTTTCCATAGCTCTGCCCCATTCCTTTTTTAATAATTTCTTTAAAAAGCAAGATGAAGGGTTAGCTATTAAAGCTTAACCCTTTAATCCACTTGTACTAATTCCTTCTACAACATGTCGTTGGAATAAGAAGAAGATAACAAATACAGGGATTAGTGTAACAATTGACATCGCAAACATTGCTCCCCAGTTAGAAACAGTTTCATTACTTAAGAACATATTTAACGCCATTGATACTGTATATTTATCAGGACTATTTAAATAAAGAACTGGTCCCAGCAAGTTATCCCATGTCCAATAGAACGAGAAGATAGACACTGTTGCTAAAGCAGGTCTAATTAATGGCAAAATAATTTTATAAAAAATCTTAAATGTTCCACATCCATCAATTGTTGCTGCTTCGTCTAATTCTCTTGGTATTGTTCGAATAAATTGAACAAGAAGGAAGATGAAAAACGGGTGACCAAAGTAAGCTGGGACTGCAATTGGTTTTATCGAGTCTAGCCAACCTAATTTTGAAAAGATAATGTACTGAGGTATCATAACAACCTCATACGGCAACATAAGTGTTACCATCATAAGAGCAAACCAAAAGCTTTTTCCAAAGAAGCTTAATCTTGCAAATCCAAACGCTATCACAGCTGAGGAAATGACTTGACCTATCATCGTAATGATAACAAGAACTACCGTGTTTTTAATAAACACTCCAAACGAATTCCCGCCAATCCCTTCCCAGCCTTGAGCGAAATTCGAAAGAATAAACGGATCAGGAATAAGTGATTGCGCAGTCACAAAGATCGTATCACTTGGCTTAAAGGAACTCATTAGCAACCATATTACAGGGTACAGCATAAGGATAGCAAAGCCGCCAACAAGAATGTGATAAATCCACCACTTCGGCTTCTTTGCTTTAGGCATTTCAAAGCGTTTTGAAGCCGTATTGATTTCTGTATTTGTTTGCATCCTTATTTCGCTCCTTCCGATTCATAGTGAACCCAAAACTTCGATGTAGCAAAGATAATCGCTGTTAGAATCCCGACAATAATAAGCATGATCCATGCCATCGCTGACGCATAGCCCATATTAAAGAATTCAAATCCTTGAATGAATAGATATAGTGAGTAAAGAAGTGTTCCATCTAAAGGACCACCAGTACCCTTCGAAATAATGAAGGCTGGAACAAATGTCATAAATGCTGCAATGGTTTGCATAATTGTATTAAATAAAATAACTGGGCTTAACATAGGAAGTGTGATTTTCGTGAACTTTTGCCAAAAATTCGCTCCGTCAACACTTGCCGCTTCATAATAAGTCATTGGAATACCTTTTAATCCGGCTAAGAAAATTAGCATCGATGAACCAAATTGCCATACAGATAAACAGATTAGCATCCAAAGTGCTGCTGTTGGGTCACCAAACCAGCGAACATCCGGAATACTAAAGAATGCCAGCAACAGGTTGATAATTCCCTCATCACCGAAAATATTACGCCACATGATGGCAACAGCAACACTTCCTCCTATTAAAGAAGGCAAATAAAATAGAGTACGGTATAACCCTACAGCTCTTGAAGCTGTGTTAAGTACCATGGCGATTAATAAAGCAAATCCTAAACGTAATGGGACTCCGGCAAAAACATAGATAAGGGTAACTTTAAGAGATTGCCAGTACCTTGGATCTTCAGTAAACATTTTTTTATAGTTTTCAAGACCAATCCATGTTGGAGAAGCGAATAGGTTATATTGTGTGAATGAAAAGTATAATGAGGCGACAATTGGGATAAACGTAAACGCTAGAAACCCGATGATAAAGGGACTAATAAATGCGTAGCCTGTCATATTTTGTTTAAGGGCGCGTGCACTCATACGATCAATTCCTTTCTCCCAAATAGTGATGATATTTTAAAGTCTAGTAGCTGATCCATTAATGACCAGCTACTAGTGTTTTAATCACTATTTATTTTGAGATAATATGCTTTCTGCTTGTTGTCTAAATTGTTTTGCAGCATCTTCGACCTTCATTTGGCCATAATTCATTTGTTCAGATAAGCTATCTAAAAGCTCAATAACTTGACCTGCACCGATCGGATCCGGACCATCAAATTCAGAACTGTTTTGTTCAGCCCATTCAACACTATCAAATACTTGAACTTGTTCCGGTGTTAACACAGGCTTCAGTTCTTCCTTAATGACAGAAGAGCCTGGGATTCCGCGATCTCCTAAATTTAATTTATTTGCTTCTACATTATTCACGAAGAAATCAATAAACTTCGCTGCTTCCTCTTTTTGTTTTGAATTTTCGGCAACAGACCAGAACATACTAGGCTTTAAATATAATCCATCACTTGTGTTTGGCCCAGGCATGTTGTGAATTTTCAACGGACGATTAGCTACCTGCTGAATACCAACAAATTGGTTAGACCATTGCCAAATTCCAATTGCTTCTTCCTTCACAACAGGATCATCTTCCAGACCCTTTAATTGAGCAAGGTAATCAGGTGTTGGAACAGCACCATCTTTTACTAATTGAGATGTCATATTAAAGAAATCAATAAACATTTGATCATCTTCGTATCCTAAAGCAGTACCATCCTTACTATATAAAGACTTTCCTTGTGTTCTTAAGTAGTAGTTAAAGAAAACATCTGCTTTCATCCCTGTGTCCATAAAGAGACCGGCATCTTTTGCTTTTGCAGCAATTTCCTTATAATCATCCCATGTCCAATCTTCAGCTAACGAATCAACACCGATTTTCTTTAAAAGTGCTTCATCATAATGAAGACCAACAACGTTTACTCCTAAGTTAAAGCCGTATAACTTATCACCAATTTTTCCACCGTTAATATAATTTTCAGTGTAATTTGTTGTATCAATTTGATTTCCAACATATGGAGTTAAATCAGCTAATTGACCATTTTCTGCATACTGTGAAAAATAGGAAAGGTCCATTTGAATAATATCAGGAAGCTGTTGTGCAGAAGCCTGTGGTGCTAACTTCTTCCAGTAATCATCCCAGCTAGCATATTCAGCTTGAATCTTTACACCTGGATTTTCTTTTTCATACATTTCAATTATTTTTAATGTGTAATCATGACGTGGCTCAGATCCCCACCATGCAATACGAAGTTTAATTTCTTCATCTCCGCTTCCCCCACCTGAATCTGAAGTAGATTCTCCTGAAGAAGTATTACTTCCTCCACTACAGGCTGCCAAAGAAAATACCATAACAACTGCTAATAACCAAAACAACCATTTCTTCATTTCTCTTCCCCCTCTTTTTTACTGTTACCGCTTACACCCCCTATTTTATTAGGTTTATAGGTCTTTTGAAATGCAAAAATCAGATAACTCTGTTCAAAAAACAGTGAATTCTGACAACTATTTTTAAACAACCTGGACTTACTATCTATTACAGGTACTATCTCCTACAAATAAAGCCCACAACCTAGTTCAATAGATTGTGAGCTTTTATCATCAATTGACTTTCTTATATTCAGAAGGAGAATAACCTGTAAATTTCTTAAATACCTGACTAAAATATTGCGGGTTATCTCCAAACCCTATACTTTCAGCTATAGCAAATACTTTAATATCATCCATTAATTCAATCTGTTCCATGGCTTTATTTATCCGTTGCTGTGTAACAAAGCTGGAAAACTTTTCACCTGTTTCCTGTTTAAAAAGTTTACCTAAATAGTCAGCATTCATATACACCTTATTAGCAACCCATTTTAGAGATAAATCTGTATTCGCCAGGTTTTTCTCCACGAGATCCATCATCTTCTGAATAACTTCGGAATGATTGGATTTATGTTTCTCATAATAATGTTGAGTAATGTCAATTGCTGTCATAAGAAAGGATTCTTTCATTTGTTGTATTGTGTCCATTTCCAGCAATGAAGACATTTTTCCTGTATACGATTGGATCCTTTTAGAATCAGTATGTTGGATCATGACTAAAAATAACTGCATAACATATGATCTTGCTAACCCGATAGATAGTCTTTTATTTGCCAACTCTTGAAAAAATTGTATGATTTCATTTTCAACCTTTTCGATATTCCCTGATTTTATAAATAGACACAAGCTTTGTCCATCATATTCATAGTCTGTTAATTTCGTATCCTGCTGGATATCATTTTTCGTAATAATGCTTCCTTCACCTAAATAAAACCGGTGATTTAAACATTCTAGTGCCTCTAAATATAGTTTTCTAACATTAGTAATGCAATCCATCTCACTTATCGCTACAGTCATATCCATTTCGTATATGTTAAAGAAATGATTGCGTAATCGTTCAATTTGATCTTGAAGAACTGAAAAATCCTGTTCATCGACAAGAAATAATGCATATTCTCCGATATTAGTTGATAAGACAGATTCAGAAAATAGATCTTCTCCAAGATTTTCAATGACAAACATATGCTCGTAATGGTATTCCCCTTCAATACGGAAAATAATAAGCCTTATAAACTCATCATGAAAATTAACTCTTAAAAGCTTTTCATAAAATTGAATACCTTGATTATTATCAAGCTTGGTTGTAATGAATTCCTTGAGTAACTGCTTTTTCATATATGGTTGGATCTGATCCAGACGGCTCTTCATATCAAAGAGAGACTGCTCTTTCTTTGCATCTGTTGATAGATCATTTATGATACTTGTCAGTGCTTCAACAATACTCTTTTCATTACAAGGCTTTAGTAAATAATGCTTTACCCCATGCTCCATTGCTCGTTTCGCATACTCAAACTCGTTAAAACCGGACAAAATGATAAATTTCACTTCAGGAAATTCTTTGGACACTCTTGCTACTAATTCCAACCCGGTCATACCCGGCATTTTAATGTCACAAATAACAATATCCGGCTTTTCTCTCACGATAAAATCGTAGGCCTCAAGTCCATTTCGCGCAGTACCAATTAATTCAGTACCAATTTCTTCCCAATCTATGATACTTGAAATACCTTCTAAAATAATTCTTTCGTCATCAACTAGTAAAACTTTATACATAACTCCACCTCGTTTGATATGGAATGATAATGAGCACCTTTGTTCCAATGTTTAACTCGCTATCAATTTGTAATCCATATTTTGACCCGAAGACAAATTTTATTCTAGAGTCTATGTTACTAAGACCAATCCCATTTCCTCTTGTCTTAAATTCTCCCCTTCGCACTTGTTCAAGTTGTGCCGTGTCCATACCCTGTCCATTATCCTCAACAGCAAGATATAGATCTTTCCCTTCTTTATATGCCGAAACTTTAATTTTGCATGGCTCCATCATCATTTCAAGTGCATAATTAATTGCATTTTCTACTAGCGGTTGGATAATCAGTTTTGGTATAAGACAGCCTTTAACATTTTCATCGATGTTAAGTGAAAAATCCAGACGCTCTTCAAATCTGAATTTTTGAATGGTAATATAATGCTGAACCATTTCTATTTCTTCTTGAACGGTTATCACATCATCCTTTAAGCTAATTGCATTTCTTAGCAGAAAGCCCAGTGATTCAACCATTTTTGATATTTGGGTTTGTTTATTGATCTTGGCTAACCAATTAATTGATTCGAGTGTATTATAGAGAAAATGTGGATTTATTTGGGATTGCAATGCTTTAAATTCCGTATCCTTTATAAGGAGTTGTTTTTCATAGTTCTCATTAATTAAGTCATTGATTCTTTCAATCATGACGAAGAAATTTCTGTGAAGAATACCTATTTCATCTTTTTCTTCGGTAAGCCTAAATGTATCAACAGCTTTGAAATCACCGTTTTGAACGACTTTCATAGCTGAAACCAAGTTTTCAATTGGGTCTGTAATCCGTTTCGAAAAACGAATGAAAAAGTAGATGGAAGATAGTAAAATAACGAAAAATAAAAAAATGACCAAAAACTTAATTGTCGTAACTTTTGCAAACATTGTTTCGAAAGGCAGCACATTCCAATACGTCCAATTTGCATACGTAGAATTTGAGTATGTGACAAAGTAATTTCTTCCCGCTAGTTTTTGAATTTGATACCCCTGTCTATCACTTACAGATAAATTTAATTTATCAATCTGTATGGAAGTTTCTTCAGCAAAAAAGATGTCTTTTCCATTTGAAATCGCTATACGTCCTTCTTGTCCTCCCCACTCCCTTGGAAGCTCCTTAACGATGTCATTTAAGGACACCTCAATAATCAATGTTCCCAGATTATCAAGACTTAGGTTTTGATAAGATCTTAACTGTCTTGCTGAAAAGATAGTATTTTGCGAATCTTTTAGAGAAACCCACACATTTCTTCCGTCCCCTTCTCTTGCTCTTTGTTCAAGATGATCAGCATTTTCGTAAAGAATAGATGCCGTGATTTTACCAGCCTGATATTCGTTTCCATTAGTGTCAAACAGATGAATGGATTGAATATACTCCTCAGATCCTATATAGCTTGTTAGGGTATCCCTAATTTCCTTTTCAATTTGATATTGATCGTAATTAGTAAGCTCTTTCGTTGCTTCAATTAATGCCTGTTGAATTTTATTATCAGCCAGTACTCTATAGGAAACTTCTTCAATGTTTTTTAGTTCATCTTCAATCCTGTTTGAAGACATGATAAGAACTTGTGAGGACTTACGATAAATTTGTTCATCATAGCTATTAAAAGCATATTGAAAGCCTAAGATAATAAACGATAAACAAACAACCATTATGGTCGAAATAATGATTATTAGCTTATACTTAATTTTTAAGTTCTTGTATCTGTTTAAAATACAAAGCTTTAAGTTTTTCATTATCTAAAGACTCCAATGTGATTATTTTTCAAAGTTTATAAGTAACCGCTTTCAACTACTATTAGTAAGAAGGAACCTTTCTGCAGTAGCACGGTTCCCTATCATTTTATGCTCTTAGCGGGTATCCCATTGTTGACATTAAGGCAAGACCAGGCTGTGTCGAATCTAAGCGACTATATTGAACAATAATAGGAAGATCACTCTCTACTTCAATAGAATATGGAACACCTGCCGGGATTTTCTCACCATTTAATTCTAAACTTGAAGTTCGAAGATGATTACTTCTTTTTCCTTGAACAACAATTGGAATCCTTTCCAATGGATCACGATCTTCAAAATAGATCGTAATAAAGACTTGAGCGTCCTTATTATGACAGTTTAGAATACAGATGGATTCGTGACTAAGTAATTCCCCTGTACTAAGTGGTGGAATATACCCATCAGGTATAATCCAATGTGTTTCTCCTTTACCTGTATACATGTAAATGCCTCCTTATTAATGAATCATTTATCCCATGATATTTATCTATTATAATATCATTAACCTATATTGAATACCCTTACATTTTTTTCGAATTAGAGATAGAGTACACCAGTTATTTTCTCTTCATTATATAAAATACAATCTGATATACATATATAATTATCAGACAATATGGTTTAGAAAACAGTGAACTTTAACAGATTAATAAAGAACAAATTCAAAAGCCTCATTGCGGTCACACTTTAACGTACCATTTTCCACCTGTAACTTAGCAACTTGGATAGATGAACGTTTTGCTTCATACTGATCAGCCCGAACATCCTCTTTTCTTCCCGGATGGGTGAAATAGAATACAAATGCCTGCTCTCCTTGAACGTGTACATCTGCATGATAGCCAAATGAACAATCATCGGGTCTTTCACCAGGTTGATCTAAGATCATTGTATTGTACTTCCACTCCTCACAATCATTTGACTTATAAATCGCTTGACCAGACCACTTATCAACAATCATCCAATAATACCCTTGAAAATAAAATACATTCGGTCCTTCATGTGGGTATTCTGCAATAACAGGTCCAACAACCTCCCACTGATACAAGTCTTCACTGTCTGCTGCATAGGTATACGAATTATCCGCCTCATCTTTATACCATATTCTGAAACGACCATTCGGCAAAACATGTACACATGCATCAATGACAAAATCAGAGCTTAATTCTAATATAGACTCCCATTTCCAATCCCATAAATTTTGACTGGTATAGTGAATAATTTGTCGTTTATGCCCCGCCCACTGATTCGGTACTCCCTGAATATAGCTAACATACATATGATACATTCCATTATGATAGATAATTTCAGGTGCCCAAAACGTATTTCTGCCTCTTTCAAAATCAAGTCCTTCTAGAACCCCTCTGTAATTCCATGATTTTCCTCGATCTGATGAGGTTGCAATACCTAAATCAGTTCCGTGAACCCATGATACACCCTCACACTGAACAATTGCCCTTCTATTTGTATAGATCATCCACCACTCTTTTTGTTCATGATTCTATATAATGGTCGGATCAGCAGCTCCATCGAAGATTGGATCACGAAACAATGGTGCTTTTGGTGATGCAAACTTTTTCAAACCCATTCACTCCCTCCCTATGGTTTACTAATAAATAGATACGTTCTAATGTACAAAAAAGAGTGCACTATCCAGTTGAGGATAACGCACTATTCTTATCGAAAATTATTTTAATTCTTCCATCGATACAGCATCCATATCTGTAAACGTATAGTTCTCACCAGCCATTGCCCAGATAAACGTGTAGTTGCTAGTTCCTACACCTGAGTGAATTGACCATGGCGGTGATAAAACAGCCTGTTCATTCTTTACAACTAAATGTCTTGTTTCTTTAGGCTCACCCATGAAATGGAATACTCTTGAGTTCTCATCCATATCGAAATACAAATATACTTCCATTCGGCGGTCATGAAGATGTGCTGGCATTGTGTTCCACATATTGTTCGGCTCTAATAAAGTCATCCCCATCATTAACTGACAGCTTTGTATACCATCTGCATGAATATACTTATAAATCGTACGCTTATTTGATTCACTATCAGATCCCAAATGGTTTGGTTCCGCATCTTCAATTGGAGCTTTTTTCGTTGGATACTGTTTATGTGCAGGAGTTGACACAATATAAAACTTCGCTGGATCTGAAGAGTTTGTGCTTTCAAATAAAACCTCTTTGTTTCCTAGACCAACATATAAACAGTCTCTTTTATTTAACGTATACGCTTGCCCATCAACTAGCACAGTACCTTCAGCACCGATGTTAATAATCCCTACTTCACGTCTTTCCAAGAAATATTCTGTTTTGAGAGTTTCTTGATCTTCTAGTTTAAGAGCTTGTGTTGTAGGAATTGCTCCTCCTGTTACAACTCGATCATAATGAGAGTACGTCATATTGATTTCACCTTGAACAAAAAGTGAATCCATTAGAAAATCACTTCTCAATCTTTCTGTCGTATATCCTTTAAAATCTGTTGGATTTGTAGCATGTCTAATTTCCATTTTTCTTTCCCCTTTCGGTTATTGATTTTCTTTTAAAACATTTGGCCTTATGAGCTCATCCATCCACCATCAACACATAAAATATGACCATTTACATAGCTTGAGGCATCAGAAGCTAAATAGATAACAGCTCCTTTTAGATCTTCAGGAGTTCCCCAACGGCCTTGTGGAATTCTGGAAGTAATGTACTCATTCCGCTCTTTATTTGCTCTAAGTTGAGATGTGTTATCTGTCTCCATATAACCAGGAGCGATAGCGTTTACATTAACACCTCTGCTCGACCATTCATTTGCAAGTGATTTTGTTAATCCTGCAACAGCATGTTTGCTGGCCGTATAAGCAGGCACTCTTAATCCACCTTGGAATGAAAGCATTGACGCCACATTAATGATTCTGCCTGAGCCATGTTCAAGCATATGCCCTCCAACCTCTCTGCATAGTTGAAACACAGAATGCTGGTTGACTTTAATCACTTCATACCAATCATCATCAGAAAAGTTCTCTGCATTTTCTCTTCTAATAATTCCGGCGTTATTAACTAAAATATCAATTCTATCTGCTATAGCTAACGCCTCAGATACTAGCTTCCCGGCAGCTAGATCTTCAGACAAGTCAATTTTCAAATCATGAAAGGTACCGCCAATAGATTCAATTTTGTTCCGTGTTTCCGACATATCACTCATTCCGGCACCTATAACAGTTGCACCTGCCTCTGCAAGACCAACTGCCATGCCTTGCCCTAATCCACGGCTTGCTCCTGTTAATAAAGCAACTTTTCCTTTTAGAGAAAAAAGTGATTCCATTTATATCCCTCCTCTGTTTATTATCGTACTTAAATGTTCGATATTGTTCAGTATAGTTTGATTATAGCACAAATAAAAAAGATGACAACGATTAATTCTTCGTTTGTCATCTTTTTGAGTTAATAATTTTGGCTCTTTTGCATAACTAGACCGTTTGTTAATGTTCGTTTGACTATATACAGTTATAAAACAAACGCAAAATAGGCGATGAAAATTAGCGCTAATACATAGACAATCGGGTTAATTTCTTTATGCTTTTTTAATGCAAGCATCGTAATTGGATACATAATAAATCCAAGACCGATTCCTGTTGCTACGCTGTATGTTAGAGGCATCATAATGATTGTCACAAATGCTGGTATTGCAATCTCTAGCCTTTCCCATCTTATGTGACGAACCTCACTTGCCATTAAAGCTCCAACAATAATTAAAGCTGGTGCCGTTACCTCTGAAGTAACAACCGAAAGCAGTGGTGAGAAAAATAAAGCAATTGCAAAGAACCCTGAAATAACAATTGATGAAAACCCTGTTCTTCCTCCAGCAGCAATACCTGCTGATGATTCAATAAAAGAAGCTGTAGTAGATGTTCCTAATACAGAACCTGCAACAGAAGCTGAAGCATCGGCCAAAAGTGCACGACCGGCATTTGGTATTTTATTTTCTTTTACTATGCCTGCTTGATTTGCAACGGCAATCAATGTACCCGCGGTATCAAAAAATGCAACGAAAAGAAAGGTAAACACCACAGCTAATAGTTCCATTGAAAAAATTTGATCTAATTGTAATAACGCAACTCCAAATGTAGGTTCTAAGCTTGGAATAGCCCCAACGATCGCGCTTGGTTTTTCAATAATTCCGAACAACATCCCAATAATTGACGTAATGACCATTCCATAAAAAATACCGCCACGGATGTTTTTTACCATGAAAATAACGGTCACAATAAAACCAAATATGGCCAATAATGTTGGACCAGATTGAATATTACCGAGTGACACAAATGTTGCTTCATTTGCTTGAATAATGCCTGAATTTTTCATGCCAATAAATGCAATATAGAAGCCGATCCCACTGCCGATCGCATATTTTAAATCTTGTGGAATAACTTCAATAATTTTTTCGCGAATTTTAAAAATACTAAGTAGGACGAATAATACACCGGAAATAAATACTCCTGTTAATGCTGTTTGCCAGGGGATTCCCATCCCAATTACAACTGAATAGGTGAAAAATGAATTAAGACCCATGCTTGGTGCAATCCCGATTGGATAATTTGCTAATAGGCCAATTAATAAGGTCCCGATTATAGCTGAGACAGCAGTCGCCGTAAATACAGCCCCTTTGTCTATACCTGCTTCTGATAACACAATAGGATTCACAACTAAAATATATGCCATCGATAAGAAAGTTGTCATACCAGCCAATATCTCTTGTCGATACGTTGTTCCTCTATCTGAGAAATGAAAGAACTGTTTCATCTTTACCTCCTGGATTTAACAAAATTAGAAAAACTCAGCATACCGCCGTTTCATAATGGCGAAAGCCTTAGTTTTCTTATACTATCAATAAAATGATCGTATAAAAAAAGCTTTAGAGTCTTCTACCCTAAAGCTTTTACATACAAAGATTACACACAAAGGCCATACCGCCTGTGATTTATGTAATCCTTGTAGTCATGCTATTTATGGTAGCTAGGTAGAAACGTTTAGGCCATATTCCTAAACTTATACAAGGAAAATATATTATATTAATATAAAAAAGTATTTTAAAGAAGATTAGTTCTTTCGTCAATGTTAATAATTCTCAATTTTGATTTTTATATAAAAATAACATTGGAAAAACTTGGTTTATCGCCAAGTCCTAATGGCGAAAGCCTTAGTTTTTCTTATACTATCATCCATAAAATTTATATACTTTCTGATAGTAAAATAAAAAAGCTTCAGTCCCTCCTTTCTGATAGGACTGAAGCTTTTTTGGTATGAATTGTTTAGTATCTATTAAACAACTTTTCTAAAATCAATATGTCGATCAAGTTTTCTTTTGATTCGTTGTAAAGCATTATCAATCGATTTTACATGTGTGTTTAGCTCTTCAGAAATTTCTGCATATGAATGGCCTTCCATATAGAGCAAGAGGACACTTCTTTCCAAATCACTCAATAACTCATTAATCTTTGTTTGAATCTCATTTAACTTTTCTTTATTCATAAGAAATACTTCCGGATTTGTGACATTCTCTCCGGAAAGGACATCCATAAGAGTATAAGAAGATTCTTCATTCATAAGTGGCTTGTCCAAAGAAATAGATGAATTTAACGGGCTATGTTTCTGACGAGAAGCTGTTTTAATAGCTGTAATGATCTGTCTTGTGATACATAATTCAGCAAAAGCATAGAAAGAAGCCATTTTTTCTTGTCTAAAATCACGGATTGCTTTATATAAACCGATCATTCCTTCTTGAAAAAGATCTTCCTTATCAGCACCTATTAAAAAATATGATTTCACTTTTGAACGTACCAAATGTTGATATTTGCTTATTAAAAATGAAAGCGACTCACTATCTCCTCCATGAGACATTTCGATTAAGATGGTGTCTTCTAATGAAGAATAACTCTCAACAGGCTCTACTACGGTGTTCTCACTCACTCATATCCCTCCTTAATACTTCACGAGTTTTTGATGATCAATTGACTAGTAGATTTCACTACATCTTTTTTCATTTTGTAGTGTCCTACATTTTTTCATGAATTCTTCTCCTTAATTCCTTTTCAGTAAGTATAAGTTTACAGGCTAAAAACTAAAAACGTTGTCGAAATATATAAGGAATTACAAATTATTTTATTTTTCGATGAGAAGTTATAATGATACCTGTATACACTCTTTTTTTCATTAAATGAAAAGCCAAAAATTTATATACCTAATAGTACAAAAATAAAAAGTTCTTTATTTCTTCTATGAAATAAAGAACTTTCCTAATGATTATTTAAACCATGTATGATAGACCCAATTACCTGCAAAGAGTAATAAACCAAGAACTATATTCCCTCGTCCAATAAGTTTCGTTACTTTTTCTTCTTTTTTCATTTTTTTGTTTTTATAAAATGGGTAGTCATATCGCATAATTAAGTAGCCTGTAATAATAAAAATTGCAATAAGGTAATTCATGTATCCGATGTACAATTTTACCTCTCTCCTCATCTTAGTAGAAGATATTATTTTGCTTTCATCCCGATGCGTCGGATTTTTGTTGTGCAGTTTACCGTTACATTTAAATCCCTATAAAATGAATGCCATTTTTCAGGTGTTTTCACTTTTGTATCCCAAAACCGGGGATGTTTTGCTCTTATATGTTCACCAAACCCAAAAATGTCTGATTCCTTCTCTTGTGTGTTTTTTATGAATGTTTGAATTGATTCAACAGTATTTTTTGATGTGTTTTCTTCAATTTCTTTCATAATTTTCGAATTGTCTATTTCTACATACTCAGGTGCATCTTTTTCGTCAATCTCTGCTTCATAATTTATATTGACTGTAATTTCAGGTTGACCGTCTTTTATTTTGGTATCTATTTTAACAACTCTACTGGAAATTCTCACCATCACATAGTCTTCTGAGTCAGGGATCTGGACAAAAACTCCATACCCACCTTTTCCATTTCCTAATACTGCCATAAAAAAACCAATTTCAAGCGGATCACTGATTCCTACCATTTTTTCACCGCTAAAATATGCAAGTCCTTTGATTTGAACATTTTCTTCTTTTTTTATACTAATATAAGGCAAAAATGAATCCTGTCCTTTACTTGAAAGGATCGTCCAAAACTCACCAATAAAATCAGATGGAAATTTACCTAGATCTACTGCATTTTCAAACATTGAAGATAAATATAAACCAGGGACCCTTTCAAAGGTTGGGGTTATCTTCATAAATTGACTAGCTTCATCTTTTGATATAGCAAGCCATGCCGTTCTTCTGATTTCTGAATTCCGCCGAAAAAAATCATTAATTCGTTCTACTCCATCTCGTGCCAATTCCTCACTAATGATGATAATTCTTAAATGTCCAAGAAAAATGTCATCGGATATTTCCTGTTCCAAATTTGCTAATGCATCATCCATCGTATGCCCGACAACTTCGAGGATCCAAACAGGATCTGAATCTCCTCCTCCACTTTCAGGTCCAAGAGGGATTTTACCAGGAACAGCAATTTGTGCGGTTATTTTTATCATTTCATTATCTGGCCGAGGAAATGAATTTGAAAGATGTGAGACATTTTCTTCTTCTTTGCCGTGCTCCTCTGATGTCTTATCGATAGCAATCCCTAGTACTACAGCGCGTTTCTCAATATCCAAACTATCCCAACAGCCAGAAAGAAACACACATATTATAAATAGACAAATTCCTTTGATCACTATAAGTCTAAACTTTAGAAATGTGTTCATTGTTTGCTCTCCGTTTTCTTTTTACAGAATCTATGAGTAACAATAAAAACGGAGTTCCAATTGTTAAAATCAATCCAATTTGTCCTACCACTCTGATAATTTCATACATCTGCAAAACATTCTGAGGAATCATTGCAAGTAGGAAGAAAAACGGTAAGATAAAGAAAGACATCATCTTATGATCACTTAATCCTAATAATTGACTCAGCATATGAATTGTTAATTTATAGCTCGTTAATAACGTAGTAAAAACGGAGACAACCCAAATTGCTAAAAATATAATATCAAGTCTTTGCAGAATATTTCCCGGCAATGACGTCGTTCTTGCAAGTTCTAGTGTGGGCCATATTAACTTCCTCGTCTCCTCAGTACCAAATACACTCACTGTTGCAATCACAATCAAGGTATATAAACCACCTGAAATGATGATTGCCGAAATACTTGCCTTCATTGCTTTCCTGGCTTTTTTCATTGAGGGAATGATTATTGTCATAACAAATGAGCCTTGAAATAATGCTGAAATAATAAAAGCCCCGGAAATAATCAAGCTAATGTCCGGCTCATTTCCCCAAACTGGCTGTAAATATAGGATATTTCCATTCTTTAGCGATAAAACTACAATTAACAGTGCAGGTGCAAGGATAAAGGGTAAGTAAAATAATTGAATATAGGCAAAAGTGGTCATATCATGTCTAGTTGTAAAAGCAGCCAATACTAACATGACAAACACTGTAACTTCTAAAGGGGTTTCTTTTAAAACTGCTGAAATAACAACAGATCCGAATTCACGAGACGCCAGACCTGTTAATATCGAAAAAAACAAGACAAATAAAATTCCTAAAAACAGACCAAGCCACTTTCCAATGATTTTTTGACTGTATCCAATAATGGAATGGTTCGGGTATCTCATACCGAGAATTGTAATAACACTTAATCCAATAAAGGCCAAAATAATGGCAATAACCGTAACTAAAGGGGCACCTGTATTGTTAGCTTGTACTGCAAATAATGGAAGCGGCAATACTCCTACCCCGATTATCGTACTTATCAATACACCTGAAGCTGTAGCAGTTGTAATTTCCCTAGGATGTTTCATCTTCATCCCCCTTTCGGCGATGATTGCCAGCCTTTTCAGAATCAGTAGTACGATCTTGCTTAGAATGTTTCCTTACTCGTATATCATTTTTAGTGTGTAAAAATCCCGGACGCTTTGGCATCCACCATAAGGGTCCTCGAATCACAACATCTTTCATCCCTTCTATATTAAAAGGTGAAACAGGGCTCATATACGGAACACCAAATGATTTAAGTGAAAGCATATGATTAAAAATGAGGATAACTCCAACTACAACTCCATATAAGCCAAATACCCCAGCCAATATAACGATTGGAAAGCGGAGCATTCTTAATGCAAAGGCCGCACTATATGCCGGTGTAGCAAATGACCCAATTGTTGTCATAGCAATCACCACAACCGTAATCGGGCTGGCAATCCCGGCCTCAACCGCTGCCTGTCCAATAACCAGTACTCCTACAATTGATAAAGCTCCCCCAACCTGTTTTGGTAGTCTGACGGTTGCTTCACGTAAAACTTCCATCGCCACTTCTATTAACAGCACTTCTATTACAGCCGGAAAAGGTACACCAGCACGTCCTCCTGCAACTGCTACTGCGAATTCTGTTGGAAGTAATTCAGGATTGAATGAAATGAAAGAAACATATATAGACGGAAAGATCAGTGAAAACACTAATGCCAGAATTCTGGCGATACGAACAAAACTTCCCATTAAATAACGGGATGAGTAATCTTCAGCTGTTTGATAAAACTGGTTAAATACAACTGGTACAAGCAAGGCAAACGGGGATCCATCTACCATGATTGCCACACGACCTTCTAAAATCGCTCCAACTGCTTTATCGGGTCTTTCTGTCGATTGAACCTGTGGAAATGGTGACATATGATTATCCTCGATAAACTGTTCAATATAACCAACATCCAAAATCCCATCAATGTCAATTTTCGACAATCGATATTCTACTTCCTTTATCAATTCTTCTCCCGCAAGACCTCTTACGAAGCATATTGCGACCTTTGACTTTGTCATCTCACCTACATTAAGTGTTTTTACAATGAAATCCGGTGTTTGTAGTCGATACCTGAGTAAAGAGATATTGGTGCTCAGTGTCTCAATAAATCCTTCTCGCGGTCCCAATATAACTTGTTCAGTTTCAGGTTGATTAATTGCACGTTTTTCTACTTTTCTTGTCCCAATTTTAAAAGCTTTTTGTACCCCATCAATTACGATGATTGTTTCGCCTCGAAGAATACTTTGTACAAGTTCCACTTTTTTATTATTTATAACAACTTTGCTATGATATAACACTTCGTTCATCAATGTTTCTTGGAGTGTATCTCTATCAATATTTTTCCCTAATAGATGTGTTGGTACAGACATTAATGGCTTTAAGATATCTTGATTCAGTGATTGCTGATCTGCAAAATCCGATAGATAAAATAATGCAGCAGGATATGACCCAAAGATCATAAACTTTCGGGTGACAAAGTCATCATTGTCTCCAAGAATTTGTATAAACCAATTACTATTCACATGTAAGCTTCTATCAATCACTTCATCTTTCTGGGCTTCAAGCTGGTCATGGGGCAATTGTTGAGTGTATTTCATGTTTTCCCATTTTTTCCTTGATAATTGAAACCGTGACTTCATCTGGTTCGCCCCTATATCCAAAGATTCATGATGATAATTTCTCCATATTATGTGAAAATATTCCTTGTATGAATGAAGACGAGAGTAATTCAATTAAAAAAGCACAAGCACCTTGTTCATCCCTGAGGGACTAGGCGCTTGTGCTTCGACACCAAAACTATGTACAAAAAAGAGCATCCGCCTCGTAATAGACGAATACTTTTTTAAATTTGCTATAGATACAATTATTTCATATTCTTACTCCGCCACCTCAGCATACACACCAACAACCTCAAAGGTATCAGCATACTCGCTAATCGAATAACTATCTAAATTCCAAGATTTACCCGGTTTTAAATCGTAGATCGATTGAATTTGACTATCTACAATCGAGCCCTTTTTATCATAAAACTGTATATCTACGCTAATATATCGATATTCCTTATCTGATAAATTGTTAATAATACCACGTACTGTTGTTTCATACTCATCCTTGTTAATCTCCATCTCAGTGAATTCCAATTGATAGGATTCCACTGCTTCCTCTATAGACAAAGCATCTGTCAGTACTTCATCATACACCTCTACAACATGAAATTGTGGACCTACTAAATAACCTGTAAGCACGGCAATCCCAATAAATAAGAGCAAACGCAGAAGCCCAACCTTCTTTTTTTGAGGAGCCCCTTTTTTCTTTATTTTGTCATAAAAATCCACCTGAAATGTTAAATCTTGTTTAAAGGAGTCTGCATCATCTGGCGGTAAATCAGAAATTTCAATTTTCGTTCCAGCAAAAAACAATTCCATCGAAACATAATAATTTCCTTGTTTCATATGAATATATTCTAATTTCTCATAAGGTACTTCTAACACTTTTGGTTGATTCATTTCATTATGATAAATAAATAATGCACGATCATCCGTTAACAAAAATAAACCTTTGTACCGTTCAATCCCACCTGTTGTAATATTTAGTATCGTCTCGTCTTCATATAAAACATTTTGTAATTCATCTACTTCACGATATGAAAGAAATTCATTTGCTTTGGAAAATTCTCTAATTTCTTCTCTTATGTAGTCAATATTTTTCAAGTAAGTGATCCTCCCTTTCACTAACTAGCACTCTAGAATTATTTTAGCTAAAGGTTTACCTGACGTGCATAAGTCAAATATCATGAATTATGTTGTTAAAACTCATTCAGCGCATTTTCATTTAACAAAATATGTGTATTCAGACCTATGCAAAAGAATGATTCTTGATGTTTTACTTTAAAAGAAAGTACAGTTTTTTTATATCTTGTTATTTTTTTATATAAGAAAACATGAGAATTAATTCGTTCCATTGCTCTCCATTTCACAATGATAGCTTAAAACAGATTCACTGCTAACATATTTCCAAATATAACCTTTAGTAAAATAGCCAAATAAAAAAGAAGTCTAATTCTAAGATTAAACTTCCTTTTATGAATATATTGCAGCTCCTACAACTCCTGACATAATAATGACTAAAGCAGGGTGAATACGAAGCTTTATTAATGAGAAGAGTGATAATCCAAAAATAAGTAATAAACTCATTGAGTGCCATGAGAGTGATCCAACTAAGTTATTGCTTATAGCGAATTTAATGGCTGCATAGCCAATTAGTCCTGTAATAATTGGACGTAAGCCATAAAAAGCGGATTCAACATGCTTATTTTTACTAATTTTATAGAAGAATGTTGCAATGATAATTACAAGTAGTAGTGACGGAATAACCATGCCTAACCCTGCTGCGATAGCACCTGTGATTCCTTGAACCTGATACCCTACAAAAATAGCACTGTTTGTTGCGATTGGTCCAGGTGACATCCCTGCAATTGCAATAACATCCGTAAACTGTTGAGTCGTCATCCAGCCCTTATTCATAACTTCCAACTCGATGACAGGGATCATGGCATAGCCTCCACCAAATGAAACAAATCCAATTAATAAAAATGTCCAGAATAGTTCTAACAATATCATCTTAAATTCCATCCCCCATAAACCATTCTAGTTGCTGTGTTTTCGGTGAGCTTTTTTCTTTTTTCCCATCAACTGAATAACCTAATTTCCGTTTTATGTTAACAAGAACGATACCGAGAATAATACCTGAGAAAATAATTAAAACCGGATGTAAATGAAGGAAAAACAGAACAGCCATTGAACCAAACGATATAACAAAAGTAGTTTTATCTATAATTGCTGTTTTACCGATCATATAACCTGCATATACAATTAAAGCAACAATGGAAGCACGAATCGCCTGAAATGCCGCTTCAATTTTTGGGTTATTCTGAACTTGTAAAAATACAATGCTCAGCATGACGACGATTAGAAAGGTTGGTAAAAAAACGCCAAGTAATGCGGCAATCGCTCCTTTTATCCCTCCTATTCGATACCCGATAAATGTTGAGGAATTTATTGCGATTGCACCCGGAATCGATTCCGCAATGGCAAATACATCTGCAACATCTTCATGACTGACCCATTTCTTCTTATCTACAACTTCCCTTTCGATAAGTGGGATCATGGCATAGCCACCACCAAAGGTGACTGGACCAATTTTTAAGAACGTCCAAAAGAGCTGAAATAATTTTTTTGTTTCATCCTTCATACTTTTCTCCTTTCAAGTTTCTATTACTATTTTAAAAAATAATTTTCAATTGTAATATTAATCAATATCTTTATATGTTTTGTTCTTATCTATACGATATCATGCTTTTACGATCAGGCATATTGCAACAAATGCATAGCATATAACGGATTGTTATAGTTAAGTCAATTTTCTTAATTCACCACCTGAGGTATTATAGAATTAACAAATATTTTCTAATTGGGACTAGGAGGGAGTTTTCTTGAACATAGAAAACCTTAAGATGTTTTGTTTAGTTGTTGATGAAGGTAGTATTAGTCAAGCAGCCCGACTAAGCTATGTTTCACAGCCTGCTGTTACAAGACAAATTCGCCAATTGGAGAACTTCTATGGCACCTTACTATTTGATCGGACTGAAGGCAAATTAACTGTTACCACAACTGGAAAAATGCTTTATCCATTTGCCAAAGCGATAGTAGACGATTTTAATCGATCGAAAGAAGTGATTCTACAGGCAACAGGAGAATACAATTCTAGCCTTAGAGTTGGAGCATCATTAACAATTGGTGAGTATTTATTGCCAAGCTTGCTTGGTCGTTTTAAAAAACAAACACCTGATATAAAAGTATCGTTAACAATAAGAAATACGCCAAGTGTATTAGAAGATTTATCGAATGATGTTATTGATATTGCATTAGTAGAAGGAATTGTAGAGGATAAAAGCTTTATAGTAGAGAAATTTGCTGATGATGAATTAATTCTCGTTTTCCCATCAGACCATCCGTGGAAGGAAAGATCAGAAATTAGTATAGAGGAATTAGCTCACGAACGAATGATTTGGCGTGAGTCACTTTCAGGCACTCGACTCATTGTTGAAAACGCACTAAACGAACACGGGATTTTAAATAAGATAGAAAGTTACATGGAAATCGGAAGTACGCAGGCAATTAAGAGTGCAGTTGAGGCAGGTTTAGGAATAAGTATTTTACCAAGATTAACCGTCACAAGGGAATTGGAGCAAGGTGTTTTACAAGAAATGAAGATTGAAGGTGTACATATTAATCGCAGATTATGGCTAGTTAAAAAGCCGCAGAGATTCAATAGAGATGGCGTTACAAAGTTTGTTCAGTTTATTCAGGACAAGCACCACTAGAAAGACCATGTTTCATTTTAACGAAACAATTAAGCTTAATTCCTCTAAAAAAATGAATTGAGCTTTCTTTATTTAAAAATCTAATTACCCCTTCTAAACTTAATGAATAATCGTACCAATAACACCAGCACACAAAATCACGATCACCGGGTGAACTCGGAAATATAATAGAGAAATTAAAGAAATACCGAAAATGAGTAAGAGACTTACCATATCCCATGAAATTGAGGTTGAGATCACACCATTTGAAAGAGCTAACTTAATCGCCGCATACATGATAAGACTCGTCACTATTGGGCGCAAACCATAAAAAGCAGATTTCACAAGTTTATTCGAATGTAATTTATAGAAAAATAAAGCAATGACTAAAATGAGAATTAAAGAAGGCAAACTCATTGCAATAGAGGAGATAATGGCACCTGGTATTCCAGCAACCTTATATCCTACGATCGTTGCACTATTAGAAGCAATTGATCCTGGGGTCATACCTGCCAAGGCAACTGCATCTGTAAAATCAGTTGTCGTGATCCATCCCTTACCCGTTACCTCTCTTTCTATCACGGGAAGCATTGCATATCCGCCACCAAATGATACAGTCCCAATCATAAAAAACAGAATAAATAATTGTAACAGCATACTACTACCTCCTACATTCCTACCTGTTGCTTTAACGATTCTTCGTTATTCTCAATCTCTTCATCTTCATTTTTTTCAAACTTTACTAGTATACCTAATTTTTCTTTAATCTTGACAATGAAAATCCCTAAAAAAGCACCTAAAAAGATAACGAAAATTGGATGCCAGTGAAACATTAACATTGCCACTATCATAGTAGCAGCCAAAGTAAATGTGGCCTTATCCCAAAGTGATGTCCTCGCTATTTTTATCCCGGCATATACAATTAAAGCGACAGTTGCAGCTCGAATACCAAAAAACGCCGATTCCACATATGGATTATTCTGAAAGGATGAAAGTACTCCACAAAGCACAAGCACGATCATAAAGGTTGGAAGTAGAGTTCCTAATGTTGCAGCAACTGCACCCTTTATGCCGGCAATTCGGTGTCCGATAAAGGTAGCAGCGTTTACTGCTATTGCTCCCGGTATGGTCCCTGCAATAGCAAAAACATCTGTTAAGTCCTCACTTTTGACCCAATGTTTTTTATGAACAACTTCTTTTTCTATTAAAGGAATCATTGCATAACCGCCGCCAAATGTTACAGGACCTATTTTGAAAAAAGACCAAAAAAGTTGAAAAACTTTTCCCCATTCTCCCTTCATAAATACCCTCCTTCGTTATTATTTTACAAAGTGAATTATTTACTTTCTTAATTTCAGTTGATCTACTATTACGATATCACGAAGGATGACGATGGTAAATTGCAACAAATGCATAGGTTATAACAGAAGGTTATACGTAATTAAACACACCCGAGAAGTTGGATATTGACAACAAAAAAGCTCCACCTTTTTTAAAAAAGATGAAGCTTTTGCATTGGTAATAAGCCAGATTGTTCAACCTTTTCCGAAAATAAATGTGGATTGACTCACATGACTTGAGCCAATCCACCTTAAATTAGTTCACAACTGTATTTTTTTGAACATCATTTAATTGTTGAATCATTTCTTGCAGTTTTTCTTCCGTTAAGTTTCCATCGCTAAAATTAGATAAAGCTCGTAATGGCATATATTTCATCATTGCTTCCATCATATCTGAGAATTCACCTTCGTCCTCAGTTGCAGCAGCGAATGGGCTTCCTTCCTGTGCTTTTCCTAATAGTTCTTTAGCTAATGCTGCTACTTTAGGATTTGCAAGTAAATCACCAACTGTTGTATTACGATGAACCAGCAACGGAATGTCAGTCGTCGATTCAACTGTCACTTTTTCTGTTAGAACAACTTCTTTTGAGCTTTTCCCTACTAATAATTCGAATTCTCCACTTTCAACATGCCAATCTTTTATTTCTGTATGATAGTAAGCAAATGAACGTTTATCTAAAGTAAAGGTAATTTCTTTCACTTCACCCGGTTGAAGTTCAACTTTTTCAAAACCTTTTAATTCCTTCTGAGGTCTGCTTACACTGCTTTCCACGTCTTTAACATAAAGCTGAACAACTTCTTTCCCTGTAACAGCTCCTGTATTTTTCACATCAACAGTCACACTAAGTGTTTCTGTATCATTAATTTTATTGGCACTTACACGCAGATTGCTATATTCAAACGTTGTATAGCTCAATCCATAACCAAATGGGAATAATGGTTCAACATTTTTTGTATCATAATAGCGATATCCAACGAAAATTCCTTCACGATATTCTACTTTGTCTCCTTCTCCTGGGAAGAACAGGTAAGAAGGGTTGTCGCTTAATTGTTTAGGGAATGTTTCTGCTAGCTTACCACTTGGATTCGTATCACCAAATAGAATGTCTGCAATCGCACCTCCAAGTGCTTGACCTCCAAGATATCCCTCAAGTAATCCTTTGACATTGCCTAGCCAAGGCATTTCGATTGGTGCACCATTGCTTAGTACAACAACAATATTTGAGTTTACTTCAGCAATCGCTTCAATAAGACGCTTTTGATTTTCAGGGATGTGCAGGTGTACACGATCATACCCTTCAGATTCATAGCGATCTGGTAGACCAGCAAACAAGATAACCGTATCGGCTTGTGAAGCCACTTCTTTCGCTTCTTCAATTAATGCTTCATCGATTGTATCTTTGTCACGATAGTATCCTTGAGCGTACGTAACATTTGCTTCTGATCCAGCAGACTTTTCAATTTCCTCTACAATATTTTCAAGCTTTGTTGGTTTAATATGAGAGCTTCCGCCACCTTGGTACCTTGGCGCCTTAGCAAACTCACCGATTACTGCAAAATCACCTTCTTTTTTAAGTGGAAGGATGTTACCTTCATTTTTTAATAACACCATACTTTCTCTTGCTGTTTCCCTTGCAAGTTGGTGATGTGCTTCTTGGTCATACGTTGCATTTTCTTTCTTTTCTTCCACAGCTTTAAAAATAATGCGTAAAATACGCTCAACAGCCGCATCAAGTTTTTCTTCTGATAAGTTACCATTTTGTACCGCTTCAATAACTTTATTCTCACCAATTCCTTTTGAAGCCGGCATTTCAAGTTCAAGACCATTTGCAAGAGCTACGTCACGTTCATTAACTGCTCCCCAGTCAGAAACAACAAAGCCTTCAAATCCCCATTCTTCTTTTAAAATGTCGTTTAACAGATAGTTGTTTTCAGAAGCAAATTCTCCATTTACTTTATTGTAAGAACACATTACAGTCCATGGTTGTGATTGTTTTACTGCTCCTTCAAAACTAGCCAGATAGATTTCTCGAAACGTTCTTTCATCAACAATGGCATCTGTTGACATTCTGCGGTGCTCCTGGTTATTCGCTGCAAAGTGTTTTAAGGACGTTCCAACACCTTGGCTTTGCACACCTTTAATATGATTCGCTGCCATTTCTGATGATAAATATGGATCTTCTGAGAAATACTCAAAGTTACGCCCACATAATGGGGAACGTTTAATATTAGCACCTGGTCCAAGAAGAACAGCAACATCCTCTGCTTGGCATTCTTCTCCTAGCGCTACTCCAACTTTTTGAATTAAATGGCGATCCCATGAACTTGCCATTCCTGCAGCAGATGGAAAACAAGTAGCCGGTACGCTATCAAATAATCCTAAGTGGTCAGCACCCATTTTTTGTTTACGTAAACCGTGTGGACCGTCTGTGACCATGATAGATGGTATGCCTAGTCTTTCAATCCCTTTTAAATTCCAAAAGTCTTTTCCAGAACATAGACCAGCTTTTTCTTCTAATGTCATTTGTGAAATAAGTGCTTTAATATCTTTTGTCAATATAATCCCTCCATAAGTATCAAGGTAGAAAGCGCTTTCTAATAAACCATATGACTATTATATACAATCACTCATATCAATTTTGGTAATATATTAGTTTTTTTAGCTTTTTTTTAACATTTATTCATCTTTATGATATGATTTTAGATATTAATTAAATGAGGGGTCAGTTTATGAAGCTTCAGGATGTAAATTACATTTGCAAATTGATATATGAATCTTTTCATATTCCGGTTATTTTTCTAAATGAACATAATCATTTAGAGTTTGAGTTTGCTTCTCAAACTATTAAAAATCCTTTTCACACATCAACACAAGATCTTCTGAAACAATTCCAATTAAATCACGAGCACTATCCATTCCCACTATTGGTCAAATCGGAATATTATGAACATTATTTTATCATTCAAGTGCGTAATTTTAATCAATATATAGGGATGATTATTGTCGGTCCCGCTCTTCCTTCTGAGCTTTCAAATGAAAGACTGGCAGCTTTGGTAAATGACATGCCTGTTCAAAAAGAACTTGTTGAAAAAATCGTCCATTATTATGAATTACTGCCCCGAACATCCAATTTAAAGTTTATCAAAATCAGTATGCAGATGTATTATATGCTCTATCAAAAAACACTGGATCCCGCCAATATCATGTTAAAAAATATTGAAGCGGGTGAACACATCGTACAAATTGAGGATCCTTTTACAACCATTTCACAGAAACGCGAAAATGTGTCATTTCATCATGATTTCATCTATGAAAAAAGACTATTTCAATACATTAAAGAGGGTAGAAAGGATGAATTTTTAAAAGTATTCAAACTAAGCCCTGACAAAGGAGAGTTGGGCGTATTATCGAAGAAAAGTCAGTTACGCAGCAGTAAAAACTTAGCAATTTCCGCTATTACACTGGCAACACGAGCTGCTATGGAGGGCGGTCTTCATCATGAAATTGCCTATACACTTAGCGACTTATATATTCAAAATCTTGAGGAATTAACAAATGTGAAATCAGTGGATCTGTTTATGGAACAAGCCTTAAGTGATTTTGCTGATCGAGTAAGAAAACATAAACAACAAAGGTACTCTAAACCTATTAATATGTGCTTAAATTATATCTACACACATCTTTACGAAGATTTGACCTTAACAACCTTGGCTAACCTTATAGAGATGCATCCTAATTATTTATCAGCTCTTTTTAAAAAAGAAGTAGGTATTTCTATCGCTGAATATATCCACCGAACAAAAGTTGATGAGGCCAAATCATTGATAACATTTACTGACTATTCGTTATTGAAAATTTCGACTATATTAAACTTTCATGATCAAAGTTATTTTACTAAGGTGTTTAAGAAATATGTTGGTGTGACACCGAAGAAGTATAAACAGAATAATACTGAGTCTGTTTGATTGTCTACAAAAAAGTGGGAACCCCAAAATTAAACTTGGGAGAGAATGCTTTCCGAACGCCCGGTAAATGCCGATGTTTAAAGCATAAATGAACAGGAGTATATAAGTATATACTATTGGGTCAAAACAAAGGTTTTATAACAAACAATAGGCGACCTTATTCATCCAAAACGAATAACAAGGTCGCCTTACTATTTTCTTAATCATAACTATTTATCCCTTCAATTTACTTTATTGATTTAGTGTTTTACCTTTTTATCTTTAGTCTGATCCGCATTATTTTTAACTTGATGGAATAAATATGAAAGATAAGAGTTTAATTCAAACCGATCTTTAATAACAAAGTCCGAGAATGTTAATTTGTTTTCTCTACACATTATGTATCCCTCCTTATTTAACTCTATTATTCTTTTATAGATAAAGATAATCTAAATTTCAAAAAATATACGGAACATAGAAAAATTTATAACCTTCTCGAAAACCGTTCCTAGTACCAGCCCCACCTACGCTAGATACTTTGACAGCCACGCATGCCGTCCAACCTATTATCATTATAATTGTAAGCGTTTACAAATTCAAGTGTTATTAGAAAATAAATTTCGACATAAACCAATTTGGACTTATTAAAAATCTCCTATTGGACATTTATGCTTTATTCTTTTTTTCTAATTGTTAATGCTATCCCTTACTATCTTTATGACAAAAACAATACTAGTATCAAATAATACTAGTATTGTACAAGCAGGAAACTTAAAATATAGAGTTTTTAAAATCACTAATTTTATGCTTCATTTCTAAAGATTTATTACTCTTGTTTTCTTTAAAATTTCTAGGTATTACTTTCTAGAATTCTTTCAAGCTTCCTTTGAAAGTTGCTTAGCTTCCTTTCTTTCCTTAATTTCTTGAATAATCTTCGCATAGAATTTGTTATCGATTTTATAGAATTTTAACGCAATAATCGTAGCCACATGACCTAAGATTGGGAATATTGCATATAGATATAGGATCATTTGTAACGTTTCAGGAGATTGCGCTTGACCGGCAACATATCCAGCACTCGCTAAAAGTGCTCCACCAAGAATTCCACCAACCGCACTTCCTAATTTGTTAATGAATGTTAAACTAGACGATACGACGCCAGCACCTTTCAAACCTGTCTTCCACTCACCATATTCAACACAATCCGGTAGCATTGCCCAAGCAATGGCGCCTGTAAATGGGGCAAGAGCAATCGCTAGCGCTGCTGCAGTAAAGTTCATCCAAATCATTTCCGACGGAGCTACTAGTAAAACGATAAATGGAACGATGGATGCAATACTTCCATATAAGAAGACGCCTTTTTTCTCGATCTTCTTAGATAGAGTAGGCATAAGGAAAAACAACGGAATCGAAACTAGTAAACCAACTAGAGATAACATAGGAAATAAATCCGCTCTACCAACATTATAAGTCCAGAAATATAAAGCAACGGCACTTTGAATAGATGTGGCAATTAGATTTGTGCTCATGGCAATCATTAGCATTAACAATGGGGTATTTTTTCCAATTAATGATAATTGATCCTTAAAAGCAATCTTTGGTTTTGAACCAACTTTATCATTTACTATTTCGACCTTATCATGTCGTTTAGCACTACTTGCACACGTCCAAAAGCTTAATACGATAACGAAAGCATAAATAATAGCTGTAACCAGGTATCCCTGTTCTCCGCCACCAAATATAGCGACAAGAGGTAAGAAAGCAACTTGAGCTAACATTTGAGCAGGAATCCCCATAAATTGCTTTGCAGTGGCAATCCAGGTTCTTTGATTTGGATCTTCACTTAAAACGGGTGTTAATGAATGATATGGAATATTTACAACAGTCGAGATTAATGAGTAAAGAATATATGTTACAAAAACGTATACTATTTTTTGGCCGTCCGGTAAATCTGGTATCCAGAATAAAGATACTGTACTTAAACCTAGTAATGGAGCACCGAAAATGACATATGGACGATATTTACCTAATTTGGAATTCGTTCGATCTGCTATTATCCCCATTAATGGATCTGTAACAGCATCAATAAATCGAGTAATAAAGAACAAAGTACCTACTAACGCTGGTGAAATCCCTTCCACTTCAGTATAGAAAAACATTAAATAAGTCAAAATCAACATGAAAGGTAAATTTGAACCTAATCCACCAAACGCGTACTTAAAAACTTCACTTTTACTAGCTACTCTAACAAGATTTTGCATGTGGTTAACACCCCTTTGTGTATTTAAGAAGAATGTCAAGTGAAGTCCCTATTTCATATTCGACACTTCACTTGCATTCTATTTAACTTGTACGACCTGCTAATCCGATAAAATACTTTGCTTTCTCTTTTTCACCCTTTGGTAGAGAAACACCTATAAATTCCTCAACTACTTCAGTATTCACTTCCATGTAGTTCGAGCCTAATACAAATTCTTTAAACTCATTTAATAGTTTTTGGCGTGTATTCTCAGGAGTTATATTAAGTAATGCTCTCATTTGGTTTTGTGCAGCTCGATCCCAGCGATGTTCTTCCAAGATATTTATTTTTTCTGCTTTTTGAATAGCTTCTTTCTGTTTCTTCAATTCCTCAATCGTCATGATTCCATCTTCAGGGATTCCTAATCTTATAAATTGCTCTTTAGGGGCATCATTTTTTCTTAGTTGATCCGCTATTTTTTGGATAAATGCTAATTCAATCTCTAGGTCTTCTATTTCTTCTTTTTGTTTTGGGTCAGCTGTTAAGTTGAACAGCTTGGATCCATATTGAAATGCATTTACAAACCCAGTTCCAGCTTGAATTTTCATCAACTGACATCCTTGAGTAAATGAAAACGACTCTTGAATTTCTATGTTTTGTAACTCCCCTGGAGCAAAAGGCTGTCTCATATGTGTTGGCATTAATGTATATTCGAATAACGGTTTATTTTCTGGAGATACAGGACCTCTCATATAGACATAATGGCCATCAGTTATATTGACATGACCTCCATGGAATCCGAATAAAGCGTTCTCACGAATCGGCTGATCTGATTGAATCACTTGTCTTAAAGGCTTCCCATCCATATTTTCCGGTAATGTAACACCAAAGAATTCAAGTAAAGTAGGAGCTAAATCTACTGTTTGAACGATTGATTGTCTTCTTTCTCCTTTTTTCCCTTCTCTAGGATCCCATACAAATAGTGGTGTGTGAGCGATTTCGTCATAAACTGGCATAACACTCTTAGACCACCAGCCGTGCTCACCTAATAAATATCCATGATCTGTATTAACAATTAACATTGTATCTTTCCACATATCATGTTCATCCATCATATCCATGACTTTTCCTAAATAATTGTCGCACATACTTAGTAGAGCAGCATATTCATATTTACCATGTTCCACCACTTCATCTGACTCTTGAACAAAATAATAAGGTGGCCAATCAAAATGTTTACCATTGTACTCATGAGGATACAGATCTTTGTATTGCTGATAAGCAAAAAATGGTTCATGTGGATCAAATGTTTCTAGTTGTAGAAACCAATTGTCTTCGTCTTTGTTTTTTTGGATAAAATCCATACCTAAAGAGAATGTTACAGCCTGTGGATGGTCTTCTTCTGATTCAAAATAACTTCGATTCACCGTATCTTGTTTAAACATAGTAGAACTACCAAATGGCTCAGGTGTTTCAGTGTCGGGAATTTCTGGGGCTTTTACATGCCCTTTCCATGGATCTCCCTCTTGTCCTCGTACCATTTCGAAGGAACTATATCTTGGGTGATATGTGGCACCACCATCTTCCCAATAGTGCTGGTGATCTGTTACTAAATGTGTGTAAACACCATTTTGTTTCAACATTTCTGGCATCGAATGATCAAATGGTTCGATAGGTCCCCAGCTACGATGTAAGAAGTTATAACGACCTGTATGGAGCTCTCTTCTTGCCGGCATACAAGGTAAGCTTCCTGCGTAACTCTGATCAAATGCGACTGTTTTTTCTCCTAATCGTTTAAAATTAGGTGCGTGTGTCCAATCACAGCCATAGTTTGGCAGCATATGCCTATTTAGTGAATCAAACATCACCATAATTGCTCGCATTTCTCTCATCTCCTCTTTTTCTACTTATCAAAAATGCTTTGTAAAGTTAAATAATCTCAATATATAAAAGCGCTTTTATAAATTACGAAAAATAATAACCTTAATGGAGACAGTATAAGTTTTTCATTTTAATATTTTATGGAAGCGCTTTTATATCCTATGAAACAAATTTATCAGATAATTAAAACACCTGCAAGATTAATTAATTTATAGGGGTATAACAAAATGTTATATATTAATCTTGTTTTATTTACCATTAACGAATTGACCATCTTTAATAAGTTTGATAAGTTTTTATTATGGAAGCACTTCCACATCTAATGCTCTTTTAACTATGAAAGGAACAAATATGAAAGCATCTATCTATGACGTAGCAAATTTAGCTGGAGTTTCCATCTCCACTGTTTCAAGAGTTTTAAATAAAAGTGGCTATGTAAGCAGCAAAACGGAAAAGAAAGTATATGATGCCGTTGATAAATTAAATTATATACCTAACGTTGTTGCCCAAAACTTAGCGAAAAGTGAAACAAAATTGATTGGATTATATTTTCCCCCTCTACTTGACTCAACAGAAATTCTATCAAGTACGTATATCCTAGAGTTCATAAAGGGAGTTAATGATATTTTGATACAAAAGGGCTATCATCTTCTGTTAATTAACGAAATGAATGATAGAGACCAAATTTTATCTGACAACTATAGGCCTCAGTATTATTCTTTTATTAAGCAGAACCGTATTGATGGCCTTATATTAGGAAGTGCCCCTATCGCATGCTCTTCCTTTTTAGAGCTACTCAATCTGAAATTGCCGATGGTATATATTGGTGAAAAACTTTTTCATAATGGACTAAATGTATACGCTCAATTTAAACAATATAATAAAGATGTACTGGACTATTTTTATAGCAGGGGTCATCGGCATGTAGCTGTTATTAGCTTAGAAGAAAGATTAGAGTCGGTGATACGTGAGTATAAAGAAGAAAAACAAATTGACGAGCTAAAGGTGGAGCATTATTTTTATCCAGAGAATGTGGATTCTTATCTCGACCTATTAAGAAAAATTTTCACTAGCGAAGATAAACCATCAGCATTATTAGTCCATGATCTAACGAAGGTTCAACAGACCATTAACTTTTTAAACAATATTCAATTGTCTGTTCCTGATGACGTATCAATAATGACGATTGAACATAAATATCAAGAAGCTGAAAAATGCTTTCCGTCCGTGACAAGTGTGTATGTTCCTGCTTATCAAATGGGTGTTGAGGCTGCTAAGCTTCTCTTTGAATATCTTCAAGAGTCACAAGACTATTCAAAAGAAATGATCGTGGATTCAAAGATCATAGAACGGAAGTCTGTTAAAAGAATGACTGAATTGAGTAATAATTAATAATAAAAGCTACACCTTCTAATTCATTCAGACCTATTAACAAGAAAGCATAATAAGGATGTGACGAAATGAAAACAGATCAAAAAATGTCGTGTTGTTCGATTAAAAGAGGAGAAACTCTTCAAGATACAGAAGCTGTAACGCAACAAACTCAAGAAATTACAGCATCAACCGAAATTCAATTCAAAGATAAAATGGTTCATCTTCCAGGTGGGGAATTTCTAATGGGGACAAACGAAAAAGAAGGTTTTCCCGCTGATGGTGAAGGCCCTGTTCGAAAAGTAAAAGTAGGTCCCTTCTTAATTGACAAGTATGCCGTTACAAATGATGAATTCAAGCAATTTGTACAAGCCACTGGATATGTAACAGAATCTGAGAAATTCGGTTGGTCTTATGTGTTTCACAACTTTTTACCTCCACAAATGTTAGCACGGGTGAATCGAGTTGTATCGACCCCATGGTGGTGTGGAGTTAACGGAGCTTTTTGGTACCAACCAGAAGGTCCAGGTTCAACGATTGATGACCGTATGGACCATCCAGTTGTTCACGTAACTTGGAATGATGCCCAAGCTTTTTGTAAGTGGGCCGGTAAGAGACTGCCAACAGAAGCAGAATGGGAATATGCTGCGCGTGGAGGTCTTGAGCAAAAAATATACCCATGGGGTGATGAATTAGCTCCAAATGGTGAGCACTATTGTAATATTTGGCAAGGGAAATTTCCTGAAAAGAATACAACTGAGGATGGTTATAAAGGGACGGCTCCGGCCATATCTTTCCCTGAAAACGGATTTGGTCTATATAATGTGTCAGGAAATGTATGGGAATGGTGTTCCGATTGGTTTAGCAGAAGTATCCACAGTCGCGGAGGACGTGAAAATCCTCAAGGCCCAACAAAAGGCGAAACGAAGATTATGCGTGGTGGGTCTTATTTATGTCATGTATCTTATTGTAATCGATACAGAGTTGCTGCACGTACATCAAATACACCAGATAGTTCATCAGGGCATGTAGGGTTTCGATGTGTGGCGGATGTGTAAAGTTGATATACAGTTTTTTTATTCTTAAAATGGTATTAATTAAAATTTATAAAACCGTAGAACATTCGCTGACTTAAAATAGCTAAGTAGTGTATGTTCTTTTTCTTTTAAAAAACTAGAATTATGTATTATATAATTCATAACTAAAAGTAATATTCTCATCCAATCCACTCTAATATCCAATACAGAAAGAATATATAGGAATTTATCTTGATTGTAAAACAAAATATACCTTAGTCTAGCAAAATACTAAACTAAGGTATATTGTAGACACTTTTAAAATAAGTTTCTCATCATCTTTCCAGCAAACGTAACTCTAGCTTCATCAACTTCTTCTGGAAATTCACCAGAATGTCTTCTCTTCAATTCACTAAACTGATGTTCTCTTCCAGTTTGAACAAGTCTTTCTCCATAATTTTTCAGGAAGCCTTTCGCATGGTATGGCCCTCCTTCTTTCATAACAGTCCATAAAGGATCAACATCATCACCCGATTTGAGCATCATTTCATCATGCCATTCATGTAGATAGTATGTTGCTTCCATACAAATATTTTTGTTTTGTTCGGCAACATTGTTTTCTTCTCTTGGATCCTCTTTAAGATTAAATAGCATTTCTTTATCAAATAAATGATATCCATCATGATATGTTCTCATATATAACCAGTCCCCGAAACGTACACTACGCTGAGCAACGTGAGCACATTGAGACACAACTAGGTAGTCACGTCCGCATTCTTTTCCTTCTTTTAATACAGAAGCATAGCTTGTTCCATCCCAATCGGGTGAAGCAGGTAGCTCTAACATTTCAGCTAATGTAACTGGTAAATCTAAATGATAATGCAACCCATCATCAACAATTCCTTGTTGCATTCCAGGCCAAGAAATAATCATTGGAATGCGGCAAGTTCCGTCATCAGCTGTAGCGTGCTCTCCATAAATCCCTAATTGCCCCATGTTCTCACCATGGTCTGCAGAGATGATGATAATTGTGTCCTCTAAAATTCCCTTCTCTTCTAATAATGCAAACAATTTCCCAACATGATCATCAAGGTAGCGAATACCACAGTCATAGCCATCAATCATCGCTCTCAAATCGTCCATGTTCTTGATCTCACCAGGACTTCTTGGAAATTTATCACTTTCTACATTCGTATACGTGTTTCCATTATGATCGATCACTAATTCATGGACTGTATGAGGACCTACAGCTTCTTTGTGCTTTTCTAACGTTTCTTCATTAACCCATTCTGGTAGTGGCTCTTCAGCAAATGGATTACCAAAACTCTCAGGTGCACGATATGGCGTGTGTGCATCCCAGTAATTTACGTAAAGTAACCAGTCATCTTTTTCTGCATTTCGATCTAACCAATCGGTTACAACAGGAGAAACTTGTTCAGCTGATTCCATTCCAAACTTACCAGTGTTGATAATTTCGTTAAAACCTGCGTAGAAATTATATGTTGCATGACGTTGCGGGAATGGACTGATTAACGTTGTATTTAATCCTGCTCCTAGTTGTAAGAAAGAAGGTAGAGATCCGCCAACTGATAGTCTGCCAAAAAGGTTACGATTCACTCCTTCGAGTTTCATATCCCCAGCTGTTCCTCCATGTCCGACTAAACCATTACGAATTCCAAATTGACCAGACATCAATGCTGTTCGGGAAGGTGCACACGGCGCATCTGACGTATAGTAATTATTAAATCGGACACCCTTTTCTGCAATTTTATCAATATTAGGTGATGTATTACGGTGATAACCGTAGCATCCTAGATGACGTGGGCTTACTGAATCTAAATCTAAAAATAAAATTCTCATAATTTCTCTTCTCCTCTTTCCCTATTTTAGTTGAATGTGAATAGTAAATTTAGCTAACTAATTAAGCCTCTTTTGCAATGTCTTCATTAGATTTATTTCTATTTTTCAAGTCTTCTACTACTTGTGCATGAATTTTATCAAGTTTATAGAACTGCAAAAGGATAAGAACTAATGCAAAACTGATAACTGGAAACCATATAAAGCTAAATTCAATCGCTTTCAAAGTTTCAGTGGATTGTTGAGTTAAAGCTGGGTCATAATGATACATTGCTAATAGCCAAGCTCCAGCAGCTCCTCCGATCCCCATTCCAAACTTAGCTGCAAATGTAGAACCTGAGTATAAAAGACCTGTTGCACGAACACCTGATTTCCACTCACCATAATCAATCGTGTCAGCAATTAGAGAGAATAATAGACTCGGAACAAACCCTAGACCTAACCCGCCAAGTCCTACGCCAATTAACAAGAATGGTATAGATTGGGTGATTGAACTGAAATAAATAATGAAAGATCCTACAATTGCAATGACAATCCCAAACTGCATGGTTTTCTTACCGCCAAGTCTCTTAGTAACAAACGGAATTAACATTAAGGATACAATCGTTAAATAATTTAAAGCCATGACAACAGGTACAATATCTTCTCTTCCAAAGTTATATTTAAGGAAATAAACGGTTGTTTGATTACGAATAATAAACACGAAGAAGAAAGCAAGTTTTGCAGTAAAAATAATTAACCACGGTATATTAAACGCTTTCATCCCATCTTTTAAAGGTACACTCTTTTTACTACTATTGTAGTATTCTCTTTCTTTCGTGTTTTTGAAAGCATTAATAAACATAGGAATTGATATGATACCAAATACTGTCATTGTTATCGCGAAACCCTTTGCATCATTACCGTTTCCAAGGTAAGCAACTAAAGGTAACGTGGCAACAGAAACAATAAAACCACCAATCTGCCCGAAGATCATACGGATAGAAGTTACTTCATGACGCTCTTGTGGATTATTTGACATGCTTGGTAGCATGGCAGATAACGGAATGTTAATAAATGTATAAATAAGGCCTAATAAAATATAACTAGAATAAGCGAATAAGATCTTTCCTTGAGTATCGAGGTCTGGAGTTAAAAACGTTAAAACACCTACTGCTGCAAACGGAAGAGCTAACCATAGAAAATAAGGTCTACATTTCCCCCACTTCGTACTTGTACGATCTATTACATAGCCTGCAAGTAAATCTGTTCCTGCGTCGAGAAATCTAACAATCAAGAATAAGGTACCAACAACACCTGCACCTATCCCATAAACATCTGTATAGAAATAAAGTAAATAAGTTGAGACCATCACAAAAATTAAATTTGAAGCTGTATCTGCTAATCCATAACTTATTCTTTCTTTCCATGAAACTTGATCTACTTTATACATAAGTAACCCTCCCATATTTGCGTTTAGTTAGAATCAAATTAAAGTATTTGATTACTTTTAAAGAACAAAATATTTTCCCCTGCCACCACCTTTACATTTGTTTACAGTCTTTAAACTTACTTCAAATGGGCTAATTTACGAATTCCTAAGGCGCCTTTAAACATTACAAAACTATTATGATTTCAGAAAAGATCACATGTACTGTAAACGCTTAACCTCCTTATTGGTAATAAGTATACGAGTAATACCGATTTATAGTCCATGTACAATTTATCGATTTCATGTATGATTTTTTACAACCTTTTACTTTTTCTATATTTCTAATCAGAGAGATCATATATAGTAAAATTATAGAAATTATTCGTGTAAGGAGGGCTTCATATCATTAACATATTAGGAGTTTTTTTTGATAATTTAATTCCAAATTGGCATTCACAAACAGAAAAAATTGATTATAATGTCTTTATTTTAGTAGTAAAAGGAAAAGTCAACTATTCAATATATGGAGAACAGATTATTGCTGAAAAGGGAGATCTCATTTTTATTCCATCTGGAACCTTACGCGGTGCAAAGAATCATGAATCTGGGGAGCATCAAAAATACACCGTTGCGTTTAAACTAGATGAAACTGTTAATTATTCAAATCCATTTCCTATTGAGAAAAAATTCCATAAGATTAAAACAAGAACTCCTGAATATGTTAAGCATCGTTTTGAAAGGTTATTTGTGGATAGTAGAGGTGATAAAAAATTCCGATCTTATATTTGTGTTGGAATACTTCAGGAATTACTTGGTATGTTTGCCCGAGAGCTAGAAAGCCCTACTGTCACACCTAGTAAGGTGAAATACACGTCTATCATTGAGAACTACCTGTTAGAAAATTACCGTAAAAATATTGAAATAGAGCAGCTCGCAAAATTAATTAATCGGTCTCAAAGTTACACAATCTCGATCTTTAAGGAACTAATGGGTCAGTCTCCAATTAGATATATCCATCAACTAAGAATTATTGAAGCATGTAATCTCTTATTAAATACCGATATGACAATAGTAGCTATTTCAGATTATCTCGGATACTATGACCCTTCTTATTTTTCTCGTATGTTCAAAAAACTAACGGCAATGTCTCCTAAAGAATTTGCAATGTATGGACACCAGGTTGAGGTTGATGCTTTATTTTCGTAAAAAAGGATTCAAAAATGTTAGTCTTCATTAATTAGTCTATTCAGAATTTAATTTCTTTAAAAAATAAAGCGTGAATTCTACTTAAGAATTCACGCTTGAACGTTTTGCCAAGTCAAAAATTGATTCGTCTCTTACTTAACATGCACCTTCCATATCACGAAGCGTTGTCCCATTCATTCCCCAAATACAAACCGAAAATCTACACAAGTAACTTCCCTTCGTTCTTTAACTGTAAAATCTAATTGATAAAACTCTTCCTTTTCACCAAAGTGATTTAAAAAATGATTTTTTTGTATACTCAAATCCAATTTGTCTCTGTCAAAAAGTATCTTTATCTTATCATTCCCCACCAACACAACACCAGTAGACTCTTCTGTGATCTTTAAAACTGGTGAAATAAATCGTTCAACGATTGAAGTTGGTTTTTCTGTGCAATAATACGTATCAGACAAAATCATTTCAGGTTTATGCTTCTTTTTCCATATGAATTTTCTTACTAACTTTTCTAGTGTTCCAACATCATAAGCTTTTGCAAGATCCATTTTGAGCACATCTTCTTCTTCACTAGTGAGAAAATCAATAATAGAAGCATGCCGCGCTGCCCCCGCTGATTGATATTGATGATTGATGATTGGAACAGAGTGGCCTTGTGAACTATTACATAAAAATGAATACCGTTCTTGATTAAAATATCCCTCACAATACATTCCACTTCCTAAGTCCTTTAGAAACGTTTCTCCTTTTGCTTGTAAAATAAAATGACCCATATCATTATGATTATGCGGCTCATCATTATGACCGCCTTTACAGGCAAAAACGTAATCAGTATGTCTTGAAATGAGCCACTGAGAATCTTTCAAGTAGTATGTTGCATTTCCCCAAGGTTTTCCCGCTTTATTCTCATCAAACCAAATGAAATTTCTAAATGCCGGTGCCCATCTGCTGCAATGATCATCAGCATATGCTGCACGAAGCTCTGTTTCAGGGACTTCAAGATTCGGAAAAACATCCTTTAAATAATGACTTAAGCCTAAAAAGACAGATCCTGTTTCTGTTGAATCAGAGAAATTCACGACCTTATTTTTATAAATAAAACATTTCTGCTGAAAAGCAGCAATTTGATCGACTTTATCTATCTGAAATAAATCAATTTCTCCAGATGTTTTTTTCTTAAGTAAGTCGGCAAAATAAACATAGTAACCAAAGCCATATTGCCAGTATCCATATCCCTCCATACAGGCTCCATCTTCATTAAAACCCTTTAAATAATAGGTCATTGCCCGAACAACTCTCTCTAAAATAGAGGTGAGCATATGTTCATCATCCACAACATACAAAGCAGCTGCACCAATTGAGCCTGCACACACTGCTGCCCAGTTATGTGTGGATGTCTCCCAATGGAATGAGTGATTTTGAAACGGCAGTATGACTCTGCGGTACACCTCCTGTTTCATTCTCTTCTGAATAAGCGGATCCAAAACATGGTCCATTAATTCGTTTATTTCACTAAGTGTAAAGGCTGTCTCAGCTGCAAAAAGATCAATGGTATAATGGGGATTCTGTATTGTTTGTAGAAAATCCTCTTCATGTTCTGTTTTCATCTCAGGACTATTCTTCAAGTGTGCTGGTAAACACCAACTGTATTCATTGCATATCGACCAAATTGTTTCGTGTAATTCCCTTAAATAAGCAGAATCGCTTGTATCTAATAAAGTCATGATCGCAAACGTATTAAGGCGTCTTCTTTTTGCAAAATAGCTTTTTTCATATTCAAGTCTTGAGCCTGTTTCTCTGAAGATCGTAAATTCTTCAAATGTTAGTTCTTTTATAGGATTTTGCAGTAGCCTATTTGCCTCTTCTCTAATTTCGGTAATCAGTGGCATATAGGATAATTTTCCCTTTATGCTTTCAAACCAGTTTGTTTGGTCTATTTTTGATGAAAACAAAAGAGATGAAGCATTTGGCTTCAACATCTTTTCAAGTTCAATAAACAATGACATTCACCTCTCAAATTAGGTCTAACTGAAACTTTGAAAAAAATCGAAAAAATGAAGGAGCTTCATCCAGAAACTTTATCTCATTCTTTCGATTCTTCAACTGTTTTATATTGTTATTGTAATTGGGTCATGATTACTAAAACGAATCTTCATATGATCTTCTGTTACCTCTACCTCTGGTTCGTTTTCCCAACACTGTTCAATGCCGGATTCTCCATAGACTGCACTAACTAAAAAGCTGGTTCCCGGGGTAATTCTCTTTTGAATCGTCGGGATAACCGTACGAGAATGTAGTATGTTTGTGTTAGAGTTCGGATAAATGAAAGTTGCTTTTCCTTCACCATAAAGGCTCTTCACTCCACTTGTTCCCCAGAATGTCTTGATCATACATTCTTGATCTTTCTCTAGAATTTCCATCTGTGGTTCTAGTTTCTTATCTTCAATTCCTAATGCAAAGCCCCCATCAGCTGTATCTAGCAATCTGCCAGTCTCAATGCGGTGAATTCTAATATGCCAAGGTGTACCCGGAACAAGCCACGTCTTTACTTCCACATCATTCCAAGGCTTCCATTTGGAATAGATATAATCATTCTCTATCGTAAATTCTTCACTATTTCTTTTTACTCGATAGAGATTATCTCCTTCACTTAAGGCTAGCATTGAATCAAATGCCCCCTGTGAAAGGCCCCACTCTGCTCGGGGAACACTAAATCCAAAAGCTGTTGAATAGACAAATTTCTCATATTTTGCTGATGTATGCGTATGTTCATTTGTTGATACATGACCTGAGTTAAAAGCTAGAGCATGATCGCCGGCTTCATTGCGGCATATAATGAGATGAGGTTCTTTCTGAACCACTTTCTCACCAATGGTAGGTAGTGGCTCCTCTTCTGCCTTCCAGAACGGATGCTCCTTATCTAGCGCCAACGGTAAAAAGGCTTTTAATGACCAATAAGGAGAACCTGGTGAATTATAGTTTTCTCCCATAACTAAGTTTGGATAAGAGTATCCGATCGTCAAAATACCCATATCATTGAAAATAGGTTGTTTAAACCACCATCTTAAATTTCTCAGAATAATCCCTTTCATGACACCTATGGAAAATGGCTCTATGCCTGCATATACAGCCGCCCCCCAAAATGAGATACTAGCAAATCTATACGTCAAGCTTCGACCGTAAGGAATCGCGGTTCCATCTGATGAAAACCATGCGATAAAGTCTTTTGCAAATTCCTCTGCTCGAGCCTTATACTTCTGAGACCTAATCGGATCTTCATTTTCCATAACCTTCGCATAGATTAATCCATAAAAATGAAAAGCAAAGGGTACATAATAATCTGAATGTCCATTAATACCATCTGCATACCATCCATTAGATAAATAAAATTGATCCATTCTCTCTAAGTTCACTTCTATTTTTTCTCGGTCATACGGCTCTCCAACATTTTTCAACCCTAAGTTAACTAGAACAGCGAAAAAAAGCCAATTGCAATCATGTGCATGACATTGATTAACCTGAGATAACCAAGCACTTACATTCTCTCTTTCTTGTAGAGTAAGAGGTTCCCATATCTTGTTTGGTATAAGTAATAAAGCAAGACCAAATGAAGCCATCTCAACAATTCTTTGATCAAAATGCTTAATCTCTCCCCAGTATTCCTCATGATTAGGGTCTGTTCCATTTTTTAATCCTTGTAGATGCATTTCCCACAGGTCATACTCGACATCTGTACCTGCCAAAAAAGGTGCCAATCCCCATAAAAGTCTGGAGAATCCCTCCATCTCTGAAGTAGAATCAGAGTAAGCAGCACTTGTGTTACCTAATTTTATACGCGCAAAGCCTTTACTATAGAAAGGCTTTAATGGATTACAAATTTGTCTTAATGCCTCTTCAACATCTTCTCTGGTTTTGAGTGGATTTGTTTTAATAGATTCCGAATAGGTTAGCATATGAAAATGGCTCCTTTCTTCATTACATTAATAATAGAAATAGATAAATCATTACGTTTAACCGCTTACAAAAACACTGTTGTTATTTCCTCTCACCCCTATACTCAATGGGTGTAACACCGGCATAGTTTTTAAACACTTTAATAAAGTAACTTTGATTATCATATCCGAGTCTTTCACAAATTTTCCCGACCGAATCAACCGTTTGTTCAAGTAATTCTTTTGCTCTATTCATCTTAGCTTTTGTGACATATTCTACGAAGGTTTCTCCAACTTCCTTCTTAAAAAGTCTACTAAAATAACTCGAATTTAAATAAAGAACATTTGCTACTTCATCGAGGGTGATTTTTTTTTCCAAATTTATTTCAACATACTTACAAGCATCGATTACTTCTTTACGTCTCGATTTTGTCGCTGACTCGTTTACCGCCTTTAAAAGCATTTCAAAATATTGAATGAGCCATTTTCTTAGTTCTATTAAGGAATCAATCGCTATTATTTCCTCATGTAATATTTCATTTGAAGTATTTGTACCGAAAAATTGTAAAGCCTTTAGTTTAACTTTTAGATCTAACAACAGCTTTAATACCCAGTCTTTCACCATTTCGGATGAATACTGTTTTTCCTTAAAAATGTCCATCCATTTTGTGATAAGCGGCGTTACTTCTGCGGTATCCTTTTTTATCATAAGCTGTCTAATTTCATTTGATGCCTTGTCATACCATTCAAATAAGCTATCCGATGATTTGGTCTCTGCTCTCTTTTTTTCAATCGTACAATTTTCTATATAAAAGCGTTGATTTGTACTATCAAGTAAGGTTTGCAGTGAATGTTTAAATGACATATAGCTATCTAATGGGTCTCCCACTAAAAAGGAAAGTGATATTTTCAACGTATGAAAGACATTCCTCTGAATTATCTCAAGACACCTGGTTGTTTTTCCATAACTGTCTGATTTTAATGTGGAGTTATAGGGAAAAAATAAAAAAGATTCCTTTTTTTCTAATGTAAAATGGGCTGATCCTTTTTCATCCTGTAAAACTTCACTTATGACATTTTGAATCGAAAATGTTAATGTATCTTCGGAAAGATAACATTCTTTTGCTGATCGATAATCCTGGATAAAACATAAAACCGGAATATATGATCTTCCTTTTACATCTAAGCCATAAGAGTGAGCTTCATCATACCATCCCACATTTTCGTAGGTATGTTGATAGAGAGTTTTCCTTAAAAACTCCCGTTTCATTGACTCTCTGTTTCTTTCAACAATACTCTCTAACTTGAATTCTTTTATTTTTTGTTGATTTTCTTTTTCTACATTTTTCTTTAACTTTATCAGTACTTCATCTAAGTCTTTCGGATCTAACGTATCTTTTAATAAATAATCCTGTACATTCAGCTTTAAAGATTGATGAGCATATTCAAACTCATTGTGGCATGTTAGCATACAAACTTGTAGATTGGGATTCATTTCTTTTAATTGTTTTGTTAATTCTATTCCGTTCATTTTAGGCATTCCAATGTCTGTTAGTAAAATATCCGGCATTTCATTTAACGCATAGGTAAGTGCACTAGCCCCATTCTCATGAATGCTTTGAAGATTTAAGCCTAGTTGATTCCAATTTATTATCTCTGATAATAGTTCCAAAACAGGATAATCATCATCTACCAGCATTACCTTATACATTAGCTCTTCAGCCTCCCTTTAAAAACAGACATCGTTATTTTTGTACCCTTACACTTTTCACTTCTTACTTCCATTTGAAAAGCATCTCCAAATGTCATACACATTCTCTCGAACACATTGGCAATCCCAATACTGGAAAAACCACTTTTATTTTGAACATGAATCAACTCCGAGTTTTTCGTGAGTCTGTTTCGAAAATTCGTTAATGTGGCTTCATCCATTCCTTCCCCATTATCTTCAATCATAATATAAAAATCATTTCTTCTTACAAAAGCTTCAAGCTTAATTTTACCGGCACTTTGGTTTAATCCATGAATGATTGAATTTTCAATAATAGGTTGTAAGATAAAGCGTGGGATTGCTTCTAAATAAGCAGCATCAGTAACGTTGACTTCAAACTCCACCTTTTCCCTTTGACGCATGTTCATTAATTGGACGTAATCTGTTACGATGTCTATTTCTTCTTTAAAAGTAATCATCCCTTTGTCTTTATCAATAGTCATTCGTAATAATTTCGATAAAGAGCTAATCATTTCAGCACTCTCATAATCACCTTTTCTCATAACCTTCATTCGGATAGAGTTTAGAACGTTGAATAAAAAGTGTGGGTTAATCTGCGCCTGCAGCATAGACAGTTCTGCTTTCCGCTTTCTATCTTGAGTTTCTGTTATTTCCCTAATCATCTCGTTGATTCGATCCAGCATTTGATCAAATGAGTTAGACAGTTGACCAATTTCATCTTTACTTTGGATGTTTGAGCGAACGTTTAAATCTCCTTTTTGAACGGTAGTGGCCACTTTACCCAAATGGACGAGCGGCTTTGTCATCGTTTGTAATACATACGTTAATAACAGAAAAAAGATCACAAAAGAGGTGAATTGCCCAATAAAGACTTTATGAAAGATTGAATTTATTTTAAAGATTGCTTGTTTGTATGGATTTACAGATACCAGTGTCCAACCTGTATAAGAAATAGGATGACTGGCATAAAGGTAGTTCTCATCAGAAGTTTCTATGATATTAGTAAAACCTGGCTTTTGGACTTCATCTTTATAAGTAAATGTTGTTCCTATCTTTTCATTATTAATATGAGATAAAATTTTATATGAAGAATCAACCAACATCATTTCTTCTTTTCCAGGCAAACTTTCAAATGCCTGTTTCACTTTCTCTTCCATAATTGTCACAACAACATACCCGTAAATTTTCAAATTAGCATCTCTTAACGGTCTGGCAACTGAAATTTGATATGGATTTGTCGCTTGTTCTGATTTAAACACAGTCGGCTGACTTCCTATCCAGATCGATTCATAACCAAAAACACGATCCAAGTCTTTAAACCAAGGCTCTTTAAAAAGTTTCTTTGGGTCATAGTCACTGACAGGATAATTTGTGTAGTGCTCACCATTCTTCAGAAGAATTGTCACATATGACTTCTCACCAAGTAAGGTAATATTTTCGATTAACATCGAGACTTTACGATTTTCTAAGTAACTTTCATATTCTTCTTCCTGCTCTATTAGCTGTTTATCATTTTTCGCATTTTTCTTTAATATTGAACTTATCTCGGAATCCAACTGTACATAATTTACGGCGTATAACATATCCTCAAAAAACTTATTGACATATTCTCCTGCTAATGTCAATTCCCTATTAGCATTTGACATTGCCTGTTCTTTCATTGCATCCTTTGTTAAATAACTGGTAATAAAAAGGGTAATAATGGCAGGAATAACAAGACAGATGACTGATGTGATAATAACTTTATTACGAAAAGAATTGGTTGTCAGCTTTTGAAGAATCGAATTCCACACAAAATTCCTCCTCCAATAAAACGATAAGACACAAGCAGAACACCCTCACAACCTCTGCATATATCTTATCAACTAGTTATTGAATATTGTCATTATTTCGATGTCTGTAATTAGTAGTAAAAACACTGTCTTGTTTTTTAATAACTTACCAAAATAGTTGTCTATTTCCTTTTAAAACGGCAAGACCTTCAACAAAGAAATAATCACCGTAAATGAGTGGTACATCTATGTTCTTACCTTCCGGATAATGACTTGTACCTTCAAGAATTAGACCATCCTCTTCTACAGTATCCCAAGCTCCGTAATTCTCATATAAAGACTTAATGATTTTTATGCCTGATTCCTTATATATTTTAGATTCTGTCTCACTTACCTGTTCAGATAATAACAATAGTCCGCATGCTGCAATTGCGCCTGCAGATGAATCCCGATGCTTTGTTATGTTCTCTGGAAGTCTAAAATCCCAATGTGGTACATAATCTTCAGGCAGGTTTGCAAGAAAGAAGTGTGAAACATTTTTAGCTGCCTGTAGATATTTATCCTCTTTTGTATATTTATAAAGAAGAGAAAGTCCATAAACAGCCCATGATGCGCCGCGGGACCATGCTGATTCAGGCGCATAGCCTTGACCTCCGATTGCCTCAACTCTTTCACCAGTCTCTGGATCAAATCGAATAATATGATACACTGATCCATCTTTTCGTATGAAATGATCCAATACGGTTTCCCCATGTTTTTTAGCAACAATACTATATCTTGGATCCCCTGTTACTTCTGTCGCCCAAAACAATAAAGGTAAATTCATTAAACAATCAATAATGGCCCAGCCTGCATTATCCTCACCTTCGTGCCATGGATTCCAAGCTCTAATATAGTTTCCTGATGCATTAAATCTTCCCATTAATAAGTTTGCCACTAACAATGCACGTCTTTTGGAGTCTTCATCACATAATAGTTTATATCTTGCAACACTTGTAAGTGTCCACATGAATCCCATATCATGATCTAATTTATAGTAATCTGTGATAACATGATCGAGCTGTTCTTCACATGATTCCGCTATTTCCTTAAATGAATTATTTTTTGTGTCACGATACAATAGCCATAAAAGCCCCGGCCAAAATCCCGCCGTCCACCATGATGGAGATTCTAAATGATAATCTCCTTTTACACTTGCATGCGGAAAGTTTGCACCAATTTTCACACTCGTTCTTTCCACTTTAGAATTGACTTTTTGCCAAGCTTCCTCAACCCAAGCTAAATTCGTAGACATATGATCACCTTTCTTTATTTTATGTTAGTAATTAAAAGAAAGGGCGCCAGCTTTTGCTGTATCCAATTTCTCCACTTTATGGTGAGAAAATGACATTTACGCCCGAACCTAAAATATTTCAATTGATTATTTATTATTATCGATAATTTCTTGTGCTCTTTCTTGAGTTGCTTTTATCGTTGCATCAATATCTTGATCACCTAAAATCAACTTTTCGTACTCTTCATTTACAACTTTGTACAGCTCTGCTTGATATGGTACAGGTGGTATAATCTTAGATGATTTTGCCCCTTTTAATACATTCACTAACGATTCTTTATCTACTTTTTCTGGTGTTGCCGTACCTGCCAGAATGCCGTCAATAATAGAATCTAGGTCTTCTTCACTTACACCATTCCAGGAAGGAACATTTTTCCCTTGAACCACTTGCCCTTCAGTTGTATACCAACGAATAAATGTATATGCTTCTTCCTTATGTTCAGAATTAGCAGCTACAGACATAAAGTCCGTTGTAACCGGGGAAAATCCACCAGCATCTCCCTCTTCATTTTTTGGATAAGGAGCTACTGCTACATTAAAGTCTAATGGGAACTGATCCGTACCACCCAGCTCAGTGTTCATCCAGCTGCCAATTAACACCATACTTGCATCTTGACCAAAGAATTGATTACGATAATGAAGCTTCTGTGAAATGATATCTGTATATGGTGTCGCTGACTTATCTACCTTTTCCATTTGTTCTCTCATTTCCAAAGTCTTTTTAAATAGTGGACTGTCGAAATTAGATGTGCCATCAGCTTTTACGAATTCTGTATTATCTTCTTCACTGGCAAGAGCTAATTTCATAAACTCCATCCAGCCTCCACCTTGAGGACCATGAAAATAGGTTCCATAATGATCGTCTGTTGTAAGCTTTTTCGCATATTCCATATACTCATCCCATGTCCAATCAGCCGGTACTTCAAGTCCTGCTTCATCTAAATGATTTTTGTTTAATAATACATACCAAGGATTAAACTTACCTGGAAGTGCGTAATAGCTATCATTAATCTTAGTATCTACTTTATATTCTTCGTTTAACTCGTATCCTTCTTCTTCGATAAATTCATCAATTGGCGCAACCATTCCTAACGCTACCCTTTGGGCATAACTAGCTGGATCACTAAACATTAAGACATCTAATTGCTCACCAGATGCAGCAGCTAAATCTAACTTCTGCGTTGCTTCCTGTGTGTCACCCTTTTCACTTAGGATAACGAGATCTACATCAATTTTAGGAAATTCTTCTTCAAATGCAGCGATGGTTTTTTCCCAATTATAGCTTGTTTCATTACCATGTGTATGGAATTTAATCGTAACCGCTTCGTCAGACCCCTTACTATCAGTTTCTGTCCCGGAGGTACTTTCTCCACCACCTCCTGAACAACCTGCCAGCACTCCAATTAACATAGTAGAAGCTGCTAATGTTGACCAAAACTTTCTTTTCATACTATATTTCCCCCTTTAATTAGCTTACTTTATTGTAAACCCTTACACAACACATTTTAGCAAAGGCATTTATCATAGTTATAAAAATAATTTTACCCATCTCGGAAATTATTTGACTTTTATAGTAGATATCTACTATTAACCTTTTACTCCACCTAGTGCAATTCCTTCAATTACTTGTTTTTGACCAATAATAAACACAATTAACAATGGTAGAATGGCAGATACAGCAGCAGCCATTATTAATGAATAAAATTCTCCATTAATTGTTGTAAACTTTTGCATAGCTAATTGAATGGTATAAAGTGCGTCTGTACGTAAGAAAATTAATGGATTTTGATAATCGTTCCAAGTCCATATAAACCTTAATATGGCATATGTTGCAACAGCCGGCCTTACAATCGGCAATGCGATAGACCAAAAGATCCTCCAATGACCTGCACCGTCAATTTTCGCAGCATCAATATATTCATTATGAATCCCCATAAAGAACTGCCTGAGCATAAATGTCCCTAAAACACTAAAGCTTCCCAATAGAATAAGACCTAAATGACTATCAAATAATCCAATATTTCGATATAAAATAAACTGTGGAACTAAACTTGCCTGTGGCGGTACCATGTATGTTGCTAGAACGATGATAAATAACCATTTCCCAGCAGGAAAATTAACTTTTGAAAAACCATAAGCAGCTAAAGCGGAAACTGTGCATGAAACCAATGTTGTCAACACCGCAACCTTGATTGAGTTCCAATAATAGATATAGAATGGAAAGTCACCGAACCAAACTTGTTGATAGTTATTAAACCCGTTCCACCTTTCAGGTATCCACTCAATAGGAAATTTAAAAACATCTGCTTCTATTTTAAATGAAGTTGATAACATCCATACAAAAGGCAATAAAAACAAAATACTGAGTAGGAAAACAACAATCGTTATAATGAGTTTTTGAGCATTTAATTGCTTCGTCATAGAGTTCCCCCCTTAATAATTAACCCATTTTTTTTGGCCAACCCATTGGAATATCGTGATTAAAAATACAATAAAGAATAAAATAACGGCCATTGCAGATGAATAACCAATATCCAAATTAACAAAAGCTGTGTCATACAAATGCCAAACTAGCATACTAGTTGAGTGTAAAGGACCACCTTTTGTTAAAACAGCAATTAAATCAAACACTTTAAAGGTTGAAATGATTCCTGTAATTAGTAAGAAAAATGATGTTGGAGAGACCATCGGGAATGTTATATGACGAAATTTAACCCAGGAACTCGCCCCATCCATCTCTGCTGCTTCATATAATTCTAGAGGAATTGATTGAAGGCCGGCAATATAGATAATTAAGTTAAAGCCTACGGAAATCCATATTTGAATGATCATGACAGATAGTAACGCAAAATTAGGATCCGCTATCCACAATGGAGGATTCTCAATTCCTAATGACATAAGCGTCTGATTTATCGGTCCTGAGGAAGGGTGAAATAAAACTTGCCAAACAACCGCAATCGCCACGACACTTGAAATGTAAGGCATGAAAAACGCAACTTTAAAGTAACTTTTCATGTAAACGCTTTTATCAATAACCACAGCTAAGAGTAAAGAAACAGCCATACAAATCGGCACTGTAAATAAGAAGATCCCGTTATTTAATAATGATTTCAGGAACACTTTATCTCCCATTAATTCTTTAAAGTTCTCAAAACCTACCCACTTCAGCTGATCAATACTTTGGATAAACTTCCAATCTGAGAAACTTAGTATAAATGTAGCGAAGATTGGTAGTAATACTAATATAGAAACACCAATCAGCATTGGAGATACAAATAAAAAACCTGCCAGACTTTCGGTCTTTTCAGTTGATCCTTTTTTTCTCCTTGTTAGTACTTTTGAGGATGTATTAATTTCTGCTTTCGAGTCCATTAGGTATCACCTCTCTTTTAATATGTATTTATTATAGGAAAAACATCATTGCAAACCTTAACGGTATTTTGATGAAAGTTACAACATTTTTTACTTCTTTGGGTTTGCCTATTTAGGAAACAACAAAAAACACCCTAGACCATTAGGTTGATAGGGTGTCTATAATAAAAATTCAGCTATTCTTTTCAAACATCCACACTAGGACTCATTTTTGGAAAGATCGAGTAAGAAAAGTACGTGAGTGCAAAAGCTATTCCACTACCTAAAAACAGAACAGCTACACCAGGAAAAAGTAAACTAATGAACAGACCAGTTCCGACGGCGAGAACCATCATGAAAGTACGTAATGGAAAAGAGGTTCCTAATAGAATAGAAGACTTATAATAATGAAGGATTGAGCCTTCAAAATGTACATATACAGGAAATATATATAGGAAGATAACCAATAGGATCATAGACATAATCACAAAACATGTTAAGAAAACAAAATGCAGTAATCCTTGCATTGCCTGAATCAATACTAAGTCAATATACATAAAAGCTAAGACAACTAATAATGTCCCCATAAGAATATTTGCCTTTTTGAACTCTCGTTTATAGACATTCCAAAACGAAGAAAAGATTGAAATGTTATGTTCTCCCATCATCCATTTACGTATTATTGTGAATAAAGCTACCGTTGAAGGTGCTATTCCAAATAAAATAAGACCGGCTAATGTAAAGAACATCCATAATAGATTTATATAAGCAAGTTTACTAATCCAATCACAAATTCTGTATATGCCTCCTGTCCAACCGGATGTTTCCATTCTTTTCCCCTCCTCGTTGGTGCCATAATACCTTTATATTAAATTGTGTCCCCTTATTTGAGTATCAATTTTTTTACTCATTTTCGTATTATTTTTACTTTTATGATTCGAACTTTTAGGTACAACAGCTTTCTTCACTTAAATCCCATACTAAGAAAACCCGGGCTTAACATAACCCAGGTCTCAATAGTGATATCGTCCGTCAGCACCTTTATATATAATTGGGCACTTACTATGGAAAGCATGAACTTCTTAGCTATACACGTTTATTTTTCAATTAACCCTTCAACTGCTTCAATGAGCATAAACCTTGATTCTGCTACTTGATCTATCGTAACCTGTGGATTTTTCAAAACTTTTTTTGCATTCATGAATGCTCTATGGAAAATTTTCCAGCTCTCCTTTGTATAGTTTTTCTGATCTTTATCTACATGGTCATCATATAACATCTGCAGTTTATCTTTATTAACTTCAACTTTGTTTTTTCCAGTTATTACATCTATACCATCCAAAACAAATGTACCACCTTTTACAACTACTCTAGCTGTGTGCTTCTTATCTTTAAATCCTCTTATTTGATAGGATGTTTGTCTGTCTCCATTGGAGAAAATTCTAACATTTTCATCGATTAATTGATCATTTACATACACATCAATGACCGCATCCGGAGTTGCTCCGAATAAATTGAAGCCTGAACCTTTAAAATCAAAGATCATACTGCTAGTTGAGCTCTCCACTTTTGGTGTACTGTAGATATTTACTCCTCGATAATCCATGTATGTTTCTTTCGGTTCATTATCTTTTAATGAAACCTTTAACGTATGCTCTTTTTCTTCAAGACCTCTTACAGAGTATCTTACACCTGTGCTCGAATCTACAGCAAAATTACCCATATCCACACCATCAAGTTCAAAATTATAAAGGCTCTTATCACCTGTTCCGGAGAGGTAATCAATTCCTGTTCCATAGAAATTGATTAGAAGATATGGATCATCATTAAAATTCGCCCAAGCATTTGTATTATTTGATCCCCAGGTATTATTTTTTCTAAACGCATATACGGTATTCTCTTCATTACCAATAAGTGATTCATCAGATATTTTCACCATATCATTTGGTGTTAATTTTTGGACAGACAAGACTGGATCGTTTGTTTCAATTTCGACCTTACTAAAGCTAAGATACTTTTCTTTTGCTACTACTTTAAGGGTATGTTCTCTATCTTCAAGTATTTCCGAAGACCACACTTGCTGATGAATTTCACTATTATTTACATAATTAGCTTCACCGACTAATTTTCCATCCAAATAAATATCAGCTGTTCCATTTGAAGGATTTGTTATACCATATAACCTAACTTCTGTCCCCTTAAATGTAATTTCCAGAGAACCATCTGAGGTCCATGCATTCGAATTGTTGGAAGACCAATTGCCGGAATAGTAAACTTTATTCAATGTGCCTTTCTCTGTTGTTGAATCACCATGTCCTACTGTCACACCGTTCCAAACAGGAATATCAGTTGCTGCTGTCATCAGCGTACGGTTAAAGTGCGCATAACCCGCTTGTGTATAACTCCATTTCCCAACATACCCGATTGGATTTAATTTATCCTTATTGTTTAAAGCTTCTTCTTCCGTTTCAAATTTTTTCCCTTGTGCACTGTCTACCTTTTCAGACTCATAAGTGTATCCCTTGATAGGATCTATTCGCAAATTATCAATAAGAGTTTCATAGTATCCAGAACCTAAAACGACTCTGCCTGCCATTACAGTTGAATCTTCATCTGTATATGCAGCAATTTTCTTTCCATCTAGGTAAAGAGTAAATACATTTTCTTTTGCTTCAAACCCTAAATTATGCCAAACTTTGTTATTGAATTTATCAATCTTTCCGCTTTCAACAACTTTGCCTAGTTTAAGGATCTCATATTTTCCATCACTATATATACGGGCATTGTACGGTGCATAAGAATCTGACCCGCCTGCTTTCACTTGACGTACGCCAATTAAAGCATAGTTACTTCTGCCCTCTGCTTCCGGTGTATGTGTGTCCAATAAAAAGTCGTAAGAAGCTTTGTAATTGACCCAGCGGTGATCACCTATTGTCGTATGTGGATTACTGTTAGAGGCTGATCCATCTGTCCCACCCCAAACTGCCCAATCCGCTCCGATAATGTCAGGAGTCATTTTTTGCTGCAGCATATTACCATGTGCTTTTGCATCAGGTATTTTAAGATCTGTCCGTTTTGAACTTCCACTTGTGACTGGTTTCGTTGCTTTATTGACAACCTCAAATGCCCCAATTTGGTCGGTTGTATACCGCGGAGTACCTCCCCGTCGCTCAACATAATCTCTACCCTTTTTATCAACCGGATATTGTCTATATTCAAAATCATCCTTATATGGTAATGATAAAATCTTGTCTTTTGAGATATCGACAGGCTGTGACTCATATTCAAAATTTTTCACTTTTGACTCCTTATCTAATGTAGATATCGTCACAATTGAATATGGTTTTACTTCAATCTCATATTCACCATTTTGAGGTGTAATTACATTAATATTTTTAAACCAATTTGAATCATATGATTCACCTTTATCTGGCCCACGTGTTTCCCATACATAGATTGGTGCATTTTCTTTGCCGCTTAAATTTTCCGTTTTAATTTTATAGTTCCGGGTTTCCTTTGTATTATTTGCAAAAACAGTCGTATAATCGTCTGTTTGCGGGTCTTTTAACGTAAGGTAGTTATGAGTACTCGTGTCAACATCAACACCACCATCAAAGAAGTTCCCATCACTATATGTTGCGTCTTTTACGTACATCCAGCGCTCGTTTTCAGGTGTTGAATGATCATCATATCCAACAAAGTTCATGACATGGCGCACTCCTTGTACCCCACCGTCAACTTCATAAAAACCTGACCATGGATCATAGGCACTAATTAAGTGCTTCGGATTATACGCTGACCCTTCATAAAAGGCTGCAACAGACGGCTGGAAATCAAAAGAAACAGCATTTAGTGGATTATTTTGTGCACCTGTCCATGAATACACAGAAATAATCCGTGATGTTACATCAATAATTCCCGCTTTCCCACCAAGTCCATTGTAATTCGGCTCCATATTTTCACGATAACGTGCGTTGATCATTGGAGCAATTCCTTCAGAAACCCAGATTTCTTTTGGCTTCTTACCTTCATCAATTAATTTGTTTTGTAACTCAGTTAGCTCATTTGAACCAGTCAGCCCATAGTGGGAACTAATGACATCAATTTCATCTATTAAATCTGAATGATCAAGAAGAGTGCGACTAATCGTCTTTGTATCACGATACCCGTCTGCAGCAACAAGTTTAATATCTTTATAGTCAGTCTCATAGTTCGGCTCTTCTTTTATTTTTGTCGTAAAATATTTAAGCCAGTCAACTTCATTTCTACCATTATTTTGTGCTCTTTCATTTTGTGAGATTCCTATATAATCCAATTTAAATCCATATTCATGAAACACTGCATCTATTGTCTTTTTGTACCATTGGTATCGGTTTTCATATTCTTTTTCTGCTGCACCATTCCAAGTAAATCTAGGTTCACCCCAACGTAAAATTTCCGTTGTAATATCAGGGTTAATTGATTTTGCATCAGCTGCAAACTGGAATCCTGCTCCTCTTAAAACGTTTGCAGGTTCATCTGCATAGCGCATTGTTGCAGGTTCAGTTCCTGAGGAAGAATTCACATCCCCACCTAACTCCACCTTTACATGTGATAAACCTGCACCTGTATCCTTATTAAATAAAAGATTCATCATTTCCCAATACTTTTTTGGATGCTCTTCTTTATAATCCAGCATTAAACGTGATGTATTATTAGCCGTTACTGTTCCAAACCCTTTAAATCTGTTATATTCATCTACATTGTTTCCATCGATTGTGATTGTTTTTGTGGTTACTTCTGCTTTGGATTCACTCGGATTTATAGAAATGATAGATCCTATTAGCATAGAAGCAATCGTTAAAGTACCGACTGCTTTTTTTAGTTTTATTCTTTTCCTGGCCATTTTTTATCATCTTTCCTTTCTGCATGTTAAAAAGTAAAAACAATAAGTTTACTTTTTTACACATTTACTAATCTTGCAAATCAAAATCACATGATGATAAGTGAAATATTGACATTTCAACCCCTGCTCTGTTTTATAGACTTACCTCCATTCTTTTCCTTATTAGTACAAATTTCCTCACCCCCTTTAAGAACATACTTTAGAATTGGTCAACGAATATTTGAAAGTTACATATCAAGCTATCTATTGGAATAAGTATTATGAAGTTAATGCTTGTTAAAAACGTATATTGTTTGGGGAAGTTTCTTTCTAGTAGCAAATTTAGGTAGAAGTAAAGAATATTATGCTAACAGGTCATTTGGGTCGGTTTTTTGATAGCGTTTACATTATTCCACATTAACTTTCATTTTCGATACAATTATATTGACTGTTATTGATGTTTTTTTTACTTTTTTACCTTCATAATCTACTTCAGCGAAGATATATTGTATTTCAACAAAAAATAAAAAACCACTGTAATTCTCACTTACAGTGGTTTTTCCTTCTAAACCTATATATATTTTATCAATTTTAATTTCTTATCTAACTAGTTACTTAGGAATGATTTTGCCCCATCTGTAGCGAGTTCTCCACACTTAAAATGTCATAAACATATTCCTTTTTTCGCATGATGTTTTTACAATAAATCTATTAATAAAAAACATTGATCATCACTTTCATGATAAGCAAATTCTGTGCTATCTATAGACTGAATAATTTTCTTTTTTAAACTTACCAGGGGAATATTTAGATTGTTCAAGAGCAAAGGTTTTAAATGATTAAATCCAAAGGGATCTGTTACACCATCTGTATAGAGTAGCAATCTACTTCCTTTTTCATATGGAAGTGTTGTTGTTTTAAATTCTATTCCCTCGAAAGTTCCGATAGGAGGATAAGATGACTGGAGTTCTTTTATTCCTGTTGTATCTTGTAAAAATGCGGGTGGGTGACCGCCATTGATAAAGTCAATCTTCTGTGCTGCTGTATCTATCAATAGATAAATGACTGTACAATAATACATTGATTGTTCACTATTTTGAAAGAGATTGTGTAGATATTGATCCAATTCTTTCACAACCGTTTGGGGATTTCCATCTTTTAGGATCAATCTTTGAAACAATGACTGGAGTGACATGGTAATTAATGCTGATGAAATACCGTGCCCCATGACATCCAGAATAATCACTCCATACCGGTATTTATCAATTTGATAAATACCATAAATATCTCCAGATAATTCATGTGATGCTTTATAATGAGATTCTATATGTATACATTCATTAAAAATTCGATCTGGTAATGCTGTTTCTTGTATTTTTCTGGCAAGCTCCAATTCTCTTTTCGTTTCAATTTTAAATTTTTGATTTTGCTCATATAATTCCAGTAATTCTTGTTGTTTTTCTTCCACTGTTTTTAACGCAGTTTTTAATTCAGAAACTGCTTTCTGTTTATCCAAGAGAGTTTTTTCTAATTCTTTTTTTGTATTAAGTAGGACATTTTCATATTCATCTCTTATTTTTATAGGAATAAGTATACAATCTATTACATTTTGGTAATTGTGTACCCTTTTATTAGCATTTATAAGGACAGGAATTTCTTTCCCATTTTTTGCTTCTAAAGAGATATACAATTCCTCTACTCTTTTTCCAATTTGAACAAGTGGCATGAAATAAAGTTCGTAAAACACACGAGCCGACTTAGGTAAAATAGCATGTATATGCTGTCCTATTATCACATCAGAAGAAAGATCGAGTAACTCACATAGAGTTTGATTAACTGATCGAATTACGCTATCTTCAGATAATGATAGAAATCCACCTGGTGCGCAGTTCAACTGTTCATCCATTCTTTTCTCCTTAATGTTAGTTAGTATCAGTAACAGAAAACTCCTCAAGATATTGATGAATGACTTGTATCGTTTCTTCAGGATGACTCATATGTGGACAATGACCGGTTGCAATTAACCGCTTCAATTCACTATTTGGTAGTTGATGTAAAAGGTATTCTCCGACCTCATCTGGTGCAATGATATCATTTGAACATTGCATAATTAAGGAAGGAACAGTTACTTTAAATAAGTCTCCCCGATTATCGGAAAAAAAGGTAGCTTCAGCAAATTGGCGGGCAATGACCGGATCTGTAGAGCAAAAACGGTTTTCAAGATCCTTTGACAGTGAATGCCTATTCGGATCATTTACAAGGGTTGAAGCAAACATATTTGCCCATCCTATATAGTTTTTTTCCATCATATCCAGCAACCCCAACAAATCGTTCTTTTCAAAACCTCCGTAATAAGATGGAGGATCGTTAAGATAGCATGGAGACGGTCCGATCATAATAAGGGTAGAAAAGTAGGCAGGTTTTTTAATTGATGCCAACATTCCAATCATACTACTAACAGAATGACCAACAAAAATAGTTTTTTCCAAATCTAAAGCAGAACAAATATCCAGTAAATCCTGAACGTATCCTGATAATGTATGATATTTTTCCGGGTCATATGACTCTATATCAGAATTTCCTATTCCTACATAATCAAATAAAATCACTTTATAATCGTCCAAAAAAGCATTCTTAACATCTTGCCAGACTGTCTGATCACACCCAAAGCCAGGCGCAAAAATGATTGTTTTTTCACCTGAACCTTCTATTTTCACATTGTTACGTTTTATGACATGACTCATAAGATCCCCCCCTTAAATGATACCTTTTATTATCTTAACATTCTTTTTCTTCGTAGGGCTTCAATATTATTAGAAAAATGAATAAAATCATATAGTAATAAGTTATAGTTAAATACAAAAAACTGATGATACATTTTAAGTATCATCAGTTTATAGATGTTAAGCACTATAACGTTCTTGTTCAATTTGTTTTAGAGACTTCCCTCTTGTTTCAGGAGCCATTACAAAACCGATTATAGCTGCAATTATTAGGAATCCAATCATAATTAAGCCTGATATTTTAAACCCTAGAACCGTTATCATTGTTGGCACGATAAGCGAAATAAGTCCTACCGCTACGCGAGCAATACAGAATAAGAAGCCTTGTGCTTTTGCACGATATTTTGTATGGAATAGTTCGCTTGCCCATAATCCATAAAATGCCTGGGCTCCAAATCCTGCTGCAATCCCCCATAGGATAACAAATAGGAATAACTCAGTAAGACCCATTGATCCTAATGAAAGAACAGCCCATGCCACTATTCCCATTACTGCTCCTACAGTATATAGAATTTTCCTGCTAACTTTGTCACCTAACTTAATAAACACAAAGTAAGTAGATGCGACTGTTAATATCCATAAAAATGCTTGTAATAGATTGGCCTGGGCTGAGGAAAGTCCGCCTACTGTTTCATAGATATATGGCATGAAATAGCCCATTACCCCTGCAACTAAATTCCAGAAAACATAAATTCCCAGCAGTAAAATAATTGCCTGGCGGTTTGCTTTTACTGTAAAAAGTTCCTTGATTGGATTTTCTGCTACTTGCCCTGTTGCTTTTAACTTTGCCTTTAATTTCTCTTCTTTTTTCTTCTCTTCTTCCCAAATGGTCGATTCATTGATTTGCTGTTGTAAAATCCAAGTAACTAAAGCGATTACAAATAATTGAGCAAAGATAATTCTGCTTCCTAAAAGACCTAGTGGCGCAAGTGCTACAGATAATAGTAATGATACTGCAGGGCCAATTGACCATGCTAATTGTCCAAAACCTACCCTGGCAGCACGTTCATTATCTGGAGCCTCTTCAGCAATATATGTCCATGCAGCCGGAATTGCAGCACCTACAGCAATACCTGTAATAACATAACCAATTAATAACATTGGAAAGTTAAAAGAAAATGTAATCAATAGAACACCAAGCATATATAATAGTAGATCATATTTGTAAATTAATTTCCGACCATATTTATCTACCAATATCCCTCCAGCTAATGCCCCAATGGCTGCTCCAAAGCCATTTGCACTTAAAGCTCCAAGTAATCCTAATTTAAAGTCATCTAAATTTAAATATTCCATCCAAAGTGTAAGACCACCAGCTCCCGCAACGATTGAACCGGCTTCTAAATAGTTCGACATTGCTACAGTGATTGTAGACTTCATTCCTTTTTTTCCAGCCATGTGCATACTCCTTTCAACCTAATGTGTTTTAAGCTAAATAAAAAACACTTTTTAATTCTTTTGAAACTGGACTATTATCTGGATTTGTTTCCATTAAAGGTTCCATATACGTCCACCACTTTTGACAAATATCTGTTGAAGCCATTTGATTCCATTTTTCCTTATCCTCAATTTCTAAATAGGCAAACAGCTGACCAGATTCTTCATTTAGAAAAATAGAATAATTATGTGCTCCGTGTTCTTTAAGTTCTTTTTCCATCTCCGGCCATAACTCATCATGACGACGTTGATACTCTTCGTACTGATCTTTATAAACAAACATAATTGATGCTTTTCTAATCATCATTGTCCCTCCAATGGTGGTAATTAAACGCTTTCTTTCTGATACTCTTACTATATAAAACTTCAATTATTAATGGTAGGAGACAAAACTAAGGTAGGGGGGTGAATATTATGATGTTTGAAAAGGGTTTCAAGTTAATGTAAAAAAACAATTAAGTTTCAGCTTTTGGATGGATTTTAATGGGAAAAAGAGAGGTTATGTATAAGACATTTTCAGATGACTTTTAGTTTGAATTGTCTTTCTGAGAGCCTATGAAGGACATTTTACTGCTTCCCAAAAAGTGAAATGTCCTTCTGTGAGCTTATGAAGGACATTTTACTGCTTCCCAAAAAGTGAAATGTCCTTCTGCGAGCTTATGAAGGACATTTCAGCTGCTTCTTAAAAGGAAATTGTCCTTCTGAGAGCCTATGAAGGACATTTCAGCTGCTTCCTAAAAGGAAATTGTCCTTCTGTTAGCTTATAAAGGACATTCTAGCTCCTTCCTAAAAGAGTAATGTCCTTCCTTTTCTGAGTAACTTTTAGTAATTAAAAATCTCAAAAGAATAAAAAGCAGCCCTAATAATTGGACTGCTTTTAAACAGCTAGATTACCATAAATGTACTAGTCTCTTTTAAAATGATACTCACGGTATTGTGAGGGTGATTGACCATACCATTGTTTGAAAAGACGGCTAAAGTATTTTGTATCCTGATATCCTAGCTTTGATGAAATATCATAAACCTTTGTATCAGTTGTTTCGAGAAGCTCCTTTGCTTTTTCTAAACGACATTTTGTAATATAATCTAAAATTGTCTCACCGGTTTGTGCTTTGAAATAGTTACTAAAATAGGTCGGGCTCATATAAATGTGTTCGGCAATTTCTTTAATGGTTATATGCTTTCCAAGGTTCTCATGAATCCAATTCTTTGCGCGTAGAATAGGATCTGAATCTATTTTCCTTCGACTATCTACTTTTCTTTTGATATCAACTACCCAATGCTTTATACTGTCTTTCAGCTGAGTAAAATTGCCCGCCTTTTTCGTGACTTTTAGAGCTTTTGAAAGCATTTCAGCATTTTCTCCAAAGCCGTCAATTTCCATCCACTTGTTAATGACTTGAAGACATAAGTAATGAACGGCATCTTCTATTATTGTCGGGGAACTTATGCTTTCTAATTCATTGAACAGTTGATTTACAGCACTAACGGTTTCGTCTTCCCCTTTCCCGTCAAGTGATGATAATATTTGTTGAACTTGTTTGTAGATCATGGATGATACATTTTTTGGCTTTGAATTAACCGTTAAATTAACAAGCATGTGTTGATGATAAATCTTATTTCCCCCATGTATCATCCGATACTGAAGCAAAGTTAACAGCTGATCTTTTATACTAGGTAATAATTTAATTTCTTGAAAAGGGTTAGCTACCCCAATAGAAATTGTAAAAGGAGTTATTTTTTGTATACCCGCTTTGTACTGTTCTATCATTTGGTTAACTTTAACATGATTTATGTCAGAAAAACGTATGAGAATCCAATATTGAAGTTTTCCGCTTCTCCACCACCAGTAATCCATTTCTATTGCAGCCAACTGAGAAATTTGTTTGAACATTCCTTCCATTTTCAAATCCCAATTCGAAGTTGAAGCTAGATTTTCTACTGCAGAAATGTTCTGGTCAACACTGACATAAAGTAATTGATAAACTCCATCAGGAAATTGCTTTGTCCAATCAATGACAGATAAATCCATCGCATCATTCCAGGTGATTTCACTTAATAACTGTATTTGCTTTGTATAAATTAACTGCTGTGCCTTGCTATTTATTTCGCTCCACTTTTGTTGTTCCATTCGTTTAGCAGAAATCTTGACTTTAACCTCTTCCAATTGCTCAGTAAATTTATGTTTATCTACAGGCTTTAAAATATAATTGACTGCCCCTTCACGCATAGCTGTTTGTAAGTAAGTGAAATCATCATAACCGCTTATAATAATAGAAGTAAATGAATGTGTTTTTTTCAATTCGCTGATTAAGGTTAAACCATCCATTTCAGGCATTTGTACATCTGTTATCAGTAAATCAAACGAAATGGATTGATTTGTGATTTCTTCAAAAGCTTCTTTTCCATCTGAGAATAGATTGATAATTTCCCATTCTTCCCCACAAGCTTGAACAAGTCTTTCAATTCTACGTCGTATTCTACTTTCGTCATCTACAATAATTGTTTTAATCGAAGTCATGATTACTCACCATTTTCTTGCATTTTTATTCTCTGTGGAATTCTTATCGTTACAACAGTTCCTTCGTCTACCTTGCTTTCTATTGTGATGCCGTATTCAGACCCATACATCATAACGATTCGAGCATGGACATTCGTTATCCCAAATCCTGAATCTCTATTAATGATCGGATTTTTCTCTAATAATTGATTTAACTCATCAAGCTTTTTAGTCTCGATTCCCGGACCATTATCTTTAATCACAAACAAAATTGAGGAATCCTCTTTATGAATAACTTCAATATCAAGATGAAGGGTTTTCCGCTTTTTCATTCCATACTTTATTGAATTTTCTATTATTGGCTGTAAAATAAACTTTGGCGTTAAGTACCCTTTTTGTTCCTTATTTTGGTGAATCTGAAAAGAGATTCTCTCCTCAAAACGAAATTTCTGCAAGGTTAAATAATCTTCAATATGGAGAATTTCCTCTTTAATTGGAACAATTTTATCTATGTTACTTAGTGAATATCTAAGCATTCTTCCCAGTATAGCTACCATATCCACAACTAAATCAGATTCTCCATCTTCAATTGCTGCACCAATTGTTTCTAATGTGTTGTACATAAAATGGGGATTGATTTGCGACTGTAGTGCATATAGTTCAGCATCTTTTTGCCGTAACTCAATGTGATAATTTTTCTTAATCAATTCCCTTATTCTTCTAATCATTGATTGAAAACAAGTTGCTAAGACTCCCACTTCATCCTTAGAATGGATGGGAATTTTCACATCAAGGTTCCCGCGTTCAACATCTTTCATAATTTTTCCTAGAATATTAATTGGTTTTGTTACACTCCAAGCAACACCAACCGAAATGATCGTGGTAAAAATCACAAGAATAATAAAAATAATAATGGCTACCGTTTTAACCACATCCGTTCTCTCGGTTAAATAGGTAATCGGTATACTGTGAACTAGAATCCAGTCCTGTTTCTCAGACTGGTTGATACTGATTAGTGTTCTGTCTTGGTCATCATTTGTGCGAAAGCTTCCATTAAGAAGAGGATAATCATGAACTTCCTCGAAATAAGAACCAATCTTGTTATGAACCGGGTGGTAAATAATCTGACCTTGACTGTCCATTAGCCACATCGTTGCTTTTTCTTCTTCATCTAAATCTTCGAGTATTTCTTCTATAAAATTTAATTTAACTGCTAAAAATAATGTCCCAAGATTTTTTCGATTATCAAGATCTACAATGTCCTTAACAAGAAGCATATATGGAGGGTTTCCTTCAAAGGACAAGTTAGCTTGACTCGGCAGAAGTATTTTTGTATCTCCACCAAGATCATGTGCTTCCCCATATGGAAATGTATGATCACTAAAATTAAAGCCTTCATATGATACACGCGTACTAATGAAAGATCTATTTTTAGATAGTAAAAATGCCCCTAAAATATTATTGTTATTACTCCCTAAATACGTTCTCGAAAGAAAGCTTTCTATTGTAAATTGATCTTCAAGTAAGGAAGACCTCTCATCATACGGGTTTGTCCTTAAGATCGCCATCACATCACTTGAGTTGTAAATGAGATTAGGTAAATTTCCCAGCTCATTAATTTCATTTTCAATATTTTTATTAGCCTGTTTTAAAAGCCTTGGTACATACTCTCCTACTTCTTCCTCTATTGCTTTTGTATTTTGATAGTAGGTGATATACCCTAATATAGCCATCGGAATAACGGTAAGAAGAATGTAGGTAATGATTAATTTTGTCTTAAGGCGAAAGTGTTTTAGTTGCAACGCTTCCATCATTCTAGAAATCATACTGATCGATATTCTCCTTTGTAAAATCAATTGGCTGACCCATAATGACTGTATCTTCCTTCACCCGAATGTTTCCGATATTCGAAATATATTGATTATCCTGAATCTCCTGACCGTCTAATAGTTCTTTGGCCACACTAACTGTTAAATAACCTAGTTTCTTTGGACTCCACAGGGTCACAACCTGAGAAGATCCATCTTTAATGTATTCTCTCATCAAGTTTGGTGTTGATAATCCTACTACAGTGATTTCTCCAGCTTTATGTGCATCCTGTACTGCTTGTGATGCTGCAGGTGGACCCACAGAAGAGCTACCAATAACCCCTTTAATATCAGGATATTTTTTCACTAAATCTGTTGCTGCCTTATATGCTTGTTTTGGATCATCATTTGATTCTACGATATCAACGAGCCTCATATTCGGATAATTTTCTTTTTGATGCAGCTTCATCCATTCGATCCATTCATTTAAATTGGCTGCATCACTTGCTCCCGTTACAATGGCATAATCCCCTTGTTCATGTACACGCGATGAAAGGGTATCCATAATATGCCGACCTAGAACCTCCGGATCAACCATATTTATAAACATTTCTCTATATTGCTCATTTGCATCAGAATCCCATGTAATGACCCTTATCCCTTTAAGGCTTGCCTTTTTCAGGGCCGGACCAAGCTTTTCAGGATCGTTTGCAGAGACGGCTATTAAATCTACATTCTGTTCAATGTAATGATTAATAATGGATTCCTGCTGCTTCCAATCTGCAATTAATGGGCCTGAGTAAAGTACATTTACATCTAAATCATATCCAGCTTCAACGGCACCTTCTTCTACTGCATTAAAATAAGGAATCCCTGTTACTTTCGGAACGATTGCAATCGTGTAATCCTGATGATTTATTTCGGATTGTTCCTGCTTTTGGTCTTTCTCGCCGTTGTATATAACCTCGTATTTTGATGAAAAACTACAACCGCTTATAAATATGAGAAAAAACAAACAGATATATATTCGAGGAAACATAGAAAAAGCTCCTATTTGAAAATTAATTTTAGATTAATGTTTAATTATACTAATATAAACAGCAAAAAGCACATAGTGATTGAGTGATCACTTTTGTGCTTTTTGACATTTTATGCGAATATCCACCTTCAAATTTAAGAACGCTTATCTCTTAGAAAGCACTTCATTCTCATACTTCTTAACATCTTCTAACCAAGTTTCCTTCACAGGAACACCATTTTGCTCACAATAGTAATCCCAGATTGCACCAAATGGATATGTTTTGAATTCTTCCATTAATGCTAGTCTTTCTGTAAAGTTTCCTTCTTCTTGAAGCTGTTTTAAATGATTGTTTGGTACGAGCATTGCGTACAGTAGAGATTTAATCATATTACGTGTACCAATTGTCCAAGCAGCAACACGGTTAATACTTGCATCAAAGAAATCTAGACCGATCATTACTTTATCTAGTGCGTCATTTCGTACAATTTCAAGTGCAATTTCTTTTAATTCGTCATCAAGAGTGACAACGTGGTCACTGTCCCAACGTACTGGTCTTGATACGTGTAATGCTAGTTTATCACTGTATAGAAGCATAGAAGAAATCTTGTTGGATACCATTTCTGTTGGATGATAGTGCCCTGTATCTAATAAGCAAAGCTTGTTATTTTTTAAGGCATAACCCATGTAAAATTCGTGAGAGCCTACCACATATGCTTCTGAACCAATTCCAAATAATTTACTCTCTACTGCATCGATATTATATTGTTCATCAATTTCTACTTCAAAGATTTTATCTAATGACTCTTTTAAACGTACTCTTGGCGTTAAGCGGTCACTTGGTACATCTTTGTAACCATCCGGGATCCAGACGTTTGTTAAAGCAGGTGTACCTAACTCTTTTCCGAAGTATTCAGCGATTTTACGGCTGGCAATGCAGTGGTTGATCCAGAATTCACGGATTTCTTGGTCTGGATGTGATAGTGTTAAGCCATCAGCCGATTTTTCATGTGAAAATAATGTTGGATTAAAATCAAGTCCAAGTCCTTGTTCTTTTGCCCAGTTAACCCAGTTCTCGAAGTGTTTCGGTTCTAACTGATCACGTTCAACTACTTCCCCATTTGTTTCAGCGTAAATCGCATGAAGATTTACACGGTGTTTTCCCGGAATTAATGATAGCGCTTTTTCCAGGTCGCTTCTTAATTCTTCAGGTGTTCTTGCTTTACCAGGGTAATTTCCTGTTACATCAATTCCTCCGGATAATTCTCCTTTATTTACTTCAAACCCTCCAACATCATCACCTTGCCAACAGTGGATTGAGATTGGAACTTGTTTTAATTGCTCAAGTACTTCATCTACATAAATACCCCATTTTTCATATTCCTTCTTGGCTAATTCATAGCTTTCTCTTACTGACATCATAATCATCCTCTCACGTATTGGTTTTTGTATGTTTTCACTTCAAATGAATCTTTAATTGTCGTTCTTGCTTCTTGAATTGTATGAATCTCACCTAATGCCATAAATTGTGCCACAATATTTCCAATAGCTGTCGCTTCGATTGGTCCCGCACAAACCTCTTTGTTCGTAACATTTGCAATCATTTGGTTAAGCATTTCATTTTGGCAACCTCCGCCGATTACATTTATTCTTGGAAAGTTTTTCTCAAAAATCTCTTCTATTTCATTAATTGCCAGCTTATAGCTTTCTGCTAAACTATCATACACACATTTTGCCATTTGACCGGGTGTTTGCGGAATTGGCTGTTTTGTTTCCTGACAGTATTTTTGGATTTCGTCAACCATATTGTCAGGCTTTAGGAAACGGTCATCATCTACATTAACGATCGACTGGAACTGTTGTTCACTTTCAGCCAGCTTTACTAATTCTGCAAAAGAGTATTGGTCATGATAGTTGCGCTTTACTTCTTGAATCATCCAAAGGCCCATAATATTTTTAAGAAAACGGTAGCGATAATCAATCCCGCCTTCATTCGTAAAGTTATATTTAAGCGCTTGCGGAACACAAATTGGAAAGCGATTTTCAACACCAATTAGCGACCATGTGCCGGAGCTGATATAAATTGAGTCCTCTACTTCCGGCACAGAGATTACAGCTGATCCAGTGTCATGTGTCGCCGGTAATACGACTTTCATGTCAAAACCAAACTCTTCAACAAGCTCTTTTGAAAGTGTCCCTAACACTGTTTTAGGTGGTAGTATCTCGTGAAACATTTCTTTGTTAATTCCAAGCTTGTCTAGAAGCTCATGATCCCATTTTTTCGTAAATGCATTTACAAGCTGTGTAGAGGTTGCATTTGTATACTCATTCGCCTTTTTTCCTGTTAATAAAAAATTAAAATACTCAGGAATCATGAGGAATGACTTTGCTTTTTGTAAAACTTCAGGTGATGTTTGCTTCAACGCATACAATTGATAAATCGTATTAAATTTTTGAAATTGGATTCCGGTTTCAAAGTATAATTTTTCCTTTGGAATGATTTTAAAAACCTCTTCCATCATTCCGTCTGTTCTTGGATCCCTGTATGCAATTGCATCTGTTAAGAGGTTGTCATGCTCATCAAGTAACACATAATCAACTGCCCATGTATCAATTCCAATGCTATCCGGTTTGATACCTAGTTCACTGCATTTTTTTATACCTGTTTTGATTTCTTGAAATAAGGCCTCAATATCCCAGCAAAAATGTTCATTTTTTTTCACTATCTTATTTTCAAAACGATGAATTTCATCTAAGTTTAATTTCCCATTAGCTAAATGCCCAAGTATTAACCTCCCACTTGAAGCACCAATATCTACAGCTAAGCTATAACTACTCATTTTGACACCTCTTTCCTGAAAACGCTTGCTTCTATGTTTATTTTAGTTGATATCACCGGAAGTTCCTATATCTTAATTCATTATTTTTATTGTCCTTATTTGCCATGAGAAAAGGATGCAAAAAAAGTCATGTCCCCTACTATTTCCAGTGGTGACATGACTAATTGTTAGAAAGTTGATCTCGAAATTTCTTAGGTGTATATCCATATTTGCTTTTGAAAACGCGATAAAAATAACTAATATTTTCATAACCTACCTCTTCTACAATGGAAGAAATAGAAAGTGAAGTATTCTCCAGCAGATCCTTTGCGATGGTCAATCTTTTTGCTTGAACAAGCTCTTTAAATGTATAGGCTGTTGCCTTTTTAATCTCTTTACTTAAGGTGTAGTGCGGTTGATTTAGGATTTCTGCCAATTCATATAAAGAGGCATGTCGAAAATGTTCTTCAATATATTTTAGGGACTCTACAATAATATAGTGCTTATTCAGATTCTGGTTGTATCGAACCTTATCCGAATTTTTTATCAGCTCTACCATCAGCAAACCCATATATAATTTTATCGTTGATTCTGAGAGCATTGACGGATTCATAATTTCCACGATAATTTTCCCAATAAGGTCTTGAACACTGTCAATTTCCGATACAGCAAAATATAAATATTGACCTTGTTGTGTTTGGTCGAATAGGCTGCTAATCAAAAAGTTCGAAATCAAATTTTCCGTCGTTAAGTAAGAAAAAATAAAAGTAAAGAATTCGGGTTTAATAATAAAGTTAATAATAATATCTTCTTCATTGCACGCTTCAAGTTCATGTTCTATATGTTGATTTAGAAATAAAAGATCTCCCTTTTTTAATTCCATTCGTTCATTTCCAACGGTTTGGGTAAGAGAACCATTAAAAACATAATTCACTTCTATATAATTGTGCTTATGCTTCGGAAAGTGAACAAATCTAGTGTGTTTCCGTACCATAATCATTTTGTTTTGATTTAAAAATCTCTCTCCTTCAACAATGAAGGGTTCCTGGCTAGTATAAAGCTCCTTCTGAACTTCTTTTTTTTGCTGAAGCATTAATTTTTCTTCATCATTTAGTTGTAATAGTTCATGTAAAAGATTTGCACTCATTTAGATCCCTCTTTTTTCTAGCAAAAAACGGAATAGCCTCCACTACCCCGTTTTATCCAGTTATCCCATTTTTAAATAGGCGTAATCTTTTGACCGAAGACTCACCTTATCTCGACAGTTTTTACTTGTACACCTTTTTCTTCCAGTGCTCTGCAAAATGATTCATCAATGTGATCATCTGTAATGACGTGACCAATTCGCTGAATGTCCGTAATTTGAGCAAATGTTCTTACACCAAATTTTGTAGAATCAGCCATCAGTATTGTTTTGTCTGCAATCGACATCATTTGTCTTTTTAATAAAGCCTGCCATTCATTTGAATCGCTTAAACCAGCGTCAACATGTACCCCTTTACATGATAAGAAAGCTTTGTTCACATGGTACATATTAAGTGACCTTTCGGCTAATGGACCAACATAGGAAAGAGACTTCGGTTGGAGCATCCCACCAGTTGAGATCACTTTTACCTGTTCTTTTTTACTAAGCTCTATCGCTACCTTAATTGAATTTGTTAAAACAGTTAAGGGCAGATCAGGCATTTCCTTTGCCATATACCATGCTGTTGTACTCGCATCAAGTACGATCTGATCACCTGGCTGAATAAGTTTCACTGCTTCAATTGCAATGGATCTTTTTTCCGAAGCATTTGTGATTTCCCGTTCAGCATACGATACTTCAGTTTGCTCGTCTTTTATACTAACAGCTCCACCATGACTACGGCGTAACAAGTTTTCTTTTTCAAGTTTCTCTAAATCACGTCGAATTGTCTCTTCCGTTACTTGGAAAATCTTACTTAACTCTGTTACACGAACACTTAACTTCTCATTTACAACTTCAACGATTTTTTTATGTCTTTCTACTACAAGCATTGATCAATACCTCCTGTTACTTCTTTTTATAATGAGGTCTGAGCTTACGTGCTAAAAGAGACAGCTCTTATGCTTGTAGGCTCTAGATATATTATTATACAAGAGTATACGTTTAAACGCATCGTGTTTTATACTAATGCGCTTTCAAAACAGTTGCAACAAAAACTTGGCTTATTTCCAAGTCCTAATAATATAAAAAACAAGGTGTAATAGAAACTTTATTCTGTTACACCTTGTTTAGTCTTTATTATCTAGTAAACGCTGCTGGAACTCCACCATCTACAGTTAACATACAACCTGTAGTACGATCTGATTTTGATGATGCAAAGAATAAAATAGATTGTGCAATATCTTTTGGATAGATATTTACTAGTAATGTAGTTCGTTTACGATAGTGATCTTCTAATTGATCTGGGTGAATTCCGTATGCTGCGGCACGCTCTTCTCTCCAGCTTGATCCCCAAATTGCTGAACCTTGAAGCACTGCATCTGGAAGAACTGAGTTTACACGGATTCCGAATTCTCCACCTTCTGCTGCAATACATCTTGCAAGGTGTGTTTCCATTGCTTTAACTGAGCTGTATGCTGCTGCATTTTTACCTGCATATACAGAGTTTTTCGAACCGATGAATACCATGTTTCCACCAGTACCTTGTGATTTCATTTGTTTGAACGCTTCACGGGCAACTAGGAAGTAACCTGTACCAAGAACGTTCATATTTAGGTTCCACTCTTTTAAAGATGTTTCATCAAACGGGCTTGAAGTTGCCAAACCTGCATTGTTTACGATAATATCAACGCCACCGTAAGTTAAAGCAGTTTGTTTGAATGCTTCTTGAACAGCTTCTTCACTTGTTACATCCATTTTTACTGCGAATGCACGACCCTCTCCATATTTCTCGTTGATTTCTGCTGCTACCTTTTCAGCACCTTCTAGGTTAAGGTCAGCAATTACTACATGTGCACCTTCTGCAACAAATTGACGGCAAGTTTCGCTACCGATACCACCAGCGCCACCTGTTACGAATGCAACTTGTCTTGAGAATTCAGCTTCTGCAGGAGCTAGAGATAATTTATAAAGCTCCAATGGCCAGTATTCTACATTAAATGATTCATTTTCATTTAATGAAACAAATTTTCCTAGAGTTGTAGAACGTTTCATAACCGCGATTGCACGGTGGTATAAAGCACCACTAACGTTAGCCATCGCTACGTTTTTACCAGTGTTCACCATTCCGATACCAGGAATTAAAATAACACGTGGAGCTGTTTCAGAAATTTGGTCACCTTCGTTTTTGTTTCGTTCGAAGTATGCTTTGTACTCTTCTTTAAAGGCTTCGATTCCTGATTTTACTTTTTCAATTAAGCTAGTAATATCTTGTTCTTGAGGGTTCCAGTTAATGAATAGTGGTGTCATTTTTGTGTGAACTAAATGATCTGGACATGCTGCTCCAACTTGTGATAATTCTGGAGCATTTTGGCTGTTTACAAATTGCAGCACATCTTCCGCATCATCATATGTTAATAGCATTTTCTTTTCTTCACTAACTGCACCGCGAATCACTGGCATTACTTGCGCTAAAGCGCTTTTACGATCTTCTTCAGAAAGTGCTTCGTATTTTTGTCCTCCAAATACATTTTCTTCTACCAATTTAGCTTGGATATATTGTTCTGCTTCATTAATAACAGAAATTGTTTTTTCATAGCTTTCTTCAGCAGTTTCTCCCCAAACAACAAGACCGTGTTTTTCCATTAATACTAATTCTGCGTTTGGATTGTTTTTAACACCTTCTGCGATCATTTTAGAAAGTGTGAATCCTGGGCGAACATAAGGTACCCAGACAAAACGATCTCCGTAGATTTCTTCAGCAATTTGGCGACCATTGTCTGCACAACAAAGACCAATGATTGCATCTGGGTGTGTATGGTCAACATGCTTGAATGGTAAGAACGCATGTAATAGAGTTTCGATTGATGCGCGTGGGTGTTTGCTATCGATCATGCAGTGTGCAAGGTATGCTACCATATCTTCATCTGACATTTCGTCACGTTCGATTAATGGTCGAATATCTTCCATTCTTAGACCAGTGAAATTGTGAGCTTTCATTGTTGCTAAATCTGATCCACTACCTTTAACGTACATAACCTCAACGTCACGGCCACGGAAGTCTTTTTCAATCGTTTTCATTGATGTATTTCCGCCACCCCAGTTACAAACCGCACGATCTGAACCAATTAAGTTTGAGCGATAAACTAGCTCTTCTACACCTTGAGACAATGAAGCTGCTTTTTCTTTATTCCATAAACTTTGTACCACTTTGTTTCCTCCTCTATTGTGTTTATATCTGTTTTTGTTTGATTATCTGTTTTTAATTATATACTATGTTTGTTTATTTTTGAATATATTTTTTGTTTATTTTTGAATTTATTTATCTTCCACAAGAATATACGTTGCTTTTATTGGACCGTGAACCCCTACAATGAGGTTCAATTCAATATCAGCGCTATTACTTGGTCCTGTAATAAAATCAATACAGGAAGAAATGTTTTTTCCTTCTTGGACTTGTTTGTTAATGAAAGCAGTAGCTTGTGTCATTCTAGGCACAAGTGTACTTTTAGGTACAATCGCAATATAGGTTTTTGGTAATAAGCTAACGGATCTCCCTTTGTTTTCACTACTGAATAACACAACTGTTCCAGATTCTGCAAGAGTGATATCACTAAAAGTGATCCCCACATCTGCTTTTTCTGCCGCTTCTAAGTTTTTCTCTTTAAGAGCCGGATTCCAAATGTGGACTTCAATATTCTCTTCAGGGAGCTTATCTAATAGATCTTTTTCTAATCCAAACTGTTGGTGACGTTCATCCTTCCATGTCACAATACTTCCAACTTCGTATTGCGCAAACACTTCCCGGATTTTTTGGGAAAGTTGCTCAGAATTCGTCTCAATAAATTGGGTATGAATAACTTCACAATGTTTTTTCAGAACCTCGACCAATTCATCCTGTGTGGCATCTTTTAACACATCATATTGAGTGGTTGTCGTCCATTGTGGTTTTGTAACGGTTTTCACTCTATCTCTTCCTAATTTTTCAGCTACTGTATTGAGAAATGAATCGCGATTTATGATTTGTCCTGCTGCCATCTTTTTATTCCCCTCCTTTTTCTCTCTTTTTATACCAGTCTCTAAATCTTTCTTTACTTGGTGCCGGGAAATCACGTACATCTGTCCATGGCTTCATAGGACCTGGTCCTTTTTGAATGCTGTTTTCTTTTGTAAATGGCGCCATGACAGATGAAGCTGATTTTGTCCCTGTTTTATATAGACTTGGTGAACTTGCTGCTAGTTGGAACCCTTTCATCGCAAGCTTTTCACCAAATGGTGATTTCTTTTCATCTTCAACAATTTTTCTTCGATGTTTAATTAAAAGTTCATGAAGAGGTATTTTTACTGGGCAGACATCTGTACATGCTGCACATAATGATGATGCATAAGGGAGCTCCTTATAATCTTCATAACCTCCAAGCAACGGTGATAACACTGCACCAATTGGTCCCGCATAGATTGAGCCATAAGAATGTCCACCAACATGTCGATATACTGGACATACATTGACACAAGCTGCACAACGAATACAATGAAGGGCACTTTGAAATTCAGTTCCCAGTATATTTGAACGTCCGTTATCAACAATAACCAAATGGAATTCTTCAGGTCCATCAACGTCACCCTCGTCTTTTGGTCCAGTTAATCCTGTAATATAGCTAGTTAGTTTTTGTCCAACAGAGCTTCTGCACAGTAAACTTACCATTATATCTAGCTCTTCCCATGTTGGAACGATCCGCTCCATTCCCATAACAGTAATTTGTGTTTTCGGTAAAGCGGTTACAAGTCCGGCATTTCCTTCATTTGTGACTAGACTTATAGAACCAGATTCCGCAACAGCAAAGTTACATCCTGTAATTCCAAGATCTGCACTTAAGAATTCTTGCCTTAATTGCTCTCTAGCAAAAAGAGCAAGCTCTTCAGGAATTTCCGACTTATCATAGCCTCTTTTTTCTTTGAATGTGTCACGAATTTGCTCTTTGTTTTTATGAAGAGCCGGAACAACGATATGTGATGGTGGATCATGATCATCAAGCTGAAGAATATATTCACCTAAATCCGTTTCTACTACTTCACAGCCCGCATTTTCAAGCGCACTATTTAAGTGGATTTCTTCTGTTACCATTGATTTTGACTTTACGACTTTCTTCGCTTGTTTTTCTTTTGCTACTTTTGTGATGTACTCATTTGCCTCTTCTTTTGTTGAAGCAAAAAATACATGGCCACCACGTTTTTTTACATTTTCACTTAACTGTTCCAAATAGTAGTCAAGGTGTTGAAGCGTATGTGATCTGATTTCTTCACCAAGCTTTCTCCATTCTTCCCAATTCCCCAGCTCTTCTGTTGCCAACAGCCGTTTTCCCTGCATTCTCTCTTGAGCAGATGCAACCGCATTTCTCATAAAGGAATTGTTTACACCTTTATCAACACGATCAAAAAACTTTTCATCACTAATTTTCATCGCCATTTCACTTCACCTCGCTGTTCAATACTTCTGCTATATGAATGACTTTAATTGGCTTTCCTTTTCGGTTAATTCTTCCACCGATGTTCATTAAGCAGCCGCAATCAGCGCCAATTAATACTTCTGCACCTGTTTCTTCTATATGTCTCACCTTTTCATCTACCATTTGCTCTGAAATAGGAACCATTTTGACTGAAAAAGTTCCACCAAATCCACAGCAATCATGACTATTAGGAAGCGGCTTTACCTCTAAGCCATCAACATTATCTAATAGCTTGCCGGGTGAGTCCTTTACACCTAGTAAGCGTGTCATGTGACAGGATTTATGATAAGTGGCACAAGCCGGTAAACTAGCATTCACGTTTTCTACTTTTAGTACTTCGACAATAAACTGAGTTAATTCAAATGATTTTTTTGCTAATTTTTCCGCTTTTTCTTTCCACACTGGCTCATTTTCAAATAGATGACCGTATTCATGTAGCATCGCTACACATGAACCGGATGGACCTACAACATAATCTGAATTCTCAAACGTACGAATCATGTGTTTTGCCACTTCTTTTGTTTCTTTATGATATCCGCTATTAAAAGCAGGTTGTCCACAGCAGGTTTGCTGTTCTGGAAAATCAACTTCACAACCAAGCTTTTCTAAAAGCTCCACAGTGTGTTTTCCAACATTCGAATAAAACACATCTGCTAAGCATGTAATAAATAAGGATACTTTCATTTCCTAATTCCCTCCATTCATTTTTGGAGCAATCTTTTTTATTGATTATACTACTAAACCCACAAAATATCACCCGTTTTTATTTGTTTTTTTTGATTTGTTTTTATTTTAATTAGATATCTTAGTTTTTTTAGGAGATTTCAAAAATGATTTATTAGAATTAGTGACGGACTTTTTGTTGCTGTAGGTAGCGGCATTTGTCTTTCATTGCCTCTATGAAGGACTTTTCTCTTCTGTGACATATGACTATTGTCTTTCATTCCCCCTATGAAGGACTTTTCTCTTCTGTGACAGATGACTTTTGTCTTTCATTCCCCCTATGAAGGACTTTTCTCTTCTGTGACGGATGACCTTTGTCTTTCATTCCCCCTATGAACGACTTTTCCCTCAAAGAGTAAATCCCTTTTGTACTTTACTCACATTAAATCATTTACAAAAACAAAAAAAGCTGCTGAGTTCATAAACTCAACAGCTTTCATATCATTATTTAGTTTCAGTTGCATTTTCTTTTTCAGTTTGAGCTTCTGCATTTTCTGCTTCTGTCTCAGTATTACTCTTTTCAATAATTGATTTCTTTTCACTGTAGTCATACTTTGAACGGTCTACAGGAGTGAAATTTTGTGGTGTGTAGAAGCGTAAAAGATCTCCTTCCACAAGCTTGTCAGAGTAACTTAATTTCATTTCAGCAATTTCTTTTTGCTTTAGCGCTTCTTCTGTTGCATCTATTTCAGTTCCAGTTGCTGAATCAAAGTATTTACCACCAGTGTATACTACTTCCGGACTGACAAAGTCACCATTTCTAAATGGAACCAGCTCATCATGTTCTTCAGATAATAAATCTGTTCCAAATTGCACATACTGTTTAGTATCAACACCTAGTAAATGCAATAATGTTGGAAGAAGATCAATTTGACCGCCATATTGGTGCATTGTTCCGCCTTCAAGACCAGGTGCATGAATAAATAATGGGACTCTTTGAAGACCTGTACTTTCAAATTGTCCAACTTCTTTACCTAGAACTTTAGACATTGCTTTATTATGATTTTCTGAAATACCGTAATGGTCACCATACATAACAACAATTGTATTTTTATCTAACCCGGATTCTTTTAGATAATCAAAGAATTCCTTTAATGCCTCATCAGCATAACGTGCTGTCTGGAAGTAATTATCAACAGACATATCTCCAGTCGTATGAGGTTCAATTGTTGCTAATTCCTGATTCATTTTATAAGGATAATGATTTGTTACTGTAATAAATTTTGTATAAAACGGCTGTGGTAATGTTTCAAGTAATGGTTCTGATTGCTGGAAGAACGGCTTATCCATTAACCCGTATTCAGCAAGATCTTCTGGATTTAAATCATAATAACTAGAGTCAAAGAAATAATCATAACCAAATGATTTATAAATTTCGTCACGATTCCAGAAGGAACCTTTATTACCGTGGAATACAGCTGACGTGTATCCTTCTTGACCTAAAATAGCTGGTGCAGATTGATACGTATTTAAACCTTTTGTTGAGAAAGCAGATCCTTGTGGAAGCCCAAACAACGAGTTTTCTAACATAAATTCAGCATCAGCTGTTTTTCCTTGTGCTGTTTGATGGAAAAAGTTATCGAAATACAATGTGTTAGAATCCTTTGTTAAAGAATTCAAAAACGGTGTTACTTCCTCTCCATTTAACTTATAATCGATAATAAAATTCTGAATCGATTCTAAGTGAAGATAAACGACATTCATTCCTTTTGCAGCACCAAAATATTCAGGATTTGGGCTTGCATAATTAGAACGAGTATAGTTAAGCACTTCTGTAATATCATTACTATCCGCCATTGCACGTTTAGCAGATGCTCTTGTACTTTGTACAGCATCATAAATCGTATAATTGTACATACCTAAATACTTAACGATATAATTTCGGTCAAATGTTCTTGTTAATAGCTGAGGACGATCTTTTTCAGCAAGTCCAAGGTTAATGCTCATAATAAGTATTGCTGCTAATAAAACAGTCCCTACTTTTCTAAGTTTAATGACCTGTACTTGTTTGTTTTGACGTCGGAATAAAATTCCTAACACAAGTATAATAACCGGATCAAGGAAAATCAGAATATCGGTTGAATGCAATAGTGAAGTCACACTAGTACTTACATCCCCAAAGTTTTGCGTTTGAGTCAATGTTGGCAGTGTAATAAAATCACTAAAGAATCTGTAGTACACAACATTGGCAAACAATAAAAAGCTCATTAAAAAGTCAAACACAATTAACCATAACAATTTTCTTTTTCTTGATAATAAAGATAACCCAAGGAACAATAGTGCTGATCCTAACGGATTGAAAAATAATAGAAACTCTTGTAAGCCATTTTCTAAGCCTAAATTAAATTCATTATGTTGAACGAAATATGTTTTTATCCATAATAATAAAACAGCTAAAAAGAAAAGGCTCATATAATTATTTTGGATGTTATTAAAAAACTTCCTCATTATTTCACCTCTTGTTCAATTTCAAATCAAAGTCATTCAATTATTCTATTAGATTTTCATCATAAAGTAAAGGTCTTGCTGTTAGTCTAATTTTCCCAAATATTTTTCATCACCTGTATACCGGCATGTAAACAATATCATTAACTGGTCAACAACATGGTATAATGACTACATAGTCCACGTTTTCTTTTTGGTAGAATAATATAATTTATTTTATTCATATTAACATATAGGAGAAATTGGCTCCACAGTATATAATAAAGATATAATATGTTTGATTTTTCACAATTTTGAGGTGCCCAATGTCATATAAAAAAATAATTTTTCTTACCGTAACGATAGGTATCATCATATTTTTGATTCCATACTGTATTCCCATTATTTTAGCACTATTAACAGCTATATTATTAGAACCTGCTGTACAGGTTGGCATGCGTTCATTAAAAATAAAACGGCAGCTAAGTGTAACGATTGTTTTTATCCTGTTTCTTTTAATTTTTGGATTAAGCGGCTACTGGATCATAACTACACTCGTTGTTCAATTGTTAGATGTGACGAAAAACTTTCCTGATTATTATTATCTTTTCGCAGATGAAGCACAAGAGTTATTCAAGCACTTCCAGGGATATTATATCCAAATCCCTAATGAATATCTTTCAACCATCCAGCAAGGGATAGAATCACTTAAAGACTTTGTATTAGGATTAGCTACTTCCATTACGAAGAACCTATTTGATTTTATTGCATCTATTCCATTAATCTTAGTACACACGATTATTTATTTAGTAGCCATGTTTCTATTTTGCCTTGACTTGCCAAAAATTAAGATCAGAGTGCTGAGTATTTTTTCTGATTCGACTAGAGAAAAAATCGATTTGGTTGTTAGTCAATTGTTAAAAGCATTTATCGGCTTTTTTAAAGCACAAATTATCTTCTGTTTCATTACATTTATTTTGTCTTTTGTAGGGCTTCTTATTTTAAAAGTAGAATATGCACTTGTTTTATCACTATGCGTTGTTTTAGTTGATATACTGCCTATCTTAGGGGCAGGTTCCTTCCTGGTTCCTTGGGCAATCTACAACTTTGTGTTTGGCAGCACACATCTCGGAATCGGGTTAATTATCCTTTTCGCCGTTATTACGATTGTCCGGAGAGTAATAGAGCCTAAAATCCTTGGAGCCAGCATAGGAATCAGTGCACTTTCGGCTTTGATAAGTATGTATATCGGATTTGAATTAATAGGATTCATAGGGTTGATCATTGGTCCTGCTCTCATTATTATCTTGCAAGCTTTATATAAAGCAGGATTTATTAAAATAGGCAAGCTCAACAAAATATAATATGACTGCATCCCTTCTGTTTCAAAACACCTGCTACGTGTTAAAAATAGAAGGGATTTTTTAACATGATTTTTGAAAGAAAGATTCACCATGCCGCTGGGGCATTATATCATATTGTAAAACAGTAGCTTGTGTTTAATAATTTTATCGGTGAGTAAACAAAAAGTGTAGAAGGTCCGTATTCAAAACATGGACCTTCTACACTTTTAATTTTGGGTTTCTCTATTAATATGCAGTCCAGCCAGCATCCGCTGTAATAACTGTACCATTAACAAAACTTGATTCTTCTGTTGCCAAGAATAAAGCAACCTTTGCAATTTCCTCAGGTTTTCCTACTCTGGGATTTATCCCTAATCCCGGTTGAATACGTCCCATCCCAAATTGATTAACTCCAGTCATTGATGCTGAAATATTCGTTTCGACTCCACCAGGAGCAATTGCATTACAACGAATACCTTGTCCAGCATACATATATCCAGTGTTTTTGGTAAATCCAACAACAGCATGTTTAGATGCAGTATAGGCAGCTCCGGCACGTGCACCGTTTAAACCTCCTGCTGAGGCAATATTAATAATAACTCCCTTTTGTTTCTCTAAAAAAATGGGCAACACTTTGCGCGTACTTCTCATAACACTGTTCGTATTTATTGAAAAAACTCTTTCCCATTTTTCATCATCAATATCACCAGCGGGCTCAAAATTATCCATGATGCCTGCATTGTTGACAAGTACATCTACAGTACCATATGTTTGTACAGTTGTATGAATCAGGTTTTGAATATCCTCTTCTTTTGCCACATTTGCTGATACAGCAATTGCTTCTCCTCCTGCAGATTTTATCTCCTCAACAGTTGCATTTGCTGCTTGGTCATTAATATCTGAAACGACTACTTTAGCTCCCTCTTTCGCGTAAAGTACAGCGATTTCCTTCCCCATACCAGAGGCTGCTCCAGTGACTACTGTTACTTTGTTATTAAGTTTCATATTTTCTCCTCCTCATTGTCATCGTTCTTATATCAAAATAAACAAAATAAACAACATTTGTTTATTATCTCTACTCTTTTATAGTAAGATGAATTCATTAAGCATTCAATCAGCAAACAACCCCCGGATTGTTTGTTATCCAACACATCCCCTATCATTTGTTTACTATTGATGTTAAATTGAACAATTGGAGGCATTATGTATGTATGAGAAAAATAGCTCTATTGATCGGAGAATCCTCAAATCTCAACAAGCTTTAAAAAAATCATTACTATCACTTATGCAGCAAAAGGCATTAAAGGAAATTACGATTAAAGACATTGTAGAGGGTGCAGATTTAAATAGAGGGACTTTTTATAAACATTACCAATATAAAGAGGATTTACTTGATGATATTATGGAAGATGTGATTGCGGATTTAAAATACTCATTCCGCGAGCCATATAAAGACAAAGAAACCTTCGAAATAGAAAACTTAACGGTTGCTTCTATAAAAATTTTTGAACACGTAGAAAAGAATAAAGAATTTTATAGCTTAATGTTAAAATCCAATGTTCTTTCCGGATTTCAAACCCGAGTTTGTGACGTGTTAAATGATTTGGCACTTCAAGATTTACAAGCTCTGTTACCGGATTCTAATGTGAACCGCGAACTGCAGGTTACGTATCACTCCTATGCCATATTAGGTATGATCACCGAGTGGATTAAAGATGGGTTTAAATATAGCTCCACCTATCTTGCGGAACAATTATTGGAGATTCTAAGGTATAATAAAGTAGATACTGTTTTTAAATTAAGTGTGAATGAAGAGAATAAATAATATCACCTACTACATCGAGAGAGGTAAAATAATGAGTACAGAACAATTTAATCTACAAGACCTAAAAAAAGTAAAAATAGAATTAACACGATTTATGATGGCCTATCAATTTGCTTTAGATGAAATAAATACGAAAATTAATATTTTGAAGGATGAATTCACATATATACATGACTATAATCCAATTGAGCATGTAAAATCCCGCTTAAAATCACCAGAAAGTATCTTTAAAAAAGTGATAAAAAAAGAATGTCCTTTATCTCTTGATTCTATTAAGGAAAATATTAGAGACATTGCAGGAATTAGAATTAACGTTTCATTCATTTCAGACATTTATGAAGTGAGCAAGCTGCTTGCAAACCAAAAAGATATTCATGTTGTTGAATATAAAGATTACATCAAAAATCCAAAGCCTAATGGATATCAAAGTCTTCACATGATTTTGGAAATCCCTATTTTCATGTCAGATCGTGAAGAATTGGTAAGTGTAGAGGTTCAAATCCGTACCATTGCGATGGACTTTTGGGCAAGTTTAGAACATAAAATCTATTATAAATATAATAAAGAAATTCCTAAAAGATTACGCCAAGAACTTAAGGATGCTGCGACCGTTGCGACACAGCTTGATCAAAAAATGGAGCGTCTAAACCGGGAGATAAATGCTTATAAAGAAACGGCAGCAGAGCAGGAAGAACTAGACTCTGTGATTACAATTGATAAAAATCAATTTCAGCTACCTTTAGCATTGATTGAGTCTTTCATTTCGGAAAAATAGCGATAAAAAATACCGTCACCCTTCCAGAGGAGACGGTATTTTTTTCATTGAAAGCATTCACCTTTTTATTGCCTTCAACAACATTGCTTCCCCTAAAAAAGATCTAACCTGGTTATCTTCTATATTCATTCTAAATTTGCATTTTACCTTTTCTGGGGCGTTAAGAATAAAATCTGTTAAATCTTCTTTTACCTTTTCAGATAAATGCATCCGTTCACACCAACTCATAAATTCAAATCTTTTTTCAAAGCGAGAGAGTTCATGTATTTCAAAACCTTCTAATTCTATTTTCTGGATCCATTCTGTTTTTTTCCATGCACGATAATGGCTATAATCTCTTGTTTTTTCAATTTTATTATAAAAGTGATCAAATAAATCGTCCTCTGGAGCAACATTATCATCTAATAGAAATTGCCCTCCACGTTTTAACACACGATAAACTTCACTTATAAACTTTTCAATATTAGGAAAATGGTGTGGAGCAATTCGACATGTAACAATATCAAATTGTTCATCTGAGAAAGGCATTTCTTCAGCATCACCTTCAACAAATACAACGTTAGAATGTCCATTATTATGAATAAACTTTTTAGAAGCCGTCAGCATTTCCGGTGTCAAGTCCATGGCAGTTACGTTTTTGACTAAGGCAGCAAAAGCATTTGCCGTATGTCCGCCTCCTGTGGCGACATCTAAAACAACTTCGGTTCCAGTTATATCAGCCATTTCGAGCAATCTTTTCAGATCAGTACCTTTTCTGTGGATTTGGCTTTTCACATAATCATCAGCACTCCGGCTAAATTGCCTTTTCACATCGTTTTTGTTACTCAACTCATTCTCCTCCATCTCTTGTGTCAGTATTGTAACACCTATTCTTTATTATAGAGATAAGAGTAATATAAGAAAATTACATTCATTTTATAAAAGTAAATAAGGAAAAGTTATGATTGGATTTTTTATTAAAAACAAAAAATCCTTAACACCTCAATTATAAGATGCTAAGGATTTTTCAGTTTGTATATAGCATACTATTTACTTAATAAACCAACCATCTGAAGTCCATGAACAATCCCATCTTCTTCAACAGACTTTGTCACATGTTTGGCTACCGCCTTTACAGATTCTTCAGCATTTCCCATCGCTACACTATTTGTAATCTGGGAAAGCATTTCAATATCATTTAATCCGTCCCCAAATGCATATTGGCGTTCAGATGGGAATCCTAATTTTTCTACAATCTTTTCAATTCCTTTAGCTTTGGATCCTCCGTTAGGGAGAATATCTACAGATAATGGATGCCATCTGATAAAATCAAAGTCCTTGAAATTTTCTTCATATTGCGTTTCTTCTCCTTCACGGCAGAATAGAAGGGATTGATATAATTCACGACCTTTATAGTAGTGTGGGTCATGTGTAGGAAAACGGTCAATTTTCAATGTGTTAATACTCTCATTTATATAAGCATGCTCTGGAACATTCGCTTTCATATCTTCATGGTCCATATATACAACAGGATGCTCATTTGAAAGAGCAGTTTCTGTTAATTTTTCAAGTGAATCTATGTTTAGTGGATTTGAATAAACGACATCACCGTTTAATACAACATACTGACCGTTATAGCTGACATATGTATGAATATCCAATTCTTTTCGCAAATCCTCAAACATAAAGGGAGCTCGACCTGTTGCAATCGCAACTTCATGCCCCAGTTTTTTCAATTGAAAGATTGCTTCCTTCGTTGAGGTTGGCAATGTTTTATCATGTTTCAGCAAGGTTCCGTCAATATCAAAAAATATTACACTTCGATTTGTCATGATGATTCCACCTTTCGTTTTTCTTTCCCACTTGTCATTATATAGTAAAAAAATGAAATTTTACATAAAACCTCCTTAAACAGTTCCTCTTTCAATGAATTGAACAGAAAATTCTTTATGTGTAACCTCTGCATTAACTGCTTGTAGAAACATATTTTCTCCCATTTCCTTAAGCGGTAGTTCAAACGAGGTAATGTTCATCATTCTTGCGATTGGCTGGTTATCAAATCCAATAATAGCAAGCTGTTTCGGTATTGAGATGTCTAAACTTTGACAGGCTGTTACAATTCCTGCAGCCACCTGATCAGTTGTCACAATTAGGGCGGATGGAGTAGTGATCATTCCGAGGATTCTTTTTAACACTTTCTCACCGTCCTCAAAATAAAGACAATGATCAATAATATACTCTTGATTGTATTCTAACTGGTATTTGTTCACAAAATCCCTATAAGCCAACTCCCGCTGACGGCTATTCGTTCCAGTTTTTCTTCCTATACAATAGCCAATGTTTCTGTGACCTTTTTGATATAAATATTCTAGTGCATTATCAAAAGTTTTATAGTGATCGATAAATGTTGTAGATAACTCTTTTCCCTTCATATTTTCACACAACACGATCGAACCATACTGTAAATATTCCTCAATAGTAGATACATGACAACTTCTTGAACAAATGACCAATGAATCAATTTGTTTATGTTTTAACATGTCTAAAGCTTCCAATTCTCTACTTTCCATATAATCAGTTTGAAACAATACTAATTTGTAATTGTGTTCAAACGCCTGTTTTGCTATCCCTTTTAGAAGGAGAGCAAAATAAGGATGATCTGAGTAAGGAAGTACTACCCCCATCAATAACGTTTTTCCTCTGCTTAAATGAACAGCATTTATATTTTTATGGTAATTACTATCCTGTATCGCCTTTAAAACTGCATTCTTTTTTTCCTCACTAACATATGGATGGTTATTGATGACACGAGAAACTGTTGTGACCGAAACTCCAGCCATCTTAGCTAAGTCTCTAATATTTGTCATATTCTCACCTTCACTCATTTTGCTAGTCTTTCTTTGATTTCATTCTACCATTGCTTTCAACAAAATAATCTTCAAAATTATTAATGGGTGTGACTTTTACCGATTGCCCGGAACTTGTTATACACAAATAAGCTGCAGAATAGATTACAAAGCATATTATCATTAGTCCTAACATAAGTATCTCTCCTCGCTTTTATTATTTGATTATGAGTGTAAAGTATGAAACGCGTTCCAGGTCAATAGGTGAATGGAAAATTCAAAAAGACCTTCACTTACAAACATAAGTTAAGGCCTCATATAGGCAGGGTACGAAGTGATCCGTTGTGACTTCTCTTATTGTGATTTATTTTTATTTTTACCCTAAGCCAAAATTCACTCTCCAAAAATTGATTGCAATAAAATATCCTGTATAAAAAAAAGAAGCACTATATGTAAACAGCTAGTGCTTCTCTCAACATGACTCTATTATTTCACTTGGCTCTCTTTTTCACTTCGTAACTTTTCGAGCTCACTACCTAATTCATCTTCATTCACATAGTTACGATAATAAGCATCATGTTGAGCTAAAGGACCTATAAATTGGTTGCCTGCTTGTACTTCTGCTTCCATTAACATGATCTGTTCTTCAGCACGGACAACTCCTCTCGCAATTGTGTCTGTTTGGAAGGATGCAGTAGCATTCTGAATTTGTTTAATGGATTGAGCCACATTTACTCTTGATGCCAAAAGAACTTTTTTGTGTTGTAATTCACTGTAAATTTCCTGGAGTTCCTGAAGCTTGTCCTTAAGCATTTGAGTTTGCCCTTGTATCGCTTCATATTGTTGTTGAAAAACATAAAGTTGTTTTTCATAATTTAATTTTTCCTGAACAGCTAATTTCACCATATGTTCTTCTTCATGCTGAATAGCCAACTTAGCTTGTCTTGTTCTTTTATCGATAACGTTCTTTGTGTCATGAATCAGTGCAGCTTGTTTATTTTCAACAAAAATTTGACGAGAGAGGGCCTTTTGGGCTTTTACCATTTCCAGCTCCATCTCACGTGAATATTCATTCAACATGGCAATCGGATCTTCCGCCTTATCTAATAAACTATTAATATCTGCCTTTGCAATTGTTTTCATTCTTTTAAAAATACCCATTTTAGTTATTCTCCTTTTTATTCGTTATTTCTCTTTCCCATTGGTCTAATATATTTTCATTTTTCTTGATAGCTGGTTTATGTGAATGCATAAGCGATGTATCAATGAGCTGTTGCATGGATGAGTTCTTTGCTTTTTTTCTAAGCATTATTATTAAAAGAATCAATATAGCAACACCTATGATAAGGAATACCAGAAAGCCTATCCATGAAAATCCTCCATGCTGAGGACCATACATGTGGTGGTGTCCCTCAAAACCTCCCCGTGGTGCCATTCCACCATGTCCATGAGGGCCTGCTGCTAGAGCACGACTAAAACCTCCTATCAAAAGGTAGACTCCCAATAGCATTGGAGTAATGATTGCACCCCAGAATACTGTTTTCTTCATCCTAATCTTTCCTCCTTTCGTTTTCGATGTGTTTAGAATAATAGAGTTTGGTGAAAAAACGGTGAAAGGAAATAGGTTTATTAAAAAACTTTTTCCACTACTAAAAAGACCTTATCCCATTTAATGGAATAAGGTCTGAAAAAGTCTTTATCTATAAGCCAAATAGATTAGGCAAGAATAAACTTATTTGAGGGATATATGTAACTAACACAACAATTGCAATGATCGCAACATAAAACGGGACTAGGGGTTTTAGAAGTTTCTCGATCTTTACCTTTCCTATGCTCGCTCCTACAAATAATCCAGTACCAACAGGTGGTGTAATTGTTCCAATACATAAGTTGAAGATAAAGAATATTCCAAAGTGGACCGGATCAATTCCTAAGTTTGTAGCAATTGGTAAGAAGATTGGAGTAAAGATTAAAATAGCTGGTGCAATATCCATAAAGGTACCAATCAACAATAAGATAATCGTAATACATGCTAGAATAACGAATTTATTATCTGAAATACCTAAAATTAAATTACTAATTGCTTCCGGTAATCCTGTCAACGCCATCACAAAGGACATACCTGATGAAGCAGCAATTAAGAACATGATGACTCCTGTCATTTTAACTGCTTCTATTAAAACACTTGGTAATTGTTTAAGAGATATTGATCGATAAAATAGTAAAGCTAAAAATAATGAATAGACCACACAAACTGCTGATGCCTCAATCGCTGTAAAAATACCTGTGAGTATACCTCCGATAATAATTACAATCAATAATAAACTTGGAATTGCTTCAACGATGATCTTTTTTCCTTCATTAAAAGAAACCCTTGGTGCTACTGGATACTTATTTTTCTTTGCAATAATATAGGCCACTAACATCACAGCTAATCCCCATAATATTCCTACAATATAACCACCCATAAATAATGCGGCAATAGAAGTGCCTCCACTTATCAATGAGAAGATAATAAACGCTGAACTGGGCGGGATTAGCATCCCCGTTGGTGCTGATGCAATATTAACTGCCGTTGAAAATGTTTTATCATAACCTTCTTTTTCTTGCAGTGGAATTAGGGTACCACCAATTGCGGTCGAGGCAGCAATAGCAGAACCGGATATAGACCCAAAGAACATATTTCCAATAATATTTGTGTGAGCCAATGAACCAGGTATCCTACCACCAATCAACTTAGCTAAGTTTACTAGTTTGATAGCGATTCCACCATTGTTCATAATAATTCCCGACAAGATGAAAAATGGAACAGCTAATAAAGAAAAGCTATCTAAACTTGTGATCATCTTTTGTGCGGATGTAAATACAGACACATCAAAAGGTAACACAATAATAACGGTAGCTAGTGATGCTGCTGCTATACTAATAGCAATTGGTATACCTATAAACATAAGCACTGCAAAAACACTTATTAAAATTAAACTAGCTTGTAACTCCATATATCTCTCACCTACTTTCAATTAATGGGACTTCTCGTATCAGCTTGCTTTTCTCTCTTCGATCATATTTATTTTTTTCTTCCTATTAAAAATCTCCAGTATATTGATCGCGCTATAAATAAGAATGAATACTCCTGACAACGGTAACGCCAAATATACAAATCCCATCGGCAAATGCAGTGCTGGAGAAATCTGGGCCATCGTTAGAGATACAGCCTTTGCACCACCATATACCATAACCGTTGCAGAGAATAATAGGAAAAATACTTGAATGACGATATCTAATTTATTGGCAGATTCTTCATCTAGACGGTCTCTCAAATATGTAATGGCAATATGCTCACTTCTTCCAACAACATATGCAGTTGCAAGCATTGCAAGCCAAATTAAACTATACCTTAACAACTCTTCTGTAAATGTACTGGGATTTTTCAAAATAAAACGACTTAACACTTGCCAGGTTGCAACCGCTATCATAACTAAGAATAAAGCACACGTCAGAAATTCTATGACTCTATCGACACTTTTCTTTACATGTCTCATCGTATCGCCCTCTATCATTTATTTTCCTTCATCTTCATGATCTCTTCATATAGCTGTTTAAACGTTTCATTTTTAGCAAACTCATCATGTAACGGTTGGACCGCTTCCTGGAATGGTTTTTTATCAACTTCATTAAAGACCACATTAAATTCATTTTCTGATCTTTCTTTTGCTTGATCTACTGCATCTTTCCAAACAACTTTTTCAAATTCGGTAGACTCTCTTGCAGCCTCGTAGACAGCCTCTTGTTGATCTTTTGTTAACCCTTCTAATGTTTCTTTATTAATGACCATAATATCGGGAACTCTTGTATGTTCATCATAGGAATAATATTTCGCTACTTCACCATGACCGGCTTCTGTTATGGCAAACTCATTATTTTCAGCACCATCTAAGATTCCTTGTTGCAAGGAGGTATACACTTCCCCACTATCCATTGGAGTTGGTGAACCACCTAAAAGCTGAACCATTTTGATGGCTGTTTGACTTTGCATAACCCTGATTTTCTTTCCTTTTAAATCAGCCGGTTTTTCAATCGGCCCTTCTGTCATATAAAAACTTCGTTGACCTGAATCATAATAGGTCAACCCAATAAACCCCAGTTGTTCTGTTGATTGATATATAGGTTTAACAAGATCACTATCCATAACCCGATAGAAATGCTCTTCATTATCAAACAAATACGGAAGCCCAAATATGGAATATTGATTTGAGAAGCTTTCCAGTGCTGATCCACTAACTTTCGTAATATCTACTGCACCTGTTTGTGTTAATTCAATTAATTCCCGTTCTCCACCAAGTTGACTATCCGGAAAATATTCAACTGTTACCTCACCATTTGTTTTCTCAGATAGGAGCTTTCCAAACTCGGCCATTGCATCTTTAACAGGCTGACTATTACTCGCATAAGCAAATCTCAAAACTATGGAATCGTTCTCATTTTTGCTATAACCAGTAATTAAAATAACAGACAATAAGCCTATTATGATAATCGGAATGATCTTCTTCAATTTATTTCCCCCTTTGTCCATGGTTTTAATAGACTTGGTGTCAAATGAACCAAGTCTATTAAAATGAAATACACTCTTTTTAGATATACTCATATAAGAATTCAGCCAAGCAAAGTACAGCTAATGACTGACCATATGGCATTGTCGTGATTTTAATTTCTTTGTAAAACTCCAATGAATCTCCCATGCCTGTCCCTACAGATACTTTTTGTAAGGCACCCTCTTCATTGATTTCTTTAACTATTCCTTTGATTGCTTTATAAGCTACAACCTTGTACTCCTGGCTTATATAGCGCTTATGGATCGATTTTAAGATACCGTAGGCAAAGCCTGCTGTTGCAGATGCTTCCAAGTAAGAGGTTTTATCATTAATTAAGGTATGCCATAATCCGCTTTCATTTTGATATTCAGCTAAGGCTTCAACTTGTCTTTGTAAAGTATCGATCAGAAATTCTCTTAAGAAATCTCCCTTTTGTAAATCGAGTATTTCAATAATTTCTGGTATGGCAATTGTAATCCAACAATTTCCTCTTCCCCACAATGCTTCTGCATAATTATGGTTTTCTTCAAATGTCCACCCATGAAACCAAAGTCCTGTTTTTCGATCACTTAAGTACTTGATATGAATTAAGAACTGTTTTTTAGCTTCTTCGATGTATTCCTGTTTATTGAAAAGCCTTCCAATTTTGGCTAAAGGTAATACGGTCATCATTAATGTATCATCCCATAGCTGATTTTTATTTTCAGGACCATATGTCATGTGCTGAAGTCCATCTTCATTCGTACGAGGCATTTCATACATAACCCAATCTGCCCAGCTTTCTAAATACGGAATGAAAGTCTGATCTTTCGTTTCTTCATATAAAAATGCTAATGTAAGAAGCGGAGCCATTGTGTTTACATTTTTAGGTGGAACACCTTCTTCAAATCTAGCATTAAACCAGTCTGTTATAATTTTCAGGGCCTTCTGATCATTTGTTAATTTCCAATATTTAAATATTCCATACAACCCGACACCTTGCGGCCAATTCCACACATTCCAACTTTTATCATCAACAACTAAACCATCAAAGTTTAATAGAAATTCTCCTGTATCATCACTAATTTTTGAAAGATTATCCATTAAGACATCTATATAATTTAAGATGTCAGTCTTTTCGAGAGATGCTTGTTTTTGTATCATTATTTATACCCTCCTATTTAGGTTGAAAATACATGTCCAACTACCTTAATATTAAACGTTTTCATTTTTACTTTTATTAAATTGTACAATTTATTGCTTATGACAAGATGAATAATTCACTCGAAGATTTGTTTCTTTTTTTTCTGTTTTTGTTTGATTATTTCCATTTTGATTATAAAGAAAATATTTTATCAAGTCAATGAATTTTTAGGTAAATTTATAAATAATTAAGAAAATATAATTCAGTTTTCCTTTCTAAATAAAGCCTTATCAAAAGAATTTTTTTATAATTGTATATGTTTACTACCTATAAATATTATTTTTATAGATGTAAATATATTATTTCCTCTTCCCTAAATTGTTAACGCTTGTATTAACCTGTAAAAAACACAATAACATTTGTTTGTTAATATCTGTTTATGTTTGTTTTTGTTTGTTATAGTTTCATTATAGCACAAACAAAAAAGATGACAACGATTTAATTATCGGTATCATCTTTATTTCTTCCCATATTCTGCTTTGTCCCACAGTATGCATACTGATTACACCTTTGCAAGATGTAGCCTAATATTCTTTTCTTGGAATTTTTCTTGTACATGGTGATCGAGGTTAGAATCGGTTACAATTTCATTCACCTCTTCAATAGTAGCAAATTGAATAAGGGCAACCTTTTCAAATTTTGTTGAGTCTGCTAACAGTGTAATATGATCCGCACAATTAATAATTTGCTTTTTCCAATCAGCATGAATACTATTAAAAACTGTCAATCCATGATCGACTGATACACCTGTTGTTCCAAAGAATAACCTGTTGACTCTCATACGACTAAGCATTTCCGTAGCCTGTGCCCCCATTAATGAGGAAGATTTGTCAATTCTCATCCCACCTAAAACCATTAACTGAACATTGGTTTTATTTAGTAAAACATTTGCAATCTTTAGGTCGTTCGTAATAACGGTTATAGGAAAATTACCTAATAGCTCGGCAATTGCAAGGGTAGTACTTCCACCGTCCATTAAGATTGTTTCTTTTGGTTGTATAAGCTTAACCGCCTCTCTTGCAATGGCTAGCTTTACTTCACTATGACCTGATTGGCGCTCAGCTATTGGAAGCATTTTTCCGGCGTCCTCAGCTATTACTGCTCCTCCATGTATTCGATTCAACAATCCCTTATTTTCCAAGAGCTCCAGATCTCCTCGGATTGTTTTTTCAGTAACACCCAAAAGAGTGCTAAGCTCAGACACTTTAACAATTTTATTTTTATCTAGTTGATCTAAGATTCTTTCATGCCGTTCTAAAGCAAGCATATTGTTCCCCCGTGATTTATACATTTTCTATATCATTATAGGATAAAATCATACAAAAACAAACATCTTACCTATTTTTATGTTAGTAATTGTATTTCCTATCTTTAAAGCTGCACAAAAAGCAACCTTCTTAAACGAATGGTTGCCCTATGTATTATTCTCCTCTTGCTTCTTTTACTGCTTTTATAAACTTTGATGATGTTGCTGTTATTTCACTCAAATAAGCTGATGTAAGCTCCTTTTTCGTGTTAACCAACGAGCTGCCGACCCCTACTCCAGCTGCTCCCGCTTTAATATATTCACCAACATTTTCAACCGAGATTCCACCAGTTGTTATAAGTGGAACTTGTGGCAGTGGTCCATGAATGTCTTTAATATAGCTTGGTCCAAACACATTTGCCGGAAATACTTTAATTAAATCTGCACCGTTTTCATAAGCGGTAAGGATTTCTGTTGGTGTTAAAGCTCCCGGAATGCTCACAACTCCATATCTTTTTGCCATTTCAATTGTTTTACTATTTGTCGTAGGAGAGAAAATAAATTTAGCCCCAGACATGATGGCAACTCGTGCTGTCTCAGCATCAAGTACAGTACCTGCGCCAACTAGAACATCATCAAGCTCTAAAGATGCCTTTTCAATTGCTGCACAGGCACCTGGTGTTTCAACCGTTATTTCCAATACCTTAACTCCACCTGCTTTTAATGCTTCTGCAATGGCGATGATATTATCAGTTGTTGCACCACGAATGACAGCAGCTACTCCGGTTTCCTTTATTATTTCAATATGACTCATTTTATCTTCTCCTTATCGAACAACATCTTCGCTGTTTTTATTTAGTATTTGTTCTACTTCATCTCTTTCCGGTAAACCATCAACATCACCATTAACCATTGTAACTAATGCACCTACAGCGTTAGCTCTTTCAACTGCTTTTCCTAATTCTAAGCCATCAAGTAAGCCTGATAGAAAACCGGCAGCAAATCCATCTCCTGCTCCAACAGGATCTACAACCTGCTTTACAGGGAATCCCGGAATTAAAGCGCTCTCTTTTTCAGTGAAAAAATAAGCACCCTCGGCTCCCATTTTCAAGACAACAACTTTTGCACCTTGGGCTAAAAATAATCGTCCGAGCTTATGTGGATCACTTTCTCCAAATAAAAATTCACCCTCAGCAATACCAGGCAACACAATGTCAGCTTCTTTGGCCATTTTAAGCAATGTGTCTCTTGCTGTTTCCTCATCCCAAAGCTTTGTACGGAGATTCGGATCAAAGACAATCGTACTACCATTTTGTTTACCTAACCTTATTGCTTCAAAGACGGTTTCCTGACAACTTTCACTTAATGCGGGTGTTATACCTGTAATATGAAGATATTTAGTCTTACTTAGATAATCAGGATTAAGATCAGTTGGTGAAAGCTTGCTAGCAGCAGAGCCTTTTCGGTAATAGTAAACTCTTGTACTATTCTGTCTTCTCGGCTCTTTAAAATAGATACCTGTTGGAGCCTCTGTATCAAAAATCACCTGACTTATGTCGACATTTTCTCCTTTTAAGCTGGCAAGGACAGCTTTTCCGAATTCATCATCACCAAGCTTGCTAATCCATCCGACCTTATGTCCCAATCTTGCCAATCCCACCGCAACATTTGATTCAGCTCCACCAATCTTTTTTGTGAACTGAGAAGCATTTCTCATAAAACCGTCACTAGTCGGTGTGAAAACAACCATAGATTCTCCAAGTGTTACGACATCCATCTAACTCCCCCACAACCTTAGTTTATTTTTGTTTTAAAATTATCTTTTTTGTTCACTTATGTATAGTATATAATCTGTTGAGAAATTTCTCTATACTTTTTATAAATTAAGTGAATATTTAGTGTACCAACGGCACTCAACGATTCAGGAACACCTGAAATTAAACATACCCTAACACGCCATTTAGAGGAGACCTTGGATATGCCCGAAAAAAATATCAAATTATATGGTTTCAAAAGGTTGGTATCATGCATTTGATACCAAGGAACAAATTCAGTTAGAACTACAAAATATTGACACTGCTATGAAATTACCGACTTTGTAATTTTTAAAGAGGAACCGTTACAAAATAGTTCCTCACTTTTTTCCTATCCCTACCTATAGACCGAAAAACGCTAAAAGCTGTTGCCAAATAGAAGTCTTTTCTGCTTGCCTTTCTTCACGAACGTTCATTTGATTAGTCTCACTGGTTTCTTTCTTAACTTCTATTCCTATAGAATCTGAGGAAACAGTTGCTGCCTCTGTTTCTGTATTAACAATGGACTCAACTGCCTCAGTCGTTACTTCTTCATCTACATCCTTCTCAAATATTAATACATATGTTTTGCGATCCTCATCGTTTTCGACGATAACAGAAATCGCTGTTTTTGCTTTATCACCAATTGTCACTGTTGAGTTATCTGAGATCTCCTCCTCTTCAATAAAAACGTCTGCATCTGTTTCCTCAGCATCAGCAGAAATGATAAGACTCGTTACGTCGCTTGCTAATGAAATATAATACGTGTACGCGTCAGACGAAAATGTCTTGCTCCAGGTACCATTAGACACGGTTAGAGAGTCGAGATTTGCCATAGTCTTTGTTTCACTCGTCCCTGTTGCAGATGTTGAACCAAGATTCGCGGTATTCTTTGTACTACTATTAACATTTGTAGTTGCCAATACAGCTTCACTAGGTATAGAGTTTGTTCCACGATTATTTGATTCTGTTGTTGGTGGTGTTACACTGGCCTTACTGCTGTTTGAAGAAGTTTCCGTTGTTTTCTGAACTTCCTCTGATTGATCTTTTTCTTCATTTGCGACGATTGAACTTGAATTTTGCTGTGCTTGCCTTACGACGGTTACAGAATATATTTTTTTCGTGCCGTTTTCTGCTGTTACAATGATTGTCATCGTCGTAGAGCCGACAGGCAGTTGGACTTCATGGCCTTCTCCGCTTTTAACGATAGTACCATTGATCGTAACAGTTGACGTGTTAGCTTCTGCATTAGGTTTTACTATTAATTTATTAATCTCATTTTTAACTTCAGTATGATAATCTGTCTTTTCCGAATCAAAGCTAAAGCTCCCATTCGATAACGAAAGATTGGAAAGTTGATTATTGTCATTTTTTGCACGAGCAACTGTAAGCTTATAAGTAGATACTTCCGTTCCATTTATAACAGTAATATCAAATTCATTATTTCCTGTAGAAAGTGGTAAACTTGTTTTTACCCCACTCTCAATTGCTTCACCATTAATCGTAATTTCAGCTGCTTCCTCTTTTTTTTCTACTAATATATTCATTGTTTTTATTTCGTTTTCAACTGATGCAGAATACCCTTTTACATCAGGTGAAAATGGCTGATCAAGCTGAAATTCATCAATTTTTACTGACTGTAATTCAGCAGAGTTTTCAGAAATAGTCATTTCCTCAGCATATACATGAGAAATTGGATTTACATTTGCACCAAAAATCGTACCGGCAGCAATTAATTTTATTCCCAAACTTCGTCTCATTTTGCTTCACCTCTCAACATTCATGATATATTTGTTACTACTTTAAATAGCTTGAGTTTGTTGCTTTTTCTTCGTTAGCCAAAATAATAATATCCAGCAAATAGCAAGTCCAAGAGATAAGCAATTTACCACAAGACCCGGTATACCATTTTCAAAGCTTCGTAAAGTAGAAGAAAAAGAACTTCGATCTTGTTGCCCCATAGTCATTTGCATCTGATCATTCCGGTTTAGTGAATCCTTTGTGTCTTCTTGACCACTTGTAATGGTTGAGTCTGTTCCTTCCTCACTGTTTTGAGGTGGTGTACCACTGAAGCCGCTACCTCCTCCATTTGCATTAAGACTTCCTCTATCAGGAAAACCCTGAGGCGATCCAGAGGAGGAATAATTGATAATTCCTATCGTTGATTGAATTAGTAACAATACGAATACGAAAGCTCCAACCAAATGCACTATTTTTTTCATAAGTTCTTCACTCCTATTAAATAATCAATATATAAATCTAAAATTAATACTATCTATTCCTGACGTAGAGCCTGAATAGGATTTAACTTAGACGCTTTATTTGCAGGGAATACCCCGAAGATAATACCAATAGCGAAAGAGAACAAAAACGCAGATAATGTTACTGTTGGTGAATATGAAATGGCCAGATTAGAAAATAACTCAATTAATTTAGAAATTCCTAAGCCCAAAGCCACTCCTATAAGTCCGCCTATTACACTTAAAACCACTGCTTCAATTAAAAATTGCAGCATAATAGATTTTCGGTTCGCACCGATAGCTTTTCTGATTCCGATCTCCTTCGTTCGCTCCGATACAGAAACAAGCATTATATTCATAACACCGATTCCGCCAACCAACAGGGATATGCTTGCGATACCGCCTAACATAACTGTCATAGTATCTGAAACAGATGACATTGTTTCCATTAAATCTTCTTGACTTGATACTGAATAATAGTCACTTAGATTTGGAAATAGAGTCGTCATCACACCTTGTACTTGAAACTTCGCTCTGTCTACCATTTGTTCATCCTGTGCTTTCAGATAAATTGTGCCAATCGTTGTATTTTTTGTAAGTCTTTGTGTAGTAGATAGAGGAGCAATAATGACACTGTCACCACTTGTGCCAAGCGAGCTGCCTACGGACTCCAGTACTCCAATAACCTTAAAAGATACTCCATTAATTTGAACACTTTCTCCGATGGGATTCGTTCTAGGAAATAATGTTGAAGCAGTATCCGAACCTAATACGACCACTTTTTGTCTTAATTCATTTTCCATATCTGATAGAAAGCGCCCCTGACTCAGAGATAAATCCCTAACAGTTAAATAGGAAGAAGTTGTACCTGTAACGGATACTTGTGTAGAGTTCTCTTCATACTTTGCCGTTACTCTCCCCGAGACAATTGGAGCTACCTCTGAAATCCCATTTAATTCATTAAATTGATCAATATGATCTTCTTTTAACTGAACAGATTCAGTATCTGTTACACTGAGAGTTAATACGTTTGTTCCAAGACTGCCAATCTCTTCTGTAACTGAGTTTGAAGAACCCTGACCGACTCCTACTAGTGTAATGACGGATGCCACCCCGATGATAATTCCAAGCATAGTAAGGAAAGCTCTTAATTTATTGCCTTTGATACTCTTTAACGCCATCTTGATCGATTCGAGCAGGTTCAAACCAGTCACCTCCATTTTCATAAACTCTACCATCATGTATGCGAATCACCCGTTTAGCTTGTCTGGCAACATCTAAATCGTGTGTAATTAAAATGATGACATGTCCTTTTTCATTTAATTCCTTAAGTAATTGCAATACCTCTTTGCTTGTCTTACTATCCAATGCACCTGTCGGCTCATCAGCCAGCAGGACAGAAGGGTTGCCCGCAAGTGCCCTTGCGATTGCTACCCTTTGCTGTTGTCCACCTGAAAGCTGCGTTGGTAGATGTTGGTGCCTGCCATTTAACCCCACTAAATCTAAGCAGGCAGCTGCCTTTTCTCTACGCTCTTTTGCTCCCAATCCACGATAAACAAGGGGAAGTTCAACATTTTCTAAAGCTGTCAGCTTATTTAATAAATTAAAGTGTTGAAAGATAAATCCGATTTTCACATTACGGACCATAGCAAGTTCTATATCTTTCATCGTTGCAACATTTTTCCCATCCAATAAATACTCACCTGAATCTGGTATATCCAAGCAGCCAAGCATGTTCATAAAAGTAGATTTACCTGAACCGGATGGCCCGATGATAGATAGGAAGTCCCCTTCATGAATTTGAAGAGAAACATCCCTCAAGGCATGAACTATTTCTTCACCAAGCTCATATGACTTTTTCATGTTTTTGATTTCAATAATTGGTTTTGTCATATTACTCATTACCTCTTCCTGTTCCACCAGGCATCGTTTGTCCGCCGTTAGGGAATCCTTGTCCACCCCCAGAACCCGGAAAACCTTGTTCTCTTCCTGCACCTGGTAATTCTTGAGTTGATTCATTACCAGATGTGATAGTAACTGGTAATTCAATCGTTTGCCCCTCGGTTAATCCGGAAGTGATCTCAATATTTTGATCGTCATTAATGCCAGTTTCAACAACCTGATCTGATGTGCTTGCATCGGCATCACTTGAAGCTGCCTCTTGGATTGTTACATATTTTTCTTCACCATTTACCTGTACTGATTCAATTGGTACATAAAGAACATCTTGCTTGCTCTCAGTAATAATATTGACCTCTGTTGACATTCCGATTAGCAAGCTTTTTGGATCTTTTAACTGTACAGTTACACTAAAGCTTGAAACACCGTTTTCTGCTGTTCCTTCCTTAGAAACCTCTGTAACAGTACCTACAAATGTTTCATCCGGGAAAGCACTTGCTTTGATTTCCGCAGTTTGTCCAGCTTTCATTTTTGTTATATCAAGTTCATCGACACTTATAACCGTTTCTAATGTTTCATAATCTGTGATATGTCCTACTACTTGTGAATTTTGAATACGACTTCCGCTTTCTACATCAATGGTCGTAATTGTTCCAGCATGTGCAGCTGTAATTGGATCACTTCCATCAGTGAAGGTAATAATCTCGTCACCCTCTTCAACAACATCATTGACCTCTACTAATACCTCTTCTACCTCTCCTTCTAAATCTGCAGTGATATCCGAGCTATTGATAGAAGCAACGGTTCCTGAACCACTAACCTCAACTTGGATATTTCCTTTTTGGACGGTTGTTGTCATAGCTTGTGCTGAAACTGGTGTTGCTGTTTGTCTACTTTGGAAAAACCATATTCCTCCTCCAACTGCTAATATGACAATGACGATAATAGAAATCCACTTTTTCACTACTATTCCTCCTATTTGAAATGCCTCGTTTATATCGTAAGTTTACGTCTGAAGTGATTATAAAATTTGAACCTTAACGAATCCTTAAAAAATGAGCCATAAAATTTTTTTCAAAAAAAAACTTCAATTCCCTATTAAGGAATTGAAGCCAGCTTGTAGAGAAAGTGGGTGTTTTTCTCTACAAGCTTTTTTATTTTCTTAAAATGTTCTTATAAAGATTAATAAATTTCCTAAGATAACCAAAGAAAAAGCTTCTCACACACCTAGC
>NZ_JAIVLH010000019.1 GCF_020524345.1 Metabacillus niabensis
TAAACTGAATTTGAGTCATAATTAATTCCTCCACAAGGTTTTTCGTCGCTGATAACCATTGTGACCAAAAGGAATTAATTTGACTCTTTTTGTATTTACACAATTATATGGACTTAATCCCGAGACCAAATGAAATGTCTTTCATCAGGAGTATGAAAGACAAAAGGAGGGCCGAGACCAAATAAAATGTCTTTCATCAGGAGTATGAAAGACAAAAGTAAGAACGAGACCAAATGAAATGTCTATCACCCAAAGTATGAAAGTCAAAACAAAAGAACACCCCCTCACCAATGTGCATGAAAGACAAATCAAAATTGCTCCTCTTAAAAAGATTCAACCTTTTTCCCTCCAATGAAGAATGTTAAAGGACATCCTCGCATAAAGTGTATTAAACTGCACGAGTTAGTCACAAGTACGACCAATGATGAAGGAGGTCCTTATGGATATCTTAAAAAAAATTGAAAAGTACAGGGAAGATGAACAGCGCTTAAAGTGGGAAGGAACCTTCGTAGAATATTTGGAGATTGTCAAAGAGAAGCCGTGGGTTGCCCAATCAGCACATTCCAGGGTTTACAATATGATAAAAGATGCTGGAATTGAAGAAGTTGAAGGGAAACGTACTTATAAGTTTTTTGATCATCAGCTATATGGATTAGAAGATGCTCTTGAAAGATTGGTGGAAGAATATTTTCACCCTGCTGCCAAACGACTGGATGTTAGAAAGCGGATCTTGCTCTTAATGGGTCCGGTAAGTGGTGGTAAATCTACATTGGTAACAATGTTAAAAAGAGGGTTGGAGTCGTATTCGTTAACTGACCGCGGTGCAGTGTATGCGATTAAAGGTTGTCCAATGCATGAAGATCCGCTTCATTTAATTCCACATCATTTACGTGAAGATTTTTATGATGAATACGGAATTCGAATTGAAGGTAACTTATCACCTCTAAATGTGATGCGATTAGAGCAAGAATATGGCGGACGTATTGAAGATGTTCGCGTTGAGAGAGTCTTCCTATCTGAAGATAAACGTACTGGTATCGGTACCTTCAGCCCATCAGATCCAAAGTCACAGGATATTGCTGATTTAACTGGAAGCATCGACTTCTCAACCATTGCAGAATATGGTTCTGAGTCTGATCCCCGTGCCTACCGTTTTGATGGGGAATTAAACAAAGCGAACCGCGGGATGATGGAGTTCCAAGAGATGTTAAAATGTGATGAGAAGTTTTTATGGCATTTACTTTCTCTTACACAGGAAGGGAATTTCAAAGCAGGTCGATTTGCATTAATCTCAGCTGATGAGCTTATTGTGGCACATACGAATGAAACTGAGTATCGCTCGTTTATTTCAAACAAAAAGAACGAAGCCCTTCATTCGCGGATTATCGTTATGCCGGTTCCATACAATCTGAAGGTCACGGAAGAAGAGCGTATTTATGAAAAAATGATCTCCGAGAGTGATGTGTCAGATGTTCATATTGCCCCACATACGTTGAAGGTAGCTGCTATGTTCACGATCTTAACGCGCTTAAAAGAACCAAAGCGTGGAGATATCGATCTAGTGAAGAAAATGAGATTGTATGATGGAGAAAGTGTGGAAGGCTTTAACTCTGTTGATGTGAATGAGCTTAGAAAAGAATACAATGATGAGGGTATGTCCGGTATTGACCCGCGTTATGTCATCAATCGTATTTCTTCTACCATTATTCGTAAAGAAGTACCATCTATTAATGCTCTGGATGTATTAAGAGCACTAAAAGAAGGTCTTGATCAGCATGCCTCTATTTCAAATGAAGATCGTGAAAGATACTTAAACTTCATTTCGGTGGCACGTCAGCTTTATGATGATATGGCGAAAAAAGAAGTTCAAAAAGCATTTGTATATTCATATGAAGAGTCTGCTAAAACGCTTATGGACAATTATCTGGATAATGTCGAAGCCTATTGTAATAAAAATAAACTTCGTGATCCTTTAACTGGTGAAGAAATGAATCCAGATGAAAAATTAATGAGATCCATTGAGGAGCAAATTGGCATTTCAGAAAATGCGAAAAAGGCATTCCGTGAAGAAATCTTAATCCGAATTTCTGCTTATGCTAGAAAAGGAAAACGATTTGATTACAATTCACATGAGCGCTTACGAGAAGCGATTCAAAAGAAACTATTTGCAGACTTAAAAGATGTAGTGAAAATAACAACATCATCGAAAACACCAGACGAGCAACAGCTTAAGAAAGTTAACGAAGTTGTCGCACGCCTCATTGATGAGCACGGCTACAACTCAAACTCTGCAAATGATTTACTTCGCTATGTCGGAAGCTTATTAAACCGATAAATATGTCCAACACCTCCCCATGCGGCTGGCAGAAACTTGTCAGCTTTTCTTTTTTAAAGAGAGTGGCTGGAAAAGTTGGCAGAGTGGTCGAAATATGATCAAAAGTGGTTGATAAGTTTAGCGGAATGATCGAAATATCGTCCATCGGCGGAAAAAGAATGTTCATGGTTGAAATGTTGTCCGCAATGAACGGAAAAACGAGTGTAATGGCTGATATCAGTAGGAGCTATCACCCTTAGTGCAAGTTTACCCGCAATGAAAAGCGGGAATATAAAGACAAATGTCACAAGAGGTGATAGACGAATGAAAAAAGTTGTAAATACAATGGTACGTAACCAAAAAGATCTCGAAGAACAGTCAAAGATGATGGAAAAAATGCAAACAAATAAACAAGTTAAAGAAGATGGTAAAATTCCAGATCCAATTCAATATGAAACGAATAGTAAAGAGAGTTCGCAGTAAATGTAACTCTCTTTTTTGTACTATTAGATAGTATATAGTTTTTTATGGATGTCGTATAAGAAAAACTAAGGCTTTCGCCATTAGGGCTTAGCGACAAGCCAAGTTTTCTGAACTTGTCCAATATAGGTTTGGGACCTTGTCTTATTTTTAAAGATTACCGTTTTATTTTCTAAATTATTTGTCAATAAATCAAATCTTTCGCATAGGATAGAGTAATCCACAGAAATCGACGGAGCTAGTACGTACCTATTTACTCATCCACGTTAATGTATGCTGATAATTTGAAAAATGTGACACTTATTTTTAAAACAAATGAAAAATGGCAAAACAAGGGCAATGAATTTAAAAAATTACCGGAGGGGGAATTGTTTATATGTCTAGTCAAGAACAAAACTTTGTTGTTTCACAAGAAGATTGGACCCTCCATCGCAAAGGCCATGATGATCAAACACGCCATCAAGAAAAAGTACAAGAAGCTATTCGTAACAACCTTCCAGACCTTATCACAGAAGAAAGCATTGTCATGTCAAATGGGAAGGATGTAGTGAAAATTCCAATTCGTTCACTCGACGAATACAAAATCCGTTATAACTATGATAAAAATAAGCATGTTGGTCAAGGCGATGGGGAGAGTCAGGTCGGTGATGTTGTTGCGAGAGATGGATCACAAGCAGATGCGAAGGGTCCCGGCAAAGGTCAGGGAGCAGGAGACCAAGCTGGAGAAGATTACTATGAAGCGGAAGTTTCCATATTAGAACTAGAAGCAGCCTTATTTAAGGAGTTAGAGCTTCCAAATTTAAAACAAAAAGAGCGAGACAATATTGTCATTGAAAATATTGAGTTTAATGATATAAGACGAACCGGGTTAATGGGCAATGTTGATAAAAAACGTACCATGCTTTCTGCCTATAAACGGAATGCTATGGCAGGCAAGTCCAAATTCCATCCAATCTATCCTGAGGACTTAAAATTTAAAACATGGAATGAAGTGGTGAAACCGGAGTCCAAAGCCGTTGTGATCGCCATGATGGATACGAGCGGCTCGATGGGGTTATGGGAAAAATATATGGCACGAAGCTTTTTCTTCTGGATGACAAGATTCCTTAGAACAAAATATGAAAAAGTAGATATTGAATTTATTGCTCATCATACCGAAGCAAAAGTCGTATCAGAAGAGGATTTCTTTTCAAAAGGAGAAAGCGGAGGTACCATCTGTTCTTCAGCCTATCGAAAAGCACTTGAAGTCATTGAAGAGAAGTATAGTCCAGCAAGATATAATATTTATCCATTTCATTTCTCAGACGGTGATAATTTAACATCAGATAACGCACGTTGTGTCAAACTTGTTGGCGAGCTTATGAAGGTTTCAAATATTTTTGGTTATGGAGAGGTCAATCAGTACAACCGTCACTCAACCCTAATGTCCGCATATAAAAATATTAATGATGAGAATTTCCGCTATTATATCCTCAAACAAAAAGCAGATGTTTTCCAAGCGATGAAAAGTTTCTTTAGGAAAGAAGAAAACGAAATGTATGCTTAAACAAAAAGCCCCTGTGAATTGGGGCTTTTTTTAATGGGTTTAATGCTTTCTCGTGAATATCAGCCTATATATTCACCCTTCCATTGAATTCTCCTTCACACGTTTTATATCATCTCGTGGTGGAAGACCAAACATACGGGCATATTCCCGACTGAATTGTGATTGGCTTTCGTATCCAACTCGAAATGCAATGTCAGTGATATCTGTCGAATCGGCTAACAACATGCGTCTTGCTTCTTGGAGTCTCAATTGTTTTTGGAACTGAATGGGGCTCATAGCCGTAACTTCTTTAAAGTTCCGATGAAGTGAGGCAACACTCATATTCGCAATCTCTGCAAGCTCATGGATTTTAAACGAATTTTCATAGTGATTCATGATAAATTCAATCACATCTCTAATTCGATTGCCTTTGCTTCCCTCAATTGCCATTTGTTCAATAGCTTCTCCAAGAGGACCTTGTACGATCCAATAAAGAATTTCCTTCGTGAATAATGGAGCAAGTGCCGGGATGTGTTTAGGATTTTCCAGCAATCGTACTAATCTAATGACCGCATCTAATAGAAAAGGCTCTGTTTTACTGACAAACATAGCACGTTTGGCGTTTTTCCCCTTTCCTATCCGAATGTCAACGTCACTCAAAACATCTAAGATTTGGCTAGGTGTAAACTCAAGTTTAACAGCCAAATAAGGAATGTCAGATGAAGCTTTTACAACTTGTCCGGTAACAGGCAGGTCAACAGATGCAACTATATAATGATCAGAACCATACCTAAAGTGTTCATCCGCTAACAATACTTCCTTCTCACCTTGTACGATTATGCAAAAGGATGTTTCATTCACTCTTGCAATCGGTTCGGAAACACTTGATTCACGTATTAAAAATAAAGACGGGATGTCAGTAGGATGAACCCCATCCAGCACTGTAAAACGTTCAATGAGTTTGGCTAGTTCGTTCTGCTGTATGTAGATTTCCTCGGTCATGTCGAATTCTCCTATAGATGTAATAGTCACATTCTAGCTTACACTTGCCGATCATGTAAACAGGCCTGATAGGATTAGGCAAAAACTTGATAGGATTGCGATACCGCTTTCTTTTCACTTTGTTGCATAATAAAGAAAGACTTGATGCTCAATTAATTTTAAAGGCTAGATTTTAAAAAAGTGAGGGTGATGAACATGGAATATGTAAAACTTGGAAACACAGGTTTGGATGTATCCCGATTATGTCTGGGATGTATGGGGTTTGGGGACGCCAGCAAATGGATTCACCAATGGGTTCTTAATGAAGAAAACTCCCGCACCGTTATAAAAAAAGCACTTGAGTTGGGGATTAACTTTTTTGATACAGCAAATGTGTACTCTCTTGGGACAAGTGAGGAATATCTTGGGCGTGCACTTAAGGAATATGCGAATCGTGATGAAGTAGTAATCGCAACTAAAGTTCACGGGCAAATGCATAAAGGTCCAAACGGGTCCGGACTTTCCCGAAAAGCCATTATGAGTGAAATGGATAAAAGTCTTAAGAGGTTGGAAACTGATTATGTGGACCTTTATATCATCCACCGATGGGATTACCATACACCGATTGAAGAAACAATGGAAGCATTGCATGATGTTGTGAAGGCTGGAAAAGCAAGATACATCGGTGCCTCGGCTATGTTTGCCTGGCAATTCCAAAAAGCATTACATGTAGCAGAAATACATGGATGGACTAAGTTTGTGTCCATGCAAAATCATTTAAACCTCATTTACCGTGAAGAGGAGCGGGAGATGCTTCCACTTTGTACGGAAGAAGGAATTGGGGTAACACCATATAGCCCGCTCGCATCAGGAAGATTAACACGTGATTGGTCGGAAACAACTCATCGTTCCGAAACAGATCAAATTCAAAAATCTAAATATGATGCAACCGCTGATGCAGATCGACTTGTAGTTGAACGAGTTGCAGCCATCGCAGAAAAATATGGTGTTCCACGCAGCTATATTGCACTTGCCTGGTTACTACAGAAAGAAACCGTATCATCTCCAATTATTGGTGCTACAAAAATATCGCATCTTGAAGATGCCGTAAGTGCACTACCTATAAAGTTAACAACGGAAGATGTTGCGTTTTTGGAAGAACCATATGTCCCACACTCAATTGTTGGACATTATTAAGTATTGAACAATAAAGATAATCTGTTCATTCTTCATGAGCAGATTATCATTTAAAAGTAAAATGTAGTACTTGGATTGTAATCATTCATTGTAAGAAAGAGAGGTTTTGTCCGATGAGTTCCTTTTTTATTATAAGAATGCAAAAATTGAAAGCTTCTGATATTCAAGAAGTTCAATTCCACAATCAACAAGGGATGGAAAGTATAAACTATGACCTGGTCAATAAGAGAAAAATAGATTATATAAAAGCAGTGGAAAGGAGAATAGAGCAAGCTGTCTTGACCAAAAAGAAAATACGGAGAGATGCAGTGAGACTATGTGAATTTCTCATCACATCTGAAAGCAAGTTCATTGAGAACCTATCAGTCAAAAATAAAAAGAGATTTTTTATAAAAGCCTTGGAATTTCTACAAGAAAAGTATGGAGCTGAGAATATCATTTATGCCAGTGTTCATAACGATGAAAAACCTCCTCATATGCACGTTGGACTTGTGCCAATTACGGAAGATTATAGACTTAATGCGAATCATATATTTTCGAGGTTAAACTTGGCCATGCTTCAAGATGATATTCTTAACCATATGAATGAAGAAGGATTCAACTTGAAACGTTCAGTTTCGAGTAAACAGGAAAATATAGCTGTTTCGAGCTCACTTTTTTAAGAAGGACATTTATTTAAAAGGATTAGGCGCGTTGGCAGAACAACACGTCTTTTTGTGTGCTGCTTAACATATATTTAATTGGATATAACTGTTAAAATAGTGGTGGGGTTTTGGCAAATGTCCTTAAAGTAATGAACCGAACGATAAATCAAGATTATCAGACTGTAATGTTTAACAAGTTAAAGGAAACCTAATTTAAATAGGGGTGTTGTACGTGAGAATACTTGTTACTGGTTCAACTGGAAAACTAGGTTCTGCCTTACTTAATCAACTAGAAAGCTCTGATTATCAAATTAAATTAACTTCTAGAAGTAAGCCTGAGAGAATTGGAAATGGTGAATGGGTTTATAGTGATTTATTGTCAGGTGAAGGTTTAGAGGAAGCCGTAAAAGATGTAGATGTAATAATCCATGCAGCAACAAGCCCTGTTAAGCATTCAAAAATCGTTGAAGTTTCAGGTTTTAAAGAATTCTTAGGGAAAATGCAACACATAAAAAATATGATCTATCCTTCAATTGTTGGAATCGATGATATACCATTTACCTATTATCAGCAAAAACTAAAAGCAGAAGAGTTGCTTAAAAACAGCGCTATCCCACACACAATTGTACGCTCCACACAGTTCCACCATTTTATCGAAAATATATTTCTATCAAAACCTTTCTTTAATAGATATATAGTCCCCGGGAACTTTAAATTTCAAAGTGTTGATGTAAATGAATTTGCAAAACATCTTATAAGCTTAGTGGAAAAAGATCCACAAGGAAGAATAGGAGATTTTGCAGGGCCAGAAATTTTAACATTAAAAGAAATGGCTGAACAGAAAATCAAAATCAATAATGAGTCAAATAAAGTTTTAAGCATATCTTTACCAGGCAAACTATCCAAATCTTTTTCTGATGGAAAAAACACGAATCCTTTTCGAAAACTTGAGGGAATTTCATTTGAGGAGTATTTAAGGGACAAGGTAAAATGAAAGAATGTAAATTAAAAAGGAACGAAGCCCTTTTTAAGTAACTGAAACCTATCGCGTTTAAATACGTATAAGTATTAAGCACAAAAAAGGCGGTGGAAGTGATGAGTTTCACTTCATGGTTTGCAGTAGCTATTGGGGTTGCAGTTGCAATAGGTTTGTTTGATAGTAGATCAAAAAAGAAGAAAAGATAAAAAGGGCACTCGAAAATTGAGTGTTTTTTCTATTGAGTAAAATGATTCGTTTTAAGGAGCTGTTATATCATGCAAAAAAATGACTGTGTTTTCTGTCATCCAGATCTAGATGCTAAACAAAAAGTAATAGTAAGTAATGATCATTGTATGTTCTTGCAGTTGGAGCAATCTGAGACAAAAGGGAGCCAACTTGAAGGAGCTGGACTTATTGTTCCAAAAAAACATAGAGAAACTGCATTCGATTTGAGTAGAGAAGAATGGGATGCAACCTATACACTTCTTATAGAAGTAAAAAAATACCTTGATGAAAAACATCAACCACAGGGCTATAACATCGGATGGAATTGTGGAGAAATAGGCGGACAACATATTTTTCATTCTCATCTACATGTAATTCCAAGATATAAAGATGAAGCGATGGCTGGTAAGGGGATTAGGTATCTTTTCAAGGGTACGGAGAATAAAAGAGTAGGTAAAAGATAATAAACTAAGGGAAGGAAGAATAGGGTGGATTACATTAAATATATAAGAAAGATGGTCGGAAAAAATTATGTTATTTTAGTTGCAGCAGGAGCGATCGTTTTAGACGATAACAATCGGTTATTACTTCATAAACGTTCAGATAACGGATATTGGGGACTACCTGGTGGATTTATGGAATTAGGAGAGTCTGCTGAAGAAACAGCAAGAAGGGAAATTTACGAAGAAACGGGAATAATTCTAGGTGAAATGGAATTATTTAATGTTTATTCAGGTAATGGCAGGCAACAGATTCTAGAAAATGGGCACAAATTTTATGATGTGATAATACTCTTTAAGTGTAAAGATTTTAAAGGTGATATCACTCTAAATAATGAATCGTTGGACGTTAAATTTTTTACATTAGATTCATTGCCTGATAGGCTGTTTCCTTCTCAGAAAGACATATTTGAAGATTTATTATCCAAAATACATAATATATAAATAAGTAAAGGGAGAGAGGTTGGGATTGAAAGAATAACGAATAAAATATTGTTTTGATAAACCAAGGAGGAAGATATATGCTATACGATTTACAAGGCGAAGCAAATATGTCACAAATAGTTGGGATATTGTATTCAACTATAAAGGAAAATAGCCAACGATTACAATCTATTACGGCTGGCATGTCGCAGGAAGAAGTAGATTACCAGGGTCCAAATAACAACTATAATAGTACAGCTCAGTTAATAAAACATATCATGTATGTTGAACTTAATTGGGTTTATAGAATAAAAGGAAAACCGCTCCCGGATTCGTTAAAAGAACAATATGGTCCAATGATCGATGAAAATGATCGACTTCCAATGATTAAGGGGATAGCTTTGAACACACTTATGGATCAGTATGAAGGTGTATTAAACACATTGAAAGATACATGTACACATTTGACAGATGCTGACTTAGATAAGGTTGTCACTTTTGGTCACGAGAATGAAAAGAAAGCAACCATTCGATGGGGCCTCTGGCATATGGCTGACCACAATCGCTATCATCAAGCACATATCAATCAGCTTAGAAAGTGGTATAAAGAAAGTCTTTAACAAAAACTTGGAACATTCATGTGATTGGTATACACAGGGGGAAAATATTTGAAACGGATTTTGTATAAGTCTTTAGCTTACTTTTTAGGATTCTTTATCTGTAATTTAATGATAAATGCAATTTTTAAACCATCTCTGGATGTGTTGACAGCGTTTTCTGTTGCGCTGGGAACTTCTGTAGGTATTGCTTTCGTTGAACATTACATAACCAAGAGGAACTCCGGGAAATGAACCGGGGTTTCTTTCATTGGATTTAAATCATTGCTGCATATTTTGTCATCTGCCGCACCCGATAAGAGTGTATAATAAAATGAGAACTACTTAGTTGATTGTCTCTTATGGGAGGGATAACGATGAAATCGGGAGAGTTGTATCGAACACTGATTGTGGATGATGAGAAGTTAATTAGACAAGGGATCAAGCATTATATAAATTGGGAGCAAGAGGGTTTTCAAGTAATTGGTGAAGCATCAAATGGGCAGGAGGCTCTTGAATTAATTGAGCAAACAAATCCACATATTATTTTAACTGATATTGTTATGCCGATCATGGACGGAGAAGAGTTAACGAGGATTGTGAAGGAGAAATATCCACATATTCAAATCATTATCTTAAGCAGCTTTGGGGAGTTTGATTATGTTCGCTCAACATTCCAGCATGGAGCTGTAGATTATATGTTAAAGCCAAAACTTGATGCTGAGGGGTTGCTACAGGTATTAAAAACAGCAGTAAGCAAAATACCTGCTACACCTGAATCTCAAAAGAGTAAAGATCATTCGATTTCAGTCACTTACTTAATTGACCGGTTAATGTCAGGCTATCAGGAAGATCTTGATGAAGAGTTGGTTTCAGGAATTTTTCCGAATTCCACATACTATCTAATGGCAGTAAATGTATGTGATGGAGAAGAAGGATATGAGCAGTCACTAAAGGAGAAGCTTGGATCATTTTTTGATGATGTGTTAAAGGATGTTGTGCATTATTGTTTTAATGGTGAGCAGAACGACATTGTTTTTCTAATGAATATGGAGAAAAACCATTTTACAAAGGTGCTAGAGTTTGTTAAAGCTGAAGCTGATTCTAAGATTGGAGCTAGTTTTGCGGTAAGTAAAGAATTTATGGACTTCTCTGAGATCGGGCATGTCTATAAAGAAGGAATAAAGAAGATGTTGAACTACCGTTTTTATTTCCCGGATGTAACCGTATTGACTGAAGAAGGGATACCTGCAGAATCTATCAAAACCTCGTCGTTTAATTTGGACTGGTTTACGAATGAACTGAAGCATGAACGGTTTGAGCTTGCGTTTGATTATTTGCAAACATATGTAAATGAGCTATCAACTAGTTTTACTACGAATATTTTTGAATACAAGTCTTTCTATGAAAATATGATTTTTACAATAACAGTTCTGCTCAATAATATGGATTATGAAGTGGATGAGTTGGAAAACGGTAAATTCAACTATTTTAACTCGATAGATGAAGCAAAATCAGCTAGAGAGGTTGTGGAATTGTTTCATCAATTTTTAGCAGAGGTCAAAAAAGTTGTCTATGCAAAAAACAGTCATTCGTCTAAGTCAAATATGAAAATGATTTTGGAATATATTCAGGAACATTATGCAGACCCGCTAACACTTACAGGTGTAGCAAACCATTTTCACTTTAATCCGACCTATCTATCAAGTTATTTTTCTTCAAATAATAATGAAGGATTTAATGAATATTTAAATAAAGTGCGAATTGAGGAAGCCAGTAAGCTGTTAATTCATGATACGTTACCGATTGCAGAAATAGGCGGAAAAGTTGGATACTCAGATCATAGCTATTTTTGCAAAGTATTTAAAAAGTTAAAGGGAGTATCTCCTAGTCAATATAGAAGAAAACAATATATGAAATAGGAGATGTGAAGAGGTGAGGGTATTTCATAATCATTTCAAACATAATGGGTTATTTTTTATTATGTTTATTGTAACCGTTATCACAATTGTGTCTGTTTCGATCATCATTACATGGACGACATTTAGGATGTCTGAGAAATTTTTTATTGATAAGTTTAGTATTACAAATGCAAAAGTGATGGACCAGGTGAAGGAGAACTTAGAGGCGTTTCATTATGCCGTTGTCATTGCATCAAACAATATTTCACAAAGCGGCACGATCAAAAATATTCTTACAGATGAACAAACAAATAGGCAGGAAATGAGATCCATTTATGATATGAGCCAGCAGATCAATCGGATTCATTCCCCGATGGAAACGTATGAAGTTGAAATTATGATTACAGGGAAAAATGGCTTTAATTATGCAACAGGCCGTACGTATTGGCCTATTACATTTGACAGCTTAAGATCAACGGAGCTGACTGAAAATACGTTAAAAGATCCAAATCGTTTGATTTATCAATTTGGTCAGAAGGAAAACAACGTGGACGATCATTTTATTGTGATTTCCAAAGCATTGCAAGACCGTATCTCGAGGAACATATATGGTGCCCTGTATTTTGTTATTCAAGAAAGTGAATTTAAATCATTTTATAACAGTTTTACAAGCGCGGGGAATGATGTGTTTGTATTAAATAAATCCGGGTACATTCTTTCCAGTAATCAAACCTCTAACATAGGTCATAAAGCGGACGAGCTTATAACCTATTTGAAATCAAATGAGGATGTAACAAATCATTATGAAATTGGAGAAATAAAGGGAGAAGATCATATTATTTTTACGAAATATCTTCCTTCGATGGATTTGTATTTTGTTAATGTGATTGATAAGAAAACAGCCATAGGCGGTTTATTTAATAAGAAGCAAATTGTTTTGTTATCAGTTGGGATTGTATTAGTTGCGCTCGTTATTGTTTTTCTTGTCACCAGGAGAGTGACAAATTCTTTATCAACGTTAGTAAGACAAATTGAAAATACGTCAAAGTACAATTTTGATCAATATGTTTCAGTAACAGGCACATATGAAACAAGACAAATTGGTTTGGCTTATAATTCGATGCTGGATGAATTACAGGAGTACTTGGAGAAACTTGTGCAATTTCAGAAGGAAAAACGCCATGCTGAACTTGCTGCCTTACAGCAACAAATCAATCCCCATTTCTTATATAATACCCTCACTTCCATCAAATTTTTGGTACAGCAAGGAGGAAAGGCAGAGGCTGAAGAGACGATTCGTTCGTTGATTACTCTGCTGCAAAACACGTTAGGAAACGGGAGTGAAACCATTACAATCAAACAAGAAGTAGATAATTTGAAAGCATATGTCTACATCAATCAAATGCGCTATGGCGATCGAATCAAAGTGAACTATTTCGTATCACCAGATTGTGAAAAGTATCATATTCCAAAGCTTATTTTACAGCCTTTTATAGAAAATTCCTTCTTTCACGGATTTAATTCAAAAACAGAAGGCTTTATTAATCTCATGATTTGGAAGAAAGATCATACATTATTATTTGAAATAATGGACAATGGTGATGGGATGGAGATTTCATCTGAGAATACTCTTCCTGATACAAAAAGAAAGCAACAACACTTTACAGGGATTGGTGTCCGAAATGTACATGAGCGCTTACAGCTTATTTACGGGGGAAAATATGGTGTAGAAATTTCTAGTAAACTAGGTGAAGGAACAAGTGTGAAAATACGAATTCCGATTGGTACTGATGAAAATTTTACAAATATCTAAAGAATTTACAAATTAGCACATCATGAAAGCGTATACAATTACTGAAAAAATCACAAGTTTATAAAAATATCTTCCTACAAGAAAAATCTCTTGAGATGATACGATAAGGTTGTAAGTTGGATAACGCTTACATTGTATAAACTAAAGAGATGGGGGTACGTGTATGAAGAAGGTATTTGCATTATTTTTAGTTAGTCTCTTGTTATTATTAACAGCATGTTCAGGATCAAATGAACAGGCACAAACAGAATCCGGTGATTCAAAAGATCCGAATGAATTAACGATCTGGACATGGGATCCGAATTTTAACGTAAAAGCAATGAATTTAGCAGCAGAGGCATATCAAGCTGATAACCCTGATTTTAAAATTAAGATTATCGAAAATGCCCAAGAAGATGTTGTACAAAAACTAAATACGAGCTTAAGCTCTGGAACAACAAAAGGGCTGCCAAATATCGTGTTAATTGAAGATTATCGGGCACAAAGTTTCTTGCAAGCATATCCTGATGCATTTCATGAGTTAACAGACGTTTTTAATACGGAAGATTTTGCTTCCTATAAGCTTGGTCCAACAAGCTTGGATGGTAAAGTTTACGGTTTACCGTTCGACTCCGGTGTAACAGGTTTATATGTAAGAACAGATTATCTATCTGAAGCTGGTTACACAGTAGAAGATCTTAACAATGCTGATTGGGATAAATACATTGAAATTGGGAAAGCAGTAAAAGAAAAAACAGGGAAATTCATGTTATCTCTAGATCCTAACGACATGGGAATTGTTCGTATTATGGTTCAATCCGCAGGTTCTTGGTTTACTGAAGAAGATGGGGTTACTCCTCAATTAGCGGGAAATGAAGCACTAAAGAAATCGTTTGAAGTTTATAAAAAACTAATAGAAGCAGATATTGCTAGACCTATTTCTGATTGGAATCAATTGCTGGAAGGATTTAATAGTGGTGAAGTAGCTTCTGTACCAACAGGAAACTGGATTACAGCATCTGTAAAAGCCGAAGTTTCACAATCAGGAAAATGGGCGGTTGCTCCAATTCCAAAACTACCAGGTATGGACAGTTCTGTTAATGCATCAAACTTAGGTGGAAGCTCTTGGTATGTTCTTGATGTACCAGGAAAAGAGAAAGCTGCGGACTTCCTCTCAAAAACATTTGGATCAAATGTTGATTTCTACCAAACATTAGTCACTGAAATCGGTGCAATTGGTACCTATATCCCTGCAGCAGAGGGTGAAGCATACAAAGCAGCAGATGAATTTTTCGGTGGGCAAGCAACTGTTACAGATTTCTCAGCATGGACAGAGGAAATCCCGCGTATTAACTACGGTTTACACACATACGCAATCGAGGATATCTTAGTAGTTGAAATGCAAAACTACCTTAACGGAAAAGAAGTTGATCAAGTGCTGGAAGATGCACAAGCGCAAGCTGAAGCACAACTCAAGTAATCTCTAAATAAGCCTTAGGAACTCCCCCTACTTCTTCTTAGGATAGAGTCATGAAGTTTCAGGCGAGAGCCTAAGGCTTTTTCTGAAAGAGTAAGAAAGTGTTATGTTTTGTACTTAGTTTTGTGTTTGGTGTCTAGCTCCAGCGCCTAGCCTTAGATCGCACAGGATGTGCAAGTGCAGTCGGTGCGACAGGAGCGACAGGACGTCGCGATTTTAGACTGCCTCTAGGGTCTAGCCAATTTGGAATTGAAGGCAAAGAACGCCTTCTATTCCAAATCGTCTTATTTGCCCAAGGCGCTTGCGCTTTTCTAATCAAATGGTAAGGAGTGACTACAGTTGATCCCAACAAAAACGACTCAGACTCAATCTGTTCCAGTGGTAAAACCAAAACGAAATATTCGTTTGAAAAATGCTGTAATCGGTTGGTCTTTTATAGCTGTTGCTACACTAATGATTGTGTTGTTTTATTTTTACCCAATGCTTCAAGCCTTACTTTTATCATTTCAATCAGGTGCCGGCACTAATTTGACTTTTATTGGTTTAGATAATTACATTCGTCTGGTTAAGGATCCTACATTTCTTACAGCCGTAAAAAATACGGTTTTTTATCTAATTATTCAAGTTCCGTTAATGATTCTATTAGCCTTGTTCATCTCGGTATTGTTAAACGATAAAACCCTGAAAATGAAAGGATTCTTCCGTACAGCCATCTTTTTACCATGTGTGACATCACTGGTAGCTTATTCTGTTGTTTTTAAATATTTATTTGGAACAGAGGGCATGATTAATTTATTTCTCATGAAGGTTTCAATAATAGACGCGCCGATTCAATGGCTGACAGATCCATTCTGGGCGAAAATTGCGATCGTTATAGCAATTACATGGAGATGGACCGGCTATAATATGATTTTCTACTTATCAGCCTTACAAAATATTGATCATTCCATTTATGAAGCAGCAAAGATAGACGGTGCTTCATCTGTTCAACAATTCTTTAAAATTACCATTCCAATGCTAAAACCTATTATTCTTTTTACTTCGATTACATCAACGATAGGGACATTACAGTTATTCGATGAAGTGATGAACATTACAAAAGGTGGACCTGGTAATGCAACGATGACGATTTCTCAGTATATTTACGATTTATCCTTTAAATACACGCCAGACTTTGGGTATGCAGCAACTGTCTCCTATGCAATCGTGATTATGATCGTGATCTTCTCTATCATTCAATTCAAAGTGGCAGGTGATCGAAATGGCTAAACTGAAGCGAATTTTAAGCTATGTATTCTTAGCATTAGCAACAATCGTCTCTGTATTTCCATTCATATGGATGGTTGTAAGTGCAACAAATAAATCGGTTGACGTAACACAAGGAAGATTACTGCCCGGCAGTCATCTACTACAAAACTTTCAAAATCTACTAAATACAGTTGACCTTGTGCCCGCATTAGTAAATTCGGCAAAAATTTCGATTACAACGACTTTGTTATCCCTGCTTATCGCATCACTGGCTGGATACGGCTTTGAGATTTTTAAAAGTAAAGCAAAAGATGTTGTCTTTAATATTTTGCTGCTTTCGATGATGATTCCTTTTGCAGCATTAATGGTTCCGTTATTCCGAATGTTCGGTACCGTTTCTCAAACAGCACCATTCATGGGAATCGATACGCTAACTGCAGCCGTTTTGCCATCTGTCACAACAGCCTTTTTAATCTTCTTCTTTCGCCAAAGCACAAAGATGTTTCCGAAAGACATTCTTGAAGCAGGGCGTATTGACGGGCTAAGTGAAATAGGAGTGTTTTTCCGCATTTATGTACCAACAATGAAAACAACATATGCTGCGGCTGCAATCATCACTTTCATGGGCAGCTGGAATAACTATTTATGGCCGCTCGTTGTGTTACAATCACCGGAAAATCAAACAATCCCATTGCTTATCTCGAATCTTGGCTCAGGATATTCCCCGGACTTCGGAGTAATCATGACAGCCATCGTAATTGCAACACTACCAGCAGCGTTTATCTTCTTCATTATGCAAAAGCACTTCGTTGCCGGAATGATGGGTTCTGTGAAATAAGAATCATAATGAAAGAGCTTGTATACACAGGCTCTTTTATTTTGGAAAAATATGAAGTTATGAAGTAAAATAGAATGAGTGGAATGAAAGGGGATACATAAACATGACATGCAAAGCGAACAATGGGCGTTATAAAGAAATGAGATATAATCGTGTTGGAAGATCAGGTCTACTGCTGCCGGCTATTTCACTAGGATTATGGCATAACTTCGGTGGTGTGGATTCTTTTGAAAATGGAAGAGCCATGCTGCGCAGAGCGTTTGATTTAGGAATTACTCATTTTGATTTAGCCAATAATTACGGCCCTCCTCCTGGAAGTGCTGAGGAGATGTTCGGAAAGATTTTAAAAACTGACTTTGCGCCATATCGCGATGAACTCGTCATTTCTACAAAAGCCGGCTATCATATGTGGGATGGACCATATGGTGAGTGGGGATCTAAGAAATACTTGATTGCAAGTCTTGATCAAAGCTTGAAAAGAATGGGCCTTGATTATGTTGATGTTTTTTATTCGCATCGCCCAGACCCAAATACACCGCTTGAAGAAACAATGGGAGCTCTTGACCAAATTGTCCGTCAAGGAAAAGCTTTATATGTAGGGATTTCCAGTTATGATGCTGAACAAACAGCTGAAGCTGTGAAAATACTAAATGACCTAGGTACTCCACTGTTAATTCATCAACCAAGTTATTCGATGTTCAATCGTTGGATAGAAAATGGACTGCAGGACGTGTTGCAGGAAAACGGGGTAGGTTCCATTGCATTCTGTCCATTAGAACAAGGACTATTAACAAATAAATACATCTCTGGAATCCCGACAGATTCAAGAGCGGCCAAAGCAAATACATTCCTTAATGAAGAACGAGTAACAGAGGATGTCATTAGCAAAGTAAAGCAATTAAATGAAATCGCTCAAAACCGCGATCAAAATCTGGCACAAATGGCCTTAGCTTGGGTCCTGCGCGAAGGCAGAGTCACATCCGCCTTAATCGGAGCTAGCAAAGTAAGTCAAATAGAAGAAAACGTCGCAGCCCTTCATCATTTAGAATTTAGTAAGGAAGAGCTATCACAGATTGAGAGAATACTAAAAGGTTAAAGGAAATACTCGAGAAATCAGCTTAATGGAGCTGATTTCTTTTTAGTTTTTAGTTAATTAAACGTTTGTTTAAGGGCATTATTGCCCTATTTTTTGATTCGGACGTATAGAAATGTCTTTTATTAGGGGATGAAAGACATTTGGGTGGAGAGAGCAGAAAGAAAAGTCTTTCACTAGGTGGATGAAAGACTTTTGGGTGGAGAGGCCAGGTGGAAAAGTCTTTCACTAGGTAGATGAAAGACATTTGGGTGGAGAGGCTAGGTAGAAATGTCTTTCATTAGGTGGATGAAAGACATTTGGGTGGAGAGAGCAGAAAGAAAAGTCTTTCACTAGGTAGATGAAAGACATTTGGGTGGAGAGAGCAGAAAGAAAAGTCTTTCATTTGGTGGATGAAAGACATTTGGGTGGAGAGGCTAGGTGGAAAAGTCTTTCACTAGGTAGATGAAAGACATTTGGGTGGAGAGGCTAGATAGAAAAGTCTTTCATTAGGTGGATGAAAGACATTTGGGTGGAGAGGCTAGGTAGAAATGTCTTTCATTAGGTGGATGAAAGACATTTGGGTGGAGAGGCTAGGTAGAAATGTCTTTCATTAGGTGGATGAAAGACATTTGGGTGGAGAGAGCAGAAAGAAAAGTCTTTCACTAGGTAGATGAAAGACATTTGGGTGGAGAGAGCAGAAAGAAAAGTCTTTCACTAGGTGGATGAAAGACATTTGGGTGGAGAGAGCAGAAAAAAGTCTTTCACTAGGTGGATGAAAGACTTTTGGGTTAGAAGAAACAAGGAGTAAATTCTTCATCTGAGTAAAAATAAGTTCGTACTAGAAAGTTAGACTTCATAAAGTAATTTACAAGAGTTTTCAAAAAACGTATCATTTTTATAAATAGAAAAAATACGGGAGCGGAACAATGAAAGAATTAACCTTCAAATCTTACGATCAATTTTTACAATTCAACGAACATAAAGCAATGGAAAAGGCAATCATGAAAGGACTTCAGGGAGAGGAATTAGAGACATTCAAACATGAATTCCAAGAAAGAGCCAAAGCGATGTGGAAAGAGTACGACTGTGATCATTGGGTACAAAAGCATGGATATGTCATCATAAACGTATGGAAAGACGGCATAGGGAAGAGAAAAATAACAAGAGGCAGACCCAAAAAACTAGACTCAGAAAAATACATACATTCTGTCCACGTAAGGTTAGATGATGAAGCATATCGTAAACTCACAAACCACTGCCAGGCAAATCAAATGGATGTTTCTGAAGCAATTCGGGATCTTATTAAAACACTATAGGTTCAACAAATAGGAGATTTAACAAGTGAAATTGTTTGAATCTTCTTTTTGTTTGTGAAAATATTGTGAATAAATGTAGACAAATTCCATAATTTGAAATATAGCTCTTTTCTCTGTTTATTTTTTGTGATACATTAATTATTGTGGTTGATAATCAATCTCAACAGGTACAAAAGATAGAAAAAGCAAGGTTCTTTTTTTTGATGTTTGATGATAATGATTATCATCTGTATTAGGAAGTTTAATAGAATCAATTATTGAATTTTGAACTTAGTTTGAGTGTCTAGCTCCAGCGCCTAGCCCCTCGAGGTCATAAGTCAATTTGGAATGGAAGGCAAAAGGACGCCTTCCATTCCAAATCGCCTTATTTGCCCAAGGCTGATCAAGGCGCTTGCGCTTTTCTGAATAGATTCAACTTGGAATAATAATTGTTTGCAATTGTTGTGCTGAGAATAAAGACGTGATGAGGGTTTTACATGAGATTATGGATGTTAGGAATTGTAGCTATTGTCCTGTCATTTATCTCGCTATTTATCGGAGCAATTGATATAACACCGCTTGATTTACTAGATTGGGAATCAGATGAAACACAAATTTTCCTTATAAGTCGGGTACCAAGATTAATTGCCATTATATTAGCAGGGGCAGGGATGAGTATTGCCGGCTTAATTATGCAGTCTTTAAGCCGAAATAAGTTTGTTTCACCAACAACTGCCGGGACATTGGATGCAGCAAAACTAGGTATTTTAATTTCAATGTTATTTTTTACAAATGTAACGTATACACAGCAAGTGATCTTTAGTTTTGCCTTTGCTCTGGCAGGAACATTCGTATTTATGCAAATATTGGATCGTATTAAATTTAAGGATGTCATTTTTGTCCCGTTAATTGGGATTATGTATGGAAATATTTTGTCTTCCATTACAACATTCTTAGGATATGAAGCTGATCTATTGCAAAATATCTCTTCATGGCTTATGGGCAGCTTCACGTTAGTGATTGCTGGCCGATATGAGCTTTTATATGTTAGTATTCCAGCTGTCATTCTTGCGTATCTTTATGCAAATAAGTTCACAGTCGCAGGAATGGGAGAAGATTTCGCGAAGAATCTGGGTTTAAGTTATAAGCTGGTGCTTAATACTGGCTTAATCCTTGTTGCGATTATTTCGACAACAGTAGTCCTCACAGTTGGTGTCATTCCGTTCTTAGGGCTGATTGTGCCAAATATTGTTTCTCTTTATTTAGGGGATAACTTACGTAAAACGATTCCACATACAGCTGTGTTAGGGGTTGTTTTCTTATTAATATGTGACATTCTAGGACGTATCATTATTCATCCTTATGAGATTCCAGTTAATGTAACTGTGGCAGTAATAGGCAGTGCGATCTTCTTAACGATGTTACTTAGGGGGAGAGCATATGCGAAATAGAACCAAACTGATAATACTAGCAGTGATTGCAATTGTATGTATTTTGCTTTATGGCTTTTATGATATAAAAGGCGGCTTTGATTATGCCTTTCCAAAACGTATGCTCCGAGTTTCAGCAATGATTGTAACAGGAATTGCAATTGCTTATTCGACCGTTGTGTTCCAAACCATTACGCATAATCGAATATTAACGCCTTCAGTAATGGGACTTGATTCTATGTATCAAGTTGTACAAACATTAATCTACTTTTTTGCAGGTTCGATGTCTGTATGGGTGTTAAATAAATACTTAAACTTTGGTGCTGCGATTTTGGCGATGGTTATCTTTGCCTTAGTTTTATATCGATTTTTGTTTAGAGCAGATAAGCATCCGATTTATTTTCTTCTATTAATAGGGATGATTATAGGTACACTTCTTGGAAGCTTTGTCACATTCCTGCAAGTATTGATTGATCCTGTTGAATATTTAAGTCTTCAAAGCCGTTTGTTTGCGACCTTTACGAACGTAAAAGCGGAGTTGCTGTTTATATCAATTGGCATCCTGTTCTTTGCATTCCTTTATGGTTACTTTATTATGGGGAAACTCGATGTCATGTCACTTGGACGCGAAAATGCGATGAATCTGGGGATTAACTATGACGGTATGGTCATGAAGATCTTAATATTATCGTCTGTATTAATCGCCACATCGACAGCGCTTGTTGGGCCTATTACATTTTTTGGCTTAATCGTTGTCAATCTTTCTTATCAATATTTGTCGACATATAAACACTCGATCCACATATTAGGGGCCAGTTTGATCAGTATCATTGCATTGGTCGGCGGTAATTTCCTTGTGGAACATATTTTTGAGTTGCGCACAACATTAAGTGTCATTATTAACTTCATTGGTGGTATTTACTTTATTTATTTATTACTTAAAGAAAGTAGGGCAGCAGGATGATTGAAATCAAAGGATTAACTAAACAATTTGGTAAAAAACCTGTTGTAGAGGATGTTACTGTCACAATCGAGCCTGGAACCATTACATCGTTTATTGGGCCAAATGGTGCTGGTAAGTCAACACTTCTTTCTATGGTGAGCCGTTTATTAGAGGCTGATACAGGTGAAGTATTACTCGATCAGAATGATGTGAAAAAGTGGAAGTCTTCTGAATTTGCGAAGCGTGTATCGATTTTGAAACAAGCAAACTATCTTAATGTGCGTTTAACAGTACGTGAGCTTGTAGCTTTTGGTAGGTATCCGTATTCAAAGGGGCGTCTAACTGCTGAAGATGAAAAATTTGTTGATCAAGCAATCGAATATATGAATCTAGCTGAGATGCAGGACAAATTTTTAGATGAACTGTCAGGTGGTCAAAAACAGCGTGCATTTATTGCGATGGTTATTGCTCAGGATACAGATTATGTCCTGCTGGATGAGCCTTTAAATAACTTGGATATGAAGCATTCTGTGCAAATTATGAAAATCCTTCGTAAACTAGTAGATGAACTTGGCAAAACCGTTGTCATTGTTTTGCACGACATTAACTTTGCTTCTGTTTATTCAGATCGTATTGTTGCGTTAAAGAATGGCAAGCTGATGAAAAACGGGCCAACCCATGAAATCATTAATTCTGATGCATTACGTGAAATTTATGATATGGATATTCCGATTCAGGAACAGAATGGATGCAGAATATGTGTGTATTTTAACTCACATACGTAAAAGTTTGCCTGGAGAATGAACTTCTCCAGGTTTGATTTCAAGCATGTTAAAAAATTTACAGCATGGTTACAAGAGCTTCAAAAAGATGACAAAAAGCTATTGACATTAAAACTTTAATGGAGCATAATGATAATCGTTATCAATGATAATGATTATCATTAACAATAAATAATATAGAAGAGGGAGAGAAAGACAAATGAAAAAAAGAAATTTATTTATCGCGTTGTTAGCAGCTATGATGTTACTACTTGCTGCTTGTGGATCTAACGAAGAGGCTTCAACAGATGAATCAACTGAAAAGGAAACAACTGCAGTTGAAGGTCAAGCTGAAGAAACACCTGGAGCAGAATCTGAAGGTCCTGCATATCCAATGACTGTATCTCCAACAGTTGCTTCAGTTGAAGGGGAAGAAGCAGCAATTAACTTTGAAGATGTTGAATTTGATAAAATGCCAGAAAAAATTGCTGTATTCGATTACGGTTTCTTAGATACGTTAGATGCTCTAGGTGTTGAAGGAATTGTTGGGGTTGCAAAAGATTCTTCCCTACCAGCTCACCTTGAAAAATACGCTTCTGACGAGTATCAAAGTGTTGGTGGTTTAAAAGAGCCATTGCTTGAAGATATCGCTGAAATGGCTCCGGATGTTATCTTTATCTCTGGACGTCAATCAGCATTCTATGAAGAATTAAAAGAAATCGCTCCTGTTGTATTTGTTGGTACTTCTCAAGATGACTACTGGAACACATTCTTATCTTCAGTGGATCTAGCAGCAAAAATGTTCGGTAAAGAAGCAGAAGCTGAAGAATACACTGCGAAATTTGATTCAGCTTTAGAAGAAATCAATACGTTAGCTGGAAACTATGACACTTCATTAGTAACAATGTACAACGAAGGTAAATTATCCGGTTTCGCGAAAGACTCTCGCTTTGGTTATATTTATGATATTTACGGGTTCAAACCTGTAACAGATAATATCGAATCTTCTTCTCACGGTTCTAATTTCGGTTTCGAAGCAATCTTAGATTTAAACCCACAAGTATTATTCGTTATTGATCGTACAGCAGCTGTTGGTGATGAGTCTAATATCGATACTGACATGGAAAATGACATCATTAAGAAAACAGACGCTTATCAAAACGAAAAAATCGTATACTTAGATGGCCCACTATGGTACCTAAGCGGAGGCGGTTTACAATCTGAACTCGCAAAAATCGAAGAAGTATTAGCTGAACTAAAATAAAAAAATAATAAGTTAAAAAAGACTGCCTTAAAAGTTAGTGAAAACTGAAGGCAGTCTCTTTTTCTTTCTAGCAATTCAAAATATATGTTGTTACTTGATTAGTAATGTTGGTTGCAAGCAACTCTATAAAAACATGATAGTGGAATAGAATGGACTACTTCCCACAAACAAGCCGAACTTTTGTTCCACCATATTATCCCATATGGTATAATATGAAAAAACGCTTGGAGTGGTTTCTATTTTTAAGCTAGAGGAAATATTCAAAGGTAAAAGCTCCTCTTTTTTAGAAAAAGAAGAGCGAAGATTAATAGAATTATATAGCCTTAATTTGATCCATACTCCAAATGAACAATCTTTTGATCGTATTACAGAATTGGCCAGTCGCATTTTCCAGGCGCCAATCTCTCTTATTTCATTACTTACAGAGGATAAACAATGGTTTAAATCATGTGTAGGTCTGACCGGAGAGTTATTAACCGAAAGATCAACAAACCGGGATGAATCAATCTGTCAGCATGTATTACTTGATGGAGAGCCATTAGTCATTGAAGACACACATCTCGATGAGCGATTTAAACATAATCCTTTAGTTATACAACATCAAGTTCGCTTTTACGCAGGAGCGCCGATCATAACAAAAAATCATCATACAATAGGTACTCTTTGTATTATCGATGTGAAGCCGCGCACTTTTACTGAGGATGAATTACTAACATTAGTTGACTTAAGCAAGTGGGTCAACACCGAAATAGAACTCAGGGCAGACTTACTTGAAAGAACGATGAATGAACAATCGATTCGCACTCTATATGAAGTAACAAGCAATAATTTTTTATCTTTTCATGAAAAATTAAAGAGACTGCTCAAAATTGGATGTGAACGCTTTCGTTTGACAGATGGAAATATTTCGAGGATCACCGGGGATGTTTATGAAATTCTCCAAACAATTAGTGAGTCATCTAATTTTAGAAAAATCGGTGATATACTTCCACTTCATCAAACGTGTGCCGGAAAAGTTATCGAGACACTTGAGCCTGTTCATATAAAACAATCTGCTTTAGAAACAGAATCAGCTATGATAAATGAATATGTTGGTGCACCTATATTTGTTAATAACGCATTTTATGGAACATTTTGCTTTTTCTCCACAGATCAAACATTTCGAACAATTACCAACTCTGATCTTGAGTTTTTACAACTAATGACACAGTGGGTTGGCTATGAAATCGAACGATTACTGGTGCATACAGAATTGAGTGAGAGCCAGGAGCGGTTTCAGCAAATCGCAAACAATATTAAGGATGCATTTTGGATATTTGATGTTGAGGAAAACCGGTTGCTGTATATGAGTTCAGCTTGGGAAGGAATTACCGGAAGAACATGTGAGCAATTTATAGAAGACAAAACCTTATGGGATAATATTATGCTTCCTGAAGATCGAGATGAAACGATGGAGCAATTCCAAAACATTGGGGAAAATAAAGAATTTGATTATAGGCTCACACATACGGATGGTACAATTCGCTGGGTTCGGAATCGAATCGTACCTGTCTTCAATAAAGATGGTGACTTATATCGAGTGGTGGGGGTAGCTGCTGATATAACTGATGCCAAGTTAAATCAAGACTTAATAAGGAAATCGGATAAACTCGCCGCTGTTAGCCAGCTGGCTGCTAGTATCGCCCATGAAATAAGAAATCCATTGACAAGTGTTAAGGGCTTTATACAGTTAAAGCATAATGAAAGTTGTTCTTTTAAAGAGCTTATTTTATCTGAGCTCGGGCAAATAGAGGATTTTATCAATGAAATACTGATTTTAGCTAATTCTCATCTTGGTATCCAACTGAATCACCATAATGTGATTGACATCATGTCTGAAGTTTTACATGCCAATAAGGAAGTAAGTCAACTATTTCATATTACATTTGAATATGATCCTAGAGCAAATGTAGAAATCATCTGTGACGAGAATCAATTAAAATTGGTCTTCCAGAATATCATTAGTAATGCAATTGAATCCATGTCAAATGGCGGTACCATTCAGATCGGGATTGGAATGGAAAATGAAGAATATATTTATATTCATGTAAAAGATCAGGGTGTTGGAATAGCGCAGGAAAGGATCGCTAAGCTTGGTGAACCCTATTACTCCAATAAAGAAAAAGGAAGCGGATTGGGCCTAATGATAAGTTATAAAATTATTGAAAATCATAAAGGGAAAATCTTCTTCACTAGTGAACTTGAAAAAGGAACAACAGTGAAAATCATCCTTCCGATTGAACATCAAGCATAAATATTCAACTGAAAGGAGCGAGAAGTCGCTCCTTTTTGGTTACTTCTGTATTTGTAATAATGAAAATACTGGTTTTATTTAAGGCAAAAGAACTACATATTAGTTTTAACTCCAAATGATAACTGATATCATAAAACTATCCTATTATTGTGTTCGCTATAAAATTATTCAGGTGAAATAGATCATCTACTAAATGAATATTTTTTCCTTTTTTGCTAACAGGAAATTACTAGCATTTGTCGAATGTTTTTATTGGCAATGTTTAAGGGAGGATAATAGATGTTACATGCACAAGGCAGACGAATGGAAATGAATCATACAAAATCTGTAACTGAAGTTCCCTATGTGGTTGGAATCGGCGCCTCAGCTGGAGGACTTGAAGCTATCGAACAATTTTTTCAAAATATGAATCCTTTTATTGAAGCAGCTTTCGTTGTTGTCCAACACTTATCATCGAAGTACAAAAGCTATATGCCTGAATTACTTGCGAAATCTACGAGCATGAAAATCATGACAGCTGAAGAAGGCCTTCGGCTTACAGAAAAGACTGTCTTTTTATGTCCACCAAACCATTACATAACGATCAATGAACAGGGATTTATTCATTTGGAAAAATATGATGACAAACAACCTGTTCACTATCCTATCGATATCTTTTTATCTTCACTCGCACATTATGCTGAAACTAAAGCAATCGGTGTTATTTTATCAGGGAAAGGAACAGATGGGACAAAAGGGCTTAACGATATACGGGCAAAAAGTGGACTTTGTCTGATTCAAGATGGAACAGCAAAATTTATGGACATGCCTGAAAGTGCAATGAAGTCAGGGGCAGGGGATTACATATTGGCTCCAAAAGAAATGCCGAAACAAATTTGTGGTTATATCGCAACAAAGCCAATTGATTTTACAGATAATGCGTTAAAACAAGTGTTAATGATGATACATAAAAAAAGTGGAATTGATTTTTCCATGTATAAAAAGAACACGGTGTTAAGAAGAATTGAACGTCGTATGAGTCTGATTGAGGAGGAATTGCCGACTTTAGAGGCTTATAAAAACTATTTATTAGAAAACCCTATGGAAATCCGTTATTTACAAGAAGATTTACTCATTGGGGTCACTCACTTTTTTAGAGATACAGAGGCATTCAACTATTTGCAGCAATCTCTTATTCCTAAAATGATAGATGAGAATATACATAGAGGAAGAAATAAAATAAGAATATGGGTAGCAGGCTGTTCATTAGGTCAGGAAGCGTATTCTCTGGCCATTCTCTTTCATGACGAAATTGAAAAACGAGGATGTGATATGGATCTTCAGATTTTCGCCACAGATATTGACCGTGATTCGGTGAAATTTGCTAGTCAAGGCTGCTATTCAGAGCAAATTGTTTCAATGATTCCAAAACATCTGTTAGTGAAATACTTTGATAAAGATGGAAGTGATTATCAAGTAAAAAGGGAAATCAGGCATAAAATTGTCTTTGCTCCTCATAACATGACAAAGGATTCACCGTTTGTCAATCTAGATATGGTGAGCTGTCGAAATGTCATGATTTACTTTCAAACCGAGCTTCAGCAAAAAGTATTGTCTCTTTTTCATTTTGCATTAAAAGAGAAAGGGTATTTATTTTTAGGACCGAGTGAAACAATCGGCAAGCTATCGACATTATTTACTGCCGTTCATCATAAATGGAAGATTTTCAGCAATGAGGTATCAGATAGCCAGCATGTCTCTCAAGCATTTCTCACGCCTAAAGAATCACCTAATGAACAAAGGAAGGACAGAAGGAATTTGGAGCATCTTCGTGAATTGAATCGATTTCAACACCCGGATGAGTTATATGTTTCATTAATGGATGAAATATTACCTCCGTGTATTGTTGTTAATGAGCATAATGAGGTTTTATTAGTCTCCGGGAACGCAGGAGAGTATTTGAATCTGCCAAAAGGGAAAGTGAACTATAATATTTTTAATATGGTTCCTACGAATCTATCAGTAGCAATTGGAACAGCGATTAAAAAGGCAAGAGAGGAACTTAAAGAAATTAAATATAAAAACCTCCTTATTAATCAAAAGGAGAATAAACAGATAAGGCTTATCGTAAAGCCTTTAGAGAGTGCAGGAAAGGGATATGTATCACTGTTCTTAGAAGCGCATAAGCCGGATTCTTCAACAGAATTTAAGGCGGATTCTATAATATTTGATCATGACTCAGCCTATAACCAAAGAATCTTTGACCTGGAGCAGGAGCTTTTTTATACAAAACAAAGTCTGCAAACAACGATAGAAGAGCTCGAAACATCGAATGAAGAGCTGCAGTCTACAAATGAAGAATTAATCGCCGCAAATGAAGAATTACAAAGCACGAATGAAGAAATGCAGTCTGTAAATGAAGAGTTAATAACCGTAAACACCGAGTATGAAAAGAAAATCAAAGAGTTAACCAACTTAAATAATGATATGGACAACCTCCTCATTAATACGAATATCGCCACGATTTTCTTAAATAAAAACCTCGATATTAAGCTCTATACACCTGAAGCTAAGAAAATCTTTCATCTCATAGAGCGTGATATAGGAAGGCCGATTTATCATATTTCACATCGACTTGATTATGATCTGTTTTTACAGGATATCGAGGAAGTGATATTAACAACAAAATCGATCATTAAGGAATTGCCATCAAAGGATGGAAAGTGGTACAGCGTTAAAATCATGCCATATCGAACAAGCGAAAACTTAATTGATGGTATCGTGATTACGTTTATTGATATCTCAAATATAAAGAAGGTTAATCGCGAGTTACAATTGAGTATGCAAGCAATTGAGCTTGGACCTGCATATACGGCATTTACCGATTTTCAAGGAACAATTGAATATGCAAACAGTAAGTTTGCAGAACAGCTGGGTCTAGATGTGCACCAAATCATTGGCCGCAAAATAAAAGATATTTACTCTAAATACTATCAAGAATGTGAATTCGAACAGTATTGGAAAAAAGTCCGTGCCGGTGAGACATGGACGGGCGAGTTGTCTTATAAAGGGAAAGATGGTAAGGAGAAATGGGAACATTTATCTCTAATACCTGTTGAAAATGAAGAAAATGATGTTGTCCAAATCTTACTTGTTGGTGAGGATATTACAAGCAGAAAAAGTTCAGAACAAATGCTGATTAAATCTGAAATGCTTTCTGGAATTGGTCAGCTGGCAGCAGGAATTGCACATGAAATTCGAAATCCGTTAACTTCTTTACGAGGGTTTCTTCAATTAATGATCCAAACGAATACATATAGTAAGGAATATGCTGAAGTGATGATGACGGAATTTATCAGGCTTGAAGAAATCATCAATGAATTCCTTGTGCTTTCAAGAAAGAAAACAGCTGAATTTAAAGATGTCAATATTAATAAAATTATTCAAGATATATCAAAGATTTGGGAAACACAGGCGATCCTTAATAATGTGACAATTGAAACCTCCATTGACCCAATGAATTTTACTGTTAAAGGAATTGAAAATGAATTAAAGCAGGTGTTTATCAATATTGTAAAAAACGGAATAGAGGCAATGGAAGGACGTACAGGCCAGCTCAAAATTGAAGCAAAGAAACTCGAAGATGATCGAGTACTTCTGCGCTTTGAGGATCAAGGAAAAGGTATACCTAAGGAGCAGCTTGAAAAAATGGGTGAACCATTTTTTACAACCAAAGAAAAAGGAACAGGTTTGGGGTTAATGGTAAGCTTTAAAATTATTGAAAGTCATAATGGTAAGCTTATTTTTACAAGTGAACCCGATAAAGGAACGACAGTTGAAATTACGTTACCTTTATCTCATTAGTCGAAGCGGTCTAGAAGGGGAAGCAGTGTTAGATAAAAATCAATGGAAGAGCGAAGTTCATTTAGTTCATCAATAATCACCTCATAGTGGGCGCTTTTTCCACTCTCAATAATGTCCGGTCGGAGAAGGCTTAATAAATCTTGAATTTTCTCTAATTTTCCTGGAAGTTGCTTCATGTGGTCGGAAGAACTAATTAAATTATAAAGATCTGAATCTGTTAAAAATGGTTGAAACAATGAAATAATTTCTTTTCTTTGATGCTGCTTCATCCTGTCCATGTCAGTTACCATCAATTGCTCCCGAAGCAAATGAACTTGGTGGCTGACTTTTTTTTGAGTCTCTTTAAGAGAGATACAAACAACATATAAATAACCTTCGCGATTTTGGGTTACATATAGTTCAAAAAGCTCCACCTCATTTTCGGCTGTCATGATAGTTGCTTCAAATTTTTGCTTTTCTTTCGTTGAAAAAAAATAATGTACCTTGTTTTTACTATCATCATCTACTATATCGAGGAAGTTTTTCCTTTTAGAAAAAAGTGTTATAGAAATAGATGAACGATCTAGTATGTTAAATTTGGTATCAAGAATAAAAACAGGAACGGGAATATTCTCTAGAGCAAACATATTGTCCTCCATCGTTTAAAAAAGATTATGGTAATGAGTGAGCAGCTTCATATGTAATAATTGAAGTCATCTCTGATAAATCCCGAACGATTTTTGTTCGGTTTGTTAAGAATTTTTCCAGATTATACTTTTCAGATAATCTGCTTCCAATCAAGATAGTACAGTTTTGATCTAATGATTCGAGGGCATGTAAATATTCAGGCAGCAGTTTAAGGTTGTGAGAGAAGGTTACGGATATACAAATCATATCGGGCTCCGATTTATTTGCATAATAGATAGCGTGCTGAAGAGGTAAATTTGGGCATAAATACCGCACATCCCAACCATGTTCTCTAAATAGAGAGGCAGCCATTTTAGCTCCGAGATATTGTTCTTCACCTTCAACGCAAAAGACCATCGCTTGTTTCTTTCTCTCACTTTGCTGTTTGTCCTGTTCTAAACGGAATTGAAGCTTTGTTAAAACATAGTCAGCTGTACCTGTTGCCAGATGTTCATCAGCAACACTAATTTCATCTATTTCCCATAAGTATCCGATGTAATACATAGCATCTCTTATGACATGTTCATAGATATTGAGAGTAGTAAAACCTTCAAATAGCAGATCTTCCACTAATTTGTAAGAGTTCATTGTATCGCCAAGTAATAACAGTTGAGCAAGCTTTCTGGATAGATCATTCATAAAAGCTATTCCCCTTCTTGTTTCATCTCCATTCTATTATACTTATCTATGAAAATAACTGCATCTATTAATAGGGCGAAGCTATCTCACTTTTCTATTCCCTGAAAATCTCTTAATTAAACGTTTGTTTACCTATATTTTGAGTATTTTTACAAAAAATTAACAAAAAACAGGTATGAATCTAGCAACTTATTCCATAAAGAAAATTTCTACTGTGCTATAATATGTGTATGAAATTAACAGAAAGCGTGGATGGTTCATGAAGAAGCTTTCCTATTTATTCATTATTGTAGGACTTTGTATTGTAGGCTATGCTGTTTGGGAAATTGTTGATTCAAAAATGCAGACATCCAATTCCTTAGCAGAAGCCCAAGCCATTGTTACATCGCCGCCGGATAAGGAAGTTTTTAAGGAAGAGGATGGTACATTTAAACCGCCAATTGGTGAAGCTGTGGGTATTTTACATATACCAAGATTAGAGGCAGATCTCCCAATAGTGGAAGGAACCGATCCGGATGATCTTGAAAAAGGTGTTGGTCACTATAAAGGCAGCTATTACCCTGACGAAAATGGGCAAATCGTCTTATCCGGTCATAGAGACACGGTGTTTCGTAAGGCAGGGGAGCTGGAACTTGGTGATTCGTTAGAAATTAAACTGCCTTATGGAGATTTTGAATATGAAATTATTGATACGAAGATCGTAGAAGCTGACGATCGCAGTATTATTACCCTCCAAAATGAGAAGGAAGAGCTTATATTAACAACATGCTATCCTTTTAGCTATGTGGGAAATGCACCACAAAGGTATATTATTTATGCGAAAAAGAAAGATGTTTAACTATAACAAACAATCCAGCTCTTTTAAAAGCTGGATTGTTTGCTTTGTATAATCGAGAGGATATCCGTCGGTATGCTGGCCTCGACTTCAATTTTTTCATGTGTTAGAGGGTGTGAAAGAGTAATCTTCTTTGCGTGTAATGCCTGTCTTTTGATAAGGTCCTTGCTTCCGCCGTATAACGTATCACCGATAATAGGGTGGTTCATGGAACTTAAGTGAACACGAATTTGGTGTGTTCGTCCTGTTTCTAATTGTACTGACAAAAGCGACAGATTTGTTTTTGGATTAAATGTTTCAACCTTATAATGAGTAATGGCTTTTTGACCATTTGGCGAAACTCTTCTTCGTGTTGCATGATGTCGATCCCGTCCGATCGGCTTATCAATTGTTCCATTTGTTTTGGGAAGTTTACCTTTTACAATCGCAAGGTATGTTCTTTTAATTTGTTTTACTTGTAAATCCTGATCTAAAATGGTTTGAGCCAGATCGTGCTTTGCAAATATGATGGCACCGGAAGTATCACGATCAAGGCGATGAATATGTCGTACACGAATTTGCCACCCGTTGAGCTGGTAATAAAAAGCAATCGCATTTGCCAGTGATCCTTTTTGGTTTGGTTCGTTCGGATGTGTATCCATTCCTGCCGGTTTATTGACGATGATTAAATGATCATCTTCGTACAGGATGTCTATTGAGACATTTTCAGGTAATACTCCATATTCTTCTTTTTTAAATAATTGAAGATATAGCCGATCATTTTGTTCCAGTTTATGGTTAACATCTGCTTTGTTTTGATTTTTTTTGATAGCTGCTGATTGATTCCATCTTTGGATAAGTGCTTTAGAGGCGCCGAGTTTGTTGGATAATATGGAAAAAACAGTGGCATTCGCCCAATCCTTTGGAATCGTAATCTCAAGCCATTCACCTACACGTTTCAATGGGATATCATTCCTTGCTTTATTAATATTTTGTCATACTGTATTCCAAACATTATAGTTTTTAAAAGTAATAGTGGAATGTAGCGGAAGACACTTGACTCCAGCGGGATGCAGTGGAAAGCAAGTACCTGGAGCGAAAAGGAACGAACAAATGATAAACAGCCATATTAAAACAGTATACAAAACATCGAATGGATGTACAATCTAGTTCCGGTAACACTTTCCTCTGCAATCTTGAAATGTCCTGTGTTATGCTTAATGCAGTGAAACAGATGAAAGAGAAAGGTGATAAAATGAAGGTTGTTGTGGCATCGACAAACGAACAGGAACATCATATTTCCGAGTTAGTTGATCAATTGTACACAGAGATATTTCCGAAATTTTTCCCGGATGAAAAAATTGTAGAATTAAAGAAACTTAACGTGCTTCAGCCACAGGCTTCTGACCAAATCTATAATGCAACACTGAAGGATGCTTTTCAAATAATCTCTAGTCTCCAAGCTTTAATAGCTGTACTCGATTTACTACATGAGAACAATCAAGAAAATGAGTATAAAGAAATGTTTGAGCGTAATACCCAAAATTTAAATGATTACGGTTATTTCTTTCCTCTAACATTTTCGGAGTTTAAAGAAGCTGATTGTCAAAAAGGGCAATTTAGTCAGTTTATCAGACCGGCTAATCAATATATGATCTAACTAAAAACGGACAGTTCATGTTGAACTGTCCTCTTTGTTTATTCAGCTGTCCATTCATTCAATAAAGTACGGAGAGCCTCTTCATCAGTATTGCCGCCTTCTGCACGTGCAACTTCTTTTCCGTCTTGGAAATGAACAAGGGTAGGTGTACCTGTAATTCCATATTGGTTCCATGCATCTTCATATTCCAATAAATTGAATTGATCAATTTCGACACCTAGATCATCAGCAACAGGCATTAATACAGGTGTTGTTGCTTTACAATGAGAACATTCCGGGCTGAAAAAATAAACAATTGCATCTTCTTTGTTATCAAGCTTTGATTCGAGTTCATCAGGAAGAATGATGTTTTGGTAATTAGGATCGTCAAGCTGATCGATTGTAGCTGGTTTAAGATCACTTTTACCATATACATTTCCTTCAGCTTGCTGTTTATTTTGGTAAGATGTTACAAAGGCTAGTCCACCAAATAGGATAAGAATAATGGCTCCAAAAATGAGTATTTTTTTCATCTTACTTACCTGCTTTCTTTAAAATTAAAAGACTTGTGATAAAAACAATTGAAAATCCGGCTAACGCTAAAAATGGAATCGTAATAAATCCTAACCAATTTATGTATTCCCCTGTACATGGCACAATTCCACAGGAGACGGAATTTTCTCCTAAGAAATTAATCTTTTGCACACCATAATGATAAATTGAAATACATCCACCAATGGCAGATAGAACTAGTGTATAAAAGGCGATTTTATAGTCCTTTTTAAAGACACCAATTCCCAGGATGATGACAAGAGGATACATAAAGATCCGTTGATACCAGCAGAGGTCACAAGGTGTATATTGAAGAATTTCCGAAAAATAAAGGCTTCCTAATGTGGAGAAAAATGCCGCAACCCAACCGATTGAAAGTAAATTCTCCAGTTTCTTTTCATTTGAACTTGACATAACATCCCTCATTTATCTTTGTAGATACTTCTAAATTATAATCGCAAGCGTTTTTACTTGTAAAAGAATACATATTAAAATTCATATGTTTTTGAACATTTTTTGAAAATTGGAAATTATTGATGGGCTTGAAAACAACCATCCCAAATTAATTATATTTATTTTTTGTAATGACAACGTTCATCTATCCCCAAAAAATTTTTCTAATTATAAAGAGACGTTTCCTTTCTCATACTATATTTGAAAGGGGAGGATGATTTTGAATACGATTCAAGAATGCATGACAACAAGTGTAGCAACTGTTTCTTCTTCACAATCGATTAAAGAAGCAGCAGAGTTGATGAGCCAAAATAATGTTGGGTCTATTCCAGTTGTTGATAATGGTCAATTAAGAGGTATTATTACGGACCGTGATATCACACTTCGTTCAACTGCAGAAGGACTTGATAGCAACATCCCTGTCTCACAAGTGATGACCACAAACCTTGTTTCAGGACATACGAATATGTCAGCTGCTGAAGCTGCAAAAGTAATGGCACAGCACCAAATTCGTCGTCTGCCGATTGTTGAAAACAACCAATTGGTAGGAATTGTGGCACTAGGGGACTTAGCTGTAAACCAAATGTCTGACGAAGCAGCAGGACATGCGTTAACGAATATTTCAGAACAAACGAAAACACACTAATTTTTCTTAGAGGTTTGACAAAAGTGTCAAACCTCTTTTCTTATATACATAAATTTGAAATATAAACGAAGTTCCTTTATATATTATACATATAAGGACACTTTTTTAGGGGAGTTGTATGATACATGATAAAAGCGGTTATTTTTGATTTTGACGGATTAATCCTTGATACAGAAACACATGAATATGAGGTTTTATGTGAAATATTTCGTGAGCATGAATGTGAATTGCCACTAGAAGTTTGGGGGAAATTGATTGGAACAAAGTCAGATTTTAATCCCTATACATACTTGGAGGAACAGGTTAAAAGGAAAATAGATCATGCTGAATTAAAGTTAGTTGAGAAGGATCGTTTTAACAAAAGAATACAGGAAGAGAAGGCAAGACCTGGAGTGATTGAATATTTAGATGCTGCAAAAGAACTTGGTTTAAAAGTAGGGTTAGCCTCAAGTTCCAATTATGAATGGGTTTCCTCTCATTTAAGTAGACTAAACTTATTAGATCGTTTTGAATGTATTCGAACTTCCGATTATGTGGAACATGTGAAACCGGATCCTGCCTTATATTTGGAGGCTGCTACATGCTTAGGTGTGAAGCCTGAGGAATGTATTGCTTTTGAAGATTCAGCAAATGGTGCCCTAGCTGCGAAAAGAGCAGGGATGAAATGTGTTACTGTACCTAATACAGTGACGAAGGGTCTTGAGTTTTGTGAAGTCGATCATCGCGTCGAATCAATGGCACAAATGGAGCTTAAGGAATTACTGATGTTTCTGGATAAGGGATAAAGGGTATATAAACGTATTAATTATTGTTCAAAGGAGAACCACTATGTCTGAGAAACTTGATTTAACGAAATTTGAGAAAAAGATGATCATACGGAATATCCTGGAAACTGATATTGATGCGATTATTGAACTTCAAGCAAAATGTTTTCCGGGGATGGAACCATGGAAAAGAGAACACTTGGAAAGTCATCTTGATCATTTTCCGGAAGGTCAATTTTGTGCTGAGTTTGAAGGGATTATCATTGGCTCATGCTCAAGCCTTTTAGTGAATTTCGATGAATATGATGATCGTCATACATGGGATGATATTACCGATAATGGATATATTACGAATCATGATCCTGATGGATATAATATGTATGGAATCGAAGTCATGGTTCACCCTGATTATCGCCGAATGAAAATTGGTCACCGCCTGTATGAAGCAAGAAAGGACTTAGCCAGAAGGCTAAATTTAAAAAGTATTATTATCGGAGGAAGAATCCCGAATTATTATAAATATGCTGATGAACTGACGGCAAGAGAATATGTGCAACAGGTTACATTACATAAAATTTATGACCCTGTTTTATCGTTTCAGCTTTTAAATGAATTTACCCTTATGAGGATTAATCCAAACTATTTATCTGATGATGTAGCTTCAAATAAATACGCTACATTGATGGAATGGAATAATGTTGATTATCAGCCGAACACGAAACGGTTTTACAAAACATCCAATCCTGTTCGCATTTGTGTTGTTCAGTATATGATGAAGCAAATTCGTTCTTTTGAAGAATTTGCAAAGCAAGTAGAATATTATACAAATGTAGCTTCCGACGCAGGCTCAGACTTTGCCGTTTTCCCTGAAATTTTTACAACACAGCTCATGTCATTTTTAGATGAAAAAGTTCCAAGCTTGGCTATTCAACGTTTAACTGAATTTACAGAAGAATATATTGAACTATTTACTGAATTGGCAGTCAAGTATAATGTGAACATAATTGGTGGCTCACATGTTGTAGAGGAAGAAGGGCGAATTTATAATATTGCATACCTTTTTAGACGTGACGGAACAATTGAGAAGCAATATAAGCTCCACATAACACCGAATGAAAGAAAATGGTGGGGGATCAGCCGCGGTGACCAAGTGAAGGTGTTTAATACAGACTGTGGAAAAATCGCCATCCAAATTTGTTATGATATTGAATTCCCTGAGCTGGCGCGAATTGCTACAGACAAAGGAGCAAAAATTATCTTTACTCCGTTCTGTACAGAAGACCGTCAAGGATATTTACGTGTGCGCTACTGTGCCCAGGCACGTGCTGTGGAAAATCAAATTTACACAGTTATCGCTGGAACTGTCGGAAACCTTCCGCAAACGAAAAATATGGACATTCAATATGCACAATCCGCCATCTTTGCACCATCAGATTTTGAATTTGCGAGAGACGGAGTCGTAGGAGAATGTGATCCAAATATCGAAATGGTCATCATCGGTGACGTCGACCTCGAAATCTTAAGACGCCAACGCCAATCAGGTACTGTCAATCAATTGAAAGACCGCAGGAAAGATATTTATTCAATACAATATAAAAAATAGTGTGTAAAGCCAACTCAAAGATTATGATGATGAGTTGGCTTTTTTAGGGATGTATTTTTAAATGTAAAACTTAAGATCAGGTTCGTGTCATTGTGCTTTATAAGCAGTCTTATAACATTCTTTGCACTTTGGTAAAAAGAAAATTATTAGTGTTATTATTTTTTTTTTTTCAAAGTTCTATAAAAAAACTAATTTGGTTGATTGAAGCGGAAGGTGCGAGACTCCTGTGGGAGATGTGGGATAGGTGAGACCCCGCAGACGCAAAGCGGTGAGGAGGCTCACCGCCCACCCCACGGAAAGCGAGCATCCTGGAGCTTCAATCAACCTTCTATACACTTGTTACATAGCAACTAGGTAAAAGAAAAAAAGAGGACCTCAAAAATTTTGTCGAAAAACAAATATAGTAATAAAGCAAATCCACCAGCTATATACAGATTACTTTATTCGGATAATTGTTCTAAAATAACGTCTCACTAGTATCCTAAGCAAATGCGCGGAATTTGTAGAAATTCAATTATGTGGAAAGTTCTATAATATGCTAAAATTAAGATGAAATTTTAGTAAAACTCCTAGGAGGTAAAAATGAGCTGGGAACAAAGCTATCAACGTTGGAATCAAAAACAAGATTTAGATCAAGAACTCCGAACTCTATTAACGAACTTAGAAGGAAATGAAAAGGCTTTAGAAGATTGCTTCTATAAAGAACTAGAGTTTGGAACAGGCGGGATGCGTGGTGAAATCGGGCCAGGTACCAACCGTATGAATATATATACAATTCGTAAAGCTTCTGAAGGTTTAGCAACATACATAAATTCCTTTGGTGATGAAGCCAAAAAACGCGGAGTCGCGATTGCGTATGATTCCCGTCATAAATCACCTGAATTTGCGATGGAAGCAGCAAAAACATTAGCTTCACATGGCATTCAAACATATGTATTTGAAGAATTACGTCCAACTCCTGAATTATCATTTGCTGTAAGACACTTACATGCATTCTCAGGAATAGTGATAACAGCCAGTCATAATCCACCTGAATATAATGGATATAAAGTGTACGGCGAAGATGGCGGACAATTACCCCCAGCTGCAGCAGACACAGTGATCACTTATGTGAATCAGGTTGAAGATGAGCTGGAAATTGAAGTGAAAGACGAGAGTGAATTAAAATCTCAAGGTTTAATCAACATGATCGGTGAAGAAATTGACCAAGCTTATACAGAAAAGCTAACAACTATTTCAGTGAATCCATCATTATCACAAGAAGTCGATTTGAAGGTTGTATTCACGCCGTTACACGGTACTGCAAATAAACCGGTTCGTCGTGGTTTAGAAGCATTAGGTTATAAAAATGTAACAGTTGTAAAAGAACAAGAGCTGCCAGATCCAAACTTCTCAACTGTTAAATCTCCAAACCCTGAGGAACATGATGCATTCACTTTAGCCATTCGTGATGGGAAAGAGAACGATGCGGATGTCCTAATTGGAACAGACCCAGATGCAGACAGACTTGGAGTGGCTGTTAAAAACAACGATGGAGAATACGTTGTCCTAACTGGAAACCAAACAGGTGCATTACTTCTTAATTACCTATTATCTGAGAAAAAGGAAAAAGGAATACTCCCTGAAAATGGAGTCGTTCTAAAAACAATCGTTACATCAGAAATTGGCAGAGAGATCGCAAAATCATACGGTCTTGATACAATTGATACATTAACAGGCTTCAAATTTATTGGTGAAAAAATCAATGAATATGAACGCACAGGACAATATCAATTCCAGTTTGGGTATGAAGAAAGCTATGGCTACCTCATTGGTGATTTTGCTCGTGATAAAGATGCTGTGCAAGCAGCGTTATTATCAGTTGAAGTAGCAGCTTATTATAAAAAGAAAGGTCTTACTTTGTACCAAGGCTTACTTGAAATCTTTAAAGAGTACGGCTACTACAAAGAAGGACTTCAGTCTCTTACGTTAAAAGGTAAAGAAGGGGCCGAGCAAATTCAAAGCATTCTGCAGTCATTTAGATCAAATCCTCCTACTGATGTTGCAGGCAAGAAAATTGTAGCAATTGAAGATTATAAAAGCAGTGAACGCCAAGATGTTGCGGCAGGTACAAAGGCGAAGATCGATCTACCTGGTTCAAACGTGTTGAAATATATCTTAGAGGATAATTCATGGTTCTGTGTAAGACCATCCGGAACTGAACCAAAAGCTAAGTTCTATTTTGGAGTGAAAAGTGACACACTTGAACAAAGTGAACAAGACTTATCAACTCTGGAAGCAGGCGTCATGGAAATCGTAAATGAATTAATCGCAGCATTATCGAAGTAATAACAAAAAGCGGACAAACTCAAACTTGTCCGCTTTTTGCGTACCTAAATACTCCAAAAGTCGTATAGAAATTAAGTCAGAAAGAGAAGGTCGTTAAAAGAGAGTTGTTGATATAATAAAGATAAGAAGACTAGGGAGAAAAGCAAATGACTGGAACTGATAAACGGATACAAGACTTAAATACGCTCAAAATCATTGCTGAAAAGTTAAATGAAGCGACGGATATTAAAGATATGTTAAATGACGTGTTAAAGGAACTCCTGCATGTAACAGATCTTTCAACAGGGTGGATTTTTTTAATCGATGAAAAAGGTCATTATAAGTTAGCGGCTGATCATGATTTGCCAACAGGGTTAACATGGAAACAAAAGAAGCCAATGTGTGAAGGCGGCTGTTGGTGTGTGGATAGATATCAGGCTGGACGATTAAAAAAGGCGATTAACATTATTTCATGTAAGCGAATTGAAGAGGCGATTGAACATAATTGGGGTGAGACGAACGGAATTACCCATCATGCAACAGTTCCTCTGAGAGCTGGAAAGGAAAACTTCGGACTGCTTAATGTTGCGTCACCACATAAGAAGCATTTTTCAGAAGAGGAACTTGCCTTATTAGAGTCTGTTGCTTTTCAAATTGGAACAGCTATAAAACGAATACAATTAGTCGAGAAGGAAAGAGCTCATGCATTGGTTAAAGAAAGAAACAGACTTGCACAGGATTTGCATGATTCGGTTAATCAGCTGTTGTTTTCCATTATGTTAACAGCCAGAGGGACGAAGGAAATGGCAGATCAGGCAGATGTGAAAGAGATGTTGACATATATGCAAGAGCTTTCCCAGGAAGCATTGAATGAGATGAAGGGACTGATATGGCAGCTTCGACCACAAGGGCTGGAAGATGGTATTGCAACAGCACTTATTCATTATGGAAATGTACTCGGATTAAACATATCTTGTGATATAGAAGGTGTTTGTACATTGCCTCAATATATTGAAGAAGAGCTATGGCGTATTGGTCAGGAGGCGTTAAATAATTGCAAAAAGCATGCTGAAACAACTGTGGTGAATGTCGCTCTTTCTAAAAAAGATGTGTATGTAAAAATGATGATAGAGGATCATGGAAGAGGCTTTCATTATGATGAAAGTGTTGCTATTCCTTCATTAGGGCTAAAAGGAATGAAAGAAAGAGTTGAACGGTTGAACGGGAATTTTAAGTTAGTAAGCCTGCCAGGTAAAGGGACAAAGATAGAAGTTGAGATTCCATTAAGTAAAGGGGGATAAATGATGTCCAAAATTAAAGTGTTAATTGCAGATGATCACCATGTTGTCCGGAGAGGGTTGCTTTTCTTTTTGAAAACCCAGAAGGATATAGACATTATCGGGGAAGCAACAAACGGGAAAGAAGCTGTAAAGCTGGTTTCAGAACTAAATCCAGATGTTGTGCTGATGGACTTATCAATGCCTGAAATGGATGGAGTGATGGCTACAAAAATTATTAGGGAAACAAACTCAACAGTTAAAATCATCATACTAACAAGCTATGGTGATCAAGATCATGTCATCCCTGCATTACGTGCAGGTGCTTCCGGATACCAATTGAAGGATATAGAGCCAGATGATCTTGTTCAAACCATAAGAGACGTGTTACAAGGACAAAGTAAACTTCATCCAAAGGTCACCTCACATGTTATGGCTCACTTGTCTACACCAGTGATTCCGTCCCAAACAAAACTAGACGACTTAACGAAGCGGGAAAAGGAAGTTTTAAACGAGCTGGCGAAAGGGAAAAGCAATAAAGAGATTGCAAGTGCGTTATTTATCACAGAAAAAACCGTTAAGACACATATATCAAATATCCTGTCCAAATTACAGCTGTCAGATCGCACACAAGCAGCTATATATGCGGTGAAAAATGGATACGTAGAATCTTAAAATGAAAGGAGAATGAAAATGAAATTATTGATTATCAATGGGGGTCCAAGAAAATCAGGAAGAACAAAAATGGCCGCCACATACATGGCAAAGGTCTATAAGGCGGAACACTTTGATTTAAGTGAAAAGGAATTCCCACTTTTTAATGGAGAAGAGGCAGCTTCACAACATCGACATGTTCAAGAATTAAGGAAATTGGTTGTAGAGGCAGATGCTATTGTTTTATTATCTCCTGAGTATCATAATGCAATGAGCGGCGCCCTGAAAAATGCATTAGACTTTTTAAGCAGTGAGCATTTTTCACATAAGCCTGTTGCACTTGTAGCTGTTGCGGGTGGAGGAAAAGGCGGAATTAATGCGTTAAATAACATGAGAACGGTGATGCGGGGATTGTATGCCCACTCGATTCCGAAACAAGTTGTACTTGATCCAAATTGTTTTGACTATGAACGGAGAGAATTACATTCCGAATCTGCATTACTCATTGAACAATTAGTAAAAGAATTAACTGTTTATTCAAAAGCGATTCAAAATATCCATCAATAAAGACTGACTAAGGGTAGGTGTGTGTATACTATCCTAAGTCAGTCTTTTTCTTAATGTAATGCTTCAATTGCAAAAGGTTCTTCCTCTACTGCGTGGTCGATATATCGTAAAAGGGAATACAGTTGTTTTTCAACTTCTTTATAGTCATGTTCGAAATTATAGGCATGTAAGAAATGTTCTATTTTCTTTGATAAAAAATCGTCTTTTGTTCGAACCATTAAGATGAGTAAGTTATCCCACTGTGAACGATGTGTGTAATACAATGCTTTGTCATAATCAACATTGTTCATAATCTTCCCTCCCTTAAGGAGATATGATTATTGTATGTGTTTTATATTTTTTGTTACTGTGAAAAACTTGGTGTCGTTGCTATAAAAGGAATGGTAGTCTTTACCCACATAAAACACGTAAGAGATGGTAACCTAAAATCAAAAAGGATGAAAAAATGAAGTATTGTTCGATCTTAATTCTCATATTTATATTAGCAATAGGACAAAGTGTACAAGCGAAGGAAATCGAGCAACAGATGTATACATATCAACTCATGAAAAAAGATCTACTCTCGATTGCTAAAGAGTATGACCTGGAGGTAAGAAGATTTGGTCAATCAGAATTTGGACGAGACCTTCTTGCGGTGAAAATTGGTCATGGAGAGAATACCGTTTTTATTACAGGAAGCCATCACGGACGCGAATGGCTGTCAACACACATCGTGATGGAAATGATCAAGCAATACACGGAGTCTTATCATCATTCACGTCCTTTTTCAGGACATTCTCCTGAAATCTTAGATGATGTTGCGATTTGGTTTATCCCGATGGTGAATCCTGATGGTGTGACGATTCAACAAAAGGGGATCAGCTCATTTCCCTATCTGTTACAAGAGGTCTATATCGATATGAATGAAGGAGATGCAGATTTTACCCGTTGGAAAGCAAATGGTTTAGGAGTGGATTTAAATAGACAGTATCCTGCTGGATGGGACAAGATTGAAGGAGATACGTCATATGCATCCTACTCACATTTTAAAGGGGAAAAGCCTCTGGAATCAAAAGAAACGAAAGCTTTAACACATTTTACAAAGCAAATAAAGCCGCTTACAGCTGCCTCCTATCATACCTCAGGCCGTGAGCTGTATTGGTATTATTTTAATTCTTTTCACCATCTTCAACGGGACTACTCGCTTATTGAAAAAATCTCAAAGACAACAGGTTATGAAATTTCCTACCCGCCCTTTGATGCCATTGGCGGGGGCTACACAGACTGGTTTATTCAGGCATATGAACGACCTGCTGTAACGATAGAACTTAGTTATCTTATTGAGGATACAAACCCTCCTTTGTCAGTGTTTGATGAAGAGTGGAAACGTAATAAAGAAATTGGGTTCATTCTATGTGAATTTGCCAAAAAAGAACTGCTGGTAGAAAAATAAAATATTTTTTTGGAGAATATGGACAACATGTCAGGGCAGATTAATTCATAGAAAGCCGTAATGGAGGTCTGTCTAATGAAAACAGTATCAAAAGTTTTTTTCGCATTTCTCGCTCTTTCAATTATTTTTACAGCAGGATTGAAAGCTTACGGGGAACAAAATGTGCAGGAAGTGGATTACAAAAAGTGGAGCCGTATTGCGATATCCTCTGTAAAAGAAAAATATCCTGACGCTGAATTTGTTGATTATAAGTATGATGGAAGAGAAGCTGTAAATGAAGAAGAGTCAAAAGATGTTTTTCATGTGAAGGGAAAGCAAAATAATAAACCGTTTATTGTGAAGGTTGACGTTGTATTTAACCCTAAAACAGGACAATTGATTACCGTGAATGTTTCAGAAATGAGAGAAGGCAACCTGTGAGGTCGCCTTTTTTCATTTAGATAAAAAATAGGAGAGTAGAGCAGATTGATTCTTTGCTACGTCAGCTAAAGTATATTGATCAAGAACTTCCAAATATGCTTGTAACGCTTTGTTTAAAACATGTTTTAAACCACATGCAGGAGAGATAATGCATTGGTCGTTTTCTTGATCAAAACACTCGACAAGATGGAAATCTTCCTCTGTTTTTCGAACAATTTCTCCGATATTAATTTCCTCTGGAAGCATTGCCAACCGAATTCCGCCATTCCGGCCGCGGATTGTCTCAATAACATTCATTTTTCCGAGCTCATATGTGACCTTCATTAAATGGTTTTTTGAAATATTGTAGACTTCTGCAATTTCTTTTATATTTGAGAGATCTTCTTTAGGCTTTGTAGCAAGATATACTAAGACTCTTAACGAGTAGTCTGTATAAAGGGTTAGTCGCATAAAACATACCTCACATTTATTTTTAGAAAGATTTAGTTGAACTTAAATAGGATTCTTGGTCATTATAATAAGTATAGCGTATGGTTGATTGAAGCTCCAGAATGCTCGCTTGAATAAACTAAAAATGTTCTCTTTATAGAACCTATGTATAAAAGTAACTTTAGCCTTATCTTACCATAGGGTGTGTACGTTTTAGATATTATTGTAGGAAAATGTGACAGCTTTTTTAAAGATGTATCTGATATATTGCTTTTAAATGACGGGATATCTATGATAAAGATGTATTCAAAATACTTCTTTAGGAGTTGGAATAGATGTTATCTAATAAAACAATTGAAATTGTGAAATCAACAGCACCAATCTTAGCTGAGCGTGGAGTGGAAATAACATCTTATTTTTACAAAAGCATGTTTGAAGCACACCCTGAATTATTAAATATTTTTAATCATGCAAATCAAAAACAAGGTCGTCAGCAAACAGCTTTAGCCAATACGGTTTATGCAGCAGCAACATATATTGATCAATTGGAAGTATTATTACCAGCTGTAAAACAAATTGCCCATAAACATCGAAGTTTAAATGTAAAAAAAGAACATTATCCGATTGTAGGAGAATTCTTATTAAAAGCAATTAAAGATGTATTAGGAGATGCAGCGACACCTGATATCATTGAAGCTTGGGGAGAAGCATATGCAGTGATTGCACAAGTCTTTATCGGTGTTGAGGAAGAAATGTATAACAAAGCCAAGAATGAGGCTTGGGATGCGTTCAAGGCATTTAAGGTTGTTAAAAAGGAACAAGAAAGCTCTGTTATTACATCATTCTATCTTGAAGCTTCTGATGGTAAGCCAGTTCCAAATTTTCAAGCGGGTCAGTATATTACGATAAGATTATCTATTCCAAATGAAGAGTATTTACTAAATCGTCAATACAGTCTTTCTGACTCTCCAGGGAAACAAACATTACGAATTTCCGTTAAAAGAGAAACAGGAAAAAACATAGATCAAAATGGTAAAGTATCAAATTATCTTCATGATTCAGTCAATGTTGGTGATGAAGTAGAAATTACCGCTCCTGCAGGTGACTTTGTTCTAGATGGATCAGCCAATTCTCCACTTTATCTCATTAGTGGTGGTGTCGGAATTACACCAATGCTTAGTATGCTAAAAACAGTTGGAGATAACCAGCCGAATCGAATGGTAACATTTATCCAGGCAGCAAATGATGGATCTGTACAAGCATTTGAACAAGAAGTAAGTGAAGCGGTTCACTCGATGCCAAATGCAAAGAAATATGTCGTCCTCCAACAGCCAACTGTATCTGATCGTGAGGAAAATAAATTTGATTTTGAAGGATACTTAGATTTACAAAAGCTTGAACAGCTTGTGAAAGAAAAGGATGCAACATTCTATGTATGCGGTCCTGCACCATTTATGGGAAGTGTAATCGAAAACCTTCAAAGACTTGGTGTGAAATCAGAGAATATTAATTATGAATTTTTTGGTCCTGCAATTGATTTAAAGCAGTATCAGGAAGCGTAAATATTGGATTGTAGCCACTAATTATAGGGATTTTGTTTCCCTATAGTTAGTGGTTTTTTCTTTTGAATTTATTGTGTTCTGATGTTATAGAGTATATTTTTTTGGAAGGGGTATAGTTAAACCTATCAGCTAGTATTATGCTTATATCTTTGTAAAGTTAGGTGAGATAGATGGAGAAAGACTTGGAACAAAAGCAAAAAACGATTGATTCTAAGTATATACAACAACACCTGGCAAATGAGCGCACATTTTTAGCTTGGGTCCGGACGGCGATTGCGATTATTGGGGTAGGATTTCTTGTTTCAAATTTACATGAAAATATGGAGCCGAATCTTTCACGGGTTAGTGATTATTTAGCCAATATTATTGGGATAACATCTGTTGGAGTAGGAATTTTAACGATCATTATGGCAACCATTGCGTATTTACGAAAATACAAAGCGATTAACGAACAAACATTTAGAACCCCGAAAATAACCGTAATTACACTTGGGATCTTTGTGGTCGTGATTGCGTTTATTTTTGGTATTTACTTTTTATTAATGTAGAAATGCTAGTATCTCCCTTTGAACAGATTAGCATGTTTTTCAACTAAGGCTCATACATTATTGTAAGATTTGCTTTAGGGGGGAGACCATGAAAGCAGCTGATCAAAAGGCTCTGGAATATGCTATTAGTGAAATAACCGAGGTTGCGAAAGGCTTCGGACTTGATTTTTATCCAATGAGATATGAGATATGTCCTGCTGATATTATTTATACATTTGGTGCATATGGTATGCCTACAAGGTTTTCACACTGGAGCTTTGGGAAACAATTTCACAAAATGAAGCTTCAATACGATTTAGGGTTGAGTAAGATTTATGAACTTGTCATTAACTCAGATCCTTGCTACGCATTTCTTCTAGATACTAACTCTTTAATCCAAAATAAATTAATCGTCGCTCACGTTTTGGCACATTGTGACTTTTTCAAAAATAATTCACGTTTTAGTAATACAAAACGTGAAATGGTTGAGAGTATGTCTGCCACAGCAGAGCGAATTAAGAAATATGAACTCATTCACGGAAGACAAGAGGTAGAAACGTTTTTAGATGCCGTTCTTTCCATACAGGAACATATTGATCCTTCCCTTGTTCGTCCAAAACTTTCTTGGACGATTGATGACATTGAATTCGAGGAAGACGAGGAAGAGCAAAAGGTCACTCCATATGATGACCTTTGGAATCTTGATAAAAAAGCGGAACCCAAATCTACAATAAAAAAGAAGAAAAAGAAATTTCCGCCTTCACCTGAGAAAGATATTTTATTATTTATTGAAGAATACAGCAGGGAACTAGAGGATTGGCAACGTGATATTTTAACGATGATGAGAGAAGAAATGCTCTATTTCTGGCCACAGCTTGAAACGAAAATCATGAATGAAGGCTGGGCTTCGTACTGGCACCAACGAATTATCAGGGAGCTTGATTTAACATCTGATGAAGCAGTTGAATTTGCAAAGCTGAATGCAGGTGTTGTACAGCCATCAAAAACGAGCATTAATCCGTATTACTTAGGTCTGAAAATTTTTGAAGATATTGAAGAGAGATACGATAACCCGACAGAAGAAATGAAAATGTTCGGTGCAAAGCCTGGGTCCGGCCGTGAAAAAATGTTTGAAGTCCGTGAAGTGGAATCTGATATTTCGTTCATCCGAAATTACTTAACAAAAGACCTTGTGATGCGCGAGGATATGTACTTATTCCAAAAGCAGGGCCGGGATTATAAAATTGTTGATAAAGGCTGGGAATCAGTACGCGATCAGCTTGTCAGCATGAGGGTAAATGGCGGATTCCCGTACATTACGGTAAATGACGGAGACTATTTAAAAAACAATGAACTTTACTTAAAGCACTGGTTTGAAGACATTGAGCTTGATCTAAAATACTTAGAGAAGGTGCTTCCATATATCTATCAATTATGGGGCAGACCTGTTCATATGGAAAGTATGCTGGAAGGAAAAAGTGTGTTGTTTTCTTATGATGGTAAAAGTGTATCAAGACGATACTTGTAAAAAAAACGCTGCTTTGCAGTGTTTTTTTGCATGAATTAGAATCTTTTCGTCATAATATAAAAAACATATTTATCTCTTGAATATATAAGTAAATTATTATATAGTAATTTACAGATATAATTGGAGGTGTAACGATGCTAGAAACATCCATTGAAATAGATAAAGCTGCAACTGTATTAAAACTATTAGGTGACAAAACACGTTTAACAATGGTTAAAATGTTAGATTCAAATGATTGTTGTGTATGTGAATTTGTTGAGATTTTTAAAGCAAGTCAACCTGCCATTAGTCAACATCTCCGAAAACTAAAGGATGCAGGAATTGTTCAAGAAATGAGAAGGGGGCAGTGGATCATTTATTCATTAAACAAAAGCAGTGATTATTATCCATTTGTTCAAAACATACTTAAACACCTTCCGAACCAGGATTATCGAATAAAAGAATTAGAAGAGCAAGGACTACGTATTTCATGTGAATAATGGAGGTATGAAATGACATCAGTAATTTTGGCATCGGCCATCTTTTTACTAACACTTACACTCGTCATATGGCAACCGAAAGGGTTATCCATCGGCTGGTCTGCATGTGGCGGCGCCATTTTAGCCCTTCTTGTAGGTGTTGTTGATTTTAAAGATGTACTAGATGTAACATCAATTGTTTGGAACGCGACCTTAGCGTTTATAGCTATTATCATTATTTCTCTAATACTAGATGAAATTGGCTTCTTTGAATGGTCAGCTTTGCACATGGCTAGGGCTGCTAAAGGTAACGGTATTAAAATGTTTGTTTATGTAAGTATTCTTGGAGCTATTGTAGCTGCATTCTTTGCAAACGATGGAGCTGCTTTAATACTGACACCAATTGTCCTTGCGATGGTAAGAAATTTAAACTTTAGTGAAAAAATGGTCTTTCCGTTTATTATCGCTAGCGGTTTTATCGCAGATACAACATCTCTTCCCTTAGTAGTAAGTAACTTAGTGAACATTGTATCAGCTGACTTCTTTGGGATAGGGTTTGTTGAGTTTGCATCTAGGATGATCATTCCAAACTTTTTCTCACTAGGTGCAAGTATTTTGGTTTTATTTCTCTTTTTCCGTAAAAGTATACCTCGTAACTACGACTTAACTCAGCTAAAAAAACCTGTTGAAGCCATACGAGATGAAAAGATGTTCAAATTGTCTTGGATTGTTTTGGGTATATTACTTGTTGGATATTTTGCAAGTGAGTTTATTGGAATTCCAGTATCCATCATCGCTGGTATTGTAGCCATCTTCTTCTTAGTTATGGCAAAAAGAAGTCCTGTGGTTAACACAAAAACCGTCATAAAAGGAGCACCTTGGGCAATTGTCTTTTTCTCAATCGGAATGTATGTCGTTGTTTACAGCTTACGAAATGTTGGGTTAACAAATGTATTAGCTGATTTAATTCAAGTAACAGCAGACCAAGGGTTGTTTGCAGCAACAGTTGGAATGGGCTTTATTGCTGCGATCTTATCATCAATAATGAACAACATGCCAACGGTTATGATCGATGCACTAGCCATTTCGGATACGAATACAAGTGGTGTGATAAGAGAAGCTCTTATTTATGCAAACGTGATTGGTTCTGATTTAGGACCGAAAATTACACCAATTGGCTCTTTAGCTACTTTATTATGGCTTCATGTCTTATCTTTAAAAGGTGTAAAAATCTCTTGGGGCACTTATTTTAAAACAGGAATTATCCTAACCATCCCAACATTGTTTATTACCCTTGTTGGTTTATATATTTGGTTACTTATCATCCATTAATCTTATCTAAAAAGGAGAAATAAACATGTCTAAAAAAACAATCTACTTCTTATGTACAGGAAATTCTTGCAGAAGCCAAATGGCAGAAGGCTGGGCAAAAAAGCATTTAGGTGATGAGTGGAATGTGTATAGTGCAGGTATTGAGGCTCACGGTTTAAATCCAAATGCAGTGAAAGCAATGAAAGAAGCTGGAATTGATATTTCAAATCAAACTTCAGATATTATTGACCCTGAAATTTTAAATAATGCTGATTTAGTTGTTACGTTATGTGGCGATGCAGCAGATAAATGTCCAATGACGCCACCACATGTTAAAAGAGAGCATTGGGGATTTGATGATCCAGCTAAAGCAGAAGGTACAGATGAGGAAAAATGGGCGTTCTTCCAACGTGTACGCGATGAAATTGGCGAACGAATTGAACGTTTCGCTAAAACTGGAGAATAATAAAAAAGACAGAAGCCGTGAGACCTCCTCTCGGCTTTCACTTTAATAAATATATAAGTAAATTCTTATATCTTAATAAAGGGGATGAAACCTTTGAAAGTTGAAATATTTGACCCAGCAATGTGTTGTTCAACAGGTGTATGCGGTCCGAGTGTTGATCCTGAATTAACTCGTATTGCCTCAGCTGTTTACTCACTAGAGAAAAAAGGATTTGAAATAAAAAGATATAATCTTGCAAATGAGCCAGGTGTTTTTGCTGAGAATAATGAAATCACTCAATTACTTACTGAAAAGGGTCCCGATGTCCTTCCTGTAACACTCGTTGATAAGAAAATCAAAAAAATTGGTGAATATCCAACAAATGATGAACTTTCTGAATGGTTTGGCGTTAAGACAGATGAATTAAAAGAAAAGCCTAAGGATAAATTATCAATTAATTTAAAGCAACTGTAATACAAGGAAGAAGGGATAAAATGTATCAGCCTTTTAATCCAAAGAGTATCGATACTCCATATTTATTCTTTACCGGTAAAGGCGGGGTTGGAAAAACTTCAACTGCCTGTGCATCAGCTGTTGCATTAGCTGATGCTGGTAAAAAGATATTACTTGTCAGTACAGATCCAGCTTCTAACTTACAGGATGTATTAGAGACTGAATTAACGAATATACCAAAATTGATTACCAAAATACCTAATCTTTATGCTTGTAATATAGACCCAGAAGAAGCCGCAAAAAATTATCGTGAAAAAGTTGTTGGACCCTATCGCGATAAATTGCCTGAATCAGTAGTTGCAACAATGGAAGAGCAATTATCGGGTGCCTGTACAGTAGAAATAGCTGCTTTTGATGAATTTACAAGTTTATTAACAGATGAATCCACTGTAAAAGAGTATAATCATATTCTTTTTGATACAGCACCAACGGGACACACGTTAAGGCTATTACAACTTCCAATAGCATGGAGTGGATTTTTAGAGGAAAGTACACATGGTGCTTCATGTTTAGGACCACTATCGGGTTTAGGAAATAAGAAAGATTTGTATTCTAAAACTGTAGAAGCTCTGTCAGACTCAACCAAAACAACGCTATGCTTAGTAAGTAGGCCTGAAGTCTCTTCATTAAATGAGGCTAATCGGGCATCAATAGAGTTAAAGGGAATTGGGATAAACAATCAAATAGTCGTCATGAATGGCTTGTTAAAATCATATGTTCCAGATGATGCTGTATCAGCAGCTTTTTATCATCGTCAGCAACTTGCATTGAAATCTATACCTGAGGATCTGAAACAAATCCCTAATTATTCTCTACCATTTGTATCTTATTCCTTAACTGGCATCCAAAATCTTCGTTATTTATTGAAACAATATTCATTACCTGAATCAGAAATGAAAGATGATTTGGATTACGACATATCTTTCAATGAACTAAACGATGTAATTAATGATCTATCAGAGTCAAACAAAAGAATTATTTTTACTATGGGAAAAGGAGGAGTAGGTAAAACAACCGTTGCATCAGCAATTGCAGTGGGTCTTGTAGAAAAAGGACATAAAGTTCATTTAACAACAACAGACCCTGCTTCCCATTTAAACTATATGTTTGAAAACAGTAAATTAAATAAAGACCTGACCATTAGTTCAATTAATCCTCATGAGGAAGTTGTAAAATATAAGAAAGAAATTCTTACAAAAGTTGGTAAAGACCTTGATGAAGAAGGACTTGCATACTTACAAGAGGATTTAAACTCACCATGTACAGAAGAAATTGCTGTATTTCGAGCTTTTGCAGAAGTTGTAGCAAAGTCAGAAGAGGAAATTGTTGTAATTGATACAGCACCGACTGGACATACATTGTTGTTGTTAGATTCAGCACAGAATTATCATAAAGAACTTAGTCGTTCTTCCGGAGAAGTGCCTCAAAGTGTAGTTAAGTTACTTCCAAGGTTAAGAAACCCTGAAGAAACGAGTGTTGTTATTGTTACGTTAGCTGAAACAACACCTGTTTTAGAAACTGCGAGACTTCAACAAGACTTAAAACGAGCAGAAATTCAACCAGTTTGGTGGGTAATTAATCAGAGTTTATATGCAACTAAAACTCGAGACCCAATCTTAATGGGAAGAGCTGTTTCCGAAAAAAAATGGATTACTAAGGTCAACGAGGAGTTGGCTACTCGCTCTGCTATAATTCCTTGGATTAGCAAAGAGAAGATAGGATATGAAGAAGTTAAAGATTATGTCAGGTCATAGCTAATATGGAGGGTGAAAATGGAGAAAGTCATCATTTTAGGAACAGGACCCGCAGGGTTAACTGCTGCAGTCTATCTAGCAAGAGCAAATATGAAACCAATTGTTATTGAAGGGGATCAACCAGGAGGACAATTAACATTAACAACTGAGGTTGAAAACTTTCCAGGTTTTATTGATGGTATTACGGGACCAGAATTAATGGATAACATGAGAAAGCAAGCAGAGCGTTTTGGAGCAGAATTTAAAAGAGGATGGGTAACTGAAGTTGATTTATCTAAGAAACCTTATCGCTTACAAGTCAATGGTTTAGGTGAGATTGTAACTGAATCCCTTATCCTTTCAACAGGTGCATCGGCAAAACTTTTAAACATACAAGGTGAGAAAGAAAATATTGGTAGGGGAGTTAGTACCTGTGCAACCTGTGATGGATTCTTCTTTCGAAATAAAAAAGTTATTATTGTTGGTGGTGGAGATTCTGCGATGGAAGAAGCAAATTTCTTAACGAAGTTTGCAAGTGAAGTTGTTATAGTTCATAGAAGAAATGAGCTTCGTGCTTCAAAAATCATGCAGGACCGTGCAAAAGAGAATCCAAAAATATCATGGGAACTTAATCAAACACCGCTAGAAGTAACGGCTGGAGAAAATGGTGTTACAGGATTAAAAGTAAAAGATAATGAAACAAATAAAGAAAAAATTATTCAAACTGATGGTATTTTCGTTGCCATCGGTCATACGCCAAATACATCATTTTTAAATGGTCAAATTGATACCGATGAAACAGGATATATAAACGTTATACCTGGAACAACTGAAACCAATATACCTGGTGTTTTTGCTTGTGGGGATGTACAAGATAAAAGATACCGTCAAGCAATAACAGCTGCGGGTACTGGATGTATGGCTGCTTTAGATGCTGAAAGATATTTAGAAGGAAATGCAATTCATGATTGGAGCAAATCATTATAATAGGAGGTGTTAATATGACAACAAAGAATTACCATGAATTATTGAAAGATCGTATTTATATCGGTGGTGCAGATGATATTCATGATGTGATGAAAAATGAAAAAGTCGATGTAGCATATGATTTAAGAGCAGAGGCACCAAAAGAAGAATCACCATATAATCGTGTGCACAGTCCAATTGTTGATGATGCAGACCAACAAGATGAATCTGTTAAGAAATCCATTGATCATGTAGTTAATGCATATAATGAAGGGAAAAATGTGTATTTTCACTGCCAAGGCGGTAGTAATCGAACAGGTACTGTTGCAATTGGAACACTTTTAGCATTAGGAAAAGCAAATACAATCGAGGAAGCAGAGGATATTGCAAAGACTGCACGACCAAAAATTAATGTGAAACCTGAGATGAAAGAAACGTTAAAAAGAATCTATCCAAATGTATAGTAATCAATAGGGGGAAATGGTAGTGGAAATTACTGATGGAGCAAAAGAACTGTTAGAAAACTTTTTAAATGAAAAAGAGGCAGAAGGAATTCGTCTTACTTCTGTTGCTGGGTGTTGTGGACCGCAATTTACGATCTCTTTAGATGCACCAGAGGAATCTGATACAGTACAAACGATTAACGGTATAAAAGTAGCGATTGATTCACAAATTACTGGAACAGAAGAATTAACTCTAGATAAAGAGGTAAATCAAGACGGTGCAGGCTTAGTTTTATTGGGAGCAAGCAACTGTTGTTAATTAAATATCCATAGGGGAGTCTTTGACTTCCTTTTTTCTTTTCTATGTTTATTGAATCAGTGAATATTGAAACCATTTAAATCATTTATAAATGCCACCGTTTCTTTTTGATTATTTTGAAGCATTGATATAGATAATAAAAATATTTATCAGCAATGAACCATCTTGAAAGTTAATTTCTTGGTTCATGAAAGACATCTTTTCTAAATCAAATTTTTTTGATATTTTAAATGTATATCCAATATTTTCAGGTGTTAACTTATTAATCATAAAAAATTGATTTAATTTTCATAAAAGAAAGGATGTAAATATTGCACGTAACCATACAAAAAATGAGGAATGAACATTGGGATCAAGTTATGAAAATTTATTTAGATGGAATAGCCACTGGAAATGCAACTTTTCAAACTGAAGCACCTTCTTGGGAAGAATGGGATGCAGGACATACATTTCAATGTCGTTTAATTGCGACGCTTGAAGGTGTAATAGTAGGGTGGACTGCCTTAAGTCCTATTTCAAATAGATGTGTTTATGAGGGTGTAGCTGAGGTAAGTGTTTATGTTAGTCCAGAATATAAGGGGAGAGGAATTGGAAAATTACTATACCAAGATTTGATTAGGGAAAGTGAAGAGAAGGGATATTGGACTTTACAAGCGAGTATTTTTCCGGAAAATAGGGCGAGTCTGAATTTACATAAGCAATTTGGATTTAGGAAGGTGGGCATTAGACAACGAATTGGTAAATTGAACGGTGTTTGGAGAGATGTTGTTTTACTTGAAAGAAGAAGTAAGGTTCAAGGTAATAATTAATATCTTATTTTTGATTAATCACTACAATATTGATTATGAAATTCTAAATATGATATCCATTATTCATGGCAAAAAGAAAAACTGGAGAAATAGTAAGAAAAAGCCGTGGGACATATCCAGCGGCTTTTCTTTACCAATACATATTCATTCAACACAACAAGTATCGATGGTATCTACTTCAGTGTCTTCTTTTGTTAAGAAAAATTCCCATTCGTGGCCATCAGGATCTGTGATCCAAAATTTATCTTGCTTAGCATAGCAACATGTAGTATCACTTTCATTACGTGAGAAAAAGCCTTCCTTTTCCAGCCTCTCTTTATGTTTTACCAACTCATTTGTACTGAATACTTGAAAACCAAAATGATTGATATGATTACCCTCTACACGATCTACTGGTCGTAATGTAAAGTTCAACCCAGGGTTCTCTAACAAAAACTTCACATAATCTTGTTTTACCTTTACAGGTTTTACACCAAATAATTTAGAATAAAAGGTAAGGGAAGTATCTAAATCTGTTACATTTAAACCAATATGAATGTTCATAATTTCATTCCTCCTAAGGGTCTATTTCATTATTAATTTTCTGTTTTTAACAACAAACTGTTTGACAACAAGTTATTTCAATTGATTTAGTTTTATCAGTACGCTTATCTTCTTTAGTTAAAGGAATCGAAAAAGAACTAAATTCAGTCATTTCACTTTGTTTTATTTTTGAAAGCATATAAACCTCATACTCATTAAACATAACTTCCTCCTAAAACAAATTATTTTGATCTATTTATCAAAAAAAATTGATATAATGTAGAAAAAATTTATCAGCAAGTTGGCCTAAATAGACAACAAAGCTCTGCTGATAATAGTTGATTTACTTCATCAAGGTTAAGTTTGTAATAATTCCATGTGCCTCTTGTTTCTCTTATAATAAGGTTTGCATCTAAAAGTATTTTTAAATGATATGACAGCTTTGATTGTGTCATGTTTACCATGGGTGCTAGATCATTAACATTAATTTCACCTTTTTGTGTAAGAAGATTCATGATCTGCAATCTTTTTTTGTCCGCAATGGCTTTAAACTTACTCTCATACATTTCAAAGGTTTTTTCTAAAGACACATCTTGAAAGTTGATTTCCTGTTTCATGAAATACACCTTTTCTACATCAATTTTTTTGATATTTAAACTATATAACCAAATTTTTCTTTTGTCAATAATTAATCAAAAAAAATTGATGTATACAAGAGAGTTAAACATTAATAAGAAGCTACCAGTAGGTAACTTCCTCATAAAAGATATTAAATCAATCCAATAAGTAATCCGCCAACAGCTCCGGTCAACACAATGATCCATGGTGGAAGTTTCCAATAAACTAACATACTGAATAATACGGCAGCAAAGGCAAAGTCAATTGGTGCCAGAATACTACTGGTCCAAATAGGGTGATAAAACGCAGAGATTAAGATCCCAACAACCGCTGCATTTACTCCAAGTAACGCTCCTTTAATCTTAGGATTACGGCGCAATGTATCCCAAAATGGCAATGTTCCTAAAATTAATAGAAATGCGGGTAAGAAAATAGCAACCGTGGCTACTAATCCACCTTGCCAACCATTTATTACGGCACCTAAATAGGCTGCGAATGTGAAAAGTGGGCCGGGGACTGCTTGTGCTGCACCATATCCGGCTAAAAAGGCTTCTTCTGACAGCCACCCGGTTGGAACAAATTCACGTTCCAATAAAGGCAAAACAACATGTCCTCCGCCAAATACTAATGATCCTGAGCGGTAAAAGCTATCAAACATAGCAATCCAACTTATCGAGGTCATCTCTCTTAAGATTGGCAGTAATATGAGTAACCCGAAAAATAATGATAAGCAAACAATGGCAAATCCTTTTGAAATAGGGAAATCAACTCTTGATTCTTCAGATTCTGTGTGATCTTTATATAAGAGAAAGCCAACGAATGCGGCAATAATAATCACACCGACTTGTGTAAAGGCTGTTTGCCATAAGAGTGTTCCTACTAAGGCAAATAAAGCTATTGTTTTCCTCTTTAAATCTGGAGTTAACTTTTGTGCCATCCCTAGGATCGCATGGGCAACAACAGCAACAGCGACTATTTTTAAGCCGTGAATCCATCCGGCATCTGTGACATCAAATCCCTGAAGAATGAAAGCAAAGATAATAAGTGCTAAAACCGAGGGAAGGGTAAAACCGATAAAGGAAGTGATACCTCCCAATACTCCCGCACGCATGACACCAATCCCAATCCCTACCTGGCTACTGGCCGGCCCGGGTAGAAACTGGCAAAGTGCTACTAGATCCGCATAGCTTTTTTCATCCATCCATTTCCTTCGACGGATATATTCTTCATGGAAATAGCCTAAGTGTGCAATTGGTCCACCAAATGATGTAAAACCAAGCCTTGTTGAAACAATTAAAATTTCAAGCAACGTCCTTAGTGTATTTTTTTGTTTCATTATTATTTACCTGCCTTTCCTAGTCTTTAATTTCTTTAAATAACTCATATGCTTTTGCTCGGGCTTCTTTAAGAACCATGTTTCCTTTTTCTGTTGTTGTATAATATTTGCGTATTTTTCCTTCTACATTTCGATCTTCTCTCTTTAAGAGACCATCTGACTCCATGGAGTGGAGGATGGGATAAAGGGTGCCGGGACTGATGTTATATCCGTGTTCCCTAAGTTCTTCGAGCATCCAGACACCAAAAATGGGGTGTTCTTTTGCATGGTGAAGAATGTGAATGTGAATAAACCCGAGAAACAATTTCCGCAAGACTTTGTCTTCCAATAAATCACCTCATTAACTTTTATCGATATCGTATTCCAATATTGAGTTTCAATATTATGTATTGTAACATCTTCAATTAATTTTTCCACTCATACCTACAATATTTACAAAACCTTTACATTTCTAAAGAAATTAATAAAGTTGATATGAATTTTGCATACTTTCTGCAAAGTCATTTGTTATTTTTGAAGTATAGAGACCTATAAATAAAGAAAATATAGGGAAATACTTTAACAACCAAAATATGAAAAAGGAGTAGTGATATGAAAAAAATTAACTCAATTATGTTGACAAGTTTTATAGCCATTTTATTAACTGCATGTACTAGTAATATTGAGAAAACATCTGAAAATAATGAGGATATGAATACAAATACGGAAAAACATTCGGAAATGGATCATTCTGAGATGAACCATTCAAGTTCTGGTGAGGTTCCGGAAGGTTTAAAGGAAGCAGAAAATCCTACATATAAAGTGGGGAGCCAGGCTATCCTTGAAACAGATCATATGCAAGGTATGAAGGGAGCAGAAGCAACAATTGCTGGAGCTTACAATACAGAAGTTTATGCTGTTTCTTATACACCAACAACTGGCGGAGATATAGTTGAAAATCATAAGTGGGTCATTCATGAGGAAATCGAAGATGCAGGGGATCCACCATTTAAGCCAGGTGAAGAAGTTGTTTTAAATGCTGATCATATGAAAGGTATGAATGGTGCAGAAGCTGTAATCGACTCTGTTGAAGAGACGACTGTGTATATGGTTGATTACACACCTACAACGGGTGGAGAAGAAGTGAAAAACCATAAATGGGTAACTGAAAGTGAATTATCAGCAATAGAAGAGTAATAATAGGAAAAGAGAACTTGGGTTAACCTGAGTTCTCTTTTCAATATCGCTTATTTTAATTGTCGGAAACCCATTTATAACCTATTCCCCAAACTGTTTTTAAATATTTTTCTACAGGGAAGTTTGCTTTACGCAGCTTTTCTCTCATATTACGTATATGTGAGTCAATGGTTCGATCTTCTGTTTCAGCCTTTAGGCCCCATAAAGTTGAAAGTAAATGTTCTCTTGAAAATACTTTGTTTTGGTTTTCTAAGAACAAACCGAGTAGGCCATATTCCTTGGGGGTCAGAACAAGCTCTTTCTCATGATATGTAACCTGATATGTGGACTGATTTATTAATAACCCTTCAAAACGAATTATGTTTTCAGAGTGAGAAGTTCTGCTTGTTCTTCTCATAATGGCTTCTAAACGAGCGATTAACTCTTCTTCATGAAATGGTTTGACCAGGTAATCATCAGCACCTTTTTTTAAGCCTTTTACAACATCTTCCTTTTCACTTCTTGCTGTTAACATGATTATTGGTACTTCAGATATTTTCCTTATTTTTTCACAGGTTTCCCATCCATCCAATTCAGGCATCATAATATCCAGGATTACAAGGTCAACGCTTTTGTGATAAAGAATTTCTAAGCCTTCATGACCAGATTTCTTTTTAATACATGTATATCCATAAGGCTCTATATATAAAGATAATAAATCGAGCATTCTTTGCTCATCATCTATCAGCAAAACTTTTTTCATCATACAGCTCCTTTAAAGTAATTTTAAAGCATGTTCCCTTATTTAATTGACTTTCTATTGAAATAGTTCCTCCATGGGCATCGATTATTTCTTTCACTATTGATAATCCTAACCCATAACCTCCTGTTAACCTTGAGCGTGATTTATCTACTCGATATAGGCGGTCAAAGATATATGGTAAATCTTCAGCAGGTATTCCTTGACCTTGGTCTCTGACATAAATATCTATGATATTCTCTTTCTTTGTGAGTTCAATTGTAGTCAATGTTTTGGTATCAGAGTATTTGATTGAGTTATCCAACAAATTTAAGAAGACTTGTTCAAAACGAATCGGATCGATATGTGCAAAGGTTTCTTTTTGACAAATAAACTCAAGTTTTATTCCTTTGCTTTCAAAAGCCGGTTTCATTTTTTGAAAAATAGATTGCATGAATAAGCAGATGTTAACTTTCTCTTTTGAAATAGAAAAAGTATTTTGATCCATTTTTGCTAAATTAAATAGTTCTGTTAGAAGATTACTCACATGGTTTGATTCTTCATAAATAATATGTATGTAATGCAGTCGGTCCGTTTCTGATAAGTTGTTTCTTTTTGCGATATCAGCATAACCCTTAATATAGGTAAGAGGGGTACGCAGTTCATGAGAAATACTACCTAAAAATTCATTTCTTTCTTTTTTTAAATAGTTTAAGTCGTTAGCTAAAATCTGAATAGAAGTTGATAACTCTCCTATTTCATCATTTGAAGTTTTAGGCAGGGAAACTGAAAAATCCCCTTTGCTTATTCTTCTTGTTGCTTCCTTCATCAAAATCAAAGGTTTAGTTAGAGCTTTTGATAAGAAGAATATGGTAAACAGCATGAGAAAGATAATGAGAACTGAAGCCAGGATAAAATGTTCATTTAATCTTGAAATAACATGTTGTATCTGGTCGGTACTTTTGAACATATAAACATAACCAATCTCTCCATTAGGAGCCTGGAATGGAGAAACCGTCGAAATATATCGTTCATCTTGCCAGTCAGATTGAATGATAAGACCATTTTGAGATTCTTCATGTTTTGTTTTTAGGATTTTGTCCATTTCTAGGTCTACTGTTTTAGATGAAGTAATGACTTTTCCAGCATCATTTGTTATAACAACCTCAGTATCTGTTTGTGACTCCATTATTTTAATGTGATGTAACGTGGACTCATCATAGGAAATTTCAATAACATCACGATGGCTGTTACCCCGTAACTTTAGGGCGTTTAACTCTTCATTAACAAGAGAATGGACAACATTACGGTGTAAGAAGAACATAGAAGATGCTTCAATGATAAAAATGCAGATAAAAAACCATAAACCGAGTTTAATAGAAATTTTCATAGGATACACCTTCTTAGTTTTATAAGACTATTGTAAAGGTAAATTGTTGAGAAAATATGCAGAAATAAAAAAGCAAAGCTAATTACGCTTTGCTCTTTGACTATACCCCTTAGATTGTCCAATTTCTAGTGCTGCTTATGAAGCCATTTGGCGACAGGCTTCAGCACATTTAAAGCAAGAATCCGCACAGTTTTTGCAATGATCATGGTCATGTTTCTGACATTCTTGACCGCATGCTTTACATATATCGGCACATAGCTTACATATTTGTTTAGCAAAAGGACTATTTGATTGCATAGCTTTTACTGCAAAACCACAAAAATCGGCACATTCTATGTCCAGACGAATACAGTCTGACATCATGGCTACATCATCTTCTTTAAGGCAGGCATGATAACAAGTATTACAAGCCTCCATACACTCTAGACATGCCTGAATACAGTCCTTATATTGTTGATTTAACATATGACATTACCTCCTTATTTTTTATATAAATAATAGTACCCGTCCAAATTTTTAAAGAAACGTATTTCTATCAAATCCTTTGAATCTGCACATTTAGGTAATTATAAATAGAAAAATTGAATGGGCCTTGCACAACAGCTTTTCCATAAAGCATATGATAAGTTGACATTTTATGTTTGAGGAGGACAATCATGTACACGTATAATCCCACCTATCAATATGCTCCATTTCATAATGGGTATCATCGGAATACAAATGATAAAAGGCTCTTAAAGGATATTCAGAAAGCGATCAATGCAGAATACAGTGCCATTTCTTGTTATGAAAAATTAGCTAAATTGGCACCTAACCAGGAGGTAAAAAAGCAGATTTTAGAGATACAAAAAGATGAGAGACGACATCTTGAAGAGTTCAGTAGAATTTACACGAATGTCACAGGTAAACAGCCAACCTATAAAATCAGTGAAGAATGTCCAGGAAAGTTTACAGAAGGAATTGAATTTGCATTTAAAGATGAGCAGGAAGCTGTTGATTTTTATTTAGATATTGCTGATCAAGCTCAAGATCCTTTTATTAAAGAAAGGTTCAGACGAGCTGCAGCTGATGAGCAAAATCATGCTGTTTGGTTTTTATTTTTTTTACAAAAAATAAATAAGAAATTAGATAGACAAGGTGAAAATTACGGTGCAAAAGGGGCTTTGAGTGCATCAACACTGACCTTACCCAGTATGCTAACCTATGCTCTTCAAGATGAATATTTAGCACAGGCACGTTATATAAACATATTAGAAACATTCGGAAATATCCGCACATTTGCCCGAATAAAAGAAGCGGAATTGAGGCATATAGGTGCATTATTACCACTTTTTGAACGTTATCAAGTGTCTATTCCAGAAGATAATTCAACCTCATATGTAACAACACCTCCAAATATAAAGTCAGCCTATTCTGCTGGTGTTAAAGGAGAAATTGATAATATTTCTATGTATGAGAAATTCATATCACAAGATATTCCTAATGATGTGAAAGCAGTCTTTACACAGCTACGCAATGCTTCGTTAAATCATCTAGAAGCATTTAAAAGAGGGCAAGCCAGAAAGTAGGAGTTTCATATCTCAGGAAAGGATCATGTGGAGTGTATTCCTATTAATAAAAGTATTCAAAGTTAAAGTATCATTTTATATATGAAGGAGAAGGGTACAAGTTGTACTCTTCTTTTTGAACCTTCAGGTTGGAATCATGTTTTATTAAAAGTAAGATGGAAAAAATAAATATGAGGTGTTGACAATATACCCCTAGTGGTATATTATGAATCTTGTAAGTTGTTCCTTGCTATAAACAAAGGAGGAGCTTTTAAGCATGGTGATCGTCAGTTTATTTGCGCTAACAATTATCAGCTATTTCTTATTTTTAAGAAGTTTTCCCGTTTTTGGATTAGTTGATATTGAAAAGAAAAAAATAGAGTCAAACAATTTTTATGTAATAGATTTAAGGGATTATAACGAATCATATAAAGATCCTTTGAATACAGGAATGAATATTCCAATAGCTTACCTTAAAAGATACTACAATGAAATTCCCAATCTTGAATTAATTGTCGTAGCCTCGAATTGTAAGGAAAGAAATATTGGAGTTCGAATTCTTCGTAAGAAGGGATTTAAGGTAGTGGGATACAAGATGACAACTCGCAAAGAAATAGCAAAGGAAAAACATTTAAGATCAGGTATTTTGTGTTAAAGGAGGTCTTGTAGATGGAGTATACTGATCAAATGAAAAATAGAGTAAAGCGTATTGAGGGACAACTTAGAGGTATTTTAAGATTGATGGAAGAAGGAAAAGATTGTAAAGAAGTTATCACACAGTTATCTGCAGCAAGAACGGCAATTGATCGAACAATTGGTGTTGTTGTTAGTTCGAATTTAGTAGAATGTGTTCGATATGCAGAAGAAACCGGAGAACACAACACAGAAGAATTAGTGAATGAAGCCGTAAATTTACTTGTTAAAAGTCGATAATGAATGGGTTGACATCATCTTTTATTTACATTATTATATACCCGTAGGGGTAATTGTATAAATGAAAAACTAGGAGGATTTTAAATGAATATAGATAAAGTATTAGATGCAAAAGGTTTAGCATGTCCAATGCCGATTGTTAAAACGAAAAAGGCTATGAATGAACTAGAGTCAGGTCAAATCTTAGAAATTCATGTAACAGATAAAGGGGCAAAAAATGATTTAACAGCTTGGGCTAAATCTGGTGGTCATGAGTTTTTAAAGCATGAGGAAGAAGATCAAGTGTTAAAGTTTTGGATTAAAAAGAGATAAAAAAATTTTTTGCCGATTTTATACCCATAGGGGTAAGAGGAGGAATTACTTTGACAGAAAAGAAAAAAACAACGATTGTATTATTCAGTGGGGATTATGACAAAGCGATGGCAGCTTATATTATTGCGAACGGTGCAGCTGCTTATGATCATGAAGTAACCATCTTTCACACATTTTGGGGATTAAATGCTTTACGTAAAGATGAAAATATCCAAGTGAAGAAAGGGTTTATGGAAAAGATGTTTGGCAAAATGATGCCTAGAGGAGCAGAAAAGATGGGATTGTCTAAAATGAACTTTGCCGGATTTGGTCCTAAAATGATCAAAGACGTGATGAAGAAGCACAATGCCATGCCTCTTTCAAATTTAATTGAAATGGCACAAGAACAAGAAGTTAAATTAGTAGCATGTACGATGACGATGGACTTACTTGGTCTTCAACAAGAAGAACTATTAGACAACATTGACTATGCAGGTGTTGCAGCATACCTCGCGGACGCAGAAGAAGGAAATGTGAACTTATTTATCTAACACGAATAGGGGAATACTCCCCTAAGTATGCAGGGAGGAGACCAATGGAATACTTGAACTATATCGTCATTGCTTTTTTCATATTTTTCATCCTGAACAGGATCATTCCTACTAAAGGAGTTAGACAGATCTCGACATCAGAATTGAACAATGAATTGAAAGATAAAAATAAGCAGTTTGTGGATGTGAGAACACCTGGTGAATATAATGGTCATCGCATTAAGGAATTTAAAAATATTCCGCTTCATGAACTGAGTCAAAAAGCTAAAAAAGAATTATCAAAAGAAAAAGAAGTAATTGTCATTTGTCAAAGTGGGATGAGAAGTCAAAAGGCTAGTAAGATACTTAAAAAATTAGGTTTTACACATGTTACAAATGTAAAGGGCGGTATGAGCGCCTGGAGATAAAAGGAGGATTTTGAATTGAAACAATTTACTGCAAAAGAAGTCGAAAACATGCTAACTCAAGGTCAAAATCTAAACATCATTGATGTGAGAGAAGTAGAAGAGGTGGAAGATGGGAAAATACATGGTGCCATTCATATTCCTTTAGGATTATTGGAGTTTCGTATGAATGAGTTAGATAAATCGAAAGAATATATAATGGTATGCCGCTCTGGCGGAAGAAGTGGTCGAGCTTGTCAATTTCTTGAGAGTTATGGCTTTAATGTGATCAATATGACTGGTGGAATGCTTGACTGGGAAGGCGAAACAAACTAATTTTTTAAATATAAATATACCTCATTGGGTAATTAGGAGGAACTTAATAGATGAACTCAATTAATACAGATTTATTAGTAGATGCAAAAGGATTAGCATGTCCAATGCCGATTGTTAGAACAAAGAAAGCGATGAATGAAATCGAGGCAGGACAGGTCTTAGAAGTTCAAGCAACAGATAAAGGGTCAAAGGCGGATCTCCAAGCTTGGGCGAAAAGCTCTGGACATCAATATCTGGGTACGCTTGAAGAAGGGGATGTTCTTAAGCACTATCTGCGTAAATCTTCAGATGAAGAAATGGTTGAAACAAAACATCCACATGTAACAACTAACGAAGAACTTGAGAAAAAACTAGATGCTGGAGAAAACATTGTTGTAATAGATGTAAGAGAATCTGCAGAATATGCATTTAATCATATTCCAAACGCAATTTCGATTCCGTTAGGAAAATTGGATAAACATATTAGTGAATTGGATAAAGAACATGACATTTATATCGTATGTCGAACTGGTAGCCGTAGTGATCTCGCATCTCAGAAACTGGCTGAAAAAGGTTTTACAAAAGTAAATAATGTTGTACCAGGTATGAGTGCTTGGTCAGGTCTAACGTCTACATTGAATAAATAAGTAAAAATTTTTTTAAAATAAAATATACCTTAGGGGGTAATTTAGAATGGGTGTAAAAGCAATGACTTCAAAAGAAGTAACAAGAAAGGTCTTTGATAAAGAAGCATTATTTATTCTTGATGTTCGTAATGAAGCTGATTTTCAGGATTGGAAGATAGAAGGAGAAAACGTTGGTTATTTAAACATCCCATATTTTGAATTACTTGATGGTGTTGAAGAAATTTTAGGTAGTATTCCTACTGATAGAGAAGTTCTAGTTGTGTGTGCGAAAGAAGGCTCTTCTATCATGGTAGCAGAAATGCTTTCAGAACAAGGTGTGGATGTTTCTTATTTACAAGGTGGTATGAAGGCTTGGAGTGAACACTTAGAGCCTGTGAAAATCGGCGATCTAAGAGATGGTGGGGAAATTTATCAGTTTGTTCGTATCGGAAAAGGCTGTTTATCATACATGATTGTTTCAAATGGAGAAGCGGCAATTATTGATTCAACTCGTATGACTGCTACCTATCTGGATTTTGCAAAAGAGATTGGTGCAACCATTACTCATGTATTTGATACTCATCTTCATGCTGATCATATTTCAGGAGGTCGCATCATCGCTGAAACTACTGGTGCAACATACTGGCTGCCGCCAAAAGATGCAACTGAGGTAACATTCGAATATAGCCCGCTAGAAGGCGGCAATACAGTGACAATCGGAAATACAGCCATTGATATTGATGCTTTATATTCTCCAGGTCACACAATTGGTTCAACATCATTTGTTGTTGATTCATCTTACCTTTTATCAGGAGATATTCTCTTTATCGATTCAATTGGAAGACCGGATTTAGCAGGGATGGCTGAAGATTGGGTTGCAGATTTAAGAGAGAGTTTATATACACGCTATAGAGAATTATCAGAGGAACTAATTGTTTTACCTGCTCACTTTATGATCATTGAAGAGTTAAATGAAGATGGAAGTGTAGCTAAAAAGTTAGGAACGTTATTTGCAGAAAATCATGGCTTAAATATCGAAGACGAAAATGAATTTAGAAAGCTGGTAACTGAAAATTTACCACCACAACCAAATGCATATCAAGAAATTCGTGAAACAAATATGGGGAAAATCACTCCGAATGAAGAAGAGCAGCGAGAAATGGAAATCGGGCCAAACCGTTGTGCGGTTCGTTAATTTATACAAAAAGGCTGAAATATAAAGGGAACCGAGTGTGGTTCCCTTTTCTAAACCGGAGGTAGGAAACATGGATTTAGGGTTTATGATTACAATTTTTCTAATAGGATTTATTGGTTCATATATTTCAGGAATGTTAGGTATAGGCGGTTCTATTATTAAATATCCTATGCTATTATATATCCCGCCACTTTTTGGTTTAGCAGCCTTTAGTGCTCATGAGGTTTCAGGCATTAGCGCGGTACAAGTATTTTTTGCGACTATCGGTGGTGTTTGGGCATATCGAAAAGGCGGATATTTAAATAAAACCTTAATAGGCTACATGGGAGTTAGCATTCTCATAGGAAGCTTTATTGGAGGATATGGTTCAAAATTAATGTCCGAAGAAGGCATTAATTTAATTTATGGAATGTTAGCTTTCATTGCTGCTGTGATGATGTTTATTCCTAAAAAGGGAATCGACGACATTCCACTCGATAAAGTGAAATTTAATAAATGGCTGGCAGCTATACTAGCCTTAATCGTTGGTTTAGGGGCAGGAATCGTAGGGGCTGCAGGAGCGTTTTTACTAGTCCCAATTATGCTAGTTGTACTTAAAATTCCTACTAGAATGACAATCGCTTCATCTCTCGCAATTACGTTTATTTCTTCCATTGGTGCAACTGTAGGGAAGATAACGACTGGGCAGGTTGATTACGGTCCGGCAGCGATAATGGTTATTGCAAGTTTAATTGCATCCCCACTTGGGGCAATGGCGGGTAAGAAGGTCAATACAAAAGTTTTACAAGTTATTTTGGCCTTATTAATTTTTGCAACGGCTATTAAAATATGGGTGGAGATCATTTAGAAGTGCTAGAATAAATAAACTCGTGAAATTAAAAAACTCCACACCCTCAGTTTAATGAGGAACAGTGGAGTTTTTTATGCCTTATTTCTTTTCCCTTTTTTAGTTAACTTGAACGTTTGCAGTGTATCATTATGATGAATCGGTATCAGTTTACTTTTTGACACACCAATTTGCTGCGAGGTATAGATACCTGTGTGCCCAGAGAATAAATAGCTAATAATACAAACTAGAAATAAATACAAGCTGGCTTCTGATCCGAAAAGTTCAATACCCATGATAAAGCATGCGATTGGTGTATTTGTTGCTCCGCAGAAAACTCCGATAAAACCTAAAGCGGCCAGGAACGGAATGGATACTTGCAAGATGTCACCTAGTGTACTACCAAGTGTTGATCCGATAGCAAATAATGGTGTCACCTCACCACCTTGAAAACCTGCTCCTAAGGTAAGAGAAGTAAAGAGTAGTTTTGTGATAAAGGTAAAAGGTGAGACCTCTCCTTCAAACGCATCATCAATAAGTGGGATCCCTAAGCCAAGATATTTCCTCGTTCCCACAATATACACGAGCCCAATAATCATAAGTCCCCCAATAAAGCTTTTTAACATCGGATTGGGAAACAATTTTGTATACTGTTTCTTTAACCACTGAGTGAGTTCTGAAAAAAGTGTGCTTGTTAGACCGAATAAAATGGCAGCAAATATAATTTTTAGTAATAAAAGTGCTGACAATAAAGGGATTGCGCCAATTTCATAATGATGATGACCAACTCCCCATACAGTGGTCGTTGCAATATCACCTACAAATGCAGCAATAAAAGCCGGGAAAATTGCTTCATGTCTAATTAAACCTAGTGCCAGCACTTCTAAGCCAAATACAGTACCGGCTAAAGGTGTACCAAAAACAGAACCAAATCCACTGCTGATCCCACAAATAATGATTATTTTTCGGTCAACTTCATCTAATTTAAATAGTTTTCCTACAAGTTCGGAGAAAGCTCCACCCATCTGAACAGCCGTACCCTCACGCCCGGCAGAACCACCAAACAGGTGAGTAACGATCGTTCCAAATAACACTAAAGGAGCCATTCGAAACGGAATGCTTTCCTTTGCACCATGTGCCTGCTCAATTAGGAGGTTATTCCCTTTTGCAGAATTCAGCCCATATTTCCAATACAAAAAGCTGACAAGCATTCCCCCAAACGGAAGGAAAAAAAGAAACCAGGAATAAGTCTCACGGGTTTCAGCAGCCCACTCCAAACTCACCAAGAAAAAGGCAGAAGCAGTACCCGCAAGCAAACCGACCAATCCTGCTAAAACCGCCCATTTTATAAGAAAGAAAAATAAATACAAATATATGTTTTGAGTCTTGGACATACAAGTCTCCTTTCATTGTTTGGATATGGTGGAACAGGGGGACAGGTTCCTCGTCCCAAAGGGACAGAGAACCTGTCCCTCCGTCCCTATTGTCTTGATGGAAGAAGCATAACAGCGACACCTACAAGACAAATACCTGCACCGATCCAATCGAATTTATCTGGTGTCTGTTTATCAACTCCCCATCCCCATAGCACAGATAGGATGATAAAAACTCCACCATAAGCAGCGTACACTCTTCCGAAAGAAGGGAAGGATTGAAATGTGGCAATTACACCGTATAAGGCTAAGGCTAATGCTCCACTCAAACCGAAATAGAAGGGCTTTCCTTCTCGTAACCATAGCCATATAAGGTATCCGCCACCAATTTCGGCTAAGCCTGCAAGTAAAAATATTAAAATAGTCATAAACACTATCACTCCAAATGACTTTCTTCTATTAATGTACCACAAGAATGGAACGGGGGGACAGGTCCTCTGTCCCACTTGGGACGAGGGACCTGTCCCCCCGTTTCTTCCCGTTCCTTGACAACAGAGAAATACCTTGATACAATAAATCTCGAATTAACAATAAATGAATTAAAGATATAAGATTTAATACTATAAGGTCTGGGTATAATTTAGTATGACCCGACTTTTATAGGTAAACAACAAGAGAGAACAGGTGGGGTGAGTATGGGTTTTTTATCAAAGCTATTTAAAAATGATTCCAAAAAGGAGATGGAAAGTATGTCAAATGTGAAACTTGCGGTTATTTATTACAGTTCTTCAGGTACCAACTATCAATTAGCTCAGTGGGCAGAGGAAGGAGCAAAAGAAGCTGGTGCTGAAGTTAAAGTGTTAAAAGTACCGGAAACTGCGCCACAATCAGCCATTGAATCGAATCCAGCTTGGAAAAAGCATCATGAAGAAACAAAGAATGTTCCTGAAGTAACATTGGAAGATCTTGAGTGGGCAGATGCTATTATCTTTAGTGTACCAACACGCTTTGGTAACATGCCATCACAAATGAAAGCATTCCTGGATACAACCGGTGGTTTATGGTTTAATGGAAAGCTTGTCAATAAAGTAGTAAGTGCTATGGCTTCTGCACAAAATCCGCACGGTGGACAAGAAGCAACTATTTTATCTTTATATACAACGATGTATCATTGGGGAGCACTTGTAGCAGCTCCTGGCTATACAGATCCTGTAACATTTGCGGCCGGTGGAAATCCATACGGAACAAGTGTAACCGTTGATCAGGATGGCAACATGATTGAAGATGTTCAAGCTGCTGTTAAGCATCAGGCGAAACGTACAGTTTCAGTAGCGGAAATGGTGAAAAAAAGCCATAATTAAGTGAAAATAAATGAAAGTGAAAGGGACTATCCCACATACAGGATATATTGATATTACTTCCTGACATTTGGGGTAGTCCTTTTTTTGAAAGGAAGGAAACATCATGTCGTTTCATAAATATCCAACTACTTTTGTATCTAAGCTTAGCTTAAAAGTATTAGATCTGGATCGATCTTTAGCGTTTTACCAGGAAATAATAGGATTCCAAATTCTTGAGCAATCAGAGAAAAGGGCTATTTTAACAGCAGACGGAAAAACAGCACTTTTAGAGATTGAACAACCCGCTGATGTGATTCCAAAACAACCGCGAACAACAGGTTTATATCACTTCGCATTATTACTTCCATCGCGCTCTGATTTAGGAAGTGTGTTAAAACATCTACTGAAAGTTAAGTATCCATTACAAGGTGGATCTGATCATCTTGTTAGTGAAGCACTTTATTTAGCAGATCCTGATGGAAATGGGATTGAAATATATGTTGACCGCTCTCCATCACTGTGGAACTGGAATAATGGTGAAGTAGAAATGTCAACAGACCCGATTGATGTAGAAGGGTTATTGGCGAGTGGCAGGGATGAATGGAGTAAGCTTCCTGAAGGTACAGTAATGGGACATATTCATCTGCATGTGTCAGAGCTTGAAAAAACTAAAGAATTCTACTGCAAAGGACTCGGATTTGAAGTGGTTTGCAACTATGGTAATCAAGCATTATTTATTTCAACAGGAAGATATCATCATCATATCGGATTAAATGTTTGGAATGGCATCGGTGCACCACAGCCTTCTGAGAAGAGTGTTGGTCTAATGGATTATACAATCGTATATCCAAGTGAGATTGAAAGGGACCATGTCACTCAAAAATTACAGCAATTAGGCTTTGATGTAACAAGAAATGATAAGGTGATCATCACAGCAGATCCTTCTGGGAATAAAATCCGTCTCACCGTTAATTAACCGTATTAAAAAGTCTCCTCTTTACACAAAATAAAATAGGACGTAAAGGAGGAAGACGCATTTGACACAAACGAAATTGAAATCAGATGTAATATCTTTGCTTCAGGATAAGATTCGACTTATTAGAACGCAAAAGGGTGCCATTTATTTAGTAGGGCCAATTCGACTTCCTGTTAACTTGTTTGAAGAGACGACTGTATTTCACTGGTATTGCTGGTTAAATTGTGATGAAGTCACAGAAAACTATGAGAAGATAATTGAAAAGCTCTCTAGCATCAATTTAGCAGAGCTTCAGCAATCAAGCGTTTTAGTGTACGGGAACTTTGAAGATGAAGAAGAAGCACTTATTAGAATGCATTCTATTTGTCATACAGGTGATATTTTTGGCAGTAAGCGATGTGATTGCGGATTTCAATTGAAGCAATCGATGAAAATGATTGTTGATCATGGAACAGGTGCTTTATTTTATCTGGCAAATCATGAAGGTAGAGGAATTGGTTTGTTTAGTAAAGCAATGGCTTATATCCTTCAGGAGAATGGCTATGATACCGTAGAAGCAAACGAAAACCTTGGGTTTGTTGATGACTCAAGAAATTATGAGGATGCCATACATGTACTAAAAGCGTTGCGTTCAAAACCAGTTACTCTTATAACAAATAATCCAAAAAAGCTAGAAGCATTGAAAAAATCAGGACTATATGTTTCAGAACGAAAACCGTTGTGGGGAGACCGGTCTGAGTTTAACGAAAAGTACTTGCAAACGAAGATAACAAGATCAGGTCATTTTAGTCAAGATACTACTTGTACAAATGATTAGAGAGGTAAAGGGCAGTTTTTCAAATCTGTCCTTTTTTGTCGTTAGGAAACTATAAAATTCTTTGAACGGTGGATAAGTGTGCTACGTCCAGCTCCGAAGCACAGGATGTGCAAGTGCAGTTTTTGCGACAGGATGTCGCGCTTTTAAACTGCCAGCGCCTAGCCACAAATGAATTGAAGACAAAGATCGTCCTCTATTCATTTGCGTCTTATTTGCCCGAGGCTGATCAAGGCGCTTGCGCTTTTGTTCCTGTGTTAAAATAAACTAGGTACCATATATTGAGGGGGATAAAACATGCGCAAAAGAAACATTCTAATGTTCGCCTTGCTGGGTGGTATGTTATCAGGATGCGCCAGTACAGAGGAACATAATGCATCTCATGGTCAACATGATGGTCATGAAGTGGTGAATGATATACGAGAGGAAACAGCGGGTATAGAGGTATTGCCTACTTTCTTAAATGAGAAAACAGAAGATATGCAAACAATCTACCAAGCTGCTGCAGGACATAAAGAGTTGGTGGAAAAAATGCCTTGTTATTGTGGATGCGGTGAAACTGCAAACCATACAAGTAATTATGATTGTTTTGTTAATGAAAATAAAGAAAACGGAGCTATTGTTTGGGACGACCATGGAACGAAGTGTGGAGTGTGTTTAGAAATCGCGGCACAATCGATTGTGGATTACCAAGAAGGAAAAACGATAAAAGAAATACGAACTAAAATCGATAACATGTATAAAGAGGGCTATGCCGAACCGACCCCAACTCCCGAAATCTAAAACGTTACATGTATAAATATTCCATACACTAATGATACGCCTTAATCCCTTGGAATAGAGGAGTTATGGTGTTTTCTTTGTCTCAAGGATAAATTAGTTTCATAGCCGCCGATAAATTGCCCGAATTCAACTTAGTTGTACACTGCTTATTAAGTAAAATCCATACAAAAAGATTGCTCTAGACCCACCCGTTTTCAGTTTGATATTATAGTCAAGGCAAATGAGAGTAGGAGGACATGTGGAGTGGAAGAGCAAAAATATAGTGATCTTAAATTAGGAGAGCGCGGGGCAATAATCAGTATAGTCGCCTATATTTGTCTTTCTGTCTTAAAATTGATTATTGGATATATGAGTAATTCAGCTGCGTTAAGAGCAGATGGTTTAAATAATACAACAGATATCATTGCATCTATTGCAGTGTTAATAGGACTCAAGCTTTCACAAAGACCTCCTGATGAAAATCATCGATATGGCCACTGGAAAAGTGAAACAATCGCCTCAATGGTTGCCTCCTTTATTATGGCAACTGTCGGACTTCAGGTATTAATTGATGCATGTATCGGATTAGTTCAAGGAAGAGATGAATCTCCTGATGTAATGGCAGCATATGTAGGTGTTTTTTCGGCAATCGTCATGTATTTTGTCTATCTATATAATAAAAAATTAGCGGAGAAAATTAATAGTAAGGCTGTTATGGCAGCTGCAAAAGATAATATCTCTGATGCATGGGTAAGTATAGGAACTGCCATAGGAATCTTTGGATCCCAGCTTAACATGCCGTGGATTGATACGGTAACAGCTATTATTGTAGGATTATTAATCTGCAAAACAGCATTTGAAATATTTATGCAGGCTTCACACGACTTATCAGATGGATTTGATGAAAAAAAATTACTTCTTTATGACGAACAAATTAGAAAAGTTGATGGTGTCAAAGGCATAAAGCAGATCAAAGGAAGAAGTTACGGCAACAACGAAGTGGTTGATGTTGTGATCTTAGTAAATTCCAGACTCGATATCACGGAAGCCCACGATATAGCTACTCAAGTGGAAAAAGTAATGAGAAATGATTACGGAGTTTATGATGTCCATGTTCATGTTGAGCCGAATTAAATGATATAGAAAAGGAGCTAACAACAATCTGTTAGCTCCTTTCTATTATTTCTCTGCTAAAACATATTTTTCAATCGCATGTGCAACACCGTGTTCATTGTTTGTAAGTGTTACAACATCTGCCATTTTTTTAATCGTAGGGTCACCATTGCCCATTGCAACTGATAAACCTGCTGCTTCAAGCATCGGGACATCATTAAAGTTATCTCCGATTGCCACAGTGTCTTCGATAGGAATATTAAAGTATTCTGCCATCACACGGATACCGTTTCCTTTGTGACCGTTCGTGTCCATGATTTCGATATTGTATGGACCGGAAGTTGTGATGGAAATGCCCTCAAGATCTTGTAGAGATGCAATTAAATCATCTTTACCAGAGATCGTCGGAATAAAGAATTTTTGAACGGTAATGTCTTCGATGCTAAGTACTTCCTTAACATCTTCAAATATTTTAATACTATCGGTTTCTTTTGGTTGCTCTGTCATAAGCTTATACTCTTTTTCAGTGAGATGATTCAGCACATCTTTATTCTTCTCTAAGAAAGAAAGTATCCGTTCAGACCATGTAGAGGCCACAAAAATTCCTTTATTTGAATAAATTTTAAATGGGTATTGTTTTTCATTAAGAATGGCTGTAACACTCTCAACTAAATCCTTCCCGATGGAAATTTGGCTTAAAAGTTTACCATCGGCAATAACCATTGTTCCGTTACTGCCTGCAACCGGACATTGAAGAGGTGTCTTGCTGATAACAGTTTTAATATCCTCCGGAGCACGACCGGAACAAATCATCACGATGTGACCAGCATCTTGAGCTGCTTGAATAGCATTGATATTTTCAGGAGAAATATCAATGTTGGAAGATAACAAAGTTCCGTCGAGGTCTATTGCAATAAGTTTTTTCATTATCATTACTCCTTTATAAAAACGTCTCTATGTAATTCAAACCTTTACTCAATTATCTATTATGACATATTTTTCACAAATCCATTAGAAAAACGTTTGAAAAACGACTAAAAATGACAAAAGCTTTTTCTTTTTAGAAAAAAAAGATATACTTGCACGGAGAAGACTTAATTTGGGGGTAGTTTAATATGGTTCGTTTCGGTATTATCGGAACAAATTGGATAACAGAAAGCTTTATTCAAGCGGCTAGTAAGGTAGAACAGTTTTCACTTACAGCTGTTTATTCGAGAAGTAGTGACAAAGCTTTAGAGTTTGCTGATAAATATGGCGCTGAACATACATATACTGACTTATACGAATTTGTAAAAAGTCCCGAATTTGATGCTGTCTATATTGCAAGCCCGAATTCATTGCATGCATCACAAGCTGTTCTTTGTATGCAAAACGGAAAGCACGTTATCTGCGAAAAACCTATCGCTTCAAATGCAGATGAAGTAAGGAAGATGATTGCAGCTGCTAAGGAAAATAATGTTGTTTTAATGGAAGCCTTAAAAACAACACAATTACCTAATTTCCTTGCTATAAAAGAAAATTTACATAAGATCGGGAAGGTAAGACGATATTTTGCAAGCTACTGCCAGTATTCTTCCCGCTATGATAAATACAAGGAAGGTACTGTGTTAAATGCTTTTAAACCAGAGTTCTCGAATGGAGCATTAATGGATATTGGTATTTATTGTGTGTATCCTGCTGTAGCATTATTCGGAGAGCCAAATGAAGTAAAAGCATCCAGCTATATGCTAGAATCCGGTGTAGATGGAGAAGGGAGTTTGCTTCTTTCATATGATGAAATGGATGCTGTTATCATGTATTCGAAAATAACGAATTCTTATGTTCCTTCTGAGATACAAGGGGAGAACGGCAGTATCATCATTGATAAAATTCATACCCCGGAAAGTGTGAAAATACAGTACAAAGACGGCACAGTTGAAGATATCACAAGAGAACAAGTGTCAGAGAGTATGTATTATGAAGCTAAGGAATTTATTTCATTAGTCTCAGAAAATATTCAGCAATCTGAGTTAAACTCTCACCAAAATTCACTCATTACTGCTAGAATTTTAGAAACAGCTCGTAAGCAAGTTGGGCTAGTTTATCCGGCAGACCAAAAATAAAGCAAAAAGGACAGTTCCAAATACGGAACTGTCCTTTCGTTTTAATAAGTAAGAAAGTTTACATTTTGTACTTAGTGATGGTGTTCAGCTCCAGCACATAGCCCCTCGAGGTCAAAAGCAGCAAATGAATTGAAGACAAAGAACATCTTCTATTCATTTGCGTCTTATTTGCCCGAGGCTGATCAAGGTGCTTGCGCTTTTCTTAATAAGGATCTGCTTCGTGCCCTTTTTTTACAGCATCTTCAGTTGCTTCATTTGCAGCTAATGTCCCTTGGCCATATCGTGATTGACCTGATTCACGACCGGGCGCTTTATCAAGCTCCACATCTTTCATTTCTTTCATTTTGCTCATTTTCATTTCGATGCCTTCCTTCACACGACGACCATAATCTTCATCCGCTTGTGTAAAGTGTTCGATCATTGCATCCTGAATTTTTTTATCACAAATGGCTAGTGCATCCGATAAGTTTTTAATTAATTCATCACGTTCCCAATCTTCAAGGCTGCGGTAGGTATGGCCTGCTTGACCGTAGTTGTTAGGACGGTCAATTGGTGAAGTCATCGCCGCTGCATTATACGTTGGACGGTGTGGTGCACGGCCTTCGGTGCTTGCTTCCTTAAAGCCTCCGAGCATGGATGGCTCATAATTAATATGAGGGTTAGGGCCTGATTCTGCAGGATCACGTACATCCATTTGTCCTCGCTGTTGATTTGTATGAACAGGTGATTTTGGCGCATTCACAGGTAATTTCAGATAATTTGCTCCAACACGATAGCGTTGCGTATCAGAGTAAGAGAAGGTACGACCTTGTAACATCTTATCATCTGAAAAGTCCATTCCGTCAACAAGAACCCCTGTACCGAAAGCAGCTTGCTCAATCTCTGCATGGAAGTCCTTTGGATTACGATCAAGTACCATGCGTCCGACAGGCAACCATGGAAACTTATCTTCAGGCCATAGCTTTGTATCATCAAGAGGATCAAAGTCGAGCTCAGGATGGTAATCATCCTCCATTATTTGAACAAAAAGCTCCCATTCCGGATAATCACCACGCTCAATGGCTTCATATAAATCCTGTGTTGCATGGCCAACGTTTTTAGCTTGAATGGAATCAGCTTCTTCTTGAGTTAAATTTCGGATTCCCTGCTTGGGCTCCCAGTGATATTTGACCAGTACGGCTTTACCCTCTGCATTCACCCATTTATATGTATTGACACCAGAACCTTGCATATGACGGTATGTAGCAGGAATACCCCATGGAGAAAACAAGAATGTAATCATATGAGTTGCTTCAGGAGTGCGGGATACAAAATCAAACATACGCTCAGGATTTGGAACGTTTGAAGCCGGATCAGCTTTGAACGCGTGAATCATATCAGGGAATTTCATCGCATCACGAATAAAGAAAATTTTTAAATTGTTCCCAACAAGATCCCAGTTTCCATCCTCTGTATACATTTTCACAGCAAAGCCGCGTGGATCGCGTGCTGTTTCAGGTGAATCCTTTGCTCCTGCCACTGTAGAGAAGCGGACCATTAATGGAGTTTTTTTACCTGCTCCGGAAAAAACTTTTGCACGTGTATACTTTTCAACCGGTTCATCTCCTACTTTTCCATAGGTTTCAAAATACCCGAAAGCTCCAGATCCGCGTGCATGTACGACACGCTCTGGTACTTCTTCCCGGTCAAAGTGGGAAATCTTTTCAATAAAATGATAATTTTCAAGCGTTGCCGGCCCACGATCACCAATTGTTCGGATGTTTTGATTATCAAAGACAGGGTGGCCTTGTCGAGTTGTTAACGTTTCACCAGATTCATTATTTTTTACGTTACCTTCATTTAAATCTCCAAATTCTTCATTATGGTCTTTTTTCAATGGTTTGCCTCCTAATAGAAAATAAAGGATCATTTACATTTATTTGCTATGGAGACTAAAATTATACAAAATCTTACGGATGTATTTCATTATCATTGTATGAATTTCTTTTCACTGCAGACAATAGAAGGTGAGAAAACAGTAAATAGAAAAGAGGGTTTGTTTAATGGCAGAAAGAGATAGTCATAAAAATCAGCAGAAGAAAATGAAAAAAGCCAGTGATGCGATTAATACGGATAAAGACTTTGGAAATGACATGGCTGAAAGAAAGCACAATGAAAAAAGATCAAATTAATCATCTTTTTTTAGAAAAAGACCCCAAGATTCAATCTGAGGTCTTTTTCGTTGTATAAATTAGACAATAAAGCTTTTAATAGCAGTGTGTAAATCTTTCAGATAATATGTATTAGGATTAATAGGAAGGCTGTTTAACACCTTCGCATGATGAGGGGAAACGCCTATAATATAAGATTTTGTCCCTATTACTTTAAGTTCTAAAACTAAGTTGCGCAGGGCTCGAATTCCTTCATTTGTAATATCACCAATTCCATGAAAGTCAATAAGAATCTTCTCGATTTGCTTGTTGCAAATTGTTTCTAGGATCCGTTTGTGATTTTTATTAACCAATTCAATATTTAACTCACCGATAAGGGGGACAAGAACCATCCCTTCAGCAAGATCAATCATTGGAACAGATAATTCCAGGATTCTTTCAATAGACTGTTCAAGTTGTTCCTTTTTTTGTAATAATTCAATATTGGTGTCTGACAAACGTTTCCTATGTTGTTCAACAGCATCAATCAGTTCTTGAATCCGTTCATCTTGCTCGATACATACAATATGGCCAAGCTTGTTTTGCCAATTGATTTGTATTTGGTAAAGACCATAGGGAGAATTTTTCATGTTCATAACAAGCTCTGTAGTAACAAAAGTAGCTGATGTGAGCATTCGTCTGGCCTTTTTTTGACTTTCACGATCAACTATATCTAAAAAACTGTCAGATTTATTGAATGTTTCAAGTGCAATATCAGAGGCATCAATAATGTGAAAGTCTTGATTAATCGTAAAATATGGAAGTGGAATATGCTTTATTGCTGACATGTTGAATACCTCCTTAAATCGAGTATTGCTTTATCCATTCTTGAAGATCAGACAATGATGTAAATAATGTTGTTCGACTTGAAACGTAGGGAGAAAAATCATAGTCCCCTAAAAGACGACCCCCGACAATAACAGCTGGTTTATGGGGAAGTTCTTCTAATGCTTTACTATATGTAGTTAAGAGTTCTGCATGATACCAAATTGAAAATGAGAGTCCAATCACATCCGGTTCCCATTTTTCAGCAAAACTGATAGCTTCTTCTAACGGTAAATTTGGTCCTAGTAATCTAGTATTCCACCCATTCTCTTCGAATAGCTGGGCGACCATTTTGATACCAAGATCATGCAGTTCCTTTTCAAGGCATAACAACATGACTTTTCTTGGTTCAACCTGGTGGAACCGATGGGTGTTTTTCATATGGAAATCAAATCGAACCAGAATATATTCGCATGTAGATGTTGCAAGATGTTCATCTGCAACAGTAATTTCATCCTTTTCCCATAACTTACCAATATATTGCATTGCTTTTGTTATTAGGTTTTCTAGTACATCTTTTCGACTTATATCATGGCCGACTTCGTTCATCACGATGTTCCAGGCAGCATCTTGGTTCCCTTTCAGGAGTGAATCGGCAAATTCATGAACCGTGCATGTCATGTTCTCACCTCACTACAAAGGAATTTTTGTACGCAAGCGAAGTTTTGCAAAAATAATCGCTAATCCTTATTTTAACATATCTATCGTTAGCCTGTTTAAAAACTAACACATTGGGAGGAAAGTACTGAAGGATGGCGGATAAAGTCATCATACAGTCTTTATTTATCTAACTATGTGGAAAAAGGACCAACAGATCAGAACGAAGAGCTAATTCACAAACAGCTAATTATTACAATTTTCAGAACTCCTGCGGTATAATAAAAAAATAGAGACAAGCATATTATGTTATATAGATAAAAGACAAGCTATTTAGCTAAATTGGGGGAATCGTATGACAGAAATACCAATGGAAGTACAAAAACAAATAAAGAAACACCAGGGTTTATCAAAGACCAAAATATTGAAACGTGCACTCTTTATATTTATTGGTGCCGTCTTAATGGGAGTTGGACTTGAGATCTTTTTAGTTCCCAATCAAGTTATTGATGGTGGTATTGTTGGCATCTCAATTATTCTCTCTCACTTACTTGGAATGAAACTGGGATTATTTATCTTTATCTTAAATATTCCGTTTTTCTTTATAGGATATAAACAAATTGGAAAAACCTTTGCTCTTTCGACTTTATTTGGAATTGCGATATTATCCATTACAACAGCACTCTTGCATCCTGTACCGGCATTTACAGAGGATGTTCTTCTTGCAACAGTATTTGGCGGGATTATATTAGGTGTTGGTGTTGGAATTGTTATTCGATATGGCGGGTCACTTGATGGTACAGAGATTTTAGCTATTCTGGCAAATAAAAAGCTTCCATTTTCTGTTGGGGAAATTATTATGTTTTTTAATATTTTTATTCTTGGAAGTGCAGGTTTTGTGTTTGGCTGGAATAGAGCTATGTACTCATTGATTGCCTATTTCGTTGCATTCAAGACAATTGATGTTGTGATTGAGGGGCTTGATGAATCAAAGTCTGCTTGGATCATAAGTGAGCAATATCAGGAAATTGGGGATGCCATTATTGCCAGGTTAGGTCGCGGGGTCACATATCTTAATGGTGAAGGTGCCTATACGGGTGATAATAAAAAAGTTATATTCTGTGTGATTACACGTCTTGAAGAAGCAAAGTTAAAATCAATTGTAGAAGACTTAGATGAGTCAGCCTTTTTAGCAGTAGCAAACATAGCAGAAGTAAGAGGCGGTAGGTTTAAGAAAAAAGATATACACTAAAACTTGTGGCAGCTTCACAGGTTTTTTTTGTGGCTTCACATATATTTCCTTATGTCTTTTCATACCTATTACTAATGGACAGGAAGTACAAGTTCTTACTAAAGGGTGTGAAGGGATGGAAAACGTCATCTTAGATGTATTAGATTGGTTAACAAATCTCGGGTATGCAGGAATAGCGATTGGATTAATGCTTGAGGTGATTCCGAGTGAAATTGTATTAGGATATGGCGGTTATATGATTGTGCTTGGGAAAATTGGGTTTTTAGGTGCCTTGCTTGCAGGTGTTATTGGAGGAACGATTGCACAACTGTTTTTGTACTGGATCGGAAGTTTAGGAGGGAGACCATTTCTTGAAAAGTACGGAAAATACTTGTTTATTAAAAAACACCATATCGAACTATCCGAATTATGGTTTGAAAAATACGGATCCGGTGTTATTTTTGGTGCAAGATTTATACCGGTAGTAAGGCATGCCATTAGCATACCAGCGGGAATTTCAAAGATGTCACTTTGGAAATTCACTCTGTATACGATCGCGGCGATGATACCATGGACAATCTTTTTCTTGTATTTAGGTATTGAGCTCGGGAGCAATTGGATGTATATAAAAGAAGCGGCTAAACCGTATTTTATTCCAATAGTCTGTACGGCACTCATGCTTGGCGCGGTTTATTACTTAGTTAAGAAATTCAAACAACCAAGATCAAACTAAAATACATAAAGTGAGACTTCCATCAATTGAGATTTTCTTCATCCACATTGATGGTTAGCGAGACTTATCACGCTCAAAATGCCACATCATGTGGCTTCACCTGACTTGGACGTCAATCGTTCGTCGGATCTTTACGGGCAGTTTCTCCCACTTATCCTTCTGTGTTTCTCTCAAATCTTTCGTTAAGATGGGATAAAGATAATGCTTAGTGGAAGAATGTTAATGAAACGATTGATAATAGGGTGGTGAAGGAAATGAAAGAAAAAGATCAAGAATTTTATGATCATGATGTATTTGCTCAAGCTGAAGTGGTACAACATCCTAAGGAAGAAAATCATTCAGCATTAGTACTGAATCAATCTTTTAATGTGTTTTCAAACCAGGATTTAACTCTAGATGAAAATTGAACAAATGGACAGTCATGTTGACTGTCCATTTTAGGTAATTAAAGGTTAATGAAGACTGTTAACACCGTACATTTTTTAATTAATTTTTTTGAGTTTTTGTTCTATCATTTGTGATTTGTGAAGACCTCTTTCCTTTATCTCTGCCTCAAGCATTTTAATAAAGTCAGGGTTAACCTCTATTTTTTTTGCTTCGTGAAAGCTATATAATAAGGTCTTGTCTGAAAGTGGTGAAAACCTCATTTTTATCATCCTCTACCATTTCGTACTTGCTATATACCATTTACCACTAGCAAACTAATGTTAAACGGTTTTGTGTAAAAAATGTAGCAGGAATGTTTAAAGATATTGAACAGGTAAGGAAGATGAGAGATCGGGATTTGAAGAAGGAAGGCAAGTAAATGAGTCGCTTCCCCTCTTAATTAAACGTTTGTTTAAGTAGGGATGACCTGTGTTTAGAGGTCATCAAATCCATTATCAGCATGGTTAACCTTTGTATATTGTCTTGACTTTTGCTCAAAGAAGTCGGATTTTCCAAGATCAACTTCTTCATATGCTTTTATCCATTTAAGCGGATTTGTGCGATATCCTTCAAACGGACGTTCAAACCCTAATTGGTTAGATCGAACATTCGCATAAAACTTAATATAATCTTCAACATCTTTTATATTAATTCCATCCATTTTGTTTCCAATGATGAATTGACCCCATTCAATTTCAAGTTCAGTTGCTTGAATAAATGTTTCTTTAACAAATGTAGCAAGCTCTTCTGTATCGTACTCTGGATATTGTTTCAGTACTTCCTTAAAAATTTGGACGAATAAGTCAACGTGAATTTGTTCATCGCGGTTTATATAATTAATCATTGTACTTGTCGCGACCATTTTTTGATTGCGGGCCAAATTGTAAAAGAATGCAAACCCTGAGTAAAAGAAAAGGCCCTCTAATATCACATCATATACGATCGACTTTAGTAGGTTCTCAACATTAGGTTGTTCAGCAAATGCTTGATATCCATTTGTAACAAACTCATTTCGCTTTCTTAAAATCGGTTCACTTCTCCAGTATTCGAACACCTCATCCTGTACATGCTTTGGTACCAGGCTTGATAGAACATAGGAGTAGGAATGGTTATGGATGACTTCCTGCTGTGCAAGCATGATCATTAACGCATTGATACTTGAATCTGTTATATAATCAGAAACTTTACCGGCATAATCAGTTTGGATGCTATCTAATAGTGCCAGCAAACCGATAATCTTCAGAAAAGCTTCTTTTTCATCTTCTGTTAAATCAGGGTATTGCTTAATATCTTGAGCCATATTGATTTCAAAGGGTGTCCAAAAATTTGCCAGCATTTTTTTATAGCGGGGATATGCCCAAGGAAATGAAACATCATCCCAGTTTAATACGTTTGAGCTTTCACCATTTATAATACCTGTTGAGCGGTTTGGTGCAGCTGCATCCATGATTTTTCGTTTATTTAAGGTTGTTGCATCCATAGGAATTCTCCTTTTGTCGAATAGAATATAGTGAGAATGATTTTAAGGAAAGCTCTTTTTAAAAAAGGCTGTTTTTAATATAGTAACGGTGGAAAATAATTCGTTCCATTGCGCTCCGGACACTCCATGCGCCGGGGAGGAAGCCGAGCCTCCTCAGCTTCGCCTGCGGGTCTCGCCCTTTCCTCTTCTCCCGCAGGAGTCGAGTGTCTTCCGCTCCATTCCACTATAGAGTGAAAAAATGAACTTAGAAGCAAACATCTTTATGAAAAAAGCCTTAAGAAAGTCATTCTCTATAATACTTAAAGTTAACTAGCGCAAGAATCACATTCTTCAATCGTACTGGAGGTAGATCGTAAATAATACGTTGTTTTTAAACCTTCTCTCCATGCTGATAAATGCAGGTCAAGCAGATCCTTGGCTTTAATTGTATTTTGTACGTAAAGATTGAACGAGATTGATTGGTCTACATGGCGTTGTCGTGCTGCATTTTGTTTAATGCTCCAATGCTGATCAATAAAATAAGCAGATTTATAATACCAAGTTGTTGTTGAATTAAGATCCGGAACAGTTACCGGAATTTTATAGTCTTTCTTTTCTTCTGAATATACCTTTTGGAAGATTGGATCAATACTAGCTGTGCTTCCTGCAATAATAGATGTCGAAGCGTTAGGAGCAACAGCCATTAAATATCCATTTCTTACTCCGTAATTTGCCACTTTCCTTTTTAGTGCGTCCCAATCAAAGCTACTTTCTTTTGTGTGATACCCACGTTTGTCAAAATAAGCACCTGTTTCCCAATCGGAGCCTTTAAACACAGAGTAGATACCTTTTTCCTTCGCAAGCTCCATGCTTGCTGAAATCGTTAAGAAGGAAATCTTTTCGTATAATTCATCAGCAAATTGAATCGCTTCTTCATGCTCCCATTTAAGCTGCTTTAGAGCTAATAGGTGGTGCCAACCAAAGGTTCCTAATCCAATTGCGCGGTATTTTTCATTTGTTAATCTTGCTTGAAGGACAGGAATTGTATTTAAGTCGATCACATTGTCCAACATTCTTACTTGGATAGGAATCAGTTTTTCCAAGACATCATCAGTTACAGCTTTCGCAAGGTTTATGGATGATAGGTTACATACGACAAAATCACCAGGTGTTTTAATTGTAATGATTTTTCCATCTTCCGTATATTGCTCTTCCACAGTTGTTTGACTTTGGTTTTGCGTAATTTCCGTGCAAAGATTACTGCAATAGATCATTCCTTGATGAGAGTTTGCGTTTTTACGGTTTACCTCATCACGATAGAACATATATGGTGTTCCTGCTTCTAATTGACTTATCATAATTCGTTTCATAATCTCAATAGCAGGAACCTTTTCCTTTGAAAGCAGTTCATTTTGAACACATGCCCAATAACGCTCTCTGAAGCTTCCGTTTCCTTTTTGCTCGTCGTAAAAATCTTCAATGCTAAAGCCCATAACAGTACGGACTTCATGTGGATCAAATAAATACCAGTCAGCTCGTGCTTCAACCTGTTCCATGAAAAGGTCTGGGATGCATACGCCTGTAAAGATATCATGTGTCCGCATTCTTTCATCACCGTTATTGAGCTTGGCATCAAGGAAGGAGAAGATATCTTTATGCCATACATCAAGATAGACAGCGATCGCTCCTTTACGTTGTCCCAGCTGATCAACACTGACAGCTGTATTGTTCAATTGCTTCATCCATGGAATAATGCCGGAAGAAACACCTTTGAATCCACGGATATCACTTCCACGACTCCGGATTTTACCAAGATAAGCCCCAACACCGCCACCGGATTTTGATAGATTGGCAATGTCTGTGTTGCTGTCAAAAATTCCTTGAAGACTGTCATCTATCGTATCAATAAAACAGCTTGAAAGCTGTCCAACAGGCTTTCCTGCATTTGAAAGAGTTGGTGTTGCAACTGTCATATAAAGATTACTCATAGCCCAGTAGGCTTGCTTAATAAGCGCAAGACGATTTTCCTTATTTTCGCGAGCCATTAACGTCATTGCGATTACTAAAAATCGTTCTTGTGGCAATTCATACACCTGTTTTGAGAAATCCTTTGTTAAATAACGGTCAGCTAATGTGCGAAGTCCAATATATGTAAAAAGGTAGTCATTATCAGGGTTTAAAAAGGAACCAATTTGATCAATTTCATTCTTCGTATAATTTTCTACTAAACTTGTGCTGTAAAGCCCTTTTGATACAAGTGTTGTAAGTAGTTCGTAAAAATCACCGTATTTTTGTTCTTTATTATATCCGCGGTTTTGCGCTGCTTCTTTATATAGCTTGGCTAAATAAATATGTGCACAAAAATAAGTCCACTCAGGTTCTAGTTCATGGATATTTGATAGCCCTTCTAAAATAAGTAGATTTGTTAATTGTTCAGATGTATAGGAATCTCTTTGAAGAATCGTATTTTCAATTCTGTTCAGATATTCGTCAATATTTAATGATGGAAAATGTTGATGGATATTTTTAATAAATGCAGTTAGTTTTGTAAGATCAAAGGCTTCTTGTCCATTGATCATTGGGGATAAGGTTGTCTTGCTCATGAATATTCCTCCGTCTTGTCGTTTATTAGGCGGGGGTAAGGAGATAAAACGACAGAAAGAGAGCATGTTCTTGTGAAGTTGAATAGCTCAAGAGGTTACTATCGTTTCATCTTCTCAGTCCCCGAAGAAATTGAAACTTTCACAAGGTATAGGTAGGTCTCCTGACTTATGGTCTTCCTACTATGAGTCCTTCCCATACATGAGGTACAGTGGTTTTCTCAATTCGTCACATTTACAGTTGCGGGGACAGTTCTGGATTTTCACCAGATTCCCTTTTAAGCTAAATTGCGCCTATTTCTTGTAGATATACAATATATAGTTTTGGGGTAGAAATAAAAATCAATATATAGTTGATTTTTAGTATAGTTCCATCATAATGCAGTTGGATGAAATAAGCAATAACATTTTTTTGAACTAAACAAAGATTCATAGATTTCGACAATCATTAAAATGATCCAAGAACAAAGATAACAGGAAAATGAAGTGAACTCAAAAAATAAGCTTAAAATGATTGAACTGTATATAGATTATAAAAAAGTCAAATTTGTTGTTTCGTCATTTATATATATGGGTAAAAGCTCCATAAAGAAAACTACTACTAATTTATAAGAAAGGGAGAATGGAAAATGAAATCTAGTAAAGTAAGCTTAGATAATCTATTAGGAAAAAGCACAAGGGCCAAACGGAAAAATAAAGTTGGTCGTGAAGGCCAAGATATGGAAGAGTGTATTATCCATAGAGAGATTCATGGAGATAAAGTCTATGTTCCATTAAATCTGGAGCGAGTTTGGAACCATATTTAGTATAGACTTAAAGTCCAAAAGCAAAGCCCATTAAGGGCTTTTTTCGCGCTTTACCGAGTGCTCTACTATTGGAGTATGCTTCTGCTTTTTACGTTTCTCTTCCATGATTTTTACATCCTCTTTAAAGTGTTCACTAATTACCGCCTTTTTACCAAATAGTAGAATTTGGTCGCCTTCCTGAATTTTTGTATCATAAATCTTCTTTCTAATCTTCATTTCACCTCTTTTGATAAACAGAACAACAAATTCCAACTGCTCATACTCTTTTATCACTTGGCTCATTGTTTTAGAAAAGAGTGATGATTCTTTATAAATGTGGAGGTTGAGGAGATCATCTTCTTCCTCGGTTAAAAATACATCCCGAATCGGTAAATCAGCTATTTCAATATTTCTTTTTAGTCTATTTGCAAAGAGATTTGATAATAAATTCTGAATGTATGGCAGTTTGACTAAACCAAGGATGAGGATTGCTCCACCTGCTATATATAAAACTTCTTTTGTTTTAATACTATTAGACAGGAAATTACTAATAGACGATATGATTACAGCAAGTGAGACAGCACCAAACGAAATAAGAAAGATAGCCAGTTTTCTGCGGATGGGGTGACCTAAGATAAGCTCGGATTCACCTGTTGTAAAGCCTGTACCTGTCATAAGTGATATGACTTGGAATCTTGAAACTTCCAGCTTAAGATCTGTTAACCGAAATAAAATCACATGAATTTCAATGACAGTTGCAATAACGATGAAGTAAATTAATAGAAAAAATAAAGCCATTTTTCCACCTCACCAAGATGATAGAAGAAGAACTTTTTAAGGCTTAGTAATAAGTAATCATGTTTTCTATTGTAATTTTTCATTATAGAAATTTACCGAATACATCGCACCTTCGCTGACCATTTTATTGTCTTCCAGATCATAAGGGTGTGGATTTCCTCCCTTTTCGATTGGGAGATTTTTATTTTTTACATAACAAGAAGGTTTTATCATTCGTTTCCAATCTCTTAATAAGTTTTCCAGCTTCATTCTATTCGACTTAGAAGATAACCATATAGATGCGGATGCTCCTATACCAACAATCATTAATGCTCGTTTCATAACCTTACCTCCTTTGGATGTAGAATCTTTCATTCTACTTTTGTATTTTTTACCCAATAGATAATAGATAAAACATAATGATTTGATTAAAAATATTACAAAACGATTAAACGTGAAAAAGGAGGTTTTAGAGGGAAAATAAGGTGGTACAAGATTAGCGTAAGCAAATAAGAAGAAAAATTTAAAGGAGGATGTATAAAATGAGTAAAGATAATAATAAGAAAATGACATTAGAGGAAGCAGGTCGTAAAGGTGGAGAAGCGACTTCTAAAAATCATGATAAGGAGTTCTATCAAGAGATTGGACGTAAGGGCGGAGAAGCCACTTCTGAAAACCATGATAAGGAATTCTATCAAGAAATAGGACAAAAAGGCGGAGAAGCCACTTCTGAAAACCATGATAAGGAATTTTATCAAGAAATAGGACAAAAAGGTGGAGAAGCGACTTCTGAAAACCATGATAAGGAATTTTATCAAGAAATAGGACAAAAAGGTGGAGAAGCGACTTCTGAAAATCATGATAAAGAGTTTTATCAAGAAATTGGAGAAAAAGGCGGAGAATCACGCAGAAAACAAAATGATAATGACTAATACGAAAATAAAGTGACTTTTTAAGCAATGAGAGCATTTTATTTTCGTAGAAAAGTAAACTAAAAGCTGCATGCATCGAGGTTCGGTGTTTGCAGCTTTTAGTATGTTTTTGAGTAAATTGCGGTTTTGACCTTTTAAAATTTCCCTTTTCTAAATTGTGCTGGTGTTACTCCTTCAAATTTCTTGAATACCTTTATAAAGTGACTTTGATCATGGAAATTTAATAGGCTGGAGATTTCCTTCATTGTATAGTGAGTATAATTTAATAGGTTTTTTGCTTCGTCTACTTTAGTTTGGTGAATATATTGCCGAATTGAGATTCCAACTTCTTTTGTGAATAGAACGGACAGATAATTTGGATTCAATGAAGTTAATTCAGCTAAATCTGATAAAGTTATTTCCTCGTAGAGATTGGTGAAAATATAATTTATACAAATGTTAATTGGTTTAGAAAATTTATGCCTTTTGCTATTGGCAACTCGTTTAGCAAAATCTACTAGAACATGCTCGGTTAATAGTACGACTGCTTTAATTTCGTCTAATTCCTCTAACCTTTGTATATATAAATCGCTAAGGTTATATGCCACCTCTTGATAAAGTCCACCTTCAACTGCTGCTCTAGTTGCTAGGGAAATAGCAACAATGCCTAAGTTTTTTTGACTACGCAAATAACTGGTCTTTGATAATATTCCTATTTTTCCTTGTTTAAAAATAGTATGGAATGTTTCTCTTATTGCCTCACTTTGTCCAAGTTTTACATAATCATTTAGTTTCTTTTCAATTGCTATGTCGGTATGCACCAGATTGTTTTGGCGTTGTTCCGTTATGTGACTGGTTACATTTTCTAGCTCAATGCTTCGCTTATCTAGCTGTTCATTTTTTTCCAAGATTTCCACCATGGTCAGTTTTTGGTGATAAACCATGAAATGCAGAACCATGCTCATATTAATATAATCAAAATTACTTAAAATCGTAAGTTGATTGTAATATTGGACCATATCTTCCTTCCTTCCTTTTATATCAAGGTCTTTAAAAATTCCATTAATCGTTTCTGTTGTCATTCTAAAGTTTAAAATTGGACCAACAATAATATTTCCCTCATATTGGTTGTCGGTAAATAAATTTATAGAAAAGAATTTTTCAAGGTAGACGGTTTCCTTGAGAATAGGGAAATGGTAATCTTTCGATTCCGAAAATAGTTGAATTAATAAAGCGGTATGTGATGTATACGCAGGATTAGAAATAGAACCTGAAGATTCTTCATATATCAATTTTTCTTTGGAATCAAAAAGGTAAACGGGGGTTTTGTACAAATTAAATACTAATTTACAAATGTATTCTATGTCCTTTCTAGAGTCGTTCATGTTCATCACCTTACTTTCTAAACGGTAAAATCATGTGTGATTCTTACACTTTTTCTGAATAACATACCATATTTATTGAGATGTAGTAACTATAATTCAATTAAGTAATCGTTTTCAAATTCTTGTGGAAGGGAGAATATGTTCTCAAAAAAAGTACATCTTTATAAAAGGGATCACTCATTACAGATAAACACTGACATGATCAAATTTGCATCAAATACATTTTAGAAAGAGGCGATTTCATGAATGCAACATCGGATACTTTAACAAACCATTCATTAGCATCTGAAAATAATTTTGTTAATCGTTCGAAACTATGGCAAATAGGTTTTTTTGCTCTAAACAATACCGCAACAAATCTCTATGCATTTGCTATGGGGTTTGTCTCATATTATGCAACTGGGATAGCTGGGATGTTAGTTGTTGTCATTAGTACTCTATTAACTGCTACGCGGATATTCGATGGAATTACAGATCCGATTATAGGCTATGTGATCGATAAAACAGAATCAAAAATAGGGAAATTCAGACCTTTTATGATTTTGGGTAATATCATTTTAGCGATAACCGTATTATTAATGTTTAACATTACGCATCTACTATCATCAGAATGGCGTCTTCCATTCTTTGTTGCAATAAATGCTATTTATATTATTGGTTATACATTTCAAACAGCTTGTACAAAAGCAGCACAAACGGTACTAACAAATGATCCAAAGCAAAGACCTCTATTTGTTGCCTTTGATGCTTCGTATAATACGATTTTATTCGTTGGCGGGCAATACTTTATTGCATCTATTCTTGTTCCAAAGCACGGTGGTTTTAATAGTGAATTTTTCACAGAATTAAATACAATTGTTATTGTTTCTTCTGCCATTTTTACACTATTAGCGGTTATCGGGATTTGGAAAAAGGATCGGTTGGAGTTCTTTGGATTTGCAGAAAAGAATGTAAAGGTATCTATTAAGGATTACTGGCCGGTGATTAAAAGAAATCGTCCGTTACAAATGCTAATTGTAGCTGCATCTACAGATAAATTGGCGGCGGCAGTTATACGACAACCGGTTGTACCTGTTATGTTTTTTGGGCTCATTATAGGTGATTATGCGTTAAGTGGGACGATTTCCCTCGTAACTGTTCTCCCAACCCTTCTGTTAACATTTATAGGAATAGGACTTGCTCGAAAAAGTGGCCTAAAAATGTCATTTGTGGCAGCTACATGGGGCGCAGTTATTACTTATGCTCTGCTTTTAGTAATCATCATTACTGGAGTGCCACAAGAGATCTCACTTTCGAATTTAGGGTATATGACGGTTGCATTTCTTGTCCTTTATACATTAGGAAACGCATTTATGGGTGTAACCGGTAACATGGTCATCCCAATGATTGCAGATGCTACTGACTATGAACTTCATATTACCGGAAGATATATTCCAGGTATGCTTGGAACCATCTTCTCTTTTGTTGATAAGGTCATTTCTTCCTTTGGAGTTACCATCGTGGGAATACTTCTGGCCTTGATCGGTTTTAAAAATGCTTTTCCTGAAGTCGATACACCATTGACGGCCAGTTTGTACTGGATGGGATTATTCTTTATGTTCGGTATACCTATTCTTGGATGGATTGCATCTATCATTGCGATGAAATTTTATGAACTTGATGATAAGCGAATGGCAGAAATTCAAGATGAAATTGCCGGTGTAAAACAAATTCTCGTTGATAAAAATGAAATATCTTTGCCAAATAATAAATAGAGAACTAACTATATATTGCTTTTTGTTAACCAAATCTATATATTTTTTAAAAATTAAGAGGTGCTTCTTATGTTATATCCAATTATTACAGATTCACGAACAATCATTGATTTAAATGGTATATGGTCATTTAAGCTGGATAATGGTTTGGGCCTAGAAAAAGAATGGTATGCAAAAGAACTTCAAGACACGATAAGTATGTCTGTTCCTTCCTCCTACAATGATGTAGGTGTGTTCTCCAAAATAAGAAATCACATTGGCTGGGTGTGGTATGAAAGAGAATTTACGATTCCGGGGATGTTATCGGCAGAGAGAATCATATTGCGTTTTGGTTCTGCAACACATCACGCAAAGGTTTATGTAAATGGGAGTCTTGTCACAGAGCACACTGGGGGATTTACTCCTTTTGAAGCAGAACTCAATGAGTTTTTAAAACCTGGAAAAAACCGGCTCACAGTAGCTGTGAATAATATTGTGAATGAAACCACTTTACCAGTCGGCAATTTTACGTTAGAAAACATTGAAGGTATTGGGACGGTTGAAAAAAACACACCAAATTTTGACTTTTTTAATTATGCAGGTATTCATCGCCCTGTTAAGATCTATACAACGCCAAAACTATTTATTAAAGATGTCACAATCGTCCCGGATATCACTGGAAATGTGTCTTATAGTGTTGAAACGTCAAATCCAGCTGAGATATATATCAAGGTGATAGATGAAGAAGGAAAAGTTGTTGCTGAGGAATCAGGGAGTGAAGGGACAGTCTTTATTCCTTCTGTTACTTTGTGGGAACCATTAAACGCGTATTTATATACCTTGAAAATAGAACTAAAGGAAAATAATAGAGTACTAGATGTATATGAACAACCTTTTGGTGTTCGTAAAGTTGAAGTGAAGGATAGTCAATTTTTGATCAATAATAAACCATTTTATTTTAAAGGGTTTGGCAAGCATGAAGATACCTATATTCATGGACGTGGCTTTAATGAAGCAGCAAATGTTCTTGATTTTAATCTATTAAAATGGATTGGAGCTAATTCATTCAGGACTGCTCATTATCCATATTCTGAAGAAATCATGCGACTAGCGGATCGGGAAGGAATTGTTGTTATTAATGAAACACCCGCAGTTGGGATTCATTTGAATTTTGCAGCTACAATGTTCGGTGCACCATACCGTGACACTTGGAAAGAAACGGATACATTTGAAGCACATAAGCAAGTTATTGAAGAACTAGTTACTCGTGATAAAAATCATGCATGCGTCGTTATGTGGTCAGTGGCAAATGAACCGGCATCAGAAGAAGAAGGGGCACTGGAATATTTTGAGCCACTAGTCAAACTAACAAGAGAACTTGATCCGCAGAAACGTCCAGTAACAATCGTAACACATGGAGGAGCAAATCCAGATACAGATAAAATTGCCGAAATAATAGACGTCCTTGCACTTAATCGTTACTATGGGTGGTATTCAGAGGGAGGAGAATGGGATAAAATACGATTGAAATTACGTGGAGAGTTCGATAAATGGAAAAAACGATGCCCAGGAAAACCTATCATGTTTACTGAGTATGGTGCCGATACTGTAGCGGGTTTTCATGATGTTGATCCTGTAATGTTTACAGAAGAATATCAAGTGGAATATTATCGTGTAAATCATGAGATCTTTGATGAGTATGAGGAATTTATTGGTGAACAAGTTTGGAATTTTGCTGATTTTGCAACAAGTCAGGGCATAGTCCGTGTTCAGGGCAATAAGAAAGGGATCTTTACACGGGAACGTAAGCCAAAAGCTGCTGCTCACGAATTGCGGAAACGCTGGAATGATATACCGAACTTTGGATATAAACAGAAGAAAAGTCTGTATAAGGAATAGTCTATTCAAGTTAGTAGCACCCAATCAACTTGACTGTTGAAACTTCATTTTTATATGTACCAAATAGAACAGTTAATTTCAAATTTGTGGATGATTGAGGGCCTAATGATGTGAATCTTGCTCTTATACACGAATAATGTAAGTTCCTCCCGAATTCTGTAGTGAAAAAAGAATTTAGGGAGGATTTTTTTATGTTAAAAAGGTATAGAGACATGTTTATAGTCTTCGCTGTTGGCGTCCTTGTGATTGTAGGGCCTACTTTTACAGCTTCAGCGCTAGGGGATCGGATACTCACGAAGGGGTCATCAGGTAAGGATGTTGCCGAACTACAGGATTATTTGATGACAAAAGGAGTATTCCCATATCATACCTCTACCGGATACTATGGTGATATCACTGTGGAGGCCGTCAAGGACTTTCAGCGTAAACGCAGCTTGAAGGTTGATGGAATTGCCGGGCCGCAAACAAACCATGCGTTAAAAGTGTTGCGAAATGGAAACATTGGGAAACAAGTTATACATATTCAGTATCAGTTAAAGCAAACAGGTCACTATAAATCAAGTGTAGACGGTATATATGGAGACGGCACAGTAAGCGCGGTCAAGAGCTTTCAAAAGCAACAAGGACTTGCGGTTGATGGAATTGCAGGACCGAATACAAGGTCGGCGTTAGATCGTAAGGCTGAGCGTGGTTCAGCTGCTGGTAAAACATTAACGGTGGAAAGCACAGCATATACGGCAAGTTGTAACGGTTGTTCAGGTGTGACAAGAATGGGTCTTGATTTAAAAAAATATCCCGATGCAAAAGTAATCGCGGTAGACCCTAACGTCATTCCACTTGGTTCCATTGTAAAAGTAGATGGTCATGGTATTGCCATAGCAGCTGACACAGGTGGCGGTGTGAACGGGAATTCAATCGATGTGTTCATTCCTAACCATGATGATGCTCTGCAATGGGGACGAAAAACCGTACGTGTGGAAATAATTGAATAAGGGTAAGAAGCTGATGTACGGTATTTTGTAGATCAGCTTCTTTGATGTGTTGGTTTAATGAGCTCTTCGCTCAAAGTTAAGTTGAATCCTGTGTTGTAGTCATTTACCTGAACAATATCGGGGATATGAAGGAACGTGCTGCCACCAAGTAGGGACGAAGTGGTAATTATAATAAGGCGTATAATTGTTGTTATGATTGTAATGGTTGTTAGTTGGAGGATTGTGGTGGTTATAAAGAGTATGGTGATTGTACTCTGCTGTACATGCCCCCGGCTGTCCCGGATGTGCTCCTGTAGTAATGGTATGATAATGTTGATACATATTTAACTCTCCTTTACCTATAAAATAGTTAGAAGCTGATATAAACTATGCACACCATTGTTTGTTTGTATGGACTTTTGTGAAAATGGGACTTTGATAAAAGGGGAAGTGATTAATGATAAAGTTTATTTAAAACCATAAATTAAAGATGCTAGATAAGAATCCATTTTGATCGACATTTATCAAAATGGATTCTTCTTATTTAATGTTTGACTATTACTTTAAAGACTGGGTATAAACTGATACGGACCCACCATTTACAGAGAAATTACCCCATCCATCACTATTGATCGTAACAGTATTAGAGGAGTTTCCAGTAATATCTGTCCATGTTTCACCAGCATTTTGCGTTCCTACATACATCCACTTGCTTCCAGCAGGCCCATCACTAATAAGAGTTGCTAAGCGGGAATTTGAATGTGAACTATCTCCTTCTCGAGTCCATCCTATCACATCATGATGGTCAAAATAATCATGTTGCGTACCGTAGGCATAAGTCTTACGTGCTTTTAATATAGGATCAAGTTTAGTGCCTAGAGCTGGAATTTCATACGAAGATGAACCTTTTGTTCCATAATAATCACCATAGAATAGTGTTGGATATCCTTGTGACCTAGTTAAAATAAAAGCATAAGCTAGTGGTTTAAACCAGCTTTGAACTGTTGATTCTAATGCTTGCCCCGGCTGCGAATCATGATTATCTACGAATGTTACCGCTTTGGTTGGTTGTGATTTTACCAGAGTACCATTTAATAGATTTTTCATATCATAATTACCGCCACTATTTGAGGCTTGTTGGAAATTATAATGCAATGGCACATCAAAAGCAGAGTGAGTGTTACCGCTTTTTGTAAGATAATTTTCAATTGCCCCTAAGTCATTCTGCCAATACTCTGCTACTGTAAACATTTCTTTTCCTGTACTCTGTCTTACACTTGTAACCCATTCACCTAAATAAGAATGTTTTATGTGCTTTACAGCATCTAAACGGAAGCCATCAAGGTTAAGTTCATTGGCATACCAATTCCCCCAATTCTTTATTTCTTGTTGAACATCAGGGTGATCAAAATCTACATCTGCATACATGAGATAATCATAATTACCCTTCTCCGAAGATACTTCCCAATCCCAACTTTTCCCTATTCCACTAAATTTAAATATACTATTTTTGCTTCTCGATTGATCCCAATCAACTCCATCAAAATGGTACCATTGCCACTTAAAATTGGAATGTGTATTGCTTCTTCCTGGAAAATCAAAACCCGTCCAAGCTTGGATTTGGTACTGACCAGTAGTTTCATAATTTCGATTATTTGGATCAACTTCAACTGCATCTACTAATTGTGTGAAATCAGCACCACCTTTATGATTTATAACTACATCACCATATACATTTATTCCCTTTGATTGAAGATTTGATATAGCGCTTTGAAGTTGTGCTTTCGTTCCATATTTTGTTCTTATGGTACCTTTTTGATTAAATTCACCTAAATCATATAAATCATAAGCTCCGTATCCAACATCATTTTGTGATGTCCCCTTATAAGCTGGTGGAATCCATACTGCTGTTATACCTATATCCTGTAAATGCGTACTATCATTGTTTAATTTGTCCCAATGTTGGCCGTCATTTGGTAAATACCATTCAAAATACTGCATCATTGTACCATTTGTGTATGCACTAGCATTCGATATCCCTAAAGATCCTGTGAAGAATAATCCCGTAAAAAGTAAAGCGGCTATCAATCGTCTTAATAATTTCAAACCTATTCCTCCCAACAAAATAAAAGATATGCAAACGATTGCACAAAAAGATATGATATGAGCAAATGGGTTTTCTCTCTGTCACCTCACTTCTTCTAAAATGGCCCGGATTTTTATGCAAGCGCTTTCCTGAAGATTATATCACACGGATTGTAAAAGTATTTCGAATATATCGAAAACGATAAAATTTTCCTAATGAATTAATTCTCTTGTAGTTCATTTGACATAATAACTTTTCATTTAATGTGTACTAAAAATAGAGAGGATTTTTCCTGAAGTTTATGATGAAGTGAAACAAAGGTTGTTACTTATAAGTTATTTTCGCAAAGTTGCATTTACTATTATATAGTAAAGCTATAGTGGAATGCCTGGAGCGCAATGGAACAAGCTGATTTTAACTTTATGGAGGAAAAAGGAAGTTGTTTCAATTTCCTTTTTCCACTGAATCTTTGTTTATCAAATATCTTTCCTTGATAATTGTTTGATGATGTAGTTCATGACCAGCAATAATGTATGCCAATGCACGTGCAGTAATAGGGTGGTTTAATACTTTTCCTGTACGAATCCATGAATCATCAGGAAGACTGGTAATCAATGAAGAGGTACATTGTCTTACAATCGTAAAATCTGAAAGTATGTCCTTGAAATCAAGTTGTCTGAAATTTGCATTAGTCATAAATAAATCTTTATCAAAGGGAGTAAATGAGACCGTATCGCCACGAGCAATGACAAGAAGGTGATAACTCAGTACACGTTCTATATCTGCCATATGTCCGACTACTTCTTTCAATCTCCATTTTTTCTCCTCATATTGGTATTCTGCTTGTTCACTGGTTATATTACTTAGAAGATTAATAGTTGTTTCTTGCTGCTTCTTTAGAATATCTTGTAATCTTTTATCAGGAACAAGTTCCAAGTATCTCTCAAAATACGGATGATATTCATTCATATTAGGACGTTCCAGCATTATTACCGCCTCCATACTAGTTATATCTTCATGTTAACTCATCTTAATGAAAATGTTAATTTTTAACTGTCATTCTTTTTGAAATGACAAAAAAACCGCCTCATTAAGAAACGGTTCTACGATCCTTTAAAAATCCATAAAAAATAGTAAAAACAGGGGAGAGGTATAAGAAAAACGCGAAAGGTAAAAATGCCAAAACAGGTACACCTAGAGTTTGAGCAAAGAACGCACCACTAACTCCCCAAGGGATAAGCGGGTTAATTAACGTTCCTGCATCTTCCAGCGTTCTAGATAAATATTTTCGATCCAGCTCCATGTCTTCGTATAGGGACTTAAATGATTGCCCTGGTATTAAAATCGACAAATATTGCTCACCAGTAAGTAAATTGACACCTAGTGAAGAAGAAGCTGTTGAAAGAATCAACTGTCCTTTTGAATGAATTCGATCTATTACCCCGTTTATTAATGTTGGAATGATTTTAAGAGAATCCAACAATCCTCCAAAAGCAAATGCGATTAGAATAAGTGAAATCGACCACATCATAGATTGTAATCCGCCACGATTTAACATATTGCTTATTTGTTCATTTTCAATTGAAAAGGATGTCCCGTTTTGTAAGACATGTAGAAACTGACTAAATGAAATTCCTTGTATGCTGACTGCCGTTATTGATGCCGTCACTATACCGATAATTAATGAAGGAATAACGGGTATTCGTTTAATAGCCAAAACGATGACAATTATAGGAGATAACAATGTTAAACTGCTCACCTTAACATGTGATTCAATCGTCAAGACCATGATTTTCATTTCACTCAAGTTTGTAGCATCGATAGGAGCCATTCTTCCCAAAATAAAGAAAATAACGGTAGTAATGAGTATACTCGGGATCGTTGTTAAAGACATATGTCTAATATGAGTAAATAGATCAACTTTTGCAACACCTGAAGCAAAATTTGTTGTGTCTGACATAGGAGACATTTTATCCCCAAAGCAGGCCCCTGAGATAATAGCTCCGGCAACCCATTCGATTGGTAAGCCGATTGCAATTCCTGCCCCCAAAAGAGCAACTCCGATTGTGCTAACTGTTGTAAATGAACTTCCAACTAAACTTGAGATGACCATACAAGAAAATAGTGATGTGATAAGCAAGTAATCGGGATTAATGATCATTAACGCGTATGTCATAATCGTTGGAATGGTTCCACTGCTCATCCAGGCACCTATTAACATACCGATTAAACCTAAAATAATAATTGGCTGTATACCATTTTGGATTCCTTTTATCAAGCCTTCTTCTAACTTTTTCCATTTGAAGCCTCGTAACAATCCAATTAGTAATATGACCAACAAGCAATTGAGCAACGCTATATGTGGTTCAGTTTTTAATAAAAATAAACTTAAAAAAATAACAGCTAATATAAGAATGAGAAGCCCGACAGCTTCTTTAAAATGAAAGGTTCCTTTTACTTTATTCATGAAAAACTCCTTTATAACTTAAACGCTTTTACGCTTTTTCGTACAAAAGTATTATACCAGTCTAGTTTTTTGTGTCAATTTAAAACAGTATTTTGAATGTTCTAAAATTGATGAACATTTTGTTGATATAACAATTGACAAAAAGAAAAATCAGTGAAAAAGTTCACTGATTTTTAGAGTCTTTACTAAATTGTTTTTGCCATATCTTTTAATTGGTCCGAAGTGTCGGCAATTGAATGGATCGCATTTGAGACGTCATTTATAACATCTGTAAAGTTTGTCAGGTCTGTTTTTGCTTGCTCGCTTTGTTGTTTGTTTTTGTTCATAATATCAAGTATCGTATCAAAGAACGAGCTCATATCATCCATTTGATCAGATCCTTTGGTTGTTAAGTCTGCCACTTTATTAATTGAGTCAGAAATACTGTCAATTTGAGTGTGTATATTTGTGATTAAGCTAGATACACCCTGTACAGAACTTTTTGTTTCTTCTGCAAGCTTGCGAACCTCACTTGCTACAACAGCAAAGCCTTTTCCATATTCCCCCGCACGAGCTGATTCAATCGCTGCATTTAATGCTAATAAGTTTGTTTGTTCGGCAATGGATGTAACAATAGAAACAACTTGATTAATTTTCTCGGATGTTTGTTCAAGAGACTTCATTTTTTCAAGGATTTCAACATTGCTTTGTTCAATGAATGTCATTAGTTTACTTTGCTTTTCTAAATCACTTTTTCCGTGGTGAGCTTGTTTTTCCGCGGTTGCGGCAGCTTCCGAACGGTCAACTGAATAAGAAGCGATTTCTTGTGATTGAGCGAGAATTTCCTGAATAAAAGCCTTTGTATGATCAGTTGTCTCTGCTAATTGTACAGCCAGGTGGTTTACTTCCGCACGAATTTGCTGTTTTTCATGCTCACTTTCTGCGCGGACAGAAGCATATTCACGATCATATGCTTCTAAAACAATCTGTTGTTCCAAGCTGAATAATTTACTGATGCTCTGTATGGCTTGTATGATTTCACTTTTTGAGTGGAAATGTGGCTCAATTGTATGAATGACAGATGCAAGAAGCTGCTGAAATCCAGCCATATACCATTTTGCCTCAAGGCCGATTTTTACATGGATATGTGCAATTCTTCTCATTCGCTTAACATCCTCAATATCCATTTGTCCATCAAACATTTTCAATACATGTGCTTTAAGCGTTTCTTTTAAGCGGTCAACTGAGCTGTGTTTGTTAATAATATCAATAAGACCTTGTCCGGCTTCAAATGATGCGTAAAAAGTTTGAACAATTTCTTGAATGTTTTCTTCAATATAAGGTTTAACTTTCAATGCAATCGCGAGGTCGTGTTTTGTGATACCGAGCATGTTGATTTGTGAGAGTAATTCCGGTTCGTCTATTTGTAAAACAACTTTTGATAAAAGTGCTTCGTAATCTTCGTTTTGTACTGAATTTACGGCTTTCTTCTCTTTTCTAAACGATAAGATACCCATGAAAATAATTCCCCATTTCGTAAATATATACTTACTAGGTATATCGGCATGGATGATCAGAGTATTAAGTTTTTAACAAAAATAAAAAAGGTAGAAAGTAAATTCTACCTTTTTGAAAAGTAAATTATTTTGCAATTAAGACTGGAATGGTTGATAATTGTGAGACTTTTTCACTGACACTGCCAAAAATTAATTTCTTTAATCCGCTAATATTACGGTTTCCGACGATGATCAAGTCACCTTCATTTTCTTGGGCGTAGGAGACGATTGCGTCAGATGGTTCACCGTAGGATACAGCAACATTTGCTTTCGCATGATGATGTTGTAATATACGTTTTGCCTCTGTTTCCAGAGTAATTTCTTCTTGAGTTTTGTCTGGATCCACTTCTGAAGATTCAGAGTTTAGCTCCTGTTCCTGTGGTACAGGTATTGCAGGATAGTTTCTCATTTCTCCAGCCGGATAGGAGTGAACGGGTGAAATTAAAGGTGTTTGATCCTGATCTGTTAAGGGATTTAGTGATTTTTCTGTACTTATATATACGACTGATAACTGAGAGTTCATTTTTTTACTCATATTAATTCCTAATTCAAGTGCTTCTTTACTATCGTCTGTCCCGTCAAATGCAACAATTAAATGGTTAAGATCTTTCATGTAAGATCATCCTTTCAAATTGGATTTTGTTAAGACCAAATTAAAAAATGAAATTAAGTAAGATGCTAATGACGACAATTGCTCCAACGACCATTAAAATAGTTCGTACCATGAATGATTCCTCCTAGTTTGTCTATTCCATATTTGCTTTCATAGCTGGTTGTAACATTGGTTTTTTTGCTAGTTTTGCTTCTGAAGAAATGATCTTCTTTAAATCGTTTAATTTTAAATGTGAATATTCTCCATTAATAATGAACGTTATTTCTTGTCCATTTTTAACAGTTAATAAATAGGTAATAAACGTAGTGAAATTTTCTGCATTGATAACGCTTTTATTTTTTGTGACTAGGTAAATACTTCCATTATAGGATTTTGCTAATTGACTAATTTTTATCACTTGATCAATTCGTAAATGATTTTTAAATGTAAATTGTAATGTAATGGGTTTATTCATATGAATTCCTCCATGAAAAATGTTGTATGTTTGTTTTCTCTTTACTTACCTCCTCTTGTAGGGTGAGAAACCTATTTGAAGAAAAATACGACAATAGTCCTGCAGTGGTACTTAGTGCCTATACGACGTATAATGTCGGATGAAAACCATTCATCTTTTAAGGGAAACAAGGTATAGTAGAAGGTGAAGAGAGGAAGGAAGATGGGGATGGAAAAACTAAAGTACATAAGCATGCTTTCTGCCGTTATAACACAGATTGTTGGAATTATTTTTTTATTTATTAACATAAAAATTGCTATTGGATTATTTTTTGTTTATTTTCTTTCATTGCTTGTGCTAGTTATAACCTTTATTAAGATTCGAATAGATGAAAAAAAGGAGGACGACAAAAATGATTATCGTGACTACTGAGACAGTTCCAGGTAAAGAAACAAAGGAATATAAGGGTTTTGTTAGAGGGAGTACTGTTCAATCTAAACATATTGGAAAAGATTTAATGGCCGGGTTAAAAACAATTGTTGGCGGCGAACTAAAAGAGTACACAGAAATGATGGAGGAAGCTCGTCAAAAAGCGATCTTTCGTATGGTTGAGGACGCGAAAGAAAAGGGTGCTAATGCCATTGTATGTATGAGACTTGAATCATCCGCGGTCATGCAAAATGCATCAGAAATCATTGCTTATGGAACAGCAGTTACAGTAGAAGAATAATGGAAAAGAAAAAAGGGCTGCCAGCCCTTTTTTAGTAGCAAATCCCAACTCGTTTATAAATAAATTTATTGTTTAAAAGTTCATGATAGGCAAAATGTGCTGTATCTTGGACAGAGATTTTCATTCCGTCTGGGGGAAGGAAATCAGGGGTAAAACGATAATTTTTCGTTAAATCTCCATCTGGAAGATAAGTTGGGCATACAATCGTCCACATTAAAGAACTGGACTGAAGGTATTGATAGGCTGTTACATGTTCTTCAGCTGCTCTAGTTGTTTTTCTTCTAGATTCGCTTGATTGATATCGATAAAGTTCCGGTTGTGTGCGGGATTGCAAGATACCTGCCGTTCCAATTGTTACAATCCGCTTGATTTGATTAGACTCCATCACCTTGATGATATGGGGAGTAGCTGTTGAGAGAACCTGTTGACCATCTGTGCTTAATGCACTAATGACAGCTTCCTGGTTTTTGATTGTTTTTAAAACATCTTCATACTGTGTGGCATCACCTGCTATGACGTTTAAGTTGGATGATGCTACATCCACTTTCTCAGGAGAGCGAACAAGTGCTGTGACGAAATGACCCTCACGTAAAAGGTAAGACAAAAGTTCTTTCCCCACACGACCTGTTGCCCCAAATAATGCGATATTCATTACCAAAACTCACCTCTTAATATGCTGTGTTTACATTAATGTAACGTATATTCGTAAAAATAGAAATAAACATGCCTATTAGAGGATTAACTGTTAATCTGACTTTTTCTTTACTAGATCCCAATAGTATATTTGTGGAAAACGAACATATATCATATATTCATGAAATAATGTATAACCAACAAACCCAACTTGCTTCCAATCAATCGCATCAAACATATCATTCAGCTCCTTTTCAAAAAAGGTATGTGAACAGGGAAGTCATTTTCTCTACGAGGAATGATGGTGAAATCACATAAAGATCATTTGAGGGTTTACTTATACTATATGGTTCAAAGAACTTGTTTGATACATTTTCATTCAACTGAAAGAGACCAACACATTGTGTTGGTCTCTAGCCAATTATATGGAATTGTTATTGTTGAGAATAACCGCTCATAGATTGTTGAGCCATTGATACTAAACGCTTAGTGATTTCTCCTCCAACAGAACCGTTAGCACGTGAAGTAGTTTCTCCACCAAGGTTAACACCAAACTCAGAAGCGATTTCATACTTCATTTGATCAATTGCTTGAGCTGCTCCTGGTACTACTAATTGATTTGACGAATTGCTGTTTGAACTATTTTGTGCCATCTTATATTCATCTCCTCATAATAGGTTTTTAATGGTTGGGTTAGCTGGGATTGCACCAACATATGAAGGATATTGTCCTTCATAGCCTAACTCGGCGTAACCCATTGATAAAAGGTAGCTGGTTGTGTGTTGCGCTGTTGTTACTAAGTATTATGGTTTTTTTCTTTTATTATATTCAATTTTTTTCTGGTAATTTTTTTCATCTTTGCTTGTGTTTAAAAGAAAAGAAAAAACATCTGATGATTGTTTGTATTATAAAGCAATGCTTACAAAATTATACGCTTATATATAAAGATTCTAATATCCTAGAGAACTTACATAAATGATGATTTATTTTGGGATTCTATAGCTATGAGAGTAATAAAGGGGATGACATGATGCATTTATGTCCTTTGTGTAACGGGCTTGAGCAGAGAACGTTCCAATGTCCAAATTGTCATACAATTATGGAAGATCAGGGAAAGATAACGGATTATTTTGATGATTACAGTGCATATATGGATATTGACATTATGAAACTCTATGATGGTCAACCTGCTTCACTAGAAAATCATCTATGCTTACATTTTTTTTACTGTCCAAGTTGTCAGCATCAAGAAACAACTTCTATTCAGGAATAAGGGAATAAGAAAGAGAGGGCCGTAATGGACCCTCTCTCAATGTTTATCTTATTTTTCACCTGCAGGACGAATTCTTAATTCTGTTTCGTTATCGAAGAAGTGAGCTTTGTTCATATCTAATGCTAAGTCAAGTGATTGACCAGGTTTTACGTCAGTACGAGAGTCAACACGAGCTACGAATGATTGACCATCGATTTCAGAGTAAAGCATTGTTTCAGCACCCATTAACTCGGCAACCTCGATTGTAGCTGTGATTTTTGTGCCTTGGGAAGCATCAATGAAAACAGGCTCATCATGGATTTCTTCTGGACGTACACCCATAAGAATTTCTTTGTTTACATAGCCTTGCTCACGTAGGTATTTCATTTTTCCTTCCGGTACAGCTACAGAAGTCGATCCAAATGAGAATTTACCATCTGTAAGAGTTCCTTTGAAGAAGTTCATTGCAGGTGATCCGATGAATCCACCAACGAATGCATTTTCAGGCTTGTCATACACTTCTTTAGGAGAACCAACTTGTTGGATAATACCATCTTTTAATACAACAAGGCGAGTAGCCATTGTCATCGCTTCTGTTTGGTCATGTGTTACGTAAATAGTTGTTGTTTGTAAGCGTTGGTGAAGTTTTGTAATTTCAGCACGCATTTGTACACGAAGCTTCGCATCAAGGTTTGATAAAGGCTCATCCATTAAGAATACCTTTGCATCACGAACGATCGCACGACCTAATGCAACACGCTGACGCTGACCACCTGATAATGCTTTTGGTTTACGTTGTAAGTATTGTTCAAGACCTAAGATTTTAGCTGCTTCGTTTACACGACGTTCGATTTCGTCTTTTGGTAATTTACGTAGTTTTAGACCGAATGCCATGTTATCATATACATTCATATGTGGGTAAAGAGCGTAGTTTTGGAATACCATCGCGATGTCACGATCTTTTGGTGCAACATCATTCATACGTTTTCCATCGATGAAGAAATCACCTTTTGAAATTTCCTCTAAACCTGCAACCATACGAAGTGTAGTAGATTTACCACAACCAGATGGACCTACGAATACGATAAATTCTTTATCTTGGATATGAAGATTGAAATCTTCTACCGCCGTTACTTTATTGTCATAAATTTTATAAATATTATCTAATTTTAACTCAGCCATTCTTAATTCCTCCCCTTATTTGAAAGCGTTTTAACTTGGTTTTATTGTAAGGGATTTCACTTAAAGAAGTAAACGTACAAGTTGCACGAAAAATACTAGGCTCTTTTGTGCAACTTGTAAACGCTATCTAGTTTTCGTAATGAACCAAAATACTTGCTAGAAAGATAAAGGATGCATTTGAAAATGTACGAATATCCAATCCTGTTTTTTCTAGTAGCTTCTCTAGTCGATATTGAAGACTATTTCTGTGAATAAATAATCTTTTCGCTGTAGATGATGCATTCAAATTTGAGTGAAAAAATGCTTCAATCGTATGGTGAAGTTCTTTGTCCTCTATTGCCTCTAGTAAATGATTTGAGAGTAAGTCTTTTTTACTTGCAGTAGGGGCTTTCATAATGAGAATCGGAAGTGCTTCATAAAAGCTCATCACTTTTTCGCGATTACTAGTTCGATGTAAAGTATGAAAACAACTTTGTTCTAATAAAAACTTTTTCTTTAGATCTTCATCATTTTTTTGTAGTTGTCCTATATAAATAAACGGTTCAACATAAAAGTCGGTTGTCAGTGTATCACTAAAGTCTTTTAACATATCTATTTCAAGTGTAACTTGAGGTTTGTCCTCTACAATGATTCCGTGTGACAGGCTTAACCAAATAACAAGCTCGGAGTTTATGATTCCTTTTACAGCTTCTTCAAAGTTTTGTTTATCATCAATCGGTTGTTTTAAGAAAAAATAATAAAAACGAACAGATGTGTTTTCAGTAGGCAATGGAGATGGTCCCATCTCTTCTGAAAATAAAAATGTATACCATTTCTGTTGACTGATTGTAAACGAATCTTCACTAATATTTTCTAATGGCTGAAAGAGGGAGGAGAGTAATACTTTTTCATTAGCGTGTATAGCCGTTTTCGAAATACCAAAAACTTGACCTGTATCTGTCTGAAACCAGTCATAAGTCGTATCATGTGGAATATATGTAGTTGTCATTGCGTCTTTATAATGTTTCATCAAGTTATCTAACATGAAAGTACTCCTTTTTATCCGTTGTCCATAACTCTATTATAAGTAAGAAACAACATGTATAAAAGGAAAAAGACAGTTCATATCGAACTGTCTACTTATCAGCTATAAACGGAGGATCTTCTTCTATAAGATCGCGGGCTTCTTCAATATTTGTAGAATCCTCTCTCATGTGGACAGAGCCTCCCGATAACCCTTCATTAATCATACGATCTATATCTAAATATGCCTTGTCTTTACCTTCATAATTAAGATCTTGCTTTACACCTAATTCTTTATCGGCCATCTTTTTAACCCTCCTTTTGCACATAGTTTGTGCGGAAGGAGATATGTTCATTCATAAACATGAAACAGCATTAATTCGTGAATTTGTGATTGGAGGTCTGTTTCCGCTTCTTTAGGAGGCTTTTGGGATCCCCACTCAATTTGACCATTTTTATGATACACCCCATCATAGTGTGCTCCCCGAAAGTAAAAGGAAATTCGCCAACCAGGTAAATTTGCTTGTTTGAACATTGGTTTGTATTGAAAATGTGTAATCAACTAAACCGCTCCTTTCCTGTTATATTGAAACTATACGGCGAAAAGGGGGGAATTCCTCCTACCTAATACTGGAATGTTTGGTTAGGGATTGAAAGAGTTCACCTAACTGGACAATCCGTTTAAGTTGAATATCCTTTTCATCAAAAATCATCGGTTTTGAATTCACTTCAAAAAGAATAGGGGAACCGGTTGATGTTAAGCCTATATCCATTGAAAATTCTCCAATGAACCCAATCCTCTTCGTTAATGTGTTTCCGATCTCATTGGCTAGCCAGTCAATTTCCTTAATGGAACAGCGGTCTTGAACTTTATGAAAGGGAAGAATTTCTCCTCCATTAGGTACATGTGTAACAATGGAGTCTTTCCTCCCCTTACGGACCCCAATGCCAACAGATGTATATCTTCCTTCTGTATACATACAAAGAACCCGTAAATCATATTTACACGCATCAAACTTGTCCGTTTGAACTTCTTCTTGCATTATATACAAATTAGGTTTAAGAGAGTTCTCCAGCCAATTTGAAAATTCTTCATTTGAAAGTGGACTTTGTTCCAATGTTGTTTGAACTGTAAAGTGATGTTCGTTTTTCATAACTTTAATGATTCCGCTGCCTTTATAACCATTTACAGGTTTAAGGTAGAGCGAAGGATATGTATGAAGGAGTTTAACCAGATCTGATTGTTTTGTGTATTTCCAAGTAGCAGGTAAGTAAGATTGCAGGTTTTTCTCTTTAGAAAGGATCAAGTGACAATCCCATTTGTTGAAAAAGCCTGGATTAAAGAATGGTTTTTCTGTTTGCTGATAAAGTTCATATAGATGTTGAAATTCAACAGATAATTCTTCAGATCTTGTCGAAATCTTATTATAAATGAGGTCTGGAAAAGGGAAAGAGATCTTTCCCCATCTGTTGTAACCTTCAAAATAAACATATCCTGTTATCCCTGTTTCGTGAATGCCGGCGGTTGTAAAAACAAATGATAGAATGCCGCTTTCTTTCAATTCCTTCTGAATGGCTTTAAAAACAGAGATGTCTCCTCGAAACGCATCCTTTTTTTGTCCTTTACTTGCGAATATGCCAACAAGTGGGTGGTTATAGGTCTCCATTTACAAGTTCCTCAGGTTGAAGAATCGCTTTTTTTGATAAATAAAGGCCATACTGCAAGGATGCTTTGCGGGTTAATAGGTCAGCATCTTTTAGCTCAGGGTGTGAAAAGATGGACCTTCCAGGCTTAGAATTTGCCTCAAACATCCATACTCTTCCATCTACATCAATTCCTAAATCAAAGCCAATTTCTCCAATAAAGCCTGTAATCTGTTGATCAATTCTTTTGCTTAATTTGATTGCAGCTTCTGTTAAATGATGGAGGGCTTTCAATCTCTCTTGTGGATCATCGTAAATTTCCTCCAGGCTTTTCACAACACCGCCATTGTTTAAGTGGGTTGTCACACTTCCTCTACCTGCAACCTTAGCCGCAAGTGCTGTAACCTTCCATTCTTCATGTTCATCTTTATTTGTATGAATGCGAAAATCAATCGGTTTCCCATCGATTCGGGCAAGTTTTATTCCTTGTTGGGCCAAATAGCTTGAGAGCCGTCTGTCTTTAAAGCATGCTTTTAGAAAGCTTTCAAGTGAAGAATACTTCCTGAGCCGATTGATTTCATGATCGTCACGATATCGTGAGTAATACATATTCTCGTCACGAGAATACATGAGATGAAATACGCCTAAACCTAAACTGCCATTTGCAGGTTTTAAGTAAATGCTTTGGTATTTAGCAAGCATCTCTTCCATTTGGCTTATTGTGGGTGTATGAATGGTTTCAGGTAAATATAAGGAAGCATCATGGTCATGAATGAGAAGCTGATGAATGGACCATTTATTGAAAAAGCCTGGATTATACCAAGGTATAGAGTACTCTTCTATGAGACGTTTTTTGACTAGTTTAAGTGCGTTGTGGTTTTCGATTCGTCGATTAGGAAGACGGTCGTACACCACATTAGGGAATGGAAAGAGCTCTTTTTTCCAACCGGCTTTTCCATATGTGTATCCCTCAATTGTGCCTTCTTCCCAATTAATATGATGTGCTCCGAACACATAAGAGTGTATTCCAAGTGATTGATCAATTGATAAGAACTTCGCGAAAAAGAGAGAACGCTCACCAATTGGTCGTAATAGTGACTCCGTAAATCCTGCTGTGAAAATACCGATAATAGGTCCTAAATATAAAATGTTTTCATGTGTAATAAGAGTGGTGCTTCCACCGATCGGAAGAAGAAGCTGTTTGGCGACTTCTTGTGAAACGAGAATCGTATCTTGTAAGTGATCTTCATAAATGATTTCACAAGGCATGATGAACGTACCAAATGAAACGGAGTGAATCTCTTCATCAAGCTGTGAATGTGTAGGTAAATGAATCATAAAGTCCTGTGAATCCGTTTGTTGGATTGAGTATATCTTAGTCAATGATCGTAGCTCCTTTTTGATTATTTTTTGAGCTCAAATAGTTGCAATAAGCTAATGGTGAATCATAAAGAGTGTGTTTTAACTCAGGCTTTGTTTCAATGAATGTTTTTCTCCCGGGCTTTGAATTTACATCCAATACCCAGATTGAGCCGTCTTTGGCATAGCCAATATCAATTCCAAGCTCGAAAAGCCGACCAAAGCTGTCTTCAAGTAGGGGTGGAAGATGTGAAGTAATAGTGGATAGCTCATCTTCAAGAAGAAATCTTTGTCTGGGTGTGAGCTGCTCAGACCACTGCTTATAGGTAATGGGCTCTCCACCAGTTGTTAAATTTGATAAAAATGATCCTTGGTACCCTTTTCTTACACCTTTTTCAACTAGTGACCAGTTACCGTCCGCATCCTTTTGGAGAAGAATGCGTATATCAAATGGATATCCTTCACGATCGACAAGTGGAAGGAGAGGTTGAAGAAGATAGCTTTGTTGCTTTAGTAGACGTCCACACCAGTCTATAAATCGTTCTACATGTTCAAACGATTTCGTTTTTTTATCAGGGCCGCTATGGTATGTGATCGTTATTTCTTTTTGAGTTTGATGTATGGCGACAATGCCGATACCTCTTGATCCAACAACAGGCTTCAATAAACAGCTTGCATCATTTCTTAAGCGATTTAAAATTTGTATGGGTGTTGAAATCAGCTCAGTGTCAGGTAAGTATGAATTAAGGTGGTTATGTTTTTGAATGGTAGAATAAACCTCCCATTTATTAGGTAACCCAAATCCTAAAAACGTGGTAACGGGATTTTTTTTCAGCCACTCGACAATTGGTTTACATCTCTTTGAAGCTTTACTTTGATTGTAAAAGCAGCGGTCATAAATAAATGGAGGAATCGAAAATGTATCACTTATCCAGGATTGCGTTTGCGGATCAAACGTTTCACCTTTAATCGTTAAGTCTAAAGGGTCAATAGAATCAGGGACAAATCGAACACAATTCATCCCGTATGAAGTACTTCGTTTGGCAATCTCTGTCACGTATCCATGTTCATGTGATAAGTGAACGGACATTATTCCTAATGATATCTGTTCCAAGTACAACACTCCTTTTGTCTAAAATGCCGGCTGTTTTTGTTCATATAAAAAAATACAATATTGGATTATGGATTTTGCCGACGGCCGGACTTTTCCGGATTTAAGATCATCCTCTGATTTTGATGGTTTAGTATTAACCTCAATGATCCAAGGATGGCCATTTTCATCGAGTGAAAGGTCAATACCAAATTCCCCGAATTCTCCACCAGCTTGAATGCAGATAACCTCTACAATTTCTATCGAAAGCTCAGCTAATAACTTCCGTAAATGACCTGCTTCTTTCTCTCCGAAAAGCTCTTGCAGTATTTCTTTTGTTTTGTATATCTCGCCGCCTCTTGCTAAATTTGCAACAAACTGCTGTTCTGCTGATACTCTTGCGACAGCAGAAGTAACCTTCCATTGGTGACGGTCTTTTTTATGACATAAAAACCGGAAATCAAGGGTGCGATTTTTATAGGATTTAAGTGGGATTGTTTCTTGTAAAAGAAAGCCTTCTTTTTTTAATCTTGGATACAATGTTTTGAATAGTTCTTCAAAGCTTTGATATTCTTTGTTGATATCACCGGAAAAAGTTGTGTAATCAAGATAGTATTGGTTTTCGTCGGTTTGTTTTACCCGAAAGATTCTTTTTCCCTGACTACCGTTGATCGGCTTTATAAAAAGATCCCTTTTCTCAGTGAGCATATTTTTTAACATGTTCTTCGATTCTAGCAATTGACTTTCAGGTAGATAGGGTAGGAGATGTTCATTTGCTGAAAGAATTTGATGCACTTCCCATTTGTTTAAAAAGCGATCATTAAAGTACGGAATTTTATTTTCAATTAAATCTGACGTGAGATCCAAAAACTTCTTTGATTTTTCTAGGAATCGAGAATGAATTCGGTTGTGTACAACGTCAGGATATGGCACAGTTGTTTTGATCCACTTATCTTGATGAAAACAATAACCCTGCATCATTTGTTTGTTATAAGATGAAAAGGAAAAAATATAGAATAAACAACCATTGGTATAACAATTTGCAGCAAGCTCTTTGCAAAACTCATGGATGGATCCAAAATGTACATGGCGATCTTTTTCTTTGATTTCCGTTAAAAGGCCAATGATGGGACCAAGCTTTAAATGTCTTTGGGTCATTAATTGCCCTTGAAGTGACAGTGTTTGATGTGGTAGATGAAGTTCATCAAAGATACGGGTAGGTAAGGACAAACTAAGATCCTCTTCATCTATAAATACGATTGGACAGGACACAGTATGCATCCCGCAACTAATTTTCAAGGTAAGAATATTTTTGGAGAGACCCAGATGTTTTCTTAGGCCCACGCTTATTTCACATATATCAAGTTTAGAAGTTACATTTTCTGTAATTTCAATTGTTTTTTGTATCATGTAATTCCCTCATTTGCTCGAGATGAAGCCAACCTCTATAATGTTCTTAGGCAGATGTTGATATAACATCGTATGTGACGAAAAAAAATCGGTGATGTTGTGGAAGGTAGATGGTAATGGAACAAATGATAACAGCATTAATCATGATAATTGTTGGGGCAGCAATTGGAGGAGTGACAAACTCCCTGGCTATTAAAATGTTATTTCGACCCTATAAAGCAATCTATTTTTTAGGGAAAAGAGTACCTTTTACACCTGGTTTGATTCCAAAGAGAAGAGATGAGCTTGCAACTCAGTTAGGAAAAATGGTTGTGGAACATTTGTTAACAGCTGAAGGAATTAAACGCAAATTTCTGCAAGCACAGTTTCAAGACCAGCTCATTTCATGGGGGGAAACACAAGTAAAAAAGGTGACGAACTCAGAAAAAACAGTTGAGCAAATTTTGGAGTCTTTTAATGTGAATGAACCATCACAAAAGGCTGATGAGCTGCTCAAAACGTTTCTAAAGGGAAAATATGAAGAGCTGATTCACGAGAATAAAAGCAAACCTCTTCAAGAACTGCTTCCAAAAAACCTGTTAGATGAGGCGTACGTTGCGATCCCAAAAATTGGACAATTTATTATTGATAAAGGTATTTCCTATTTTGAAAGTAATGAAGGCAAGCAAAAGCTCAAAAAAATGATCGAAGACTTTTTGGCGACTAGAGGAATGCTCGGAAATATGATCGGGATGTTTTTAGGAAATGAAAGTCTTGTAGATAAGGTTCAACCCGAGGTCCTGAAATTTTTGAAAAACAAAGAAACACATGTACTCATTACAACATTAATTGGTCGGGAATGGAATCACATTCAAGACATGACTCTTGATGAACTGGATCAAAAATGGGGCATCTTTGAGAAGGGCTCAACAATCGTAAATACAGTCGTTGAGACATTAAACGTTCAGGATTTGCTATCGAAACCAATCTCAGCATATTTAAAGCCAAATGAAGATAAAATCATTCAGGAATGGCTTCCGAAGCTGGTGACTCTCTCCATTCAATATCTGACCTCACACCTTGAGGAAATGCTTAAGAAATTAAAGCTGGAAGATGTTGTGCGCGAACAGGTGGAAACTTTTGCAGTGGAGCGGCTTGAGGACATTATTCTCTCTATTTCCCGTAGAGAGTTTAAGATGATTACCTATCTTGGGGCACTGCTTGGAGGAATGATTGGAGGATTACAAGCAATCATTGTCATGTTTATACAGTAAATTCCTCACATCAAATGCAATTTTGAAAAGAGTTTGTTATAGTGAAAGAAGAGCCTACATAGGTTAAAACTAGAAAGGAGGCTCATCATATGTCAGAGAATTTATATGATGTTGCATACAACTTAGAAAAAGCACTACGTGAAAGTGATGATTTCAAAAACCTAAAAAGACTTTATGAAGAAGTGAACGCAGATGAATCTGCAAGCAGAATGTTTGAAAACTTCCGTAATATTCAATTAAACCTGCAGCAAAAACAAATGCAAGGTGAAGAAATTACGCAGGATGAAATCGATCAGGCACAAAAATCTGTGCAGCTTGTTCAACAGCATGAATTAATCTCTCAATTAATGGCTGCAGAACAACGTTTAAGTATGGTCGTAACAGAATTAAACAAAATCATTATGAAGCCGCTTGAGGAAATGTACGGAAGTCAGTAAGACGACCCTATATACATAAACATTTGTAAATTTGATGCAGAATGGACTAAGGTCCGTTCTGTTTTTTTTTAGGGAAAATTTATCATGTCCCATCTATTGTTCTATTTTTCCTAAAAGGGACATAACTTCATAATAGGTTTTGACATCTGTAGAAGGGGGACCTGTTGTGACTGCTTATCGATTACTTGCTTTGAATATTGATGGAACATTGCTTCGATCAAATGGTCGTCTTCAGCCATCCACGAAAGAGGCAATTGAATTTGTGAAGGGTAAAGAAGTGTATGTGACGCTTGTAACAAATAGACATTTTCAATCTGCGAGAAAGCTGGCAAAAGCATTAAAGCTGGATTCTTTACTTGTTACACATGGTGGAGCGTTCATCTCAGAAAATTTAGATAAGCCATTATTTGAAAAGCGAATTTCAGAGGAAACAACATTCAATCTTGTGCAAGTATTAGAGAATTTCAATTGTAATATTCGTCTTACACATGAAAGGTTTTCAATTGGAAATCGAAAAAAAGTATCACCGAACTTATTAAGCAAATCGATCCTTAATACATCAGATTCAATGTTTTATCCTGTTCAGTTTGTGGATTCCCTGGGAGATACTCTTCGTGATGAACCGGTTTCTGCAACAAGAATTGATGTTCATTTTAAACATGAAGATGAAAAACAGGAAGCTGAGACCGTCGTGAAGGAAGCTTTTGATATGGTCGATATTCAAAGTCATTTGTCATCAACTAGCTTTGACATCGTCAGAAAGGGAGTATCAAAGGAGAATGGGTTGCGTGCTTTAGCGAGTCATTTGAACATTCCTTTAGATCAAACAGTGGCAATTGGTGATGCTGAGGACGATATCGGGATGATTTCTTCAGCAGGATTAGGTGTTGCGATGTGGAATGCACCGTTTGAAGTAAAGCGTGCTGCTGATTGGGTGACACGATCTAATAATCAGCAAGGTGTTGATTATATGGTCAAGGAGCATTTTCGCAAGCAACAAAGACAGGATTTTTTACGTAAAATTAAAATTGATCAATAAGAAGAAGGGGGGGGGGTTATTCTTTCCCTTCTTCTATTTTTTTATCAATGGATAATCTGTTAGCTTTCCTTCATATACGAGCTGAAAATGTGGATTCTTGCGAAAGTCATCAGGGGTGACTAAGGCAGGGAGTTTATCCCATAACTTAATTCCGGAGCGATGAAGCATTTCAGCAACGAATTGTGAGCAAAAATACGAATTGCTGAATTCTACGGGTTCATTTAAGGAAACACCTAATACACCAATTAAGTTATAAAGGAATCTTTTCTGATTCTTAATAAAAACATTCAATACCCTTCTCATTTTTTCCACATCCCGGCTAGTTACTTCCAGTTTATAGATAACACAGGTTGTTTCAGGATATTTACTATATGTTCCTGTATGGATATCTTCTTTCACAAATCCTCCGTTAATAGGGTTATTAGGATTTTTTCTTCCAAAGCTGTACATTTCAGTTAAATGTGCATCAAATGCAATGGAAGCATGATTATAAGGAGCTTTTGTATATTTTTTAATAGACTTAGTAAATAATGTCCCCGTGTCGGTTAGTAAAATATAAATAAACGTTTTTGAAGTCATTTCGTTTCCCTCTTTTAAATTCTTCCATAATATTCTATCCTTAATTATACAATAGAAATACAAAGTTGGAGGAATAAAGGTGATATCAACCCTTTGGACATTAGGTATTATTTTTCTTAGTTTAAGTTGTGTACATCTCATTTTTATCTTTACGAGCAAAAAGCAACCGAAAAAAGATTTTTCGGGTGTTTTTATGCGTGTCAAAACATGGTGGGGTATGTTTGCGGTCTTTTGTATCGCTACTTTATTTAATCCCATTGTTTCGTTGTTTTCCTTGATGCTGTTATGCTTTTTTGCATTAAAGGAATATTTTTCGATGATGAAAACAAGGAAAGCAGATCGACGGTTATTTCTTTGGTCATATTTGGCGATTCCTGTTCAGTTTTATTGGATTTTTATCGGATGGTACGGTATGTTTATTGTCTTTATACCAGTTTATGTTTTTTTATTTTTGCCGTTACCACGTTTATTAGGTAAGGGAACCAGTGGTTTTCTTCGTTCTGTCAGTTCAACTCAATGGGGCTTAATGCTGATGGTTTTCGGACTTAGTCACTTAGCTCACTTTCAATTTGCTACACCTGAATACGGAGCGAATCTTGTTTTATTTTTAGTTGTTTTAACACAGCTCAATGATATTGCTCATTATTTGATCTCTACTTATCTGGGAAAAAGAAAGGTTGTTCCTTCAGCAAACCCGACCATCACGTGGGAGGGATATATAGGAGCAACAATCATCACAATTGCAGCAGCATATTTCATTTACCCGTACTTAACACCATTTGATCATACATTTGCTTTATTTTCAGGTCTTTTAATCAGTTTAAGTGGTTTCTTCGGAAGCTTGACGATTTCTGTTTTACGAAGAGATTTATTAATTGGAGATCAAGAGAAGTTAAAGATGCTGCACAAAAGCTATTTAACTCGTGTTGATAGTTTAGCTTATACATCACCTGTGTTTTTTCATGTGATTCGTTATTTTTTTGATTTTATGTAAAAAGCGGATTGATCCGCATACTAGGCGTTTATCCTAATCAAGGGTAACGCCTTCTTTTTATGGGGGAATTGAAAGAGTTTAAGGAGGAATTAATGGCGATATAGAGAATACCTTTAATTTACTATTGGTTTTAAGGAGGGGACCGTATGAAATTTGTTTTAATTTTTGGTCCGCAGGCAGTTGGAAAAATGACAGTTGGTCAGGAACTAGCTAAAATGACTGGACTAAAGCTGTTTCATAACCATATGACAATTGATTTGGTCAATCCATTCTTTAACTACGGAACACAGGAAGGAAAAAGATTAGTCAATTTGTTTCGACAAGAACTATTTGAAGAAGTATCAAAAAGCAGCTTGTATGGCATGATTTTTACATATGTATGGGCATTTGATCACCAATCAGATTGGGATTATGTTGATAAAGTCTGCCGGATTTTCGAGTCAAAAGGCGGGACTGTTTACTTTGTAGAACTTGAGGCTGACCTGGAAGAAAGACTTAAGCGAAATAAAAGTCCTAATAGACTTGAACATAAGCCAACAAAAAGAAATGTTGAATGGTCGGAAAGAGAATTAAAAGAGTCACTGAAAACATACAGATTGAATTCCCATAAGGGTGAAGTTGTCAGAGAAGAATATATAAAAATAAACAATACGAACTTGGGAGCAGAAGAAGTAGCTAAGATTATTAAAGATCGATTTCAATTATAGGTTTTATGGAGGATATCAGTGGGGATGATGGGAAATCGCCAAGCTATGGCCGATAAATTGCGCGCAATGGAGGGATAACAGCGATTATGGTTCGAAATCATCAAGAAATGGAGGGAATTGCGTGCCTCATTGCACTTAATAATTGGCATGCAAGGCCAGCAAATAAAAAAGGTCCCCCATGTTCGCGCAATTTGTTATGTAAGTTCTTCTAAGTTGAATCATTTATTAAGTTACGAATTCAAGAATTTAACCCCAAACAGAATATAAAGAATCGAAGAAGCCCCAATAAAGAAAAGAAAAAATCCTAATTGTTGTCGTTTGGAGCCATTTTTTAACCAGTTCCAACGCTTACTCTCCGTATCAAGCCAAAGAAAGTCAACAATTGATGCGACAAGTATTACTACTAGGAATGTAACAAAACCCATGGATTTTTTTCTCCTTTCTTGTTTGTTTATATGATACCATTATATGGAATTAGTGAGAATTCATACTTATTAAAGAAGAACAAATTGATTAAGGGGGAATCATGCTAAAAACGATAAGAAGGATAATTGCAGTAATAGTTATTATTCTTGCATGCTATGGGTTGTTTACTAAAGACTATGATATGCAACAATATATGATGTTTTTTCTCAGTTTATTGATGTTGGTGATGGGAATAGAGGAGTTTCAAAATGGACAAAAAATGTATGCGAATATTTGTATAGCTGTTTGCTTATTTCTGTTGTTTATTTCCTTTCTAGGTTTTTAATCAATCTAGCTAAACTAATTTACACCAGACCAGCTAAGAGAAAAGCTGGCATTACATAAACTATCGTTTGTCGTCGTGGTTGCTCCGCTACAAATGCAAAAAACTCTACTTTTTTCACTAAGTTACCATAGCAATCATAATAGAGAAAAACAAACCCCATAAAAAAGTTAAACATCTAGTAATAGAAGTTAACTTTTTTATGTATCATATTTTGTTTTTATAATAAAATACAAAAATTATACTAGTAATTATATAGTGCAACCCGATTACAGATGTACAATCTGATAATACAGTCCATAAATGATTTTGTTTAATCAGATACATCCAAATAAAGAAACTAATAATAAATACTAAGGGGAAAATTATATAAAATCCACAAAATATAGCTTTAAATTCTTGTTCATATTCCAAACTCTTTAACTAAGACATAGATTTAAGGACTTTAACTTTGCCAAATAAACAACTAGTTTCAGATTATGTGAAAATGCCAGTATTACAAAAGGGGCTATTTATTGATTTTACATTACCTTCAAAAGTATTACTTGCCCAAGGTCCTCGTCCTTCTAAACATTTTGCTGAGTACCAAGTCAGAAATGCAGTTAAGCCAATAATATTTCCACCTATTCCAATTTTAAGTAATAATTTAGCAGCTTCTTTATAAGCTTTTTTCTGCAATTTGGATAGTCAACAGTAAACTAGACAACTTTTTTAAGGTGTTCAAGTTTGAATTCTATTGGGCTTAGATAGCCTAGTGTTCCATGAATTCTTTTGTTATTAAACCAATGGATATAGGTAT
>NZ_JAIVLH010000020.1 GCF_020524345.1 Metabacillus niabensis
TACTATAAATTCAACTTCATTTTGTGTGTTTTCTCTTGTATTGAACATAAATATCACCCTCCCAATTAGTTATCTATATTATACCAAATTAACGCGGTGAAAAGTTAAAGTATTCAGATGAAAATAATAGGCTGCCGAGGTTTCTCGACAGCCTGAGAGCTGGTACCAGCTCTTTTTATCTATATATTCCATAAACTACAGAATGTCCTATTAATTTCTGCCACAATAATGTATGTGAATGTATCTTAGATATAAAAGTGTCTGTATAAGAAGGGAATTTCTGTTAATTAAAGAATAATAAATATGATATTGATTGAGACTTTTATACAAATAAAGGAGATGTTGTCCAATGTCGTTAAATGTTCAAAAAGTGGATTTACAAAAAGCTGATATTTCCGGATCGAAGTGGTATGAAGTGAATGCTCAAGAGCTGGAGATAGATAATGTGAGTTTAGCGAACACAAAAGCAATGAATGTTAACATGAATAGTATGGTTATTAATGATGTCAATATGGAACATGTAGATATCTCTAATGCGAATCTAGCTCAAGCGAAAATTACTCATGCTAATTTTAGTCATGCTGTTATTAATCATGTCCATTTATTTGGAACTGAATTTCATCACGTTGTTCTACCAGAGGAAGGCGATAGTAATTATCAGGAAGATGGAGAATACAAACCGGTAAGCTTTCATCAATGTGATCTTACGAAAGCGCAAATAAAAAACTGCAACTTATCTAATATGGAAATTACTGATTGTGATATTTCAGGGTTAAAGATTAATGGAATCTTAATTGAAGATTTAATGAAGAAACAGGAAAGTTTAACTGAAAAATGAACGGAGGGGTGAAGATGTAAATGAAAAAAGGTGATGATAACAAAATAGAAGATATTACAGGTATAACTTGTATTTACATCCCTGTTAAAGATGTATACGAGTCTATTAAATGGTACCAAAAAAGTCTAGGCTGTGAACCTACAAACCATAACCCTATTAAGCCTGGAATGGAAAGTTCAATCTTAAGATTTCCAGATAATAAAGGGGATTTTTCTAGTCCGAGTTTAAGGCAAATGGTACCAGCAATTTTCCTAGTAACGGAAAAGAGAGAAGTTGAAACCTTATTGTTTAAAGATGAAGGTAGTAATCAACATCCTATAGCGTGTTTCATTACGCCTCATATCCATGTGATGTATAAACGTTTCAAGGAATATGAAGTAAATATCTTAACAGAAATTCAGGAAAGTCCTTTTGGATCTAATTTTAAATTTTATGATCCAGATGGAAATATGTTGGAAATATGGCAGCCTTAATTAGACAAGACTAATAGTGAATATTTATATAAGAAAAGATTCTAAACAATCAAGGACCTTTTTTGAAGAAAGTAAGTGAAACCTTACTCTTTATTGTTTCGTAAATAAGGAGAAGGGAGTGGAAATTTTGAAAAAAAGTATTGTATTTATAGGAAGTTTTGTACTGTTATATATAGTATTTGAAGTTTTAACAGGATTGCTCCAGACAGCTCTTTATACTCCTGATTTATCTTCAATGAACAATATTGTGAGTCAAGAAGCGGTGTTTGGAGAAATTTCAATAATACCATTTTTGGCGTCATTATTTGCCGCAACATTAGCTTATTTATTGTCTAAAAGAGTATTTACTACCAATAAAAAATAGGTTTACTAAAGGGAACAGTAATCCAATAATGATCTTCAACACAATTGCGCTCTATTGTGGATTTTTTTAAGTTTAAGCAAACTCCTTATAAATAAAAAAGAGGTAGAGCTCACTTTTAATTGGCGCTATTTTTTCTGTCGTTTTGGCATGTTTCTTAGCTTCTAAGTTTTACTGTTTTATATTTAAGCTTTTACATAGGTGATGACAATTGCAAACAAAGAGGGGATTATTATGATAAGAAAATATAAAAAAACAGATATTGATACTTTGGTCGATATTTGGTATAAAGGTTCATTACAATCACACAGTTTTATTGAGCCAAATTACTGGAGATCACAAATAAGTGAGATGAAAGAAAAATATATTCCGATGTCAGAGACATATGTGAAGATTCACCAATCAAGGGTTATAGGCTTTATTTCAATGCTGGACAACTATTTAGCAGCTCTTTTTGTTGATGTATCTTTTCAAAAAAATGGGGCTGGAAGAGAATTGTTGCACTTTATACAAGATCAAAGAGAAGTGATCGAATTAAAAGTATATAAGAGTAACTCATCTGCACTGCGTTTTTATCTAAATAATGGCTTTGTTATCAAAGATGAACTGATAGATGAGCAGACTGATATGCCGGAGTATCTAATGGAATGGAATAAAAATTAACCTGTTTACAAGATGAAGAGTGAAACTCTCTATCTTAATAAACAGGTCACAAAGAGTAGTTGCTGTGGATGGGTGTATTGTAATTTCGTTGAATGAGAGTACCAATTATTCTAACTCTTCAGGATTCAACTGTTGCATGTATTGAATATAATCTCCTGTATAAGTACCGCCTCCACCGTTACGAAACGTATGATCAAGGTTTATCTCTTCTTGGTTACCGTTATATGCCTGCCATTGAAATAGAAAGGAATGGCTAGATGGCAAGAGCCCTGTTTCTGCCGGGTTAAGGTCAAATGAACCAATCATTTCCTTCCACTGCGATGGCAGCTCAACATATCCGTAGCTCTCTTTCCCAACTTCTATCGAGTGTTTCACTTGTATTTTCGGAAAGTAAACCTCCAATTGACCGGCACCATTCCCATTGGTTACAGAATAATTTCTCTCAGAAGTTAAATAGATATCCCACTTTTGAACCTCATCTTGAGGATGGACATTCCAATAAACATAGGAGCTCCCGTTATTCGCTATAATTTGAGGACCAGAAGCAGAATCCGCTCCTACACATTCCCATTTTCCAATTCTCCATATCCAAATACTCGAACCATAAGAACCATCTTCGGATAAAAAAGGAACAAAATAGGTTTTGTCATCTAGTTGGACAATAGCTTGAATCTCCTTTTCAGATGTTGATATTGGAATTTTCTCTAAAAGTTCTTCTTTTGTATAAAAATCTTGAGGAACGATCAATCTGTAAATAATATACGTACTTACTGCAACAAATCCAACAATAATGACAAGAAGTGCTAGCATCTTCTTTTTCATTCTTCACTTCCCCTTTCCTTCAGGAAGGAGGCCGTGTTAGAACGAAAATAGTATTGATGGTCTTCCGATGTAACAAGTAACCCTTTTCCATCTAATTCTACATATACCTGAACATTTTTCCCAGCTTTTGCTTTCACACCTGTTAACAGATAGGGAAACTTTTCTTGAGCTTTCTCCGGCTCTTTGTTCTCCTCGGTCGGCCATTTTTGCTCTCTAATTTCTTCATACCACTGAACAACATTCCCATGTTCACGTTCAAAAGTAACTAAAGATTCTTCCAGTTTCGTTATGTTAAGGTCAACTTCTTTTCCTGACGGATGTATAGGTATTAACTCAACGTTGGAAATATCAGCAAGATATGTCTCGATTGAATCTTTCGGATAAAACAGTCCTGATAATCCAATTGCCAGTATCGCAGCTCCGAAAAAGATATAGTTCCCAAGGAAGCCTATCCAAGCATATTTTCGATACGCTTGCCAGCGCTCATTTCTCTTTAATATCCCATATAAAATCCAAACCCCGAGAGGAAGAATAGCTAAGGTAAGAACCTCATCAAACATAGGAAGGTTAATAGAAAAAGAAAAAAGCCCAGTCAACACAGTAATCATTATTTTCCAACGATCCGGCCGTTCCTCGATAGGTTGTGCCTTGCATGTACGCCAAAACCAAAAGGCAAGGACCATCCAGGCAAGCATGGTACACGCCACCTCAATTATATTCAATTCAAATTCCCAGTTAATCGCCAATCATTACACCCCAATATTGATAAAAAGTAGTACAATTATCCTTCATCATTTTATCATGACGTTCACTTGCATATTCCAAAACTATCTAACTTATTTGCTATCAAGTATAACCTTATTAATTTTATGATAAAAATAACAATTTCCATTTCATAAAAAGGAATGTGCTTTTTTGTTATAATCAATAAAAAGTATGTGAGGTTTAACGTGAGATTAAAACATCAAAATTCAGAGGCTGTTATTATCGTTGTTCATGAGATATATGGGATTAATATCCATATAGAGGAAGTGTGCAAATCACTTTATAAAGCAGGATACGATGTTATTTGCCCTGACTTGCTAGGTCAAGAGGAAGCTTTTGACTATTCACAGGAGGATGAAGCTTATAGAAATTTTATAAGCAACATTGGATTTTCTAAAGCTTCAGAGATCATGACAAAATTATTAGTAGAAGTAAAAGGCAACTATCAAAAAGTCTTCATTTTGGGTTTTAGTGTAGGAGCAACTATTGCATGGTTGTGTAGTGATAAAGAATCTGTTAGCGGTGTTGTAGGTTATTATGGATCACGAATTAGAGACTTTTTAGATGTAGTTCCACTTTGTCCTACCATCCTATTTTTCCCTCAAGAAGAGCAATCTTTTGATGTTGATAAATTGATAAGCAGTCTAGAAGAAAAGAAGATACCTACATATAAATTTAACGGTTATCATGGTTTTAGTGATCCATACTCTACAAACTATCATAGTGAATCTTCAAAATATGCATATAACATGATGATAGACTTTTTAATAGAACATTGATTCCTCTTATGTATCTAACTATTAAACTATTTAGAATGCAGAGGCTGAATGAAGAATATTAAATTTGATATTTTTCTTCCGCTATATCCGCAGATATTGTTGTTTAATACTATTGTTTCAACACTATAGTCGAATGTAGCGGAAGATACTCGACTTCTGCGGGAGTCGAGGAAAGTCTGAGACCAAGCAGGCGAAAGACGAGTTATCATGAACGAAACTAGCTCCTTACTCGTAAATTCGTAGGTTAATTTGGTAAGAATGTTTATTGGTAAGTAAACAAAAAAAACAAATTAGAGCTACATTACGGAAGGAGCTAGTTATTATGAAGGATACCATAAAATCTGTAGGTCTAGACGTATCAAAAAAACTTTACCATCTTTAACTGAATTTCAAGATACTGAAGCTTATTTGAGGGACAGCAGAAACTGATAATCAGAACAAAGGAATAGGGAGCAGGTAACAAAGATTTGTAATGGAATCATTTCCCGAGAAAATTGTCATATTAGTAGCCGACGGAGAAGATGCCCCTAGAGAAATGTACAAAAAACAAAACTATAATTATCATGGATTTATATATGAAACACAAAAAGTATATCAAGATTAGTTTTCAATACAAGTTTAATAAGTAATACCAGACAATAATAAATGAATTTCTTTGTTTATAAGCAATCGAGCACTGTTCTTGAATAAGAATAGTGCTTTTTATCTTCACAAATATGGATGAAATTTTAGATATTTCCACAAACTAAAATAGAGAAAAAAACTTTAAGGGTGAAATTTATGGTTAAGCAAGAATTGAAAGATTGCCTTCAAGAAAATATTAGCAATATAAAAAATACATTTCATCATACCTCTGACCTTATCGCAAGAAAAATAAAAACAGATATCAAAAGTTCTTTCGAAATCAATGTTGTATATTTGGACGGAATTATTGATACAGACCGCATACAGGAATATGTAGTCAAACCTTTATTAAAGCCTTTTAAGACTGTAGAGTTGAATGAATCACTTATTGACGAAATGATCGAAAGATTTATTGAAGCGGCAGATGTGAATACCACAAATCAATATAATGACTTAATAGATGCTATCGTACAAGGAAATACCGTTATTTTGATTAATGGGTATCAGAAAGGAATTATCATTCCCTCCGCAAAGTGGAAGGAAAGAAGCCTGGAAGAATCACTAGGAGAACGGTCACCAAGGGGGCCGGTTGTTGGGCTAACAGAGCAAATGAAAACAAATATTAATTTAATAAGAAATTCAATAAAAACGCCGGATTTATGTGTAGAGGCAATGGAATTTGGAACAATTTCGAAAACCGCTGTTTCAATATTATTTATAGAAGGTACTGTTGATAAAGGAATTTTAATGGAAGTACGAAAAAGGTTAAAAGGTCTTAAAATAAAATATTTACTTAATTCAAAAGTTGTGGAAGATGCATTGGAAGGCAAACCAAAAACATTTTTCAATCTAGTAAGAACGACAGTACAAATCGACTCATAAGAATGATTGCCTTTATCTTAGCTGTGTACTTACCAGGTGTATATGTTGCAATAGCAAACTTTCACAAAGAGGGGTTACCTAACAATGTTTCAAAGGCTTTAATAACTAAAGATGAGTTAATGCCAACCTTTTGGGAAATGGTGTTTCTATTATTTTTCATAAGAATATTATTCGATTCTTCATTTCGGATTCCGAAAAGTGCTGTGATTTTGCTTTCCTTAATTGGAACCATTGTAGTAGGCGAAACAGCTGTTACGGCAAAATTAATTCATCCAGTTAGCCTCATAATAGTAGGTATAACAGCTATTTGTAGTTATTTACTCGCTAACAGAGGAACGCTAGCGGCTGAAAATATTTTAAGATTTCTTTTTATGATAGTTGCTCATTTTTTTGGGTTTAGCGGAATGATCATTGCTGCAACTATTCAAATTATTTATATGGTAAGTCTTAAATCAATTGGAGTTCCCTTTCTGTCTCCGGTGATTCCATTTAAAATAGAGGAATTGAAAGATATATTTTTTAGGGCGGATTTACAGACACTAATTAATAGCAAACACACTTATACTGAGGATGATGATTAGTTTTTTGTTTGTATGGTTCTATTTCTTAAGATCACAAAAAATATTATTTATCAACATATCTCGTCCTTGGCTATATTGTTCCTATTTCGAATATAAATGTAGGTGCCGAATAAAGCTAGTATGGTTTTGGACACAACTTAGTTAAGCATTAAAATGTTTCTACCTTAGGGGTTGTGTCCATATGGAAAACAAAAAGGCATTGAAACACTTAAGAAATCTCACGTTTTTGCCTCCATCTTTACTACTACAATTAATTCTTGTTCACTGTTGTGATATAGATCCTAAAATCTCAATGTTTGTTAGAATTCTTTACTAAATGAAGTTGGTTAGTAGATAGCAAATTTTTGTCCAGATATTTTTAATCGAATTAGGGTTTACTCCTTAGTATGCTAAATGAAAACATTCAATTATGACTTCAGTAGTTTCTTTACTTCCGCAATCACCTCATCAAAATGACTCTGCTGAAACCCAAAGTTGCTCACAACTTTTCCATTTTTATCGACTAAATAAAAGCTAGTTGAATGAATCACCTGGTCAGATGATGACGGCTTTTGAACAAGAGTTTGAAATTCTTCTCTTGCAAATTCCTCAATTTCCTTTTGACTGTAGTCTGTCAGCATATGCCAGTTTGATGAATCTCCTGTGAATTTCTCCATAAAAGTATTTAATACATCCGGAGTATCAATCGTTGGATCAACACTGAAGGAAACAAGTTCAACGTCAATGTTTTGTTTTTTTAGTTCTTTTTGAAGGGCAGACATGCTTGCAGTCATTGGTGGACAAACCGTTTCACAACTTGTAAAAATAAAGTTCGCGATCCAAACCTTATCTTTTAGGTTTTCGGATCCGAAGGGTTGTCCATTTTGATCTGTATATGCAAAAGATTTCATTTGAAAAGATGGCTCGTCTTTCGCGCTGCATGCCGATAAAAACATACAGCATATGATGACGAAAAGGGAAACTTTTTTCATGATGAGTTCTCCTCAGATAATAATGGAATTTGGACGGTCACAACTGTACCGTTTTGATTGTCACTTGTGATCGAAAAGGTGCCGTTATGTAAGGTGACGATTTGCTTGACGATTGAGAGACCTAGGCCTGTTCCGCCTGTTGAACGATTTCTTGCTTTATCCGTGCGGTAGAAACGCTCCCCGATTCTTTGAATATCAACCTTGTCAATCACATGCCCCATATTGGTAACAGTGAGGATCATCATATCATGATCTGTCCCTAAATCGATCAACACTTCACTATGTAAAGGTGAATATTTAATCGCATTATCCATCACGTTATACAATACCTGTTCCATCCGTTTAATATCGCCAATGATGATCACATCCTCTTCAACTTTCATTGAGTGTTGGATCTCTTTTTGGGCAAAGCGAATTTTAAAGAGATCAACCGTATCATACAGCAGTTGTGCCATGGCAATAGGTTCTTGTTCTATCACATATAAATTTTCTTCTAAATGATTAAGTTCAATAAGGTCGTGAACAATTTTGTTCAGTCGATCTGTTTCTTTTTCGATAGTAGTTAAATAGCTGTCTGCTTCTTCCTTAGAAGAATATAAATGCTGCTTAAGTGCTTGAGTATAGCCGGCAATATAGGTGAGAGGTGTCCTTAGTTCATGGACAACATTTGAAAGAAACTCCTTTTTTCTTTTTTCCTGCTCTTCCAGTGATGAACTCATAAGATTGAATGCATCGGCTAGTTGTCCAACTTCATCAGAACTTGTTAATGGAAGCCTGCTTGAGTAATTTCCTTCTGCCACCTCTTTAGATAATGCCTGCATATCTGTTAACGGCTTGAAGAGAGATTGCCTGATTCTGTTGACGATCACTAACAATAGAATGAAAAAGATTGTTCCTGCTAAAATGAGAATAGGAAGACTGCCTTCAAATACCTCCTGCATCGCGGCTAACGGGACATAAATATAGACAATTCCAATTAGTTCTGTTTCGTTTTGAATAGGAAACATGGCACCAACGATATTCCGGTCAAATTCTTTTACATAGCCTTCTTTTAAAATATAATTTCCTTGAGATAATGTTTCTTTATCCTCAGAATTTATTAACGACTCATTACCAATTTGATAAGGAAAATACTCCTGAAGCTCATCAAATGTATCAACAACTAATACTTCATATTCTGATACAATATTAAACCAATGGATCTTTTCGATAATTTCCTCGTTTAAAGAGCCGTAATGATAATGAGAGGCAGTGTTTTCTCCTTGGTAAATAACAGATTCACGAATGCTGTCCAGGTATAAATCTTTATATAAAAAATGTAAAAAGAAAAATGAAAACAAAATGGTGCTCGCAATACTAACTAAAATTAGCAAAAATACTTTTTGACTTAAAGATAAAGTTCTCACCTTTACACCTCTACTTTGTCCCATCTTAACGGGCAGTATAACTATTAAAGAAGGATATGAGACAAGCATAAATTAGAGATAACTGCCCGTAAAGATCCGATAAGTTTCGCTAACCACAAGTGGGGGATGAAGAAAACCCCCACTTATGGAAGTCTCACTTTATAGCCTTTTCCCCAAACAGTCTGAATAAGAGTCCCGTGCTGCTTAAGTTTCAAACGCAGTGTCTTAATATGTGTATCAACTGTTCGTTCACTGCCAGTATAAGAATAACCCCAAATGGATTGTAATAGCTGTTCTCTCGAAAAAACTTTTCCGTTATTTGTCGCAAGTAGAAGCAATAGCTCATATTCCTTTAATGTTAAAGAAAGGGGTTGCCCATTTATCGTGGCAGAGTGTGATTCTACATCAAATGTAAGCGGGCCGATTGCTTTTCTGGAAGAGGGTGTAGTGGCCACTTTTGCCCTTCTTAAAACCGATTCGATCCGTGCTAATAATTCACCGGGATGGAACGGCTTCACAATATAATCATCACCGCCTAGTTTTAACCCATGGATTTTATCCCATTCTTCTCCTTTTGCGGTTAAAAAGATTAGTGGGATGTCATGGGTTTTTTTCACTTCATTTGCAAATGTAAACCCGTCCATATAGGGCATCATGACATCAACTAGTAGAAGCTCAGGTATATTGTGTTTGATTTTGGAAAGTGCATCAATGCCATTTGAGGCTTCTAATACCGAGTATCCTTCTTTTAGTAGAAAGGTTTTGACCAGTTGTCTCATTTGGACTTCATCTTCAATAATCATTATGGTTACACTCATGTGATGTCCCTCACTTATTTACACTATGATTATCTATCATACATATCATTTTACTTTTAAGTTGTGAAGTTTTTGTGAGTTTTAAAAGAGTCTACTGTTTTAGAAACTAGTTTTCTTCACAATTCCCACACATTTTTCTTTTATTATGATAGTTAACGAAAAATAATGGAAGAGGAGTTACAGAAGTGATGAAAACAGATAAGCAAACACGGCCTTCTCTGTATAAGACGGTGTGGAGATGGCATTTTTATGCCGGGCTGCTCATTGCCCCATTTCTTATTATTCTTGCAGTTACGGGTTCGATTTATTTATATAAGCCGCAGATTGAGAATTTTCTCTATAAAGACCTTTATGAGGTAACCCCGCAGGATGAGCGAATTTCTCCAACTACTCAGATTGAGGAAGTGAAAAAACACTATCCTGATGCAGTTGTAACGACATTTCGACCTGGAGAGTCAGATAATCGTTCGAGTGAAGTCGGCATTATGAATCATGATGAATCTCTTACCATTTTTAGTGACCCTTATACAGGAAACATTATTGGAGAATTGAACAACGAAGATCGAATCATGGATAAAATAGAAGAATTCCATGGTGAATTAATGGCAGGTACAGTTGGTGACCGAATCGTTGAGTTAGTTGCATGTTGGGCTGTTATCCTTGTCATTACTGGTTTTTATTTGTGGATGCCTAAGAAAAAATTCACGGTTTCAGGAGTCCTTATTCCCCGATTTAAAAAGGGCAAAAAGATCCTCGTGAGGGACCTGCATGCAGTGCCCGGTTTCTGGATTGCAGCTGGTATGTTGTTCTTAATCATGACAGGCCTGCCTTGGTCAGGATTCTGGGGAGGTCATTTCCAAAACTTCGCCACACAAACAGGTGTAGGATACCCACCTTCCATTTATTTCGGAAGTGCTCCGACTGCAACGATCCAAACAAAGGATATTGCAGACGTACCATGGGCAGCTGAAAACCTGGAAATCCCCTCTTCAGAAGTAGAGGGATTTATTCCAATACCGATTGATGAAGTGGTTACAGTAGCAGAACGTGAAGGAATTCATCCAAGTTATACGATCTATATGCCAAGTGACCCGACAGGAGTTTATACATTATCAGCTTATCCTCCAAAAGCACAGGATGAGTTAACGATGCATGTGGATCAGTATACGGGTGCAGTTTTAACCGATTATCGGTTCGAGAACTATGGACTCATTGGTAAAGTAGTAGCTTTGGGGGTTACCCTTCATAAAGGAACACAGTTTGGCTGGTTCAATCAATTCATTAGTCTTATCATTTGCTGGGGAATTATCTTTGTGGCATTTAGCGGCTATTATTTGTGGCTAATTCGAAAAAAGAAACATGATCTTAGTGCGCCAAAAGCACCTAGCGCAAGGAAAGTAAAAGGATTTCTGATTCTAGTAATTATATTAGGTATTATTTTCCCGTTGGTCGGGGTGTCGATCATTGTTGTTTGGCTTATTGATTGGCTTTTCATTCAAAGAATCCCAAAATTAAAGCAGTTCTTTCATGCTTAAGGGAAGGGGGAGAGGTAGAATGAGAAAAAGATTTAGCTATTCAATCGCAGCTTTGTTTGTCATGATCTTAACGGCATGTTCAAATGAACAGGAGGTCGTAACATTATATAAACAAGAAAACCCTATTAATCTGGACATTTATATACCGGAAACATTTACAGACAATCAACAAGAGACGATAAAAGTAAAGCTTACACAATCAGGAGAGCCGGTGGAAGATGCGGATTATGTCCATTTTGAAATTTGGAATCAAGAAGGTACTGTTCATTATGAAATGGAGCAAGCTAAGAAAGAGAAAAATGGGATATACAGTGTAAGGAAAGACTTTAATGAAGAAGGTCTTTATTTTGTCCAAGTTCATGCAAGTAACGATGGTTCCATCATCATGCCGCAAAAGCAATTTGTCGTTGGAAAGTTAACAGAGAATGATGTGGAATTTTTAGAAAGTCATACAAAACCACAGAGTAATGGGCATGAAGGTCATCATTAAATTAAGTGACAATAAAGACTTATATAATATTATAGAGTTAAACATGGAATAAGAAAGCGAAATGATTAAGTTACAAGCCTAGTGCCTATTTGCCTATACTTTTCTTAATTTCTCTCATACTATGAAGTATTTAGAAATTAAGAATGTGAGGTAATTTAGTTATGAACACAACATATTTACGATGGTCTGAGGTGCCATATGCGGGAGAAGCGAAACAACCTACTAATCCGGTTACCCCTTTGGCAGGCTCATGGCCTCTGGTTTATTTGCAAAGAGACAGGAACGGAAACTTTCTTACCCCTAACGGAAGGAAAATGAAACTTCCTATCACACATCCCAACCTGATTGACTTCAATAGAGAGTTACTTATTGTTCAAAATACGCTAAAAAAACTTACCCCTAATCAAAAAGAGATTGGGATATATTATGGAACAGGTGTCCCTACCAAACAGTGGACTCCAGTAATCGATCGCTTAATTGATACGTATGGTGTTGGTCCAACAGATGCAGCAAGGATATTAGCTGCTGTACAGGGTGCTGTTAATGACACAATGATCATAGTGTGGAATTTAAAATATCGATGGGATGTAGCAAGGCCAAATCAATATGACCCAAAAATGAGAACATTATTATGCACACCTCGTTTTCCAACTTATCCATCCGGTCATGCCACTATGTCAGGATGTGCAGAAGTCGTGCTAAGCTACTTCTTTCCAAAGGAAGCAAAAAAGCTTCGGAAAATAGCAAATGACAATGCTCTTAGTCGTTTGTATGCAGGAGTTCATTTTCCAGCAGATAACGATGAAGGACTGAAATTAGGGAGGTTTATTGGGACAGTTATAGTAAATCACTTAAAAACACAACGTGATAGTGATCAGAAACCCATGGATCATCCATCTAACAATTTCCTAAATGCAGATATTTTTCCTGACGATTACAATCAGTTTATTCCCTTCGATTTCCCAAAAACATGTACTTCTCATGTAATGGATGAAAAAGAAACGAGCACAGATAAAGATAAAAACATCCATGTTCCCAAACCATTAATATACTTATAGGGATTGCGCTGAAATGAATATGAACGTCGTAGATTAAACGAGTACTTGGAACATAACCTCCTACCTCCCCCGTAACAAAGGGTAAGTGGGAGGTTGTTTTTTTGTAGCTTTGTTCATTTCCAATAACTCCGCTAATAATAAGGCATTGGAGAGATGTATGTGGTGTATTGGCTATAATCTTATTTTTGGCATAGCAAAATCGAATAAAGATAAGCGATAATAGTGATTAATTTGCTCTTGATGTAGAAGATAATACTAATGTATGCACCCGAAAAATTAGATTTTCACTCTAACCTTTGGGGTACATTTATATTTATAACATGTATTTACTTTTAGTGGTTTTTGATAAATTTTTTGTCTTATTTTTTATTAAATGAACTAATAAGGCGATTAAAGGCAAAGCTGTTCCAATGAGTAATGTTACTTCACTATTAAATTTATAGTATGAGTAACTTCCGATCCAAGAACCAAAGGCTCCTCCCAAAAAGAAAATAGTCATATATAATCCATTAAGTCTGTTTCTTATCTCGGGATTCAAACCAAAGATAACTTTTTGACCTAATAATAAATTTCCTGATACCCCAATATCGATGCTAATTCCGGAGATAAGGATTAATATTACACTCAATAGTGAATGATCGTGAACAAAAAATAAAAGCACAATAGATAATAGTACGAGCGCCATTGATACATTAGTCATTGAAAAAATATAACCTTTATCTGCTATTTTGCCAATAGTAGGAGTTAATAAAGCTCCAGCTATTGCAACAAATCCAATTAATGCAATTTCATTATTTGAAAAATGTAATGGTTCAGACCTTAGTAAAATTGGGAGTACTGTCCAATAAAGACTAAATGTTGCAAATAAACATGCGTGATAAAAAGCTCTTTGTTGTAAAGGAGAAGTATTTATTAGTACCTTCACCATAGAAGCAATTAGATTTGAATATGACATGTTACTATTTGATCCAACTTCATAGTTAGGCAAAAATTTCATAATTAACAGTAATACGGCAACTAGCGTTATTAATGAAAATAGAAATACCATTCTCCAGCCGAAACAGTCAGTTATTCCGATAGATAATGGGCGAGCAATCATAATTCCAATCAATAAACCACTCATCACTTTACCTACATATTTACCTGTCTCTTCAACAGGCACAATCCTCATTGTTAGTGGAACTAATATTTGAGCCGCACAGGCCCCAATGCCAATTATGGTTGTTAATAGTAAAAAGACAATTCCATTTGTTGAAATAAGAGTACCAATTAATGAAATAATAGAAAGCCCGATCAGAATAGCAATTATTTTCTTACTTCTAAATAAGTCAGCCATTGGTACGATAAAAAATAATCCCAATCCATACCCAATTTGGGTTAAAGTAGGGAGCAATCCAGATAAATCAGAAGGGATGTTTAGATCTTTTGCAATGAATTGTACAATTGGTTGAGCATAATAAATATTAGTAGCAAGTGAACCGCAACTAATTGCCAAAATGAAAATTAGAAAATTTGTTTTTTTAGTCAATTTTATCATTCCTTTTGTTCATTTTTATTTTGGTACGATCGTTCCATTATGCTAAAAAAAGAAAGACTATAGGTCTGCAATAGTCTTATCCACTAGATGATAGGCTAGATTTTTCTCTTTTTTGTATCTGGACATTAAATTAATGCTGTGATTTAAACTTAATAAAGAATATGCAGCTAATTCAGAGGTAACCTCTTGTGAAATTTCTCCTTTCTTTTTTCCTTCTTCAATGACTTGCTTAAATACTTTCTCAAGTTCATTAAAATCATTTATAAGTATTTCTTCTATGGAAGGATCAATATGTCCAATAAGCAGTGAAGAATTAGTGATAATACAACTTTTGGGATTGTCATCTGAATAGCATTTTTCAATTTGTTGATAAAAAAAGGATGTAAGTGAATCTTTAGTGTTTATACCACTAAGAAGTAAATTTCTTCTTCGATAGCCATAGTTTTTATAATGTTCTAAAACCAGTTTAAATAGTTCATCCTTATCTCCAAAACTATCGTAGAGAGTAGATCGACTTATTCCCATCGTTTCAATAAGATCTGAGATATATGTAGCGTCATACCCTTTCTCCCAGAATAAATACATAGCTTTATTCAAAGCATGTTCTTTGTCAAAACTAATCCTTCTACCCAATTTACAACACCCCCATTCATATAAATTAGTATAGAGGTTTCGGAACGAAGAGTCCAGAAAAACATATTCTTAATCAAAGATTGTGAGTGGTAGGATAATTTAAGTGGGAAACCTGACAATTCCAACTAATTCCTACTAAAATATACCAATATTTGTGAGGAGAGGATTATGCCAAAAAGCAGTAGTAACCTCTTCCGTATTGTATATAAATACAATCAGCAAAAATAAACTTATTAGCGTTTTACGTTTTTAAAATAACAGTAAACTTTTTCTAATTTTTTTATTTGTTTTCCTTTAGGGCTTTCCATATTACCGAATTCAAAAAACTTCACTTTTTTGATACCGACAAAATTAAATAAAGCTCTTTTCATCAATATTTTATGGGCATTATTCAACCAGAAAAATGGATAATTTGCAGGTCCCTTCATGGTCGACACACATACAACAGACTTTCCTTTTAAAAGGCCTTCAGGTAGTAGCCCCTTTTTATCCCTGTATGCAAAATTTGATGCAAATAATTGATCAATGTAGCCCATAAGCATTGCCGGGGGCCTTCCCCACCAGATTGGATAGATAAAAACAATCTTGTCTGCCCAAGTAATTTGCTCTCTATATTTGTTAAGGCTAGGATCAAGGTGCATATCTCGCCTTCGTTTATGCTCATTAAAAACTAGGAGAGGATTAAAACTCTCATCATATAAATCTAACACCTTTAACGCCTTTATGTTAGGATTCTCATTACCTCCTTCGATGACCTTTTCCAAAAAGGCGTAACATAAACTTGTGTGATTGGGATACGTATAAATAACTAAAATTTTCATCATTCATCCCCCCGTTGCTTATCATTTGATAATAATAATGTAGCATCTACTGTATTTAGTTGTCAATTGATAATTGTTTTTAGATAATGTTCTTGTTATCTTCTCAGTAAGAGGTGAAAGTTATGGACAAAAAAGCTCTTTTTGAGAAGTGGGTATCATTTGCAACTTCTGCTCATCGTGTGACACACGAATTAACAGTAAATGTCAAGTCGGATTCTATCACACCAGTTCAATACAACATTCTTGAGTATATAACAGTTAGTCAGCCTGTTACTCCTAGTGAAATTAGTGACTGTCAGCATATATCAATGCCGAACACGAGTCGTGAGTTGAAAAAGTTAAGTGAAAAAAATTTAATCGAAAAATTTAGTGATGAGGAAGATCGGCGAAAACAATACATTCGTCTCTCGAAAGAGGGGGAAAAGATGATGAAAGAAGCATTTGCATGCATAGAAACTCGTTTCCTGAATCGAATAAAAAATGCTTCGAATAAAGATTTAGATGATATTGACCATGCATTAGAAATTCTTCAAACAAAACTATTTTACTAATAGGCATGAATGACAAAAAAATCGTTATCTGATTAACTTTCAAACGGTGGAGCTCCATAGATATCCTTATTTTTGAAGAGATCCAATTAAAGTGGAATATTGATGAGACAACTTTTGCGAATAACGTTAACTTCCGCGTTTCTGCTGCTAAAATCATATGCATGGAGAAGTAAAAACTATTGGAGGAAAGATAATCATAAAAAGGTGAATGAAGTGAAAATACATCATATTCAAAGTAGTTAACGATAGATTTTCCTTTATTTACTCTTCAGCAATAGGGCGCCTATCTTGTTAAAAATTGTTGAACTGGATCACTTGTCTTGAAACAATTGGTAATATACAGTATGACAGTTTAACGGAGGAAGAAATGAAGAAGATTTTGGTGTGATTTTTGAATTCGTTAAAAACAAAGAGGAAGGATGATCAAAATTAATAAAAAGATAGTAAGTGGGTTAATTGCATGTACTGCTTTATTAATTGTCATTCCCTTACTAATTCTTTTTTTATATGAGGAATCAGAAGAATTTGAGGGGTTTCCAGTTCCCAAAACTGCTGAAATGACAACTTATAAATGTAATCTAGAAGCTTATAACTGGGGAGCAGCTTCAGAAGAAAATGGTCTGCCTTTAAGGTACCGAGCAATCATTAGGCTATGGGGGTGGGATAAAAAAGAGCAAGAAGGTAGTTTAACCGTTTACGAAAAAGATGGCCAAGAAATAGATGTTATTTCACAGACAGACTATTTATCTCTTAGCACTTCCAGAAATTGAACTCAAAGCTTTTAACTATCTTTTTTACCTTATTTAATTGATTTTTTTATTCAACAATCTGGGCAATAGTGAAGACCATTTATTAAAGTCTTTTAAGATTATCTTAAAAATCAAGTCTTCTGCTATAAGGCGCAATACTACAGTAAAAGAATTGTGCTTTTTCTTTATGTTAAGGGCCAGGTAGTGAAGTAACTCCTAGTGAAATTTTGAGAGTTTAAATTAATGGAACGGTACAATTCTACATAAAATGTACTGTTTTTTTACAGTTAATATGTTAATTTGACTTTACATTATGTTAAATATACTTTACAATATAAATATAGTTAATATTGGAAGGTGACTAAATGGAACTTCAAAATCGTGTGAAAGAGCTACGAGCAAGGTTTGATCTAACGCAAGCAATGTTAGCTGAACTTGTAGGGGTCTCTCGTCAAACAATCGCTGCAATTGAAAAAGGGGATTACACACCGTCACTTTTATTAGCCTTAAAGGTTTGTGAAGTATTTAAATCAAAGATGGAAGATGTTTTCTGGCTTAATGGAAGGAGTGGAGAAAAATGAAGAAAATTTTTCAACCAGCAATATTAAATAGTGTGACGATCATTTTATTTGGGTGGGCGCTTGTGATGTTTTATGAGGCACAAATGCAATTTGCAGACATTATAAAAGATCCAGAACCACCATGGGAAATTTCTGTGAATATTTTACCGTTATTACTATTTATTATGATTTGCATCCCAATTTCAACCTATTTTATCGCAAAAGGAAAGAAGAAGCACAAAAGCATGTGGAAAGCTTTTATGCTTCCACCAGAACTTGAAGAAGCGGATGAGAGGGAACAAATGATCACAGCAAAGGCATGTAGAAGTTCTTATATTGCTATGTGGTACACAGCACCGATCGCAGCGGGATTACTGCTTTTTTATCCGTTAATTCAAGAGAATATTCCATACTATCCAATCATTATTCTGTTGTTATTGCCAGTTGTACAAATGATTAGTTACTTTCATTCACTTCATAAAAATCTATAGAAAAAGGGGTAAGAGAACGATTTGAAGAATTAAGAGCCACAATGGAAAACAAAATTAAAAATCAAGAATTAGATCTTTAATGTCAATAAAGTTGTTCCAGAAAAGAGCGCTATTCCAGAGGAATTGCGCTCCTTTACCGTTTTAGGACAATTCCTTGAATACCATCCAACAAGTAAATTGGATACTTATGTTAAAATATACAGAGAAAATTATGTACCAGGCCGGATCTTGGAATAAACTTATTCAATAATTAAGATATATACGATCTAATCTGGATTAGTTTGTGAATTTTTAAAAAGGCGGAAAAAGATGTGGAAATAGAATTACTAAAAACATTCATATTTGCTGCGAAAAAAGAAAACTTTCGTGAAGTTGCAGAAGAATTAATGATGACGCAATCAGCTGTTACAAAACAAATTCAAAAACTTGAAAAAGTATTGAGTATTCAATTGTTTGATAGGGTTCATAAACGGGTGAATTTAAATGCAAATGGCCATTATTTTTTACCACGAGCAATTCAGTTAGTAGAGTTTGAAGAACAAATAGTCCTGGAGATGAAAGCATTTCAAGCTGGCTATTTTCAAAAAATTTCTTTAGGGGTAGCTCCACAAATTGCGAATTCCACGCTTCCTTTTATCATTCAGCATTTTAAAAAGTTTCAACCAGATATAATCGTTCAAATTGACATTTTACCATCAAATGAGATAGGTGAGGCTGTTTTCCGTCAACAAATTGATATTGGGCTATCGAAAGTTCCTTCCACTAGAGAGCTACTAACAACGATGATTGCAAATGAACCTGTTATGATTGTAGGTCCTCAACCATTCGTTGCAAAGGATTTTCACTTATTAATAAAAAAATTTCCGATATATACACATGCTTTTTCTCCTTATTGGGAGCAAATTGAAAGTCATTTACCTAGGGATTGCCGAATAGAAAGACTGAACCAAACAGAAGTAATTAAAACGTTTATTAAACAGGGGATGGGTATTGCGTTCTTACCCAAAAGCGTTGTCCAAACAGAAATAGAAAAAAGTGAACTTTTTGCGCAAATTCCTAAAATAGACGATGACATTCTCTCTGCCACATTCGTTTATACTAAATACACCCATCCTATATTTGATCGATTTATAAAAGCATGTATCACTGTATATCAAAAGTGAAAAGCAGCTTAGATCTTTGGAATATCTAAGCTGCTTTGTATTAAGGTTTTTGTGCAATGAAACGAATACGCCAATAATCAGCAACCCAACCATTTTCTTTATAAAGTTGAGGACGTAAAATACATTCACATTCACTATGGATTGCTTCTTTTTCTTCATTTGTAAGATTCTTGAACATATTGTTACTGAACATTTCAAGCCAGTTTCGAATACCATCTTCTCCAACTAAAGGTGTTGGTCGTTCATAATGCTCGATTGTTATTATATTAAAACCAGCGTTGATAAGATGCTCTGCCATTTCTTTTTTTGTTGGAAAAACCCATGGAAATAAAGTGGCATCATACAAAATTGATAAGCGTTCCGATGCTTCCTTTATGGCATCCACAATAGATTGTATATTATTTGCTCCACCTAATTCGGCGACGAAACGGCCACCAGGAAGAAGAACATCATAACAATTTTGAATTACCTTTTGCTGATTTTTCATCCAGTGAATGGCAGCATTTGAGAACACTCCATGAAATTGAGGGTCAAAAGAAAAATTCTCGCCATTTTGAACGTTAAAGTGGATATCAGGGTACTTTTCTTTTGCAACTTCAATCATAGACAGTGCAGCATCAATACCAGTAACCGTAGCACCTTTTTTTGAAATATCATAAGCTAAATCTCCTGTACCACAACCAACGTCTAAAACATGTTCTCCCTTTTGTGGATTTAAGAAGGAAACAAGGTCCTCACCGAAATTTGAAACAAACTTGTGCTTGTTATCATAAAGTGTCGCATTCCAATCAGTCATTTATACCATCCCCCAAAAGTTGATACATTTAGATTATCATGTCAGATGAATTTCAATCTAATAATTAATTTAATAATAATTGATTCCTATCAGGAATTAACTCATCTTTTATATTGCTTATGAAATTTTAGATAGTAGATATTAGGGAGGGTTTATGGTGTAAAATGGCTGGGTGTAACTAAATATAGTAAAAGAGTGACCTTCAGCAAACAGAGCTTAGCAGAAAAAGAAGTGCACGCTTCTCATTTTTGACGAAGGTTTGTTTCTTGAAAGAATTCTTACTCACCTTGAGAGATGAGTAAGAGAAAAAGTACTAGAAAATAGTCGGTACCATGCCTCCATCCACACGGATCGGAGAACCTTTAAAAGCTGAAGCGTAAGGGCTACATATAAAGGTAGTTAATCTACCTATCTCCGTTGGCCTGATAAATCGTTGGATTTCAGACTGAGGTAGATTTGTAATCATAAATTCTTTCTCTTTTTCTAAAAAAGTCATACCTTCATTAGGGTACATCCCCTCAATTATTTGATGCACATTCTCGGAGAGTGTTGGTCCCGGCATGATCGTATTGACAGTCACTTCTTTTCCTATTGTTAATTTAGATAGGCTTTTTGACAATGATAATAGCATTGATTTTGTCATACAATATTGAGGCATTTGTCCAGAAGGCATAACGGCTTCTTCACTCGCAATAAAGATAACTCGACCAAAATTATTTTTTATCATTTTAGGTAAGTAAAATTTAGATAATCCATTTGCGGCAAGAACATTCGTACGGATATACTTTTCCCATACTTCATCGTCGACGTCCTCATATTTCATCATTTCATAAATCCCCATATTGTTAACTAAAATATCAATTTGGGGATGTTGTTTAAATAATGCTTCCCTTTGTTGAGTATCTACAATATCGGCAGTAGCATTTTGAGGGAAGGTATCAGGGAACTCTAACTTCATTTCTTTTACGGTTCGTTCCACCTCTTCGTCATTTCGTCCATTAATTAGTACATGAACACCTTCTTTTGCAAGTTCAATGGCAATTGCTTTACCGATCCCTCTTGTTGATCCAGTGACTAAAGCTGTTTTATTTTTCAAATCCATGTTCATCATACATTGCTCCTTTTAGTTTTAAAAAAATCCTTTTATTTTGTAGTTATTATTAAGTGATCCGTCTGTTCATACAGTTCATAAAGTAAGCTAGTCAATTAATCTAGTTTAAACCGAGATGTTCAGTACGCCATTTTAAAGGGGTAGCACCTTCCCAAAGGTGAAAGGCGCGGTAGAATGAGTTTTGGTCTTCATATCCAATCAAAAAGGCAACCTCTTTAATATCAAGTGACGGATCTGCAAGGTACTCTCTTGCCTGCTCATGTCGAACTTTTGTTAATAAATGCTTGAAGCTCGTGCCTTCTTCAGTAAGCCGCCGCTGCAAGGTACGATCGCTTATCCCTAACTCGCTGGCAATAGTCTGAATGTCAGGGCGACCTCCTGTTAGACTACGTTTCATGATCCACTTGACTGTCTCAGTAATTGAGGGGCTGCGTACCTGCTCATTTAACGACTGTTCCAGTACGGGAGTTAGGATCTCCAGCAATTCTGCATTGTACGAGACAAAGGGACGATCCAGATCTGCTCGATGTAGAGTCAACCTGTTACAATTTGTACCGAGCTGAATTCGGCAGCCAAAGTAATCTTCAAGTATCTGCAGGTCGCCAATTGAATGGGTAGACAATTCGACGAACTTTGCTGTCAAAGGTTGACCTGTGCCCCGGCGTCCCAGCTCGAGTAGAAATGCCAACGTAATTCCAATTAGAATGGGCAGACCGGGTTGTTCACTATGCAATGATTTTATTTCAATAGTGCAGTGTTCACCTTCCTCTGTGATATGTATGCTTTCAGGAGGGCACAGTTGTTTGTACCTGGCCATTCGTTTTAAAGCATCACGGTAGTCACGAGCATGGTAAGTTGCCAAGACAGTCGGGGGGAAATGATCTGTTTCAAAGGATGTCGCAAGCTTGATGATTCCTTTGGCAGTGTCATCAATGAGATCGGAATAAGCCTGCCAGATCGCGAAATATTGAGCTGTGGTGACAACAGGATCAGAAATAATGGTGATTGGCAATTGTGCTTTTCGAACCACGTCGTGGGCGACTATCCCCAATTGACGTAATCCTGTCCAAAATCCTGCCGGAATTTTAATACGATCAGAGGTATAGAACGTCATGTATATGGACCTCCTTTATCTATTTACATTAGTAGTTTTAAGCGTAATTTTTGTCCTTCTTTGCTAAAGGGCACAGTTTAATAGTACCTCTCCAATAATGCCTTGTAACTAGCAAACTGCGACAAATCACTTGCTAACAACGCCAAATGATAAGAAAAACGAATGGTATACATAAGGACTTTTATTCTGAACTTTTGGTCACTTCGTTGCAGCTGCGCGTTTGTAGAAGAAAAATTAGATTTTTAAACGACTTCATTGTTATATTTTTAAGAAACATTGAAGTATCTAATATCAAAAATGAAACAACTATATTGTCACTTTACGCATTAGAGGTTAAGAGTTGGTTGTTCCTCCACCCTGAAAACAAGGTTCACAAAATGTTCACTTACGAGGGATTTTTATACTCTCTATAATACAGAGGTATGAAAAAGGAGGAACAAAAATTGCCAACAACAAAGAAGGAAAGTATTCAATTTGGTTTTATGATGTGTTTTGGAATGGTATTCTTTATGACGATCTATAATTTTTATCTGAATGGAATGATTGGGGAACTCACACTTATAGAGGGCATTTCTGATTTTCTTATTGGATTTGTTATTGCATTCATACTTGATTTGTTTATCGTTGGGCCTAATGCCAAAAAAATTGCTTTGAAATTAACGGCTAAGACAAATAATAAAGTTTATACAATTCTATCAATTTCTATATGTATGGTGATAGGGATGGCATTCTTTATGTCTATTTATGGTCTTGTTACATCGTATATTCACAACGGATTGACTACAAGTTCCATTTTGTCAGATTATTTATCTGTATTCGGAAAGAACTTTATGATGGCATTGCCTCTACAAATCATTATTATGGGACCGCTGGTTCGCTTTTTATTTGTTAAGTATGTTAAGTCCACTAAGGTAGTAAGCGTATAAAAGTAGAAAAAAAACAAGATTCTTCTTTTAAAAAAGATCTTGTCTTTATACGTTAGCTTAACAAGTTGACCTTTTCTTTCCTTTGAATCGCATGTGACCAAGCAACTACAGGTATAAGTAAAAGTGAGAGGACAGCTCCGGAAAGAGATAGCGCGGCATAACTGGAATGTGCGACAACCATTCCTGATAACGCACTGCCGGAGGCCCCTGATAATGCAACTAACACATCAACAGATCCTTGTGTTTTGGCACGGGTAGTTGGATGTGTGGCATCAACGATAAGGGCTGTTCCACTTATTAAACCTAAGTTCCAACCAACCCCAAGTAAAATGAGAGCAAAAATAAGCAGTCCCATTGAATGGCCAGGAGCAAAAGCAGCAACCAAGCCTGAGAATAATAGGGTGGCACCGGAAGCAATCGCCATAGCCGTACGTCCCACTTTATCTACTAATACTCCGGTAAAGAGTGAAGGTAGATACATAGCACCAATATGGAATCCGATGACTAACCCTACTGCTCTGAGCCCGTGACCATAGTGTTCCATATGGATAGGTGTCATGGTCATAATTGCCACCATCACGAGCTGCGTTAATACCATAATGGTTGCACCAACGACGATCCCGCTTTTATTTTTGTTCGGGTTATCTAAAGTTTGCTTTTTCTGTACAAGATCCGTTTTTTCCTGTGCCTTGGCAACAGCTGTCGATACAATTAATGGATCCGGACGAAGAAAAATGAAGAGAACGGAACCGGCGAGAAGAAAGGCAGCAGCAGCTAAGATAAAGGGACCTGCTAATGGAGGAATACCAATTGATTGTGCAAAATTACCCATTACATCAACAAGGTTCGGACCTGCTACAGCACCAAAAGTAGTTGAGACCATCGCCATGCTCACAGCAGTGGCCCTTTGTTTAGGAGTTGCTAAGTCTGTACCTGCATATCTTGCTAATAGATTTGTAGCAGTACCTGCTCCATAGATAAGAAGAGATAAAAATAATAGCAAAATACTGTTAAGTAATGAAGCTGTGATAATACCAATGGCTCCAAGACCACCAGCTAAAAAACCTGCTGCAAGTCCTATTCTTCGTCCAAAACGCTGTGAAAGTCGGCCAACTAGCAATGCAGCCCCTGCAGATCCTAATGTGAGCAATGCAACCGGAAGGCCTGCTGCACTTTCTGTCCCAAGCATATCCTGGGCTAGAAGGGCACCAACTGTTATCCCTGCAGCAAGCCCTGCTCCACCAAAAATTTGTGACAAGATCACGATTTTTAATGTTTTTTTGTAAAGCATTTGTTGTTTCTCAGGTGAATCAATGTATTCCTGCACCCAACTTGGATGCTGTTGTGTTTCATTTTTCATTCTTTGCACCTCCTTAAAATGCTTCATCCTAATTAGAAAGAGCTCATGAGATGAACAATACATTCAAGAGCCCTTACCAATATATTACTGTTAATGGTCAAAATTGAAAATGAAAAAGATTTTTTGAAAAATAGGTTTTAAGAGCTGTTAAAATGTATAAGATTCACCGTCATCAGGAACGAGTACCTGAGATGAGATTTCTTTTTCCTGAACAAAGCTTTTTAATTCTTTTCTGGATAATGTCCAATGATTAACGGCCTCCATATGGACAGAAACAATCGTTGCGTTAGGGGCAGCTTTATACACTTCAAAGATATCTTCTTTCCCCATAACTAAAGATCCGCCTTCTAGGAATTGGTTATCTCCACCGTTTACAACTATAATGTCAGGATTATGAGTATTGATCACTTCCTGTGTTCCTTCATACCAAACCGTATCACCTGCAAGATATAATGTTTTTTCAGATGGGTGCTTAAAAACAACACCACAAACGTCTCCGGCCATTTTTAAAATGTCTCCTCTGCCATGCTCACCTTTCGTTTTGATTATCTGAATCCCTTCAAGAGTCGTGTCTTCTGTTAAAACTTCAACATGTTGAAAGCCATCACTTTTAACTACTGCAGCATCTTCTTCATTCTGCACAAACACTGTTAGGTGTTTCGGTATGACATTTTTCGCTGTATCATCGTAATGATCTAAATGAAGATGTGTGACAATAACAGCATCTACTTCATGCGTAAGTTCGTCAATGGAAACTGGTAAATTGACTAATGGATTTTGTTGATCTTGTCTTAATGAATTTGGGAAAGGAGGATAAGTCCCTTTCTCTGCTAAAAATGGATCAACTAAAAATTTCTTTCCTGCATATTGAACAACGATTGTCGCATTGCGAATTTGTTGTATCTTCATTTTTTTTGCTCCTTTTCTTTGAATTAGATATAGTTTATATGAAGAACAGTTATCAGTTACATAGATAAAATCAAGTCTTTTGGATGTTTAACTTGATTATTGAAAGGAATTGAATAAATGTTAGATCACACAGATATGCGTATCCTTGAAGAACTATCCAAGAACAGTCGGATCACGATGAAGGAATTGGGTGAGAAGGTTCATTTGACTGGCCAAGCAGCTGCCACAAGAGTAGTGAAGTTAGAGGATAATGGAGTTATTGAGGGGTATACAATTAGAGTGAACCAGGCAAAATTAGGCTGCCTGATTCATGCGATGATCAATATTTATACAAAAAGTCCTCATCATGATTCATATCTTTCATTTATTAAAGCTCAGAAATCATTTGTTTTAAACAATTATAAAATTAGTGGGGATGGTTGTTACCTGCTTGAGTGTAAATTTCCATCTAATGAAGTGTTAAATCAATTTTTAGAAGATTTGAATCAGCATGCGAACTATAAATTAACGATTATTATAAGTAAGTAATGATGTGGTATTTGAGGCTGCGCCAAAAGAGTCGCTATCCTTTACTTTTTAGGTCAAGGACAGCGACTCTTGGAAAAATGCGATGATGTAAGTTTACATTAAAACTCAGATTCCAGGCGTTTAATAAATTCTTCTGCTGCACTATATCCTTGCTGTTTCAAAAGCCAATTATTAGCCGCTGCTTCAATTAACCCTGCAACATCACGTCCAGGCTGCAATTGAATTTCAATATGAGGAATTTTCACCCCCATATATTCTGTGAATTTCGATTCCTGCTCTAATTCATTATTGAGAGTATCTTTTTGCCATTTAGTCAATTCAATATCTAGCGCAATTCTTGTTTCATCTTGAAACGCCTTTCTTCCATATAATCGGACAACATTTAAAAGCCCAATACTTCGGAGTGAAAGAAATTCCTTCGTTTTCTCGTCATGGGTGCCAAGAATGGTAGTCGGACTAAGTTTTTTTAACACGACAATATCATCCGCAACAAGTCGATGTCCGCGACCAATTAACGTATGAGCTGTTTCACTTTTCCCAACACCGGATTTTCCCCGAATTAAAATCCCCATTCCATAGACATTTATACAAACTCCATGGATTGCTGCCTCAGGTGCTAATGCTTTAACCATATAAGCATCAAGTTTTGTAATAAATTCTGAGGTTGGCTGTGGTGTATTCGTACATAATAGAGGGATTCCCTCTTCAAGACAATATTGTGTTAAGTAGGTTAGTCCTTCTTCACCAGCCGTAACAATGAAACAAGGCGGGTGATATTTCACAATATTCCCTATCCGAAATTGACGCTCATTCAAGCTTAATTTATGTAAATAGGTAATCTCTTTGCTTCCTAGTATTTGCACTCGTTCTGTTGGAAAAAAATCAAAGTGACCAACGAACTCTAGACCAGGACGGTGAGATCTAGGTTGTGTTATAGCTATTTGGAGTTGTTCTTCACCAGCAAGAACTTTTAATGCAAATTTTTGAACCAAATGTTCAACGGTTAATAATTTCAATATGAAGATGCTCTCCTTTCTAGAGGCGTATTTATTTAATAAGGTGCTCTAATAAAACAATTTATTTTATATCATCATATATGATTTTAGGAGTGGATATCTATCATTATGGAAGAATGTCACAGAAATGATTCATTCGTGTTTTTTTACATGTAGCGAAAAATAAATAGATATTTCTTATAAACGAATTAGTGCGGAAAAAGTCTTAATCTATTTGGTTATTTCCTTTTCCATATAAATTTTCACTAAGTCTTTTTCGTTCATCATTTCTTTAAAGGTTATCTTCAAAATTTACCAAATGAAAAAAATGTCGAAAATTGTAGTTTTTTATGAAGGATCGCTTCATTATTGTTTATCCCCTGACGATAATAGTTATATATAAATCTAAAAAATAACTATAAGTAGGGGGAAAATATGAAAAATAGGCAACGAAAGAAGAGCATTACAACATCATTGATATCATTTATTGTTCCTATCATTATCATTGCTTTAGTAGTCATATCGTCAATTGGATATACATTTTCAAAACAAATCATTACAAATCAATTAGATTATGCAATGAATACAAAGCTTCGAGAAACTGCTCAGGAAATTAACACGATTTTGGAAAGGGAAAATAGCATTGCACGAAGCATGGCCAAAACGATTGAAGTCAATTCAGATTTGTTAACGGAAAATAAGTACAATGATTTATTACAAAACTATATTCCCATGTACGATGAAACATTTGGTATGGGAATTTGGTTTGAACCATCCGGCTATAAAGGAAAAGAAAAGTATGCACCATTTGCTTATAAAGATGGCAATGAGGTAATTCTTGATAACTCATACACTACAGGAGATCTCGATATATGGACAACAGAGTGGTATGAAGTTGGTTCCAAACCAGATGGAGGATGGACGGCAGCATATACTGACCCGTCTACTAATGTATCAATGGTAACTACGGCATATCCTTTCAAGAAACAAAATGGTGACCAAATGGGTGTTGTTACAGTTGATGTTGATATTAGCAGTATCCAAAAGTTAATTACTGAAACTAAAATTGATTACGATGGAAAAGCCTTATTGGTACAGAGTGATGGGATTCTTCTCGGTGGTGTAGATGAAAATCGTTTAACAACGGAAAACATATTGGACGATCATAACTCTTCTTTGGTAAAAGCGTCTGAATACATGTTAGCGAATGAGGTTGGAAAAACAGAATATACAATCGACAATGAGAGGTACTTTTTCTACTTCTCTACTATTCCTAATACAAACTGGAAGATCGGTATAAGTGTTAGTGAAACCAATTTATTTAATAACCTATATGACTTGTTAAGTATTTTTGTTGTATCAAGTTTTGTTTCAATTGTAATTGTCACGGCAGTTATTGTTGTGTTTGCAAATCGCATGGGAAAAACAGCTAAGAAATATAGCGGGATTGCAGAAGTTGTAGCTGACGGTGGTTTGGTAAATGAATTTGAAGAGAAAGACTTGGCAAGAAAAGATGAACTCGGGGATATTGGAAGATCTCTTCATTCTATGCAAAATAACTTAACAGATGTTATTAAAAACTTTCAGGCTAATGCTTTAAGTATTGATGACCATGCTCAAAATCTTTCTTCGTTTTCTCAACAAATGAGTGCCACTTCGGAAAACGTTGCAACAGCTATAACGAATGTTGCGGAAGGGGCAGCAGAGCAACATGAAAAGTTAAAAAGTGTAAACACAAGAATTAATCAATTTGGAACAAGCTTAGATTTTATGAATCAATCAATTAGTGAAGTTAATTCTTCAACTAACTCCATTTTAATGATGGCAAATGAGAGCAGCCAAGAAATGACGATGATGATGAAATCTTTTGAGACACTAAATAAAACATTTATGGAATTGATAGAACGAGTGAAGTCAGTGGAAATCAATATTCGCAATGTTAATGAGATGACAGAGATCATTAATTCAATCTCAGACCAAACAAACTTATTAGCTTTAAATGCGGCTATTGAGGCAGCCAGAGCTGGTGAATCAGGAAAAGGTTTTGCTGTTGTTGCGAATGAAATAAGAAACTTAGCAGAAAAAAGCAGGGAGTCTTCTGAAAAAATTGATTTGATCATTAAAGGAGTGTCTCAAGACACCGGTAAAATGGTTTTATCAACAGAAGATGTAAATAAAGAACTTCTATTACAAAGAGAGCAGTTAGATACGACAATTACCTCATTTGAGGAAATCATTAAGTCGGTTGAGAGTATATCTCCTAAAATAAAGGAAACAGAAGAAACCTCAACAAAGATTCAGAAAGAAAAAGATATCATTCTTGAAGAATTGGATCAATCCGGAGCAATAGCAGAAGATGTAGCTGCATCAGCGGAGGAAATTTCGGCATCAGCAGAAGAAATGTCTGCTTCGATAGAAGAAGTAAGTGCTTCAGCTGTAAGCTTAGGTGAAATGACTAATGAAATGAGAGGGAAAATGAACTTCTTTAAGCTGGAAAAGTAGTATCATCTATTTGAATAATATACGTTAGGCGCGGACACTAAAGTTCCCGCCTTTTTTTTGTTAAATAAACTAAGTTTCTCATGAGATGAAAAGAATAGTAGAATATATTAATAATAAAGTTAAGGGGGGAGAGCAATGTGGATTCGTGAAATGGAAGAAAAGGACAATCAAAAAATAGAGCAAATTATTAAAAACTCATTAGAATCCTATCACTTAAATATTCCAGGGACAGCCTATTCTGACCCCCAGTTAAGTACTCTTGCACAATTTTACATGAAGCTAACAAATGCGAAATATTGGGTTGCTGTGAATGATCAAAATGAAGTGGTAGGCGGTGTAGGTATCGCACCATTTGGACAGAGGCGCGGGATTTGCGAGTTGCAAAAGTTATACATATCACCTGAAGCTCAAGGAGTAGGACTATCGAAAAAGTTAATGAAAGTAGCACTCGACTTCGCCAAGGAACACTATACATACTGTTATTTAGAAACGTTGAAGAAACTCCAAACAGCAAATCATCTTTACCTCAAATTTGGTTTCCAACAGCTTGATAAGGCACTGGATGGGTCAGATCATAATGCTTGTGATGCTTGGTATATAAAAGAGTTAAAATAAGCGAGGCTTTATGTAGAAAAAAGCAAGTAAATGTAAAACGCATGAACGGATCATTCATGCGTTTTTGTGTTAGATCTATTCTTATTTATGTTCACCACAGTTTTGGCTTTTTACGTTAAATATGTGCCATATTCATTAACAATGGAATGAGAAAGCTTCCCCATCCCATCGTCAAAATCGCTGCGAAAATCATCGCCAGGGAGGAAAAAGTAGCCTCTTGTTCACCATATTCCATTGCTTTAGAAGTACCGACACCATGTGCACTCATACCAAGCGATAACCCTTTTGCAATCGGTGATTTAATGGACAACCATTTCAGTGTAAAGGGACCAATAATTCCCCCGCTTATTCCTGTAATGATCACAAAGATTGTTGTTAAGGTAGGGGTCCCGCCAATTTCCTTCGACACTTCAATAGCAATCGGAGTGGTAATGGATCTAGGTAAAATACTAATTAAAAAAGTAGAGTTTAAGTGTAAAACAAGTGATAAAACAAAAGTAGACGATATCGCAACCAATGTTCCAATTGTAATGCTGACAATAATTGTCCCGATATATTTTTTAACTAAATGAAAATGTTTGTATATTGGAATCGCAAATGCAACTGTTGCGGGTCCTAATAAATCTGTTAGCACTTTTGCAGAATCCATATACGTATCAGCCGAAATACCAAGCACTTGAATCAACAAAATGATGACAATGGGACAAAGTAATAAAGGGTGTAAAAAAGCTAACGTCCACTTTTTATTCGTTAGCTTTATAAGCTTATAAATAATGATCGTTAACACTGTCAATAGAATAATATTCATTTGACAGCACTACTTTGCTTTTTTTGGATAAAGTCTGCAGTAAAGGCTGTTACGGCCATGACAATAAATGTACTGGCAGCAATAATTAACACCAATTCAATTCCTTGCCAACTCATCATTTCATTATAGTTGACAATACCGACTGCGGAGGGTATGAAGAAAAGCAATAGCTCTGCCAATAGCCAATTCCCGCCTTTTTCAATCCATTTCAACTTTACGACACCTGTAAATAAGGCGAGTAACAAACATGCTAACCCAATCATTGAAGCAGGCACTGGTATTGAGATTATTTCTTTTATCCCTGCACCTATAAAAAAGAATAGAGCGATAAATAAAATTTGTATAAAAATTGTAAGTAGTTTCATTTATGATAACCCTCCCTTGTGTAGGAAGGAGCAAACCAAGCCCCTTTTTAGACCGGTTCAAATCCTAGTCTATGGATCATGGTACTACGCTTTTTATCATTCGTAAAATACATAATAACTATTAAAGTGATAACTAAAAGTTATAATGGGTTAAAGAAAAAATTCAATTAACCGTTTCGCAGCAAATGAGAGATACTTATCCTTTTTTGTTATGACAGCTAAATTCCATGGTGTAAAAGGTTCAATATCGATGATATTCACATACTTATTTTCTACACGGGTACAAATCGATTCAGGCAAGATGGTTACACCTAAGTTAGCCCCAACCATTTCAGACATTAAATCCCATTGAGAGCTTTTAAATAAAATTTTTGGCTGAAATCCTTCTCGAATAAAATTGTTCCACATAATATCATGAAGGGCAAAATCCTCGTGGTAAAAAATAAACTCTTCATCCTTCAGTTCCTTTAGGTGAATAAGGTCACGATCTGCTAATGGGTGCCGATGATGTAGTAATAATTTCATCCCATCTTCCACAATCGGATAAATATTAAACATCTCTTCGTCTACAGGTAAAACTGCAACGCCGAGTTCAATTTCACCTTCCTCCACAGATTTCACAACCTTTGCACCGCCATATTCGGTAATGTTAATGGAGATATTCGGATACTGCTTATGAAACTCAGCCATAACACTCGGAAAATATAAACTGCCAATAATCGGCGGAATTCCTACCCTGATGGTTCCTCTTTGTAGTTCTGTTAAATCGTTCAAAATCGTCGTCATTTCATCAATTTGTGATAGAATCTTTTGAGCATATTGCATGACAATAAAACCGGCATCTGTTACTTCACTCGTCTTATTGGACCGAACAATTAATGTCATATCCAATTCATCTTCAAGACTTTTAATCATTTTGCTTAAAGCCGGTTGTGAAATATGAAGGACTTCAGATGCCTTTGTAAAATTTTTATATTTAGCAGCTTCTAAAAAATATAGTAATTGTTTTAACTCCAACCATTCACACCTCCAACTATAGTATAAATGTTTCTGCAGCTATCGTGAAAATATCAATAATTTGTTAACTTGCCAAACAGCAAAATCATAGGTCGGAGGAAATTTTCACTTCAAAACATTGATTTAGTCAACAGTAACCATAAAATGGAATTAGGTATTTAGAAACTTATCTAATTATCTAACCGTTGTCATAAATCATGAGTAGAGGTGACAAAATGTCTCTTAATGAAGCTTTCAAAGCATTATCCGATCCAACGAGAAGAAAAATTTAGAAAAGTAATCATTATTCTTGCTGTTTTACTGGGCTAACAAGGTTTCGCAGACCTATCTTATCAAAAGGTCAACCAGAAATTTGGCTGACCTTATTATACAAATTTTATATATTTAACTTTATATTTTTTGCTTCCTTAATAATGTTTTTTAGTAATGATTCAACGGTTAGGTTTTTTGCTAATCTTGGACTTTGTCCGCACCAATGTGACATGAAGTCTTGATTGTCTTGTGTAGCAGAAGTTTTTCTAATATCTTGAGTAAGTGTGTTTTGAACAGGAAAATCTGGTAAAAGTCTTTCATGCCTCTGCATTTGTAAAATGAATTTATTCTTTATCCCTCTAGCCCATTTACCGGAAAAAGAACGAGTTACAACCGTTTGGTCTTCGTTAGTATTTAGGATTGCCTCTTTATGAAGTTGGTGTGCGCCACTTTCAATACAAGTTAAGAAAGCAGTACCCATTTGAACGCCATTAGCTCCTAAGTAAAAAGAAGCCATTAACCCTCTGCCATCCATTATTCCACCGGCAGCAACAACAGGAATGCTTACATGATCTACAACCTGTGGAATTAGCGACATTAAACCTATCAAACTTTCTTGTGATCGATTGATAAAGTTCCCGCGATGCCCGCCAGCTTCACTGCCTTGTGCCACAACAATATCCATTCCTGCTTTTTCGTTTTTAACTGCTTCTTCAACCGTTGTGGCTGTCCCTATCAAAATAGTCTTTGACTGTTTTAATTTGTAAATTACTTCTCTAGAAGGAATGCCAAATGTAAAAGAACAAATAGGAATCTTTTCCTCAATTACAACCTTAATTTGTTCAATGAATTTCTCGAAATCATTATTAAAATCAGGAAGTTCAATGTTATCATTTTGGTGCAAATTTAGCTGCTGACGAATGGGGTTTAAGAACTGATTAGCCAATTCTATTTCACTTTCTGTAACAGTAAATTCGTTAGGTACAAATAGATTAACACCAAAAGGTTTTGGTGTTAACTCCTTAATTTCAGTAATTTGCTCCCTTAATTGACAAGGAGTCATATAGCCTGCTCCAATTATTCCTAGTCCCCCGGAATTCGTAACCTCAGCCACTAATTTTGATGTTGTTATTCCGCCAGCCATAGGAGCTTGTATAATCGGATACTCAATTTTTAAAAGTTCTGTCATTTTATTAGTTAACATCATTACACACCCCGTATTCAATTTTCTTAACAGAATAATCAATCTAACTGAATTACGTTTTCAAAACAAAAAAAGAAATAGTATATTTTAAGCATACCTTTTTATTGGTATATTGAATAATACATAATAATGATATTTGCTATCAGTTTATTAGATGGGGAAAGAAAAGAGGACGAGGATTTTATGGATCTGCTTGCATTAAAAATGTTTCAGACTGTTGCAAAGTTGGGGAGTATATCACAGGCAGCAAGGGAACTTCAATATGCACAATCGAATATTACAATGAAAATTCAGCAGTTGGAATCGGATCTTAAAACTACTTTATTTTATAGACATAATCGTGGTACTGCTTTAACAGCGAAAGGAAGCATGTTGCTAACATACACTGAAAAAATATTTGATCTTATAGAAGAAACAAAAAGTATTATGAACGATGATCAAACACCAAGAGGTCCGTTAATAATTGGCTCAATGGAAACAACGGCAGCAGTTCGTTTACCAGTGCTTTTTTCAAACTACCTTAAAGACTATCCAGACGTTGACCTAACCCTAAAAACAGGCTCTACCGAGGAAAATATTCAAGGTGTTCTTCAATACGAAATTGACGGAGCATTTGTGGCTGGACCTATTGAACAATCTGTACTCAATCAAAAGGAAGTTTTTGAGGAGGAATTGGTACTCGTAACAGATACCATTCATCCGCCGATATCTTCTTTCAAAGATATTCAAACAAGGACACTGCTTGTATTTCGTACTGGATGTTCTTATCGGGAAAGGCTTGAACAATGGTTTCACGAAGAGAGCGTGATTCCTAAAAAGAAAATGGAATTTGGAACGATGGATGCAATCATTGGATGTGTATCTGCTGGTCTAGGTATAAGTATGCTTCCCAAAAGTGTTGTTGCAAAGCATGTACAAGATGGACTCCTTAGGCAGCATTTTATTCCGAACATATATGGAAAAGTCAAAACAGTATTCATTCATAGAAAAGATAAGTATGTACCTTCGTCTTTATTAAAGTTTATAAATATGTTGAGTGATTAGATAAGAAGAGGAGGGGTTAAGTAATTACTGATAAAGTAGACAGCAGAAAGGGTTTTGATGAAATGGAATGGAAGCCTAACCGGACGGATAAAATGCCTATTTATAAACAAATTGCCAGCTATATTGAACAAGAGATTTCAGCAGGGATTTTTCTGCCAGACTCTATGTTGCCTTCGGAACGGACTCTTGCAAAGGAATTACAAGTGAATCGCAGCACAGTAGTTGCTGCATATGAAGAGTTACAGTCACTTGGAATTGTGAGCAGAAAGAAAGGAAGCGGAACCCGAGTTAGTACAGACATTTGGGGGTTATCACACAAACGTATTCCGAATTGGGGCAGATATGTAGAAGATGGTTCCTTTGTGCCGAATCTTCCCTTAGTACAACGAATTCGGATGGAAACAGAAAAGAATGATTTGATAAATTTGGCTAGCGGTGAGTTAACAGCACAGTTATTTCCTACTGAACAATTTCAGAAGATTTTGTCTGACCGCACCTTTACAGGCTATCTTGGTTATGATCATCCTCAAGGAAATGCTGATTTAAGGGAGACGATTTCCACACATGTAAGAGAGTATAAAAATATTGATACTAGTGCTTCTTCTATCCTCATTACATCAGGTGCCCAGCAGGCTCTGCATCTGATTGTTCAATGTCTTCTCAAACCGGGGGATGCTGTTGCTATTGAGGATCCGTCATATTGCTTCTCTCTCCCGATTTTTCAATCTGCCGGACTGAGGACCTTTTTGTTACCTGTTGATGAGAATGGGATGAATCCCGAAGATCTTGTAACTTTACATAAAAAGCATAGAATTCGAATGGTCTTTTTAAATCCTGACCATCACAATCCAACAGGGACGATTCTTTCTTTGGAACGTCGGAAGCGTGTGTTAGAACTGTCTGCGGAATTTGGCATTCCAATCATTGAAGATGATCCCTACAGTTTAACGACGTTTGACGGTAGTGTGAATCCTACCTTGAAATCAATGGATCTTAACGGAAATGTTTTATATATTAGTTCATTATCAAAAATTGTTGCATCAGGTTTACGAATTGGCTGGATTATTGGTCCCTCAAAAGTTATTCAACGTCTGGCAGATGCGAAACAACAGGTTGACTTTGGTCATAGTGTTTTTCCGCAATGGGTAGCCAACGAGTTTATAGGGTCATCGGATTTCACTTCCCACATTACGATGCTCCGAAAAGAGTTAAAACATCAAAGAGAAGAATTAACTAATAGTCTAACGGCATTATTAGGTAACAAAATGGAGTTTCTCATCCCTAAGGGAGGAATCCATATGTGGTGCAAATTAAATAATTCTATTAATGAATATAAATTACTCGAAGAATCAGTGAAAAAGGGGGTAGCCTTTATCCCGGGAAGTATTTTTGGAACGGAAAAAGGCTATGTTCGCTTTACATTTGGACGAGAGGACAAACACTCAATTCGAGAGGGAATTTCGCGGTTTGCTGAAGCGTTTAACAACATTCAGTAAGTTATTAAACGCTTCGTATCCGATCTTAATGCCCCTGGGAAAATCGTTTCCTTTTGAAGTGGATGGGTTAAAAAGTTGCAAATTGGATGGTTAACTTATAACGTACATAAGTTACTATATAAAAAGATCGATCACTATTTTCTTAATTCATTCTAAGAGGAGATATATAAATGGCATTTGCAGTCATTCTAATTATTGTTTTAGCCATACTGGCATTAGTTGGAACGATCTTTGCAGCAAAAGATACAGAGGTTCGTTATGGGGAAAATACAAAAAGTAATATTGGTAGATTAACAGCTATTTATGCTGTTGTGATTTTACTTTCTATCTTAGTTATTGGCGCGTATATTTTTATAAAATAAGCTTGCCATTCATTAATAGGAAAATGAAAATGAACTGTGAAACAAATGAAAGTTTTCATAAATAAGGAGTTGAAAAGTAGATGATATCTGCTTTTATTGTTTCATTTATACTAGCCGCAATTAAAATTGTGTTAACTTGTATGCCGTCTGATCTAGTAGATTGGATTTTAAGTAAATTTGCCTTACATCCAAATCTAAATTCACAAGATGTCAAAGTGACATATAACGGTAAACATTTGGAATCTGAAGAGAAAATGAAATTTACCGATTACTTTAACGAAGCCACATTTTTGAAAAAATATTATATATTCCCGGGAAACGAACACTTATTCTTGAATCCAGAGACAGATGTATCTCCCATTGTTGTCAATATGAGAAGAGGGAAAAAAACGATTATATTATATGTTTTCTGTTATGAAGATCATATTGATGTAGTCAAACAGTTTAAACGTAAAGTAGTTTCTTACAGTTTAAGATCAGACGGTCTCCAAACCTTATCACCTGAGATCCGTTATTTGAATGAGGCAGTACTTTCATAATGAAGAATCTGTCGCTTGAAAAGACGAGAGGCTAAATTCGTCTCAGAACATCAAAGTTGAAGGCTCCAATCCTTTTATAGAAAAGGGGGGAGCCTTCACTGCTTTATTTAGGTGCTATACCTGTCCAAAAAAGATCTACTAAAGACTGAGCTGTTTTTTCATATCCTCCTAATTCAGTTATTAATTCTGTTTTGTTTTTAATCATTGTTACGGTAGAAAATGCATGTGCTAGCAGCAATGGGCTAGTTGTGATGATTTCACCATTTTCCATTGCCTGTTTAAATATATTTTCCAGTGCTTTATGGATGTCTTTCTCAGAGTCACGAATTTCACGGATATGATCTTCTGTAAGGGAAGAACTCGCTTCTTGTAATAATGTTTCAAAATCGACATGAGGTCGCTTTAGATGTTCTAACGTAACTTCATATAATCTGTTCTCTAATCCTTTCGAGCTGTTTACTAGTTCCTCCACACGTGTTGTAATACGCTGAAACATGCTTGATACAGCTGTAGTGAATAGTGTTGCCTTATCTTTAAAATAGTAATAAACACTGGCTTTTGTTACATTGCTTGCTTCAGCTACTTGTTGCATCGAAACAACTTCGTATCCATATGTCATAAATAGGTGTGCTGCTGTTTTTGCAATTCGCTCCCTCGTTATATTCATTTCAGCCTTAACTCTAGGTCTACCAGGTGTTCTCTTAGATTTCTTAGTGTCCATGCATACGTTCCTCCTTCTAGTTCAAGAAATTGGCACATTTAAACTAGTTGATTAATTAACCTTCCGGTATATATAATTATCATTAGTTATATTTTAATTTTAATGTAATTTAGTAAAACAAACAAACATTGAAATGAGGGAGTTTATGTGAAGAAATCGCCTTTAACCACGATCATCCAGTATATGACAGGGAAAGTAAGTCGGTGGATTGTCATTGCCGTCTGGATTATAGTAACTGTGGTATTAACCATTGCCTTACCGCCTGTTAGCGAAACTGAGGTTAATAATGCCCCGAACTTAAGTGAAGATTCACCTTCTGTAGAGGCAGAAAATCTAATTAAAGAAGAATTCCCTAATTCTTCAGGAGTGCCGGCTTTACTTACATGGCATAATGAAGCAGGTTTTAATGAAGAAAATATAAAAGCTGTCCAAGAAATGTCAGAGGATTTAACTGATAAACCGTTAGAAGGACAATCATCTACACCTCCTTTGCATAAGATGCCAATACCTGCTTTGCAAGAGATGATTTCTGAAGATGGCACCACACTCGTACAACCTATATTCTTTGAAGAAAACATTGAGACTGGTATTCTTGAAAAAAATGTAGAGAAGATCAAAGAGCAAGTAGAAGAGAAGGTTTCTTACGATTCTTTTGCTACAAATATTGATGATCCTGATAAACTAAGCACTCGAGTGACAGGTCCAGTTGGGACTCAAGTAGATGCTACAAGCCTTTTTGAAGGAGCAGATGTAACATTATTAATTGCAACAGTTTTATTAGTGTTAATTCTCCTTCTTGTCATTTACCGTTCCCCAATTTTAGCGATTATTCCTTTAATTGGTGTAGGTTTTGCCTATATGGTCCTTAGTCCAATTCTAGGTATTTTAGCAGACAAAGGGTGGATTACGGTTGACTCACAAGCTATAGCTATCATGACCGTATTATTATTTGGAGCTGGAACAGACTACTGTTTATTTTTAATTTCTCAGTACCGCGATGAACTTCGAAAAGTAAAAGATAAGAGAAAAGCACTTATTCATGCCTTTAAAGAGGCTTCAGGTGCAATCGCGATGAGCGGGTTAACAGTTGTCATTGCTCTGCTTGTATTAATTGTGGCGAAATATGGAGCATACCATCGTTTTGCGATCCCTTTTAGCTTATCTATTTTTGTTATGGGAATAGCGAGTTTAACGCTAATTCCAGCTTTATTATCTATTATGGGAAGAGCTTCCTTCTATCCGTTCATTCCCCGTACTCCTGAAATGGAGGAAGAGCTAGCTAAAAAGAAAGGTAAGCCGATACGAATACGTAAAGAAAAGAGTCGTTTCGGAAATTGGGTCGGAACGATTGTGACAACGAAGCCGTGGACAATTATTATCGCTTGTCTCGTTTTCTTTGGGGCTTTCTCCATGTATTCCAGCCAAATTAAATATACCTATGATTTATTATCTTCTTTCCCTGAAGATATGCCGTCACGGGAAGGTTTTCAGGTTATTTCTGATGCTTATTCCCCTGGTGAATTAGCACCGGTTCAAGTCGTCATTGATACGGAAGGAAAAACAGTAGACATAGAAAAAGAGTTACAGAAACATAATCTTGTTGATACAGTATCTGCCCCGCAAAATGGTGTTGATCATGAAAATTTAAAGGTATATGATGTCAAATTTAATGTGAATCCTTATAGTGCAGAGGCGATGGAAGCTATTCCAGAGTTAAGAGATGCAGCGGAACAGGCATTAACACGATCAGATATATCCTCTGCGGAGTCAAAAGTATGGATCGGAGGTCAAACGGCAACCCAATATGACACTATGATCACCAGTAATGAAGACACGAATCTCATTGTTCCATTAATAATTGTCTTCATATCTATTCTGCTCTTAGCTTACTTACGTTCCATTGTAGCCATGCTGTATTTAGTTGGAACCGTTGTTTTATCTTATAGTGCAGCTTTAGGGTTAGGGTGGTTTATTATCCATAATGTAATGGGAGTCGATGCAATACAAGGAGCCATTCCTTTATATGCATTTGTTTTCTTAGTAGCTCTTGGAGAAGATTATAATATCTTCATGATCTCAAGCATATGGAAGAAAAGAAAGCACATGCCATTGAAACAAGCGATTAAAGAAGGGGTAAGTGAAACAAGTGGTGTTATCACTTCGGCAGGTATTATTCTCGCTGCAACCTTTGCCGTTCTAGCTACATTGCCAATACAAGTTCTGGTTCAGTTTGGGATTATCACAGCTTTAGGTGTTCTTTTAGATACATTTATTGTTCGTCCATTCCTTGTACCTGCCATTACGACCGTTTTAGGGAAATTTGCTTTTTGGCCAGGTAAATTGAAAAGAGTACAAGAAAAAGAGAATTAATCAAAAAAAGGATGTGCCCTGATTTTTGCACATCCTTTATCATTTCAGAAAGGAAGAGAGTCTACGGATGAAAAGAAAATTGAAATACATGCTACTCGGCATTATTTTATTACTGGTCGTGTTATTTCTTGGGTTTTTTACATGGTCACAACAAACCTATAAACCCTCTTCAGAGCTCGATACACTTTTAGATAAAAGTGAAATTCAGTATGAGGAAGATTGGATTATTTTCAATCAGCATTCAAGTGAAATAGGGATGGTGTTATATCCTGGTGGAAAAGTAGAACCTGAAGCATACAGCTATTATGGAAAACAGTTAGCAAACAAAGGGTACTTGGTTGCCATACCTAAAGTTCATTTTAATTTTGCACTGTTTGATTCCAACAAAGCTACTAAGATAATAGAGAACTACCCATCAATTGAAAAATGGGTAGTAGGTGGACATTCATTAGGCGGAGTTGCAGCTGCTAAATTTGCTTTTGATCATCCTAAAAAAGTAGATGGAGTTTTTCTATTAGGTTCCTATCCTAGTGAAGGGAATGATTTCTCAAAAACGAACACTCCGATGCTTTCGATCTATGCAGAAAAGGACGGCTTAACCACAGTAGAAAAAATTAACGAAACTAAGAAGTTTTTGTCTAGTCATGCAACAATGCATGAAATAAAAGGTGGCAATCATGGTCAATTTGGTGTTTATGGTAAACAGAAAGGAGATAATGAGGCAGGAATATCTGTTAAGAAGCAACAAGATGAAATGGTGAGTGTTACTTCTGAATGGCTAAAAGAAATGAAATAATAATGATAGGTAGCAGTCAGTAAAAAACCCCATTGAGAAATGGGGTTTTTTAGCTTCTTACTATATACAAACGTAACTTACATCAAAAGATGCGGTGAACGATCTTTTTATAAAAAAATTTTTTGTGATTTTTTTGATTAGTGTGCTGATATAACATGCTTATAGAAAACTATTCTTGTTAACATTAATAAATTAAGACTTTTCCAAAGTATTAGATAAATTTTAAGATTATTAAAATAGTAAATTACAAATTTTGGTTCAATTGACAAAATAAACCGATCATAATATAATCGAAATCAATCAAAAGTAATCGTAAATACTCATATTCAATCACAAAAACTTTCACTAATGAGCAATGAATGTTATCAGTATTTTTAATTGCCTAAAATGACAGCGTTACCACTTTTTTAAGCCTGATCATTTAATAGAAATCTATCTTTAAGGTGGTGATATAAAACACTAAAATGTTAGCGTTTCCATCGTTCGTGAATCTTACAGTGGTTAACTTGTGCTCGGAAAAAACCAAATTGTCTTAGGGGGATCATAATGAAAAGTAATTCAAAGAAGTTCATGGTGTTTGTTTTAATGTTAGTACTAGCTTTGATGACAGCGTGTAGTGGAGCTAGTAAATCAACAAGCGAGGGTAGCTCAAACAGTGGTTCTAATAATAGTAGTGAATCGAAAGAGGATGAAAAACTAACTATAGCTTTATCAGTGGGTACACTTGCAAATCCTTTCTTTGTTGCGATGGGAAAAGGTGCAGAAGAAGCAGGAAAAGAGTTGGGAGCGGAAGTGATTGTTGAAAGTGCAGAATATGACTTGGCGAAGCAAACATCACAAATCGAAAACTTTATTACCCAAAAGGTAGATGTCATCTTACTTAATGCCGTTGATACAAAAGGTATAGCTGCAGCCGTTCTGCAGGCAAAAGAAGCGGGAATTCCTGTTATTGCAGTTGATGTAAATGCAGATGGCGGAGTGGATGCAACAGTTACATCTGATAACTATCAGGCAGGTCAACTAGCTGGTGAGTATGTAATCGAACAATTAGGTGGAAAGGGCAATATTGCTATTATCGATGGACCTCCTGTTTCTGCTGTAGCAGACCGTATTAAGGGATTTGAGGACGCAATCAAAGGATCTGATATTAAAGTTGTAGCAAAACAAAATGGTGAAGGAAGTCGTGAAAAAGCGTTAACGGTTATGGAGGGCATCTTACAAGCTAATCCATCTGGAACAATTAACGCCGTATTTGCTATTAATGATCCAGAAGCAATCGGGGTGGAAATTGCTCAAGAACAAGCAGGACGCAAAGATGAATTCTTCATTGTAGGTGTAGATGGAGCCCCTGAAGCAACAGAAGCAATGGCAAAAGAAGACAGTTCTATTTATGCAACTTCAGCACAATCGCCTAGTGAAATGGTGAAAAAAGCAGCAGAAATTGGGATGAAAGTGAAAAATGGAGAAGCAGTAGAAGAGTTAATTAAAGTTCCAGTTGAGCTAGTAACTCAAGAGACATTAGATTCTTACAAAGGATGGTAAACCTCCAAACTTATATAGGCTGATAAGGATTTTATTCCTTCATCAGTCTTCTTCAAATATAGAAGGGATGATATAAGCTATGGTTGTCAAAGAAGAAGTAAAGCAGCGAACGAACTTAAAACACCCTGTTTTGAATATGCAGGGAATAAGTAAAACCTTCTCAAGAGTCACTGTATTAAAGAACGTGAAAATTGAGTTATATCCAGGCGAAGTACATGCACTAATGGGAGAGAATGGTGCCGGAAAATCTACATTCATGAAGATTTTAGCAGGAATTCATCAACCGGATCAAAATGGAGGGGAAATCTATTATAAAGGCCAACCTGTCTTGTGGAAGGATCCTATCGATGCGAGAAATAAAGGAATAAGTGTTATTCATCAGGAATTAAATCTTTCTCCGAACCTAACGATCAGTGAAAATATTTTAATGGGTACAAAGTTTCCTAGAAATAGTTTAGGAATGGTAAAGTGGGATGAAGTTCATGAACGTGCTCAAAGGGTTTTGGATTCAATGGGATCTAGTCTTAACCCACGCCAATTAGTATCAACTCTTAGTGTTGCTCAGCAACAGATGGTTGAAATTGCTCGTGCCCTCTCCTTTAAGGCAGAGGTTCTTATTATGGATGAACCGACAGCTTCGTTAACAGATAAAGAAATTATAAAACTATTTGACATAATTCATGATTTAAAAAAACAAGGGGTAGCCATTGTCTATATTTCTCACAGAATGGAAGAAATTTTTAAGATATCAAATCGATATACAGTATTACGTGATGGTGAATGGATCGCGAGTGGTCCTATAGAAGAAACTGATAATGATCATCTTGTCAAACTTATGGTTGGACGGGACCTTAAAGATTTATTTAATCGTACCAAGGCATTTAATCCTTTACGAAAGAAGGATATACCCGTATTGGAACTCAGAAATATTTCTGATAAAAAGGTAGTGAAAAATGTGTCATTTAAGGTTTACCCAGGTGAAATTGTCGGTCTTGCAGGACTTGTAGGTGCAGGAAGAACAGAATTAGTGAGGGCCATATTCGGTGCATCCAATCTAACAAGCGGAGAAATCTATGTAGAAGATAAATTAGTGAAAATCAACTCACCAATTGATGCAATATCCAAAGGTATTGCACACGTACCAGAAAGTAGAAAAGAACAAGGACTATTTTTATCTATGTCTGTAAAAGAGAATATCTTAATGGCAGAACTTAAGAAGCACTCAAAATCTGGAGTAGTTCGTTGGAAAGACGTTAATGCTACTGCAGATCGTTATATCAAGGAATTAAGTATTAAAATTGCTTCTCCTGATCAGCCTGTTTCCAATCTGAGTGGAGGAAATCAACAAAAAGCAGTAATTGCACGTTGGCTGTCTATATCACCAAAAGTACTCCTGCTCGATGAACCGACTAGAGGAGTTGATATTGGTGCGAAGACAGAGATTCATAAGATTATTTCTAAGTTAGCTGATGAAGGCTTAGCAGTGTTAATGATTTCTTCAGAATTACCAGAGGTGCTGGGAATAAGTGACAGAGTTCTTGTAATGAGTGAAGGAAGATTAACTGGTGAACTATCAAGAAAAGAAGCTACACAAGAAAAAATCATGTACTTTGCTACAAAAGGGGAGTAACAAAATGAAAGCAAATGTTCAAACAGCTACTCAATCTCAAGGTCTACACATAGGGAATATTATTCATGGATTGTGGAATCGTTTAGGAATGATTATGATTTTATTATTATTATGTATCGTGCTTTCTTTCACAGCTCCAAACTTTCTAGATACTGCAAATCTATTAAATGTATTAAAACAAGTTTCAATTATTGCAATTTTAGCTGCTGGGATGACAATTGTTATTTTAACAGGCGGTATTGACTTATCGGTAGGGTCGACAGTGGCTTTATCTGGAGTCATTTCAGTTATGGTTTCCTCTGCAGGTGTTAACCCCTATATTGCCATGTTATCAGGAGCTGCGGTAGGTTATGTAGTAGGATTAATTAACGGATTTTTCACGGCTAAGACAAAACTGCCAGCTTTTATTGTAACACTTGGAAGTTTCACATATGTACGTGGTCTGGCTTATGTCATTAGTGGTGGATACCCAATTGTTTTGGAAAATGAGACGTTTAAGTTTATTGGAGGAGGGTCAATTATCGGTATCCCAACTCCAATCTATATTATGCTTTTAGTTTATGTTGTGATGTTTTTTATACTGAAGTATACAATGTTTGGTCGTCATATTTATGCAATTGGTGGCAATGAAGAGGCAGCTCGATTAACAGGTATAAAAGTAGAAAAATCTTTAATTAATGTTTATTCAATTAGCGGATTGTTAGCAGGCTTAGGTGGGGTTGTTTTAGCAGGAAGATTATATTCTGGTCAGCCAACTGCTGGACAAATGTATGAGCTTGATGCGATTGCCGCTGTTATTCTCGGAGGGACAAGTTTAGTAGGTGGAAGAGGTAAGATTCAAGGAACTATTATTGGGGTTTTAATTATGGGAGTGATTAGTAACGGACTTACACTAATGGATGTTAATTACTATTGGCAATTAGTTGTAAAAGGGGGAGTAATTATTGCAGCTGTATTACTAGATCGCTTACGTGGAGATAGTGCTGCTTAATACACATCCAGGGAAACACTTGCTAGTTCATTGAGGCTTGTAAATCAAGCTATTCAAGCGCAATAGTATAATAGCCAGTTCAAAAAGGAAAAGAATCCATTTTTTATTATAGTGGATTCTTTTTATGTATCGTAAATCTTATTTATTGAACTTCAATCCAAGCGCCTTTCTAGAACAAGGATGTGTGCTTCTTTCTATATAAGCCAGATTGTTTAAGATCACCGTTCAAAAGTAAATGAAAAACAATGGTTGTGAAATGGAAAATGTAAACTTTTGTTTACTTTACTGTTACTTTTTATGGGGAATATGTAGGAATTTAAAATAGTTTGACTGTATCATCTTTTCTTGATATTTGTAAAGTTTCGTTTAATTTGTTTTTAGCTATTACAATAGGTCCGAATAAATCTACCTGAAGCGGAATTTGCATCTTTACATTTCTTAACACTACCTTCAAATATTTTTTTTATACTTTCCCTGTAACTCAATTTGAGGAGGGATATCAATGACAAATGAAGAAAATTTTGATGAGTTAGTAAAAAGGTGGAGTGAAACGGCTTTAGAGAAGAATATAGACCGAAGGAATTTTATCTCGGGTGCAAGCAAGCTTGCCGGTTTATCACTAGGTCTTGCTCTTACCCAATCCGTAATAGGCCTTGATGTTATTAATGCTGCACCGAAATTCAATGATTACCCTTTTTCTCTTGGTGTAGCTTCTGGTGATCCGCTATCTGACAGTGTCGTTCTATGGACAAGGCTTGCACCAGATCCGCTGAATGGTGGCGGCATGCCAAATGAAGCGGTAAAAGTGAAATGGGAAGTGGCTAAGGATGAGAATTTCCGCAAAATGGTCCAGAAAGGCAAAGTGGCGGCAGTACCTGAACTCGGACATAGTGTTCATGTAGAAGTGGATGGCTTGAAACCAAATCAAGTCTATTACTATCGTTTTATATGCGGAGGAGAGGTCAGCCAGACTGGCAAAACAAAAACATTGCCGGCAGAAGGTTCGAGTGTAAAGAGTCTCACATTTGCTTTTGCATCTTGCCAGCAATTTGAACATGGTTATTTTACGGCTTACAAGCATATGGCAAAGGAAGATCTTGATATGGTCTTTCATCTGGGCGATTACATATATGAGTACGGGCCAAATGAATATATTTCATCGACTGGCAATGTCCGTGTGCACAGTGGACCAGAGATTATGACTATTGGCGACTATCGAAACAGATATGCTCAATACCGCTCGGATGTCCATCTGCGTGCTGCCCATGCTGCTTTTCCTTGGATAGTAACTTGGGATGATCATGAGGTAGAAAATAACTATGCCAATTTGATCCCGGAAAAAGGACAATCTGTTGAAGCATTTGTAAAACGCAGAGCTGCAGCTTATCAAGCTTATTATGAACATATGCCGCTTCGCAAATCTTCTCTTCCTGAAGGGGCTGATATGAGACTTTACCGAAGCTTCTCTTTTGGAGATCTTGCTCATTTCTTTGTTTTAGATTCCCGCCAATATCGCGATGACCAGGCAAACGGAGATACAAGTTCACCTCAGACAGAGGAATCATTGAATCCAAGCAGGACTCTCCTTGGTGCAGAACAGGAAAAGTGGCTTGCTGATGGTTTGTCAAATTCAAATTCTAAATGGAATGTTCTTCCGCAGCAGATCTTTTTTGCTGAAAGAAACTATGGGACACCAACTGAGCCGCGCTATAGCATGGATTCGTGGGACGGATATCCGGCAGCGCGCGAAAGACTAATGGAAGTGGTAATGGCCAATGACATAACAAACCTGGTTGTCCTGACAGGAGATGTTCATGCAAGCTGGGCATCAAACTTAAAGGAGGATTATTCATTCCAAAATTCCAAAACAGTGGGTGTCGAATTTGTCGGGACTTCCATAACATCTGGAGGCAATGGCGCTGATAAGCGAGCTGATACTGATAAAATCTTAGCTCAGAATCCTCACATTAAATTCTTCAATGATTACCGTGGCTACGTGAGATGTACAGTAACACCGGAGCAATGGAGAGCAGATTACCGTGTTGTTCCATTTGTAACCGAGCCAGGAGCAGACATATCAACAAGAGCTTCATTTGTTTATGATAAAGATCAATCAGGGCTTAAGAAGGTTTCTTCTGCACTAGTGTCTCAAGGGGTCCAAAAAACGAATGAAGTGGAAGAAGACAGAACCAGGGCACATAATCGTGCACATGAAAAACAGAAGCAAAAGAAGAAACAAAAAGTCACTAATTAATTTCAAATGTAAGGAGCTGTATAAATGCTTTCAAATATAGGAATTCCCGGCTTAATCCTTGTCCTTGTCATAGCCTTAATTATTTTCGGTCCAGCAAAATTGCCGGAATTAGGTCGTGCCGTGGGTTCTACATTAAAAGAATTCAAAAATTCAACTAGGGACTTGGTTTCCGATGAGGAGTCAAGCAAGGAAGAGACAGGTCAGGCTAAGAAAAAAGCACTTTAGTGTTTAACATAAAAGGAAGGTGTAGGCAATGTGCTTACATCTTTTTTTTAGTTTTGGGCGAAATTGTTAAGGACAGGATTTTCATCACTATTTCGGATTAATATAAGCAAAGAATACGATTAGGAAAGATATACAATACTAAAACTATGAAACGTATTATGGCACTGTTCCTATTTGTTGCTGTATTTGCAAGTCAACAATTTGTATATGCGAATGAAATGATTAAAGTTAAGTTAAAAAATGACATAGGAGATAAAGAGAAGCTTACCATACAGGTAAAAGGTAGATATACATTTATGGATGGAATTGAAGATATAAAAGAAGGTGCTGTCCATATTTTATCCATCAAAAAAGGTTCCATTGTATTAACCAATCAAAACGAAAAACTGGCATTAACTAAATCTTTTGTCTTAATACCAGATCAATATGATGAGGAGCATGTGATAACAGTTAATGATAAAAAATATCTTGGGGCAATGGAATTTACTATAGAAGATGGTCAATACATTAGGCCGATTAACCAAATCCCTCTGGAAGATTATTTAAAAGGTGTTGTTCCGTTTGAGGTGTATCCATCTTGGAAACTGGAAACGTTAAAAGCTCAGGCGCTTGCTGCCAGGACCTACACAATGACACATTTGGACATGGAAATGGATGACACGATTCAATTTCAAGTCTATGGAGGGTATGAATGGCACGAAAAAGCTTCAAAAGCTGTTGAAGAAACAAAAGATGAAATTATTACATTTAAAAATATGCCTATCAATGCTTATTATTCGGCAAGTAATGGTGGAGTAACTGAAAACAATGAAAATGTATGGAAAGAAACTGCAAAACCTTATTTTCCCATAAAGGTTGACCAGTTCGACCCTATTCAACCATGGACACTCCGTTTACACAAAGAGCAGCTGTTATTAAAGGAGATAGATGCGACCGGAATGAACTGCTGGGTCAAGCTAGAAGAAAAGGACCCTTCAATAACAGAACCTATGAAAAAAAGGCTAAACAAACAAGGGTTTGAAGGAGATATAAAAATCTTATCTATTTCGAATCTAGGTATAGCACCAGATCATAATAAATCAAATCGTGCTAAAAAAGGTTCGATTAAAATAGAATTTTTAAGACGCTTAATAGAAGGAACAATTCTTTATGAAGTGGTCGAGCTCAACGATATAGCAATAAATCAAATAAGACCTCTAATAGGAGGATCCACCTTTAGAAGCTACCTCATTGATTCATTCGAAGAACACGATCATTTTTATCTCATAAAGGGTAGAGGTTTTGGTCACGGTGTAGGAATGGGTCAATGGGGAGCAAGTATAATGGGTGATAAAGGTTACACATATAGAGAAATCATCCATTATTATTATCCGGGAACTACGATTAGAAAGATAGCTGACATACAAGAGAAATAAGAAATAAATGAAAGTTAACCTGTACGCTTATAAAAAACTAAGTTTAGCTTTTCCTATCCTATCTCGAGAAAATTTTTCCATTATAAAAAAAGCCGAAAACATTTTAATTATCTTTAAAATGAACGATATATATAATGAGAAAATTTATGGGGGAACTGAATTTGGAGAAGAAATTTAAGGTCAACTGGCACAGTATATCAATTAAGATGATGATATTACTTACTATTATCATTGTGTTTTCAGTATCAACGATTGGGTTAACTAGTTATTACATTGCGAAAAATCAACTAACTAAAGCTGGGAAGCAAGAGCTTTATCACATTGTGAAAAGTTCTCTAGCTACACTAGAATCAATAAATCACCAAGTGGAAAGTGGTCACTTAACGATAGAAGAAGGTAAAGAGGAAGCCAGGTTGCTATTAAGTGGACCAAAACTGAAGAATGGGGAACATGATTATAAAAAATCTCATTTTTTATATAAAGGAGAAGGCTATATCCTCGGCTATGATGCAAACTTTTCTTCACAAGTTCACCCTAGTAATCCAGTAGGGGATATTCCTAAGGACACAACAAACCGTGAAAAAATGGTTAAAGGTTCATTAGCTTCTAATATCGAAGACCGGTATGTATATTTTGATGATTTGAACGATGAAACCGGTGAAATGAGAAAAAAAATATCTTATATGGAGCATTTCGAGCCATGGGATTGGTACGTGGGTCTAACTGTGTATGAAGATGAATTTTATGAAGGGCTGGAAGTTGTAAAATATATCATTTTATTTGGTACTTTAGTTATTATCATAATAAGTATATCAGTATTTTACATGGCGATAAGGAAGAAAATATCTTTATTGAAAGAAGTTGCACTCTCATCGATAAATATTGCAAATGGACAGATTCAGGCTACAAATCTTTTAGAATCAAGAGATGAAATTGGTCAACTTGCAGGTGCTTATAATAAAATGTCGAATCAGCTTCTTGAATTAGTACAAAGCGTAAAAAGTACTAGTTCACACCTGCTTGATTCAGCAACAGAGCTTTCTGCCGTATCTGAACAAACTTTAGCCAGCAGTGAAGAAATTGGAACAGCGATCTCGGAAATTTCTTTAGGAACACAAGAGCAAGCAAGTGATCTGGAAAACATTAATCATAGTGTAGAAACATTGACTCTCTCCATTGATTCAATAAATCAACAAAGTGATATTATAAAAGATGTTACAGGGAAATCTGAAATATTATCGAACGAGGGAAATAAAATCGTTTTATCATTGAGACAATCGAATGCTGCTTCTTTAGAAGCGTCAGAGAAAATAAATACAGGCGTAAAAAGTCTATATGATAAGACTCAGGAAATCCACCATATTATGCAAACAATTGAAAACATTGCGGCTGAAACAAATTTACTCGCATTAAATGCTAGTATTGAAGCAGCTCGAGCTGGGGAGCATGGAAAAGGCTTTTCTGTTGTCGCAAATGAAATACGAAAGCTTGCTGAACAGTCTAAGCAAGCAACATATCAAGTTCGAGGTGTAGTGGAAACTATTGCTGCTGAAACAAGAAATACCGTAGAAATTGTAGAACAAACCATGATGACATCAACTAAATTAAATGATGATGTTTTAGAAACCCAAGATAAATTTGAACAACTATCAAAATCAATTATTGAAACTGTCTCAGCACTAGGTATCTTAAATGATGAAATTGTGAATATTACCAATCAGACTTCGCTGATAGGAGAAGGAATTCAAAGTTCATCGGGTGTTTCTGAACAGACTGCTGCATCTGTTGAGGAAATTAGTTCTTCAATTGACGAACAAAACCATGCGATAGGACAGGTAGCAAAATCAGCTGAGCATTTAAATGTCATGAATAAAGAACTTGATGACATGTTAAGGAAATATCGAATATAAAGGAATAGAAAACGTAAAAATCGTAAAAGGAATCTTTTAAAAAAGGCAAGCTGATTGACAGTTTGCCTTTTTCTGATCACCCAAAATTTATGTTATATCAAATGCTAAAAACAGTAGTGTCATGATGAGAAAAACCACCATTTTTTCCATATGAAAGCACAAAAAAACCGGTGAAAACCGGTTTTATCTTCCAAGTTCACCTGGTATTTTGCTGGTTTTATATTCTGATGAAGAGTTGTTAAAGCGAGTACTATTGTTTGAAGTAGAATCGCTATTCATGTTGCCATTTGATCCGTTATTGTTTTCATCCACAACTTCTTCACCAGCTTCCTTTACCTTTCCGCCGATGTCTTTAAGGTCGGAAGTAGCTTCTTTGGCAGAAGAAAGAATTTCAGTTGACCCCTCTTTGACTTGGTTGACCTGGCCGACAATATCGTCATTTACCTTTTCATATAAGTTTTGAGCATCATTGATGGCTTCCTTCAAAATAGATACAGCTGATTTCATTCGATCTTGCAAGTCGTTTTTTACTCCGGATGGATCATTTTTCACTTGTCCAACCATTTCCATTGTGGAGTCTTTCATACTCTTCGTATTGGAAGCGACTTTCTGTCTAGTGGTTGAGTCAAGCATGGCTAGTGCTCCGCCAATTACTGCGCCCAATACCATTCCTTTAACTAGCTTTCCGTTCTTTTCTTCTTCGTTTGATGTGACATTCGAATATGAAACTGCTTGTGTCATAAAAATCATCTCCCTATACTAATTTGATAGATGGTATTAGTTTTTTCTTTCCCGTTTTTTTTCTGTTTAAACTTTTAGTGCCATGAAGATGTGTGTTCGTCTTTAACAAAAGACGCTTTTCCTTTTTAGATAGATTGATGGAAATGAATTTTTGAAGGATATTGTGCTTGAAGAGAGAATGGTTATTTAGAAAAGTAAAGGAGAGAAACTATGGATGCTATTGGAGCTATTTTACTTATTTTATTTTTCGTTCTTGTAGTTTATTTGATCTCAAGAGTTGCTCACTTTTTTAACGATACGAAAAATAGGTTAAATATGATAGAAAAGAAGTTAGATGAAATAAAAGAGAACCTTTCTAAAAAGAATTGACAAATTGTATGTTCTTGAAAAATTGAGAGAGAGAGGGGGTGGAAAATCTAGTAGTTGCACGAGTGAAAAAAAGGGTAAATTCCATACCAGAACTTACCCAAGTTTCTTTGTCATATAAACGCTATTCGGGTCTTCCTTGTAGTCTGAAAAGGGTTCACAATCTTTAAATCCGAAATCTGCATATAGTTTTCTTGCCGGTTCAAATGCAGCCATTGATCCCGTCTCTAAACTCAGTTGTTTATAACCTCGCTTTTTGGCTTCGTCAAGGATATGCTGGAGAATTCTTCGGGCAACGCCCTTTCGCAGATATGAGGATGAAGTTCTCATTGATTTAATCTCACCATGAGAACTGTCGAGTTCTTTGAGTGCTCCCATTCCAGCTAATTCAGAACCTTCCCATGCGGTCCAAAATGTAATATTTGGTTGTCTTAGCTTTTCTATGTTTAAAGCATGGATGCTTTCAGGGGGAGAATTCAACGTCATACCATGAAGGTGCTCCCTTATTAATTCTGCTACTTTAACTCCAGTTAAATCATCTTTTTTTATCTCCATAAAAAAACCTCCAATTAGACTATAAAGGTTAACCCATTATCCTTTCAATGATGATGTGAGAAAATATGACGATAGTAAATTAAAGCAACCAACTTTTTATTGTATCAATTATGCTAAAATACCAAGGGTTATATATTAGCCTTTGAAAGAAAGGAAACACAGATGAAAAAGAAATTACTATTTTTAGGAATTGGATTTTTGTTCATAGTTCTTTTATTCGCAGGAACTTTTAAAGTTACAAAATTAAGAACCTTTCAATTTTTTGGAGGCTTAACATACCAAGTTGAAACGGAAAACAAGGTTCTTGCTTTAACATTTGACGACGGTCCGACAAAGAATGTGAATCAGATTCTGCCTTTATTAGATAAATACAAGGCAAAGGCTACTTTTTTTCTTATTGGAAATGATATTGAAAAATACCCTGAAGAAGCAAAAAAATTGGTGGAAGCAGGGCATCAAATTGGAAATCACACCTTTTCACACAAAAGAATGGTTTTAAAATCTCCCGCTTTTATTAAAGAAGAAATTGAAAAAACTGATGAGTTGATTAGAAAATCTGGATATAAGAGTGAAATTGACTTTCGACCTCCCTATGGGAAAAAATTTGTGGGATTACCTTATTATTTAAAAAAGCACAACAGAGAAACTATTATGTGGTCTCTAGAACCGGATACATATTACACAAGTGCTGATGAGAAAGTAAAATATGTAGTAGAGAACATTAAACCAGGATCTATTATCTTGCTGCATCCAATGTACGACCAAACAGGTGGGGAAATGCAAGCGATTGAAGATATTTTAAGAGAACTTACGAAAGAAGGGTATAAATTTGTGACTGTGGATGAGCTTCAAGAATTATGAGGTAAGAAATAAATTGATCTATCTTTAGCCTTTTCGTTTGGAAATATATAGTTGGTAAAACAAGGATGATTGTTGTATAGGCATGTATCTCTTTTTCCTTATTAAAGTGAACAGGGCACTAGAGGGGGAAAGGAAGCAAATTCAGGTGTCTAACTAAAAAAGTAGAGTGTAATAAATTCAGTATTTTTTGTTAGAAACAATGAGGCAAACAGATGTTTATGTTAAAGATTACTTTTTCTTTTTAAGGGGTAGCTTTTAGCTTAATGAACGATATTCAACCCTAGGGCGCTTTTCTGCAACAATGAAAAGTGCTTATTTAGGTTAAGAAAGTATAGAAAATGAAGTAAATTGTGAATTAAGCAGAAGGAGAATAAAATAACCTACCGGTTGTACATTCTGTTGCTTGAATGATAAATAATGTATTTATGAAGCAATAGAATTGACATACTTATTGTTTCAATGTATTATTGACCTATCAAACATTGACGTATCAATTATTGATGTATCAACTTTATAGAAGGAGGTTATGCCGATGACTATTTGTTCCGTCCGTTTGCAGATTTTCTTGGAGTTGCAGGCTGTGAATAAGGAGCTCTGCTCAAAGTTTGAGTCATGCTTAGGAGCAAGCCCTTCTCGTGTGGAGATTCTTCATTATTTATTGCAGCATGAGGAAGTTACCCAATCAGCATTGCAAGGGGAAGTCAATATCGATGCCGCCGCTGTTACCAGACATTTAAAGCAACTTGAAGCTGCCGGTACGATTGTGCGCTATAAGAAGTCAGATGATCAGCGAGCTACATGGGTGAAGCTGGAGGAAGAAGCGAAGCGTCACATTAAGCAATCATATCAGGAAAAAAGTCAGTTTGTGAATGAGACTCTTGCTGGCTTTACAGAAGCAGAGCTAGAACAATTTTTGCGGATGCTGAACAAAGTCAGGCTAAATGTGTCCAGTGTCACCAAAAATCAACTAGGAGGAGAAAACAAATGAACCAAACACCTATATACAATAAAGAAGCTTTTCTACAAATCGTACAGGATCGCCGTGCCATCCGCACGTATGATGAAAATGTGAAAATCAGTCAAGAAGAAATGTACGAAATACTCACAGCTGCAACTAAGGCGCCATCATCAGTCAATTTACAGCCTTGGCGTTTTGTTGTTATTGAAAGCCCTGAAGCAAAAGCAAAGCTTGCACCGCTTGCCAAATTCAATCAGCAGCAAGTGAAAACATCTTCGGCAGTAATAGCTGTTTTTGCTGATATGAATAACCTTGAGTACTTGGAAGAAATTTATGGAAAAGCGGTAGAGCATGGTCTAATGCCTAAAGAAGTAAAAGATCAGCAAGTAACCTCTATTCGTAACCTGCTTTCTGCTATAACGGAGCAGGCAAATAGGGAAACGATTTTAATCGATAGTGGTTTAGTATCGATGCAGCTAATGCTGACTGCAAAGGCATATGGTTATGATACATGTCCGATTGGCGGATATGAGAAAGATCAAATTGCAGAAGCATTTGATTTGGATAAGGACCGTTATGTTCCAGTCATGCTGCTTTCTATCGGTAAAGCAGTAGATACAGGCTACAAGTCCTATCGTATGCCGGTAGAACAAATTACAGAATGGAAATAAGGAGAGAGAAACTATGATTATCATCCACGCTAGAATGTCAGTTAAATCAGAGAAAAAAGAAGAATTCCTTCAAGAAATCGAAGCGGTTATGGAGGGGAGCCGTGCAGAAGCTGGTAATAACAGCTACGACCTATTCCAGGATCCAAAAGATGCTAACAGCTTTATTATGGTAGAAAGTTGGAAGGACATGGAGGCTGTCCAGGCCCATAATGCAAGCAGTCACTTCCAAAAATTCAGCGTAGCTGCTAAGGAGATGCTAAGTGCTCCATTGAATGCGGATGTTTATCAAGCTGAGAAATTAAATTAATTGAGAAGGATGACCATGACGGTCATCCTTTCTCTATTTACACAAACGCTGCAATATGCTATACCCTTAGTTACCTTCCGACATATTCATGTTAAAGGCCAGATTGTAAAGTAACTCTGATATTGCGTAGTAGATGGAATTTGCGAATTAAACATTCATCTGTGGAGTGTAAACAGGTATATCCAGGAAGTTAACCTTGTACCTTAAGGGACATCCAATTATATTAGGTAGAAAGACCCTTTAGTCAATCGGAAAGTCTTTACCTGATAGGAGGAATATCATGATTTAGGTCTAAATAGCTACACTTAATTGAAAAAAATAAAGGTCAAAAGACTAACCCCTAAATTAGTGCTGCTTGCCTGATTAGCAAGCCAGATGTCTCTATATTTCATCAACATATAAATAAAAAACAAGCCTGTTAGCATTGGCGCTACTAACAGACCTATTTTTGCTATAAGTTCTCCGTTTTAACTGCTTTGCTTGGTTTTGGCTGGTATATTTTCTTCCCTAACAGGGACTGGAAAATTAAGAATGTCCCACCGACTGCCCAGTATAGAGGGAGTGCTGCCGGAGCATTTAGAGAGAACATCACGATCATAAGCGGGGATATGAGCCCCATAATTTTCATTTGAGATTGATTTTGAGTAGGCATATTCGATATCGATACTTTAAATTGTACATAGTAAACAATCCCAGCAATTGCCGTAATCCAAATATCCGGCTGTCCTAAGCTGAACCATAGGAACGAGTGAGTCGCAATTTCTTCTGAGCCTCTGATTGCATAGTAAAACCCCATCAAGATCGGCATTTGAATAAGCATGGGAAGACAGCCGATAGAAAGTGGATTAACTCCGTGCTTTTTATATAATCCAAACATTTCCTGCTGTAGCTCTTGTTGTTTTTTCTGGTCCTTGGCAGCCTTAATCTTTTTCTGGATTTCATCCATTTCAGGCTTTAATAAGTCCATCTTTTCCTTCATATACTGTTGATTTTTATACTGTTTTAACATCAATGGCAACAAAATTAGTCGAATAATCAGTGTAATCAGTATGATTGACAATCCAAAGCTGCCATTAAATAAATTAGCGATACTATGAATGGCTGATCCAAATGGATGAACAAATACATTTTGAAAAAAACCATCCCCAATTGAGTTCTGTGCAGAACATGCAGAAAGTACAAAAGCAGATATCATAACTACAATAATAACAATAAGGTTTTTATTTCGTTTCATCTTTCTTCCTCCAGTCATTTTTCTAAAAATGCTTTTTAAGAGAAAGAATGAAAACTTTCAGAATCGTCATCCGAACTTTCTTTTCTGCGAATATATCTTGCAATCCAACCTAATAATGAGTTAGACATCCATTCATAAATCTGCAAAGTAGAAGGTGTTGATAAAGTTATATTTACCTTTGAAGACGAGGCACATACTGTTTCGATGAAATCATATTCTACATGCCAAGTCCAAATATATTTAATCGTTAAGCTCAAAAGAAAGCTAGCATAGAATGTATATATAGTGGAAATATTCATTAAATCCGAAATTATTTCGTACAAATTTTCACCCCTAAAATGAGCTGATAAGAGAAGTATAATAAAAGATTAAGTGCAAGGCAATGGAATGAATATCTAAAAAGGGGCTGCGGAATAAACAAAAGATCCTGTAAAATGACAAGATTATGGGTCCATTTTGTCGAATTCGATTATAAGTATGAGGAAATGTAATTAAACAGACTCAAAAAAAGTGCTTTCCCATTTTTAAATCTTCAACAATCAAGTGCATGTGTTGAAGATCTAATTTCACATTTTATCCAACATAACTAAGTGAAATACTTTTCCAGTGGGATATAATCATGAACAGTTTTAGAGAGAGGGAAGAAGCTCCCTAGTATTCTTAAAGTCTTAACTTTGTGTAAAATATCTATTAAAAAAACTAAAAATGAGTAGTTAAAACGTTTTAACTTCTGAAAATACTGGAGTTTAGACGTTTTTTTATTAGATCAGGAACTAAAAGATAAGTGTAATTAACACGTCTTGGAGTAAGAAAAACTATTTTCAATTTTTACAAAAAAATGTCTGTCCTACCAGGGGTAGGACAGAGAGGAGTATAAGAGGTGAAAGGAATGAAGAAAGGCAATTTTGCAGAGAGAACAGGTGTGAGTATGGCTACTATTTGTTACTATGAAGACCATAACATTATACTCAAACCTAATAGATCAGCGAATGGTTATCGAGTTTATACGTCGGATTATATCGCCAAGAACTTATAAAAGATGCCAAGGAACTAGAAAGTTACTCCTTGCATGAGATTCAGCAGAATATAAACTAGGCTCTTTTCTCACAAGTATTATATAAAACAATAAAAGTGTGCTTTTTTGAGCAAAACTTATTTAAATTAAAAAATAGTTTAAAAAGTTACAAAAACTATGAAGTCTTCTAAAAAATACTATAATTTTTGTTAAAGAAGGAGAGCCAATCATATCACAGTAAATAGAAAGCGCTTTTTTTCTCCTGATTTGTATATCTAAAAAGTATATTTGTTACCTTCTAATATGATCAGTGATTTATATAGAAACTAATATGCTAATCTATTATTTTCAATTAGTGGTAAATTTCAACAAAGGCAGGGAGATTCAGTTATGTCAACATTACGCGAAGAAGCATTGAAGATGCATAAAGAAAATCAAGGAAAACTTAGTGTATACTCTAAAGTCCAAGTACGGGATGCAAAAGATTTAAGTCTTGCTTATTCACCTGGTGTAGCTGAGCCTTGCTTGGCAATTCATGAGATGGAAAGCAGAGTATATGATTACACAATGAAGGGAAATCTTGTTGCGGTTGTTTCAAATGGAACTGCTGTCCTTGGGCTTGGAGATATCGGACCGAAAGCAGCTATGCCAGTTATGGAAGGAAAGGCATTGTTATTTAAAGAATTTGCAAATGTCGATGCCTTTCCTCTATGTATAAATTCGACTGATACGGATAAAATTGTTGAGCACGTCAAAATGTTAGAACCTACTTTTGGCGGAGTAAACTTAGAAGATATTGCTGCACCGCAATGCTTTGAAATTGAAGATCGTTTACGCAAAGAGTGCGATATCCCTATTTTTCATGATGATCAACATGGAACAGCTATTGTGACAGCTGCAGGACTTATTAATGCTCTTATACTCGCAAACAAAAAAATTGGGGATATTCGTGTTGTAGCAAATGGGGCTGGAGCTGCAGGCGTAGCGATTGTTAAGTTGTTGCTAAATATGGGTGTAAAAGATGTCATTTTATGCGATACAAAAGGAATTATTTATAAAGATCGTCCAGTTGGTATGAATAAATTCAAAGAAGAAATGGCAGATCTTACAAATAAAGAGCAAAAACAAGGCTCATTAGCAGATGCATTGGAAGGTGCTGATGTGTTTGTTGGGGTTTCTGCGGCAGGAGCAGTTACAAAAGAGATGGTTCGTTCGATGAATAAGAATCCAATTATTTTTGCTATGGCTAACCCGGTACCAGAAATTATGCCTGAAGAGGCAAAAGAAGCGGGAGCACTTGTTGTTGGAACTGGACGCTCTGATTTCCCAAATCAGGTGAATAATGTCCTTGCATTCCCTGGAATTTTCCGCGGAGCTTTAGATGTTCGTGCGAAGGAAATTAACGAAGAAATGAAAGTTGCTGCAGTTTATGCAATTTCTGGACTAATTAACAGTGAAGAACTTCACGCTGATTATGTTATTCCGGATCCATTTGATTCAAGAGTAGCAAAACATGTTGCAGAAGCTGTTGCAGATGCAGCCATAAATTCAGGAGTTGCAAGAAAAGAATTGAATTCAAAAGAACCTCATGAGGATCTACTAGTAGTAAAATAAGTTTACGATTTATCAATAAAGCTATAAGCTTTTAAAGCCTTGAACATACTTTGATTCTATAAGGAGAGAAAAGGTGTTCAAGGCTTTAAAAACATTAGTAATGTAAACGTTAACTAGAGCCTTTTAATAGATAGATCGCTAGCAAAAGAGGAACCAAAGAGATGTTCTTAAAAGAATTAACAAAAAATCGTTTGCTAACAATTACTCATTATCAAAATGAATCTTTGCAAATTTGTAAAGGTCATATTTTTAATCTTGATTTAAATAAACAAGCACTCATTTTAAAAGATATACATGAAAAGGTGAATTCGATTCGTATTTCTGGTTTAAGGAAATTGCTTCAACATGAATCCTGGATTATGTATTATTAAGAGAGATATTTTGCTTTTTTAGCCTTCCTAATAATCTGTTTAGGTAAGGTTTTTTATATTAAATCCAGGAAATTTTTTAGGAGTGGATTCATTGTCAAAACAAAAATATAAGCTAAGTACTATAATTATTTTCTTTGTATGCTTAGTTGTTCTTATATCATTGCTTTTAACTGATTTATTAATTAGTCATACAGTTAGTGAATCTATTCGTAACAACCAGGAAGAAAAAGCAAAGATTATATCAAGAACAGTTGCCAAATCTGAAATCGTTATAAGTGGGCTCGAGAAAGAAGATGATGGTGGGGCAATCCAAGAGTATACAGTTGATATTCAACAAGCAGCTGATGTTCTTTTTGTTGTAGTGTTGGATATGAACGGAATTAGAAAATCTCATCCTGATTCAGAAAAGATTGGGAAACGTTTTGTTGGCGGTGATGAGAAGGTGGTATTAACTGGAGAAGAACATATTTCTATATCGAAAGGTACACTAGGGGAGTCATTACGTTCATTCACTCCTATCTATAATGAGCAAAATGAACAGATAGGAGCAGTTTCTGTCGGAATATTACTTAATAATGTTGAAAAAGCACTTAAAAAAGGTCATAAAAATATTTTTATTGGATCTATTGTAGGTATTTTAGTCGGTATCGTAGGCGCAGTTTTCCTAGCGAGATATATAAAAAAGATTTTATTTGGATTAGAGCCGTTTATGATTGCAAAAATTCATGAAGAACGAAATACGATGCTTCATTCTGTACATGAAGGGATAATTGCAGTAGACAAAAATTCGACAATAACACTAGTCAATAAATCAGCTTTGAAAATATTTACGAATATCGGCCTATCGGATAATCCTGTAGGTATGAAACTAACCGAATATCTACCATTCTCAAAGTTGGATCGGGTGTTAAAAACGGGAACGTCTGAAAAAGATGAAGAGATAGCGGTCAATGGTGTGACACTTTTAACTAATCGAGCTCCATTGATTGTCAACAAAGAAATTGTCGGAGCTATCTCAACTTTTAGGGATAAAACGGAAGTTCATCAATTGGCAGAACAATTAACAGGTGTTCGGATATATGCTGAAGCATTGCGTGCGCAGTCACATGAGTTTATGAATCGGCTCCATGTTATTCTTGGAATGGTTAGGATGGAATTTTATGATGAGTTAATGGATTTTATAAATGAAATTGTTGATCATCGTGTAAACGAAGTTAGTTATGTGACTAAAGATATTAAAGATCCTGTCCTCGCTGGATTTATTATGGGCAAGCTTAGTACTGCAAGGGAAAATAAGGTAGACATGAAAATAGATAATGAGACAATCATACCAAAACCTAGCGAAGATCATGTGACTCATGAATTAATTACCATTATCGGAAATGTCATAGATAATGCGATAGAAGCTATGAGTGAAATGAAGGAAAAGAAGCTGCAGGTAAAGTTAAACTATAATAAAAATCAACTTTTAATTAAAATCAGAGATTCAGGTCCGGGGATTAAAGAAGAACAGTTTACTCACATTTTTAATAAAGGGTATTCGACAAAGGGACAAAATCGCGGCTACGGTTTATATTTAGTGAGCAAAAGTGTCAAAACGTTAGGAGGATCCATTCAACTAAATTTAAGTGTTGAAAAAGGCACAGAGTTTATCATTCAAATTCCTTACAACCGATAGGAGGAGACAAATGATTAATGTTTTAATTGTAGATGATGACCCAATGGTAGCAGAGTTTAATAAGCGATACTTAAAAGAAATTAATGGGTTCTTTTTAGTTGGTGTGGCACATTCGGTAAATGAAGCGACAAAAATCATTAACAATCAAAAAGTTGATCTAGTCCTTTTAGATATCTACATGCCAGGCGAAAATGGGTTAACTTTATTAAGTAAAATTAGAAAAGAAAAAAAAGAATTAGATGTCATTTTAATTACTGCTGCATCTGATGTAGATAAAATTCAAACAGCTTTAAGATATGGAGCTGTAGATTATTTAATTAAACCATTTGAATTTGAGAGGTTCCATCAAGCACTTATCTCTTATAAAGAAAAGTTCTTCATACTAAGTCAGCAAAGTAAGATGAAGCAAAAGGACTTAGACGAGCTCTTCCTAGTAAAACAGGATGAATTAACTGCGACTGAACCATTAAAGCCTCTGCCGAAAGGATTATCTAAAAAGACTTTAACTATCGTTTTTAATGCTATTAAAGAACAAGGGAATCATCCGTTTACGACAGATGAAGTTGCAGAAATCACTGATATTTCTAGAGTTTCAATCCGAAAGTATTTAAAATTCTTAAATGAGATTCATGTTATTGATGAAACATTAACCTATGGTATAGGTAGACCTCTTTATTCTTATATGTTTAATGAAGAAAACGAATCGATTCTTGTGCAATATGAGTAATTAAAAAAAGCAGCGGGGGCTGCTTTTTTTAATTACAAAAGACTTCAATAATTACAAAAGGTATAAGTTGTTTGAATTTTCAAGTATTATTTGATTGGTAAATGAAAGCGATTACCAAAAGGAGATCTATTACAAGCCATTGTTTAAGACAGAACAACATACAGGAACTTAAGTTTGGAAGAGAAGCATTTTTATTATTAATAAAAGCTGTTTTCGCATTCTTTGTTGATTTAAATGATTTTCATGCTAATAACTTGGGGTTGATTTCTAGTGTAGTTACTCGCCTTCAGCGGGAGGTCTCAGGAGCCCTCCTAAGTGCTTTGCACTTGCAGGGTCTCTCTTAATACGCTTCTCTAAGATGGAGTCTCGCATATCTGCTCTAATCAACAGCTGTTCAAATTTCTAATTGTAAAAACAATACTCTTTATGAAAAGTGCCTTAAAGAAAAATTAAATGTTGAAATCATGTGTAATAAGAAAGGCAGTGGCAAGCTTCTCTTTGAAAAAGTGCTCAGCTTCAGATTGAGTATAGAATTAAATCTATGGAAGTGAGGGGTTTATTTATGGAACAAACAGCAAAAAAAGTCTCCTATGAAACAAACACAAAGATAAATCAGTTAGAGTCAAAAACGAAAATAGCTGTGTTTAATACACCTGTTTTGTGGTTTGGACTATTCGCAGCGATTACATTAGTTAGTATGTTTACTGGAAACTTACCAGGTGGAATGATCGGTAGTTTACTAGTGATGATTGTATTAGGTGAAGTATTTGGCTGGATTGGCGATCGCACACCAATTATGAAAACATTTTTAGGTGGGGGAGCCATTTTAGCGATCTTTGGATCTGCTTACATGGTATACAGCGGGTTGCTTCCAGAATCAATCACAACATCTGTTACAGATTTCATGCAAACAGGCGGTTTTCTAGACTTTTATATTGCGGCATTAATTACAGGTAGTATTTTGGGAATGAATTCAAAAATCTTAGTAAAAGTAGGTTTACGTTATTTCCTTCCCATCTTTGGTGCTGTTATTGGTGCCATTTTACTAGCAAGTATTATCGGTTCCTTAGTAGGTTTTACACTTCAGGACGCGATATTAGTTATTACACTGCCGATTATGGGCGGCGGAATGGGTGCTGGTGCTGTGCCGATGAGTCAAATCTATTCTGAAATGTTAGGAAATGAACCAAGCTATTATATTTCAATGCTCGTACCGGCACTAGCTCTAGGAAATGTATTCGCGATTGTTCTTGCTAGTGTGTTAGATATGGTAGGCAAAAAATTCCCATCACTATCAGGTGATGGACAATTGGTTAAAGGATTTAAGTATGAGAAACCTCAACAAAAATATGACATTAAAAAAATGGGTGTAGGGTTATTGGCTGCATTAGCTTTCTTTACACTTGGAAATCTTTTGGGAGCGTTTATACCATTACATCCATATGCAATTATGATCATTTTAATTGCGTTTATGAAGGTTGCAAATATAATCCCACCTATTGTACTTGATGGTGCTAGTCAGTGGTATCAGTTTGTAGCTAGTAACTGGACATTTGCACTATTATTTGGAATTGGTGTTGCATACACAGATTTAAATACTGTAATTGAAGCACTTACACTTGAATATATTCTAACAGTATTTGGTGTGGTATTAGGAGCAATTATTGGAGCAGGTCTTTTAGGGAAATTAGTAGGTTTCTATCCAATTGAAGCAGCGATTACAGCAGGTTTATGTATGGCTAACATGGGTGGAACCGGTGATGTTGCGGTGTTATCTGCAGCAAAAAGAATGGAATTAATGCCATTTGCGCAAATTTCATCGAGATTAGGAGGAGCGTTGATTTTACTACTTTCCGGTCTGATCATACCACTGCTAGTTTAATAAATACAAGAAAAGCATTGGGGGATATCCTCAATGCTTCTTTTATGTGTCAGGCATGTTAGATCGATTGAGGAATTTTTGAATGACAGAAGTGTTGTCCTTAATAGGGCTAATTTGAATTAGACATGAAAAATTCTTTTACAAGTATTTAATTGCTAGTATTAATGCTTTTTTAGAAAAAGCGAAGCGGAGCTTATTTGCAAGGACCAATTGGATAACGGACTATATATGTTAATCTTGGTATATCTACAAGTTGCTATTATTCTTAATCCTCTTTTTAATTAATGCCCAGATTGAATCTAATTTATGTGTTTTATTCCGTAATAGTGCGCATGAATTTAAAGAAGAGGAAAGGCGTGTTCTTTGGCTTTATTCAGCCTGTGGAGAATGTGAGTAATTGTTTACTCCCTATTATTCTTAAAGTCTTAACTTCGTGTAAAATATCTATTAAAAAAACTGAAAATGAGTAGTTAAAACGTCTTAACTCCCTGAAAATACTGGAGTTGAGACGTTTTTTTATTAGATCAGGAACTAAAAGATAAGTGTAATTAACACGTCTTGGGGGATAAACACCAGTCTCTATCCATATCTCTTTCTTCAGCAAACAGGCCAGATTGTTGAGTAACTTATGTATTTCGTAGTAGACAATAAATACGACACAAAAAAAGCAAGGAGAAACCCCTTGCCCTAATTTATTTAATTTTTTGCAACGCAAACTCGATTACGACCTGACCTTTTAGCTACATAAAGAGCTCTATCAGCATCTTCAATTAGTAAGTTTGAATCTTTAGTTGTATCTTTAAAGCATGCTACGCCAATAGAGACAGTTACTGAAATCTGTTCACCTGATCCTAAAAAGAAAGAATGTTTCTCAACATTTCCTCTAATTCGTTCACTTATTTCTTTTGCTCGATCTAATGGACAGTCTAATAAGATTACAGTAAACTCTTCTCCACCATTACGACTAACAATATCGAAAGATCTTGTGGATTTTTTTAATAAAGATCCAAGTTCTTTTAGTACAATATCGCCTTCAGTATGACCGTAAATATCATTTACTTTCTTAAAGTAGTCAATATCAATATAAAGTAAGGATAACATTTCGTCCTTTGATTCTATGTTTTTAAGAATTGTGTTGAAAAGTTCGTCAAACTTCCTTACGTTATATAGTCCAGTTAGACCATCTGTAGATGATTCAGATTTATATTTATCAAAAAGCTCTTGGGAGTTTCGTAGATATGTCAGTATGTAGTAACTAAAATAACCTGATAAATATGAAATACCCCAATATAAAGGCACTAGTACCATTAAAATTTTAATATCTCTTATTAGGTAAGAAATAACTAAAGTAAAAATAATATTCGAAATGGTCATAGTCAAAAATATTTTTACTTTTTCTGATAATTTACTGTTCGAAAAATAAATAGAAGTAAATGTAATTAGAACAATAAGAATCAACGCAGCATAGGAAGAAGTATTTATTCCAATTAGAAAACGGCCAACTATGATAAGTAACATTGAAGTTAAAGCAGGCACAGATCCACCATAAAATGCAAGTAAAATTACAGGTATATGACGGAGATCTACAATTGCATTTTCAATATTAATACTAAAGTGCATTAACACATTGCTAAACAGACCACCCAATATGCCTATTAACAGTTTTTTTTGGAGTGAAGATGTTTTCTTCAATGGAGAAGATTTTGTAAATTGTGTATATAGAAAGATTAAAGAACAAAGAATTGCTAAGTTAATAATTAATTCTTTTATAAACATAAATATCACCGTTGATAAGATATCACAAATATTTACAAAAGTAACTAAAAATATCTGTCATTATTTCGCACTTCAAATATACTGTGCATTAGCAAGGTGACCTTCAACAAACGAGCAAGAGTGTTGAAGATCTAATTTCATATTTTATCTAACTAAACTAAGTTAAATGCTTTTCCAGTTGGATATAATAATGAACAGTTTTGATAAGAGGGGAGGAAACTCCCTATTATTCTTAAAATCTCTAACTTCGTGTAAAATATCTATTAACACAACTGAAAATGATTTGTTAAAACGTCTTAATTCCTTGAAAGTACTGGAGTTGAGGCGTTTTTTATTAGATCAGGAACTATGCATAAGTGTTATTAACACATCTAGAAGAAGAGAAGTACCGGATTCTATTCATATTTCTATCTTCATCTTCATCAATCAGGCCAGATTTGTTGAATAAAAACAATTTTTAAGCTGGCTGATTTGAAATAGATTAAAAATGCTTGCATGTAAATAAGAAACCCAGTTTATCTTCTCAACATATGAAGATAGCTGGGTTTATACAGTTTAATGTGAAAATAACATTAAAGTGATATCGATTAATTAGGAAGCATCTGTTAAATAATATATCCGATTGTTACTAAGGAATAAGGCTTTAGGTGAAACATTGCGTTTTTTACTCATGCTCCCTTCAAGTATAAGTTTTAAACTAATCGTGTAAATAACTTGAAAGGGGCAATGAAAGTGAAAGCGATATTAACGGCAAGAGATGTAGTAAAGGTTTATAACAAAAATCAGGTAGCAGGACTTAATAAAGTATCCCTTGATATTGAATCAGGTGAATTTATTGGAATTATGGGAGTTTCAGGTTCGGGCAAAACAACATTACTAAACATTTTATCGACTATTGATAGGCCTACTAGTGGAGATATTGTAATCAATGGGGTAAACATCAATAAACTAAATGAAAAAAAGGCTGCTGATTTTAGGAAAAGTAATTTAGGTTTTATTTTTCAAGAGTATTATTTATTAGATAGTTTAACTGTAAAGGAAAATATCTCAGTTCCACTTACATTGTTAAAAAAATCTCCACAAGAAATTGAAGTGTCTATAAATAGTCTAGCAGAGCGTTTCGGAATAAAAGAACAGCTATCTAAGTACCCTAATCAACTCTCTGGTGGACAAAAACAAAGAGTAGCTGCAGCAAGGGCTATTATAAAAAAACCTTCACTTCTATTTGCAGATGAACCAACGGGTGCATTAGATTCAAAATCTGCAACAGCCTTGTTACACAAGTTAAGAGAGGTGAATGAGGAACTTCAAACTACTATCTTAATGGTGACTCACGATGCCTATACCGCTAGTTTTTCAAGTAGAATTCTCATGTTTAGGGATGGAAATATTATTAAGGAAATAAGAAGAAATAATCGTACTAGAAAAGAATTCCTTGAAGATATTTTAACAGAAGTCACAAGCATTGAAGTTTCCAACGAATAGGAGTTGATATCCTTGGGTTTATTAAAAATAGCATATAAGAATTTAAAAAAGAACTTTTCTTTTTATTCTCTTTACTTTATTTCGGTTGCCTTTGTATTAATGGTATTTTTCTCCTTCATCTCTTTTGCCATGAACGATATTATTATGGAGAAAATATCATCCGATGGTAGGGTGGAAACCATGTCAAAAACAGTTGCCGTTTTTGTTATGGCCTTCGTATTATTTTACATGTCCTATTCAAACTCTTTCTTTTTGAAACGACGAACGAAGGAACTTGGAATCTATTCTCTTTTAGGATATAGAAAAGCAAGTATGTTAAAGTTGTTAACCATTGAAAATGTTGTAATTTGTTTATTATCGTTGCTTACAGGGGTAATATTGGGGGCCATTCTTCACAAAGGTATTATTGAGGTCATTATTAGGGTATTAAAATTGCAAATTGAAACATCAGCGATTCCGTTATTTAACTATGGCGCGATTCTTTTTACTTTAACCTTTGTATTTGCTGTTTTGATTGTATTGTTTTTTTCAAATTGGATTGTTCTTCGAAATAGCTCTGTCTTAAATTTGGTTCGCATGGAAAAGCGTGAAGAAAAGAAAATTAAAGTCAGGTTGAGCCTATCCATTGTAGGATTGTTATTCATGGTTCTTGGGTACATATTAGCGTTTGACATTACTAGAGGTGTAGAATCATTATGGAAAACGATTGGATTTTCACCAATGGCACTTCTGACTATGTTAACAGTAGTAATAGGAACCATCTTTTTTATCCATTCGTTTTTACCTTTCTCGATCCATAAATTAGAGCAAAGAAAAAACTGGCTTTACAAGGAAATGAATATTATTGTCCTGCCAAATTTCAAATATAAAATCCGGTCAAAGGCAAAGACTTTAATCTTATTAACATTATTAGCTGCCGGTACACTCTCTCTTTTTGCTTCAACTGTACTTTCTGTTTATTATCCGGTAGCAGCCACGGAACGGATTATCCCATCAGCTATAGAATTTCCGGTAGAAGATAAAGGGCTGGCGAGTAAAGCACTTGAGATAGTGAAGGGGACGAATAATGTTAAAGATATGAGATATAGTGAAACAACGATTATACAAGTAATATCCTCTTCAGCCAACTTACCTTTTGAATATAACGTTAAGGAAGCATCGGGCTTTGATTTGATTTCCGAATCAGATTATAGGGAGCTTATAGAGCTTCAAAACAAAGCTGCAAAAATTGAAAAGTTGAATGATGATGAGGCAATTTTAGTAAAGTATCGGCCAGAGGAAGGTGATCCCGATAAAGGGAATGTCTATAATTTAAATTTGTCAGCTAGTGATAACGTAAAAGTAATGGTCAAAGAGACCACCTTAATAAATCCAATTGGGTTTGCGAATAGCATTGGAACATTAATCATTTCAGATACCCTTTATCAAAAAATAAAGACATATGATCTTCCTGAAAAAACGATAATGAGTATTGATGGACAAAATATGAGAGATAACAAAGAAGTTTATGAAAATCTAGAACCACTGTTTAAAGATGACCCTTATTTTTCAAGTAGTTATCAAAGAAATGAAGTCATTACCCAAGCGAATAGTTCTACATTTTTACTTATTTCCTTTGTTACCATTATCTTTTTTGTTGCAACGGGGAGTATACTCTACTTCCATAATATTTCTAGTATAATGGCGGATAAAGACGACTTTATGATATTAAATCGAATGGGTTATAACAATAAAATGATGAAGAAAATAATTAACAAACAAATTTTGGCTTTGTTTGGCATCCCATATGTTTTAGGTGTAACACATAGTACCTTTGCTATAATAGCCTACAAGTCGGCTCTAATGGATGATTTGCTAGGAAGAAATAGCGCCTTTATACTTCCTATATTGCTAGCTGTAGTTATTTTTACAATTGTTTATATTATTTATTTTTTAGTAACAAAAAGAGCTTGTTATAAAATTATTTATACAAATTAGATTTATCAAAAAAGCTGATGGACAGTGGATGTCTATCAGTTTTTCTTAAAAATAGATTGTATAATGATTTTAGAAAGTGAACAGAGGTAATAAGATTATGAAAAAATCCTATGAGAGAAAGCAACTTTTTATTTTACTGAATCAAATTCTGGTTATCTTGTATTTATGTTATCAGTATACATTGAACAACTTTGCTGGAATGGAAAATTTAATACCATTGATTATTATATCCTTAATTATTATAGATGCGTCCTATATAAGTTATAAAAATATTAAAGGGAATATCACACTATCTAGATTTACAAACTTATTAATTTTAGTAGCATGGCAATTTTTATTTTCTTTAGATGGAAGTAGTACTTTTTATACATTAAGTACATTACTAAGCGTTGTAATCCTGTATAAATCGGTTCAATTTTTGTTCATCTTCTTTTTTCAGGATACTACCTATACATATAAACAGAGAATAGGCTGGACTTTAACGTTCATATGCCTGTTGACGCTAATATCCTTATTTATAAACGAAAGGTTGTTTGCGGTACTATTTTTCCTTCAGTGGGTTTTAAGCATTGGCTGTATTACTTTTCTATTTCTAAAGCATCGCAAACGAATTTCCTTTGTCTTAATTAGTGAGAAAAAGCATTTTCTTAAAACAGGTCTCATTATTTTTGTCTCATTTGTTGGATACGTAATGATATTTGCTGACAAACCAGAATACCTAAGTAATTTTGGGTGGTATGTGATGATTATTTTCCCTTTATTTAGTGTTCATTCAATTGCTTTTAAAAACACTGGTAGTGTGGAGGCATATATTCCATTTAAGAAAACAAATGTTTATGTGATGTGCTTTTTAGCACTTATCAGTATTTTTTTACTTGGATTGTTATTTCGATTTAATATAATAAGTCATTTTATCGTCATTCACATGATTCTTTTGTTTGTATTACTTCGTTTTACATTATTGTATAAAGAACTGCAAGGCACTATTTTGGAAAAAGATAATTACAAAGTAGCCCGTGATAATTTTTATGCTCATAATTTGATGCAAGTGAGGAAAGAGGAAGAACTAAAAGGCAATGTATCCAATTATTTACACGATGAAATTTTACAAGATATATTATCCATAAAAAACATGATTAATAAATCGGACAAAGAAGAAGTTCAAACAATCATTTTTGAAACGTTAGATAACCTAAATCTGTCAATACGAGATCAGATGCAAGAATTCCATCCAACCTTATTAAAATCACTCACCTTAAAAGAAAATTATAGTTATCTATTGAAAACATTAGAGCAGAATTATGGAAAAGGAGAAATAGAAATAATTTTCAACTGCATGAATGGTCTATTTTTAGTTGATCCCTATCATCTTGTTGTTTATCGGATTTTAAAAGAACTGGTTACAAACGCAATAAAGCATTCTCAATGCTCAAAGATAACGGTAACATTGAAACAGGACAAGGAAAAAGTTGAACTAATAGTATCGGATGATGGAACAGGATTAAAGGAAAAGGTATATGGAAAAGTTGGATCTACTCATCATAAAGGACTTAACTCTATCAATGAACAATTATTCTTATTAAATGGTAAAATGACTATTTTGAATAACGAACCTAATGGTTTATCTGTCTGTATTCAAATTTTTATGAAAGGAGAGGATTCCTATCAATATTTTATTAATCGATGATCATGTTTTATTTGCAAAGAGTTTAAAGATTGCCTTTGAGGATTATGTTCAAATTAATCAATTTTCTATAATACAAGATATCGATCATGTTATGTCAGTAATAGAAAACGTCAAGCCGGACATTACTTTAATCGATATCAATTTAAGCAATATAAGCAATGAAGATGGTTTAGAGCTAGCTAAAAACATTATTAATAGAGGATGTAAAACTAAAATAGTAATGTTGACAGGTTATGATCTCCCCGTTTATCGACATGAAGCAAAAAAGATTGGTGTAAGTGGTTTTATTAATAAAAATATTATGCCAGATAAATTATTGGAAATATTAATTGATATTAATAATGGTACTTACTATTTTCCAAAGTCCTCGGAAATTGTAGAAGAATTGACTGATAGTGAAAAACAAATTTTACAATTACTAGCCAATGGGTATAAGCGTAAAGATATTGCTTCTATTGTTTTTGCAAGCGAACGTACAGTTTCAAATCATATTCAGCATATATTTGACAAGTTGAATGTATCATCTTCATTAGAAGCTGTAACTAAAGGAATTAATTTTGGCTATATTCAACCTAGTTATAATGAATAGTAATTAACTTTCTTTTATTAAACAAGCAAATAAAAACTTTCTGGTATTCAACAATCGGGCGCGAGGAAACTCCCTATTATTCTTGAATGCTGAACTTCGTGTAAAATATCTATTAATACAACTAAAATTGAGTAATTAAAACGCCTTAAATCCTTGGTAATACTGGAAATGAGGCGTTTTTTTATTGTATCAGGAACGAACAATAAGTGTTATTAACACGTCTTGAAGGATGAATACCCGAGTATAGCCCTATCTTTTTCTTTCACAAACAGGCCGATTGTATCATTACAACTTAAAGATTTAAATGGTTGTATTTAACGCAGTACAAGTCCAAATAGAAAAGACATACTCCTGGAATCTTTCTTAACATCTATTTTCTTTAGTAGAAATAGACTTCACAACATCTTCTAGAGTAAGGCTTCCTAAAACCTTTTCCATTGCCAATTGAGCAGCTGTAAATAACGGTTCAATTGTTTCCTGGATATTCCTACCTACAGGACATTCAGGGTTTGGATTATCATGTACGGTGAATAACTCTTTTTCCTGTACAACATTCACTGCCTTATAAACATCAAATAGTGTTATATCAGATAATTCTTTTGTAAGTGCAGCTCCTGCAACGCCAGGACGGACTTTTACCAACCCTGCATTTTTAAGCATACCCATAATCTTTCTGATAACAGCAGGATTTGTGTTTACGCTTCCTGCTAAAAACTCTGAAGTGCTTATTCCGCTTTTATTTATCTCAATAAGAGCTAGTATATGAATTCCTACAGAAAACCGACTACTAATTGACATTTTTCTCACCTTCCGAAAATAGATGTATCATAATAATACACCTGTAATTTATTTTATTACAAGTTAGATTATTAGGAGGATTATAAAATGAAAATTGCAATTATTGGGGCAAGTGGTAAAGCGGGAAGTCTTATTTTAAAAGAAGCAGTTAGCCGTGGGCATGAAGTGACAGCTATTGTAAGAGATGCTTCAAAACTTAAACGTTGCAGTTATTGAAAAAAATATATATGATCTCACTTCTGATGATGTGCAGAAGTTTGAAGTAGTTGTTAACGCATTTGGTGCTCCTCTTGGTGAAGAGCAAGCTCATGTGGATGCTGGACATGCATTAATTGAGGCATTAAAAGGTACAAGTACAAGGGCGATTATTGTAGGTGGAGCTGGAAGCCTTTATTTCGACGAACACAAAACAGTTAAGGTAATGGAAACACCTTACTTTCCAGATCTATTTACCCCGACCGCCAAAGGGCAAGGACGTAACTTACTAGAATTACAGGAAGCTTCTACTATTAGCTGGACTTTTATTAGTCCTTCTGCGTTGTTTGATGCTGAAGGAAAAAGAACTGGTTCATATCAGTCTGGAAAAGATAACCTTTTGGTTAATTCAAAAGGTGAAAGTTATATTAGCTATGCTGACTATGCTATTGCCGTATTGGATGAAGTTGAAAATCCACAACATATAAATGAACGGTTTACTGTTGTGGGTGAAGCAGAATAAGTATTTGAATAGAAAAAGTTTAAATGTCATTAGTGTTTACGCTAATGACATTTTGCTATCTAGATATAGGATAGATGAAACTTTGTTCAAGATAAAAAGTGGAATGAATGAATTAAACGAATCGAATCCATAGGAAAGAAAAGAATATATTTATAACAGGTAAATCCCACCTCCATTTATCACCATCCCAGCCCAAAATCTTGCTCCAAATAAAATTATGCAGTATCTTAAAAAGAGGTCCTTAATGTTACTTTAGAATCAATTTCCCAAGACCTAAAAAAATGATGGGCCGCTATTTTGCTTAAGACAGAAGCCCTAATTAGTAGTTCAATTAACGTTAATTGGAGGAAAAATATAATGCTTTTTATTGATAATAAAGGAATCACAGATCCGAGAATAAATTTAGCCATCGAGGAGTATGCGGTTAAACATTTAAATCCCAATCAAACCTATTTATTATTTTACATAAATGAACCATCGATTATAATCGGGAAAAACCAAAACACCATTGAAGAAATTAATACTTCTTATGTAGAAGAAAATCATATTCATGTTGTGAGAAGGTTGTCAGGCGGCGGAGCTGTTTACCATGATGAAGGGAATTTGAATTTTAGTTTTATTACCAAGGATGATGGAGAAAGTTTTCATAACTTCAAAAAGTTTACCGAACCTGTTGTACAAGCACTTGAAAAACTTGGTGTGAAAGCAGAGTTGAGTGGAAGAAATGATATTATTGCTGGTGATGGACGAAAGATTTCCGGAAATGCTCAATTTTCGACAAAAGGGAGAATGTTTTCTCATGGTACATTATTATTTGATTCAGAAATTGATAGTGTCGTTGCTGCGTTAAAAGTTAGAAAAGATAAAATTGAGTCAAAAGGGATTAAATCCATTCGGAGTCGAGTAGCAAATATTAGCGAATATTTAAACGAACGCATTACAATTGAACAATTTAGAGAGCTTTTGCTTCGCTATATATTCGACGGAACTGATTCGATTCCAACTTATGACCTTACAGAGGATGATTGGAAAAAAATTAATCAAATCTCAGAAGAACGTTATCAAAATTGGGATTGGAATTATGGGAAATCACCGAAATTTAACTATCAGCACTCACACCGTTTTCCAGTTGGTCAAATTGATATTCGACTTGAAGTACAAAAGGGCATCATAGAAAATTGTAAAATATATGGTGATTTTTTCGGTGCCGTTGATGTTGAAGAAGTGGAAAATGCATTAATTGGTGCAAGATATGAAAAAGAAGCGATTAAGACAGTATTTGATAACATTGATGTTAAAAAATATTTCGGAAATATTGAAAAAGCAGATTTGATTCATTTATTCTATTAATAAACCGTGATATTGACGCCTTAATTCCTTTTGTAATAATGGAATGAGGCGTTTTTTATTTATATAAATTGTATTTGGATAAATAAATTAGTTGGCTCAATTAATCTATCAAAGTTTATCAGCCCCCGCCAAGCCGTCCCATCACATCGACCTCAAGCTCTAAACTCCTTCTAACAGTTCGTGTATGCTTATTATCTATATCATGATATGAGATATAGGTATTGGCTATATGGAAAAGGCGTAGTTAAAATAAATAACAAAGGATAAAGATAACAGGAAGAGAAAATGTTATCTCACATGCAAACAATATATATGTATTTCCTCGAGAAGAAATTTTAATAAAATGCCTCCTATGCTTAAAGGGGGCATCTATTTTAGGAGTTGTTTTTAATGAAAGGTAATAAATTGTTGATTTTCATATTAACCATCGGTGTTTTTGGTATCTTAAATACGGAGATGGGGGTTATTGGATTATTGCCTTCCATTGCTGATAACTTCAATGTCAGCATAGCAACAGCAGGATTAACGGTGAGTCTTTTTGCTTTAGCAATTGCTATATCTGGACCAACGATGCCGTTATTGTTATCCGGGATCAATCGGAAGAAGGTCATGTTACTTGTACTAAGTGTTTTCGTTGTTGGAAACATCATATCTGTTTTTGTAACCAACTTTACCTTTCTATTAATCATCCGGATCGCACTAGCTCTTTTTCATCCGGTTTACTGTTCCATGGCATTTACAGTAGCTGCTTCCTCAGTAAAACCTGAAGAAGCTCCAAAAGCTGTTTCAAAAGTATTCATAGGCATATCTGCCGGTATGGTAGCAGGCGTCCCAATTGCAAGTTTTATCGATAGTGCTGTTTCGTATGAAATGGCGATGGCCTTCTTTGCGATAGTAAATGTATTTGTATTGGTTGCTACATTGATTTTCGTGCCTTCTATGCCTGTTGAGGAAAGGCAATCTTACGGTGAACAACTTGCTGTTTTAAAAAAATCGATCATATGGATCTCAATAGTCGCAGTCATTTTATTAAATGCCTCTGTATTCGGGGTATATAGTTATATTGCCGAGTACTTGGAAACGGTTACCCAAATGTCTCCAAAAATGATCAGTTTAACGTTATTCATATTCGGTGGAGCAAATATTATTGGAAACATCGTTGCAGGGAAGGTACTTACTAATCATCCAATTAAGTCTATCGTATCTTTTCCATTATTATTGAGTATCGTTTACATCCTTTTATTCTTCACTGGAGAGTTTGCCGTGCCTATGGTAATCATCACGTTCATGTGGGGTATATTGGCTGGGGGAATCATGGCCAATATTAATCAATATTTAATCTCTTCTTCGGCTCCGGAAGCTCCTGATTTTGCAAATGGTTTATTTATATCAGCCTGTAACGTAGGAACAACAGTTGGCGCAGCGGCAGGTGGGTTACTTATATCAGAAATGGGTACACAATACGTTGTATTAGTGGGAATCTTATCATTGATTCTAAGTTTGGCCATGATTTTCCTTAGAAACTACAGCTTTAGTCCTTCAAAACAAGTTTCTAATTCTGCACTGGTCCGAGATTAGAAAATTTTCAGATAAGGAGGAGTGAAAAAATGAATAAAGTAAAAATTTCAGGAAGAAAAGTTTTTCCCATAGGAATAGGAACTTATAATATGGGAGACAAAGCAGATACATTTGAACATGAAGTAGAAGCAATAAGAGCTGGTCTTGATCATGGTGTTCAAGTTATTGATACTGCTGAAATGTATGGAGATGGAAATGCGGAGAGATTAGTTGCACATGCTATTAAGCCTTATAACCGTGAAGAATTATTTCTCATTTCAAAAGTTCTTCCTTCAAATGCCTCAAAAAAGCAAATACCTGTTAGTGTAGAAAATAGTTTAAAAAGATTAAATACAGATTATGTAGATCAATACTTACTCCATTGGAAAGGACCTATACCTATTGAAGAAACGATTGAAGCCTTGGAGAAAGTAAAAAGTCAGGGGAAAATCAAGTCATGGGGTGTTTCTAATTTAGATGTTGATGACTTAGAAAAAATAATGAAATTACCTGATGGAATAAAATGTGATTCAAATCAAGTACGTTATAATTTGGGAGATCGAGGAATTGAATTCGATTTAGTACCTATGATGAACAAACTTGAAATGCCATTAATCGCCTATGCCCCAGTTGCTCGTGGTGATCGTTTGGGTACTAATCTAACGAAACAAAAAGTTTTAAAGGAAATTGCTGAAAAACATCATGCAACTATTTTTCAAATTTTATTGGCTTGGTGTATTCGAAATGGTCAAACAATTGCTATCCCACAATCTAGTAAAACTGCTCATGTAATAGACAATGTGAAAGCAGCTGAGATTCAATTAACACAGCAGGATTTGAAGCAAATAGATTCAGTCTATCCAAAACCTAGCATGAAACAGCCACTTGCTTTATGGTAAGAAATGGGGGGATTAGCTTAATAAATTCCATTGTTGGACGCTAACTTTCTTTTGGGGATATTAGGGAAATGAAACATATAATAACCTTATTTGTTTGCGTCGTCAACTCCCGAAACACCTCGTCAATTACGAATTTCTCCCTTCCTCCTTGAAAGCACCATAAGTCATCATCTTATGGTGCTTGCTTTCTCTTAATCAACACAACCTCACTACAAAATTTATGCCAAGCATGACGAGATCTGAGAGTTCATTGGAAATGATCAAATCCCAAACTTTTAGACATAATTATATTAGAGTCTATTATACCAATTGAATTTATATGGACTATCTAATATTACTTTTTGACATGAAGTGCTTACTCTCTTGCATTCCATATCTGGATTAGTTTTCTATAATTGTAGATAACTAACCTTATGGAGGAAATGTATGAATACAAGATTATTTCAAAATCACATTGTACGTAAAGAAATCCCTCTTAACCCAATCTGGGATTTCCATACTCTGAATTCAGAGGAGAGAAAACAAGAGGAATTCAAGATGCTTGTTCCAGGTTGCTGGGAGAGCAATCCAAAGCTTGCGTCGTATAAAGGAAAAGCGGTTTATTCTAAAAAAGTATCTTTTGGTGGGAATGTCCGTTTGGTATTCAAAGGAGTCAGCCACACGGCACATGTCTATTTAGACAAGAAACCTGTTGGCTATCATTATAATGCCTATACGGAATTTAGCTTATTATTACAGGATATACCTTATGGTGAGCATTTGTTAGAGGTTAAGGTGGATAATTCTTTTCACGAGGAGTCTGCTCTGCATGTGAGCAATGATTATTATTCATATGGTGGAATTACCCGTCCAGTAGTAATGGAGGAAATAGGTGATATGTTTATAAAAAACGTACACTTTATTCCATATCGAAAAAATGGAAAATGGTATGCATCAATCCGTTCCTCGGTAAGAAATCTTTCCAATGAGCAAAATAATATAACGCTGAAAATTAAGATCGGAGATGAGGAGGTTTCCTTTTCTGACAAAGTACTTTCTCCTCATGCTGAAACAAATTTGGAGAATTCCTTTGAATTTCCTTCTGCAACTACCTATACATTGGAAAATCCTAAATTGTATATGATGGATGCCAAGCTTTTGCATAATGATAAAGTAGTGGACGATATCATAGATAGAGTAGGCTTTCGTGATATAAAAGTCGACGGAAAGGATATATTGTTAAATGGAGAAAAAGTGATAATCAAAGGTGTAAACCGCCATGAAGATTATGCGGAATTTGGATGTGCGATTCCCATTGAAGCAATGTATCGTGATATCGAAATGATTAAATCATTAGGTGCAAATTGTGTTCGTACTAGCCATTATCCTAATGATGAGCGTTTCCTGGATTTATGTGATGAAAATGGGATACTAGTGTGGGAAGAGTCTCATGCAAGAGGGTTAAGTGAAAAGCAGATGAGACATAAAAACTTTGAAAAACAAAGTTTAGATTGTATTCAAGAAATGATTGAAAACCATATAAACCATCCGTCTATCTATGTATGGGGGATTTTAAATGAATGTGTGAGCAATACGGAGTTTGGAAGATCGTGCTATGCCAGGCAGTTTGAACTTATTAAGAGTCTGGATTCAAGTCGTCCGGTATCCTTCGCCAGTCTTGAAGCTCATATAGGCTCAGATTCTTGCCTGGATCTGGTTGATATTGTCTCTTTTAATATCTATCCGTTTTGGTACCATGATACACCAGTAAAAGACTCTTTGGCCAATCTTAAAAATTTCGTTAATAGTATGGGTGGAGCGGATAAACCATTACTGATTAGTGAAATAGGAGCGGGCGCAATCTATGGTCATAGGAGTAATAATCAGGAAAAATGGACTGAAGAATACCAGGTGTATGCTTTAACTGAACAAATAACTCCTATTTTATCCGACGAGGACTTAAGTGGTGTGATCATCTGGCAGTATGCAGATTGCAGGGTAGATAAAGGCTGGTTTCATGGAAGGCCAAAATCCCAAAATAATAAGGGTTTAGTAGATATTTATCGAAGAGAAAAGCTTGCTTATCATAAGGTGAAGGAAATATTCCATTCCTTTCAGAAGTAGTTATTATGATTAATATAATCATGTAGTGCAGAACAATGATACTAGGAACAGATTAACCTTTATAGACGATCACATTCAGTGGTCGTCTTTCTTATTCCTTTGCGCCTTATGCTTGTCGGAGCTAATCAAGGAGAAAAATGTAGGGGAAAGAATAGCAAATGTGACATTGAAAGAATTAAAAAAACTTGTTGACAATTCAATTGAATGGGAATTAGATACAATAAGTCAATGCTCTGTTTACTGAACTCTACGAATCATATAACACTTCTAAACATAAAGAAATGAACTTGTTAAGAATTGACCTAATGATATTTATTAGGGGTCAATTCTTTTTATGAAGAAAAAAATGGAGTTCCACATAAAGGGTTTCCAGCTAGAAATTTGATATAAAAATATGTAACTTGCGTAAAGACCGTAATCACGAGGTGGTAGGGAAAGTAGGGAATTTAACAATCAATAGAACATTTACCTTACCAAACAAATTTAGAAGGGGGGACTTTATAATATTTCTTAAACGCTTTAGAAAAACTGTAAGGATCAGGATAGCCGAGCATACTAGCAATTTGCTGGATCGAATATCGTTTAAGGTACAATAATTCTCGAGCACGGTTCATTTTCAATTGATAAATATAGCGGCCTGGTGTCAGACCAAGAGATTGCTTAAAATAAGAAATAAAATATTTCTCTGACATACCCGCTACTGCAGCAATCTCTTCAACTCGAATGGTTTGATGAAGGTTTTCATGAATAAAATCAAATACTGGCTCAAGCTTAACAAAATCCATGGTTGGCTTCTGATTGGTTGGATTATGCGTGAATTCCCCTCGATATTGTTTGTGCCCATACTGTTCCAATATCTTAGCAATTAAAATCGTCAAACATCCTTTCAAACGAATCCCTGACATCGGAGCATAACGTTTATATTGGTCATACGTATCTAAAAAAAGGCGAATTTCCTCTTCGACAAGCGTGCTATTAATAATGCCAGACAGTTGAAAATTGTCTAGTATCCGATGGTGATCCCCGAGACTAAGATCGAAGTGCGTGAAGATAAATTTGCAGCTGGTACTTAGGGTTGTGGCTGTATAGGCAATTTTTGGAGTGAAAAGAATTAAATCTCCTTCAGAAGCGAGATACGCCTTTTCTTTCATGCGAATTTCAATCTGTCCTTCTTGAATGCACCATAAGTCATAATCCTTATGTTGTCTTCTCTCAATCCAACTATTGGGATGTACAACTTCACTACAAGAATTTATTCGGAGTTTAATGAGCTCTGAAAGTTCGTTGAAAATATCTAAACTGTCCATCGGTAAGACCATCTCCATACTGTTAGAGAATTACTGATACTTTTATGCATTTTCTTATGGTTTGATTATAGCATATGAATTTGTAAGGGTTATCAAAAAGGACTATTTGACATGAAGTGATTACTCTCTTATATTTCTAATTTTGTTTTCGTTCACTATAATTGTAGATACCAAATTGAGTGCTTTTTCCATTACAAATCCTGAATTAAAGATACTTGTTGAAAATACAACTAAAAGATAGTTTGAAAAATATGTAATTACTTATGTTGCGGGGTGAACGTATTGGTGGAATGGTAACGCTTTAGTGTAGATGACATGCGTGAATCTGTCTTTATTAATCTCTTAATCTAAATAAGGGTCCTTTTCTCTTTATTTGAACAAAATTAAAGCGGTAGAATATTTTGTTGGATTCTACTTTATAAAAAGAATCCAACAGGATATTGGGGACGATATGTCGAATAATTTTGATTTAGAACTATAGAGTTTATATAACTATTTCGATAAAGGATGGACAAAAGTAGTAATGCTATATTTAACTTTGAAACAGTAGTGAAAAGGTGGGACTTGTAGTGACGGTTTATAAAAGCGGTGAAGAATTAGCTTTTGAGATAAAGCAGACAAATATTTTTGGAGAGTCTATCGCCTTTTGGAATTTAGGACAGGCGGGAATTCTCATAAAAGGAAAAGAACAGGATGGATTGCTCTGCATTGATCCTTATTTAACTTGTAGTATTGAAGAAAAAGATCCTGAGACTGAATTTAAGAGAGCTTTTCCGCCGGTTATTGACCCGGCAATGCTCCAAGACTTAGACGGTGTATTAATTACACACGGACACGACGATCATTTGGATTTACCTAGTGTTAAAGAGATTGCAAGAGTTTCTGAATCTAGTTTTGGAATCCCAGCACCGCTAGTCTCTTTAGTACAAGAACAAGTGGAAAATATATCTATACATCCAACCAAAGATGGAAAATCGTTTATGATCAAAGGATTTAAAATCACACCTATTGCTGCTGCGCATCCAGATTATGAAACCGATTCTTTGAAAAATCATGTTTTTCTAGGTTACTTAATAGAAGTAAATGGAATTCGCATTTACCACAGTGGGGATACAATGGTTACATCAGAACTGATCGAAAAAGTAAAGAATGTAAGACCTCATGTTGCATTCTTACCAATAAATGGGTCAGACTATTTCCGCACATCAAGGGGAATTATTGGAAACATGAGTTCCAGAGAAGCAGTAGACTTTTCTGTAACGGTTGGAATCGACCTCATTGTACCGATTCATTATGATATGTTCCCGAATAACCGAGAGAATCCTGCTTATTTTGTCGATTACCTATTTCATCATTACCCTAACAAAAAATTCCATATGATGGTTCCGGGTGAAAGGTTTATTTATCATACATAAAGTATCTTCATCCTATTTTATTATCGGATCTTGAAGAAACGAAACTTACAACAAAGTATCAACGACAAATTAATAAAGGGGGAGGTCTATCGTGTACAAGGCCGTTTTTATTCCGCTGCTCATTTCATTATCAATCATGTTGATTGGTTGTAATTCAGTTAAGTCTGAAGATCAATTACCGATTGAAATGGTTGCCTTCAATAGTCTTACGGATGAAGAACAAGATTTAATTTCGGTTAGCCCTAAAGATTCAATTGTAAAAAAAGAAACTGTAACTGGAGATATAGAATCTTTAGTTGACGATAACTATCAAAAGGACAATGTTTATTCTGTTTCATTTAACCATTCCCAAACTGGTTCTTCTGGAAATCTTGTCGTGCTAGTTGATTTAGATAAAAAAACAGTTGTTGGGAAAGGATTCATTGGAAAATAAATTGTTCTTTCTTCTTGATATAACGGTTAGTTTTAAATAATGACTTCAACAACCAAACTCATTCCTGGACTGAGGAAAGACGTGTTTTTAAGTAAGTAAATTAAAATTTTCAAAAAGAATAACATATATCACTTGACCTAGAGTTAACTATAAGGATTACTATTGTTTTGCAAGAGAAAAAATAAACGTTCATTCTCTTGGAAATTCACTTTATAGGAGGCATTTTTATGATAACTGCAAAAGCAAGAGCTGTTGATGGTCCTGACAAACCATTCAGAGCAGCTGAAATTGAACGGCGCGACCTTGATTCACATGATATTTTAATTGAAATTAAATTTGCAGGCATATGCCATTCTGATATTCATACAGCCCACGGGGAATGGGGACCTGTGAATTATCCGCTTGTTCCCGGACATGAGATTGCGGGTATAGTGACGGATGTAGGTCCAGAGGTTACAAAGTACAAGGTTGGTGACAGAGTAGGAGTCGGATGTATGGTTGACTCTTGCGGAGACTGTGAGAACTGTCGTAAAGGTGAAGAACAATACTGTTTAAAAGGGAATATCCCTACATACGCTGGTGTTGACAAATATGGTGAACCAACTCAAGGCGGCTATTCAACTCACATTGTTGTAACAGAAGGTTTCGTTGTGAAAATTCCTGACAACATTGAACTTGATGCAGCAGCACCATTACTTTGTGCAGGTATTACAACATATTCGCCATTAAACCATTGGGGAGCCGGGCCAGGTAAAAAAGTAGCAGTTGTCGGTTTGGGCGGTCTTGGTCATATGGCTGTCAAAATTGCACATGCCATGGGTGCTGAGGTTACAGTTCTGTCTCAATCATTGAAGAAAAAAGAAGATGGCCTGCAATTCGGTGCCAGTGACTACTTTGCAACAAGTGATCCCGAGACATTTACGAAACTTGCCGGTTCTTTTGACTTAATCATTAATACAGTAAGTGCAAGTATTGATATTAGTGCGTACCTCTCACTATTAACATTAGATGGTACGTTGGTAAATGTTGGTGCTCCTGCAGAACCGTTAGCAGTGAATGTATTCTCTCTTATCGGTCATCGCCGTTCATTTGCAGGTTCAATGATTGGAGGTATTCGTGAGACTCAGGAAATGTTGGATTTCTGTGGAAAACATAATATTGTACCTCAGATTGAAGTGATTTCAGCTGATGAAATTGACGAAGCCTACAAACGCGTATTAGCTTCAGATGTTAAATATCGTTTTGTAATCGACACAAGCACAATATAAGAAATGACTGTATTTAGGATGTCCCAGCGTGAGTTGTTGGGGCATCCTTTTATATTTAATTGATACCCTTAAAGTAGGTATTGCATGAGATGTGAGTAACAAATTTAAAATAGAAAAGAGAGACAGCAACTTCCGCAATGTTAATGGGAAGTCGCTGTCTTTTTCTTTTTATTCAAGAAGTGAATGATTTGTTAAAAAATGTGATAAAGCCTTAGAAAAAGCAAGAAATCTTAATTTAGTAAATTTAACCGATAAATTATGTTTAACTATTAAATGATGTAAAAGGTGCAAGAGCTATTTAGTAAAAGAAAAACATTCATTACTGAAGTTTTTTTATCTAGAGGATAGTAATGGTATTAACCTTCATTGAACTATTTGATAAAATAATCCATTAATATAAGCGGATCTGAGTTAAGGTTATTAGTAAAATTTATTAAAAAAATAAATTTATTCTTGATTGTAAGCGTTTATCTTGGTATATTTATATTACTAACTTTAGTGAATTTTACTAAATAAGAAAAGGTAAGTGATGTGATGGCAACACTTAAAGATATTGCTCAAATAGCTAAAGTTTCTACAGCTACAGTTTCTAGACTGGTAAATAGTGATCCAACACTGTCAGTTTCTGATGAGACGCGTAAAAAAGTGATGGGGATTGTTAGTGAATTAAACTATAAATCAACTAAAAGAAATCGTGATAAATCTAATAGTAAAAAAGAGTTTCATCATATTGGACTGATCCTAACTAACACAGAAGAAGACGAAGTAAACGATCCTTATTTTATGTCATTGAGAATGGGAATTGAAAGAGTTTGTGAGCAATACAGAATGAAAATCAGGTCTATTCAAACAATTGGAAACAGTGATTTTTCAGGAAGTGAAATAAGATCTTTAGATGGTCTAATCATAGTTGGTACAGTGGATGTGAAAGAGCTTAAAAGAATCTACTTTGAAACTAACAATATCGTTTTTGTGGATTATGAGCCGGATGATAGCAGCGTAGATGTAGTGATTTCAGATTTAGAAAAAGCAACACAACAAATTTTGAACCATCTCTTTGAACTTGGACATCGACAAATCGTTTATTTAGGTGGAAGAACTGTTGTAAAAGGAATCCATAACCAAGAGCAGAAAGAGAAAGAAGATGTCAGAAAAACAGTTTTTGAAAACGTGATGAAAGAAAAAAATCTTTACAAAAAGGACTGTGTGTTAGTTGGTGAGTGGGGTCCAAATGGCGGTTATAAACTAATGCAGGAATTAATCAGAAGAAGACAGTTGCCGAGTGCTATTGTTGTTGCAAGTGATCCGATGGCATTAGGTGCATTTCGAGCATTGCATCAAGCTGGTATAAAAGTTCCGGAAGATATATCAGTGTTTAGCTTCGATGATATTGACTCAGCTGGTTATCTAAATCCGGCTCTATCATCCGTAAAAATCCATTCATTTGAAATGGGAAAAACAGCTGTGAAACTTATGTATGATCGGTTGAAAGGTAGAGAACTTCCTTTGAAAATTGTTCTACCTACCGAGCTTGTACATAGGGAGAGTGTTACTAGTAAAAAGGAGTAGTACTTGAAGTTTAAGGAGGCGGATCGTTTTACAGGGATATGGAATCGATACCATTTATTGAATAGTAACTTATTTTGTATTTTATATAAACGAAGCGGGGGAATTCAAATGAAGAAAACAATGTCATTACTAGCGGTAGGTGCTTTATCCATTTCACTCCTTGCAGGTTGCGGCGGCGGAGAGGAAAGTTCAGGTGGAGACCAAGTGAAAATTGAGTTTTTCCATCATAAGCGTGAAGGAATGGAAACAATTGATAAGTTAATTGCGAAATTTGAAGAAGAAAATCCAAACATTGATGTTGAACAATCAAGTCCACCTGAACCATCAACTGTATTGCGTACAAGAGTATCCAAAAGTGATATACCGGATATCATCGGTGTTGGTGGCGATGTAACGTATAGTGATTTAGCAAACGCTGGAGTCTTTACAGATGTTACGGAAGATAAAAGTCTTGAGAACATTCAGCCTGCATATGTACAAATGCTGAAAGATGTATCAGGACTTGAAGAAGTTTTCGCTATTCCTTATGTGGCAAACGCTGTTGGTGTTATATACAACAAAGCCATTTTTGCAGAACTAGGACTGGAAGTTCCGAAAACATGGGATGAATTTATTTCAGTTGCTGAAAAAGTAAAAGAAGCGGGTAAGACACCTTTCTTCCATACGTATAAGGATGCTTGGACTACACTTCCGGCCTTTAATGCCCTTGCAGCTAATACGCAAGGAGATGATTTCTACAGTGAATTAAACAAAGGAAATATTCTTGCTGAGGAACGTTACAAAGAAGCTGCAGAAAAGTTATTGCAATTATCTGAATATGGTCATAAAAATCAACAAGGTGTAGGTTACAATGACGGAAATACTGCATTTGCCAATGGAGAATCAGCTATGTATCTTCAAGGAATTTGGGCCCTTCCGGAAATTAAGAAAGCAAATCCAGATATCGAGTTAGGGGTATTTCCATTCCCGGCTACTAACAATCCGGATGAAACCAAAGTCATATCCGGTGTTGATTTAATTCTTGGTGTGGCAGCGTCTTCAAAACATCCGGAAGAGGCGAAGAAATTTGTGGAGTTCCTTATGGAAGAGGAAAATGCAAAACAATATATAGATGAACAAAATGCATTCTCTGCTATTCAAGGAATTACACAAGATGATCCAACGGTTGATGACCTAAAAGCAAGTTTTGAAAGTGGTTCATTGACAGATTTCCCGGATCACTATATTCCAACAGGGGTTATGCCGGAGAAAACGTTACAATCATTGGTGATTAATAAAGACGTTGATGAGTTCCTAACAAAATTACAAGCTGATTGGGAAAAAGTACAAGATAGAAAATAACCTATTAAGGGAGAAATTGGGATGAGCCCAATTTCTCTACCTGAATAAGGACGTGAAAATATGAAAAAAGATAATATTGCTGTTAATAATCCGCATATTTCTTCTACTAAATCAGAAGTAAAAACAAAAAGGAAAATAAGTTCAAGAACAATTGCCTTCTATATGATGGTTCTTCCGGCTTTTCTACTTTTTGCTACTTTTCACACGTTTCCAGCTCTTCAAGGAATCTACTATTCTTTTACCAATTGGAATGGAATTAGTTTAGATTATGACTTTGTAGGATTTAAAAACTATATCAATCTTTTTAAAGATACAGTTGTAAAAGATTCTTATATTTTTACATTTAAATTCGCAGTAGTTGCTTCGATTCTCGTTAATATCTTTAGTCTTTTGATTGCAGTTGGATTAAATGCAAAAATTAAAGGAAGAAACTTTTTTCGGGCGATTTACTTTCTGCCGAATGTATTAAGTGTTTTAATCGTAGGGTTTATTTTTAATTTCTTTTTCACAAATATCCTCCCTGATATCGGTGAAAAATACAATATTGAATTTCTAACTACAAACATTCTTGGAAATGCTGATCTTGCCTGGATTGGAATCTTGCTGGTTTTTATTTGGCAAGCGTGTGCGTTCAATATCATTTTATATTTATCAGGTCTTCAAACTGTGCCAACGGAATTATATGAAGCATCTAGCCTTGATGGGGCGAATACATGGCAACAATTTTGGAAAATTACCTTTCCGATCATTGCACCGTTCTTTACCATTAACATGGTGTTATCAATGAAAAACTCGTTAATGGTATTTGATCACATTGTAGCGATGACAGGTGGAGGTCCGGGATATGAGACAACTTCTATCTCTCTATTAATTTATAATGGAGGATTTAGCGGAGGAGAATTTGCTTATCAATCTGCTAATGCCGTGATCTACTTTATCCTAATCTTTGTTATTTCTGTATTCCAGTTAAAAATACTTCAAAAAAGGGAGATGGATATGTAATGAAACAAGGAACAAACTGGCCTGTCACGATCGTCATATCCTTGGGAGCACTTCTTATCATCATCCCTTTGTATATGGCTGTTTCTATCGCTTTAAAAACACCGCAGGAGCTTGCTCAATCTGCACTTTCTTTCCCGCTTGGATTTCATTGGGAAAACTTTACGAGAGCCATTGAAGCAACGGATTTCTTTAATGCACTCAAAAACAGCACGATTATTACAATTTTCACGCTACTGTTTACGATTCTATCAAACTCTATGGTTGCTTATGCGATCGCAAGAAATATGCATCGGAAGTTTTTTAAAGGCTTGTACTTCTATTTCGTCAGTGCGTTGTTTATTCCGTTTCCGATCATTATGCTTCCTATCGTAAAACAGACTTCCGCACTAGGGTTAAATAACCCTGCTGGTTTAATCTTGCTGTATGTCGTTTATGGGATGGCTATGAATATCTTTATCTATGTTGGATACATTCGTTCCATACCGAAAGAGCTTGAAGAAGCGGCAATTGTAGACGGATGTAGTACATGGGGAGTGTTCTGGAAGGTCATTTTCCCGTTATTAACACCTATTAATGCAACAGTCGGTATCTTAACTTGTCTATGGGCATGGAATGATTTCTTACTGCCGTTAGTCATTTTAAGTGATTCAGAACATGCAACCTTACCGCTAGTACAATATGTGTTCCAGACGGAATTTGGAACAGATTATAACCTTGCATTTGCTTCATATTTATTAGCCCTTGCCCCAATGGTTATTGTATATCTGTTTGCACAAAGATGGATTATTGGCGGAGTGGTGAAAGGAGCAATTAAATAAAGAGAGGCAGAATTAAGGGCAGTTTATTCCTCAATAATCAGTGAGAATGAACTGTCTGTAAAACTTCAATCAACATTATGGTTTGAGGAGTTGTTTTAAAAATGGGAATTCATTATCAAGAGGAAAATAAAATCTTTCATATAAAAGCCAAAGATACAAGTTATGTTATGCAAATTGTTCGGGATGGTTACTTACTCCATCTCTATTGGGGGAAAAAGGTAAACGAATATCGCCATTCAAATCATATCCAACAACTCGATCGTGGATTTTCCGGTAATCCATACGAACAGAGACATGACCGGACCTTTTCTTTAGACACATTGCCTCAGGAGTATCCTCAATATGGGAATACTGATTTCCGAAAGCCGGCGTATCAAGTACAGTTGGAAAATGGTTCAACAGTGACGGATCTACGATATGATTCACACACAATTTATAAAGGTAAACGTAATCTTGTAGGGTTGCCGTCGACATATGTTGAAAACGATCATGAAGCAGAGACACTTGAAATAACGATGAAGGATTCGGTAACAGGATTGATGGTTGTATTAAGTTATACAGCATATGAGAGTTTCAATGTTATAACAAGGTCTGCGCGCTTAATCAATCAAGGTTCAGAATCATTAAAAATACTGTCTGCACATAGCCTTTCGGTTGATTTTAGAGACGCAGATTTCGATTTTTTACATTTGCATGGAGCACATGTAAAAGAACGATTTATTGAAAAGCAACCGCTTCGCCATGGAATTCAGTCCATTGAAAGCACACGCGGAGCAAGTTCTCACCAGCACAATCCGTTTATTGCTTTGTTAAGAAAAGGGACTACTGAGGATACAGGCGAAGTATATGCCTTTAACTTTGTCTATAGCGGAAACTTCCTTGCTCAGGCTGAAGTTGATCAATTTAAAACAACAAGGGTGACAATGGGAATTAATCCATTTGATTTTAGCTGGAAACTGGAAGAAGGTGAAGCATTTCAAACACCAGAGGCAGTGATGGTTTATTCTTCTTCAGGACTTGGTGAAATGTCAAGAACCTACCATGATTTATATAGAACACGACTTGTCAGGGGAACTTATCGGGATAAAGTACGTCCAATCTTAGTAAATAACTGGGAAGCAACGTACTTTAATTTTCATGCAGAGAAAATCAAGGATATTGCTAGAGCAGGAAAAGAAGTAGGAATCGAACTATTTGTTCTGGATGATGGCTGGTTTGGGAAAAGAAATGATGATACCTCCTCCTTAGGTGACTGGTTTGTAGACAAAGAGAAACTTCCTGATGGACTGGATCAACTGGCGAAGCAAATTAACGAAATGGATATGCAATTCGGTTTGTGGTTTGAACCGGAGATGATTTCTGTTGAAAGTGATCTTTATCGTGAGCATCCAGATTGGTGCCTACATGTTCCTGGGCGAGATCGATCAGAAAGCAGAAGACAGTTGGTACTTGATTTTTCGAGAGAAGATGTATGTAAAGAGATGACGAAAAGAGTAAGCGATATTTTATCGAGTGTACCAATCTCTTATGTAAAGTGGGATATGAACCGTCATATGACAGAGATTGGCTCTGCTATTCTTCCGGCCGATCGACAAAGAGAAACTGCACACCGTTATATGCTTGGACTGTATAAGGTAATGGAAGACATTACATCATCATTCCCGGATATTTTATTTGAGAGCTGCTCAGGCGGCGGTGGAAGATTCGACCCAGGTATGCTTTATTATATGCCGCAGACATGGACAAGTGATAATACAGACGCGGTGTCCCGATTGAAAATTCAATATGGAACAAGTCTGGTTTATCCAATTATTTCAATGGGTTCACATGTATCGGCTGTACCAAATCATCAAGTTAACCGGATGACTTCAATGAAAATGCGCGGCGATGTCGCAATGTCCGGGAACTTAGGATATGAGTTAGATTTAACAAAATTAGAAGATGAAGAAAAAGAAGCTGTAAAAACACAAGTAGAGAAATATAAGGAAATTAGAAAGTTAATTCAATTTGGTGATTTTTATCGTCTGCAAAGTCCTTTTGAAGGTAATGAAACGTCATGGCTATTTACAAATAAAGAAAAAACAGAAGCCTATATGGTTTATTTTTCCGTTTTAGCTGAGCCGGCAGCACCGTTAAAGTATGTGAAAGTTACAGGTATTGATCCAGACAAAACATATCAGGTAGCAGGAACTGATCAGGTGTATGGCGGCGATGAGCTAAGCTATGTCGGCTTAAGTATCCCGGCGGAAATACGCGGTGATTTCCAAAGTTATGTTTGGCATTTGAAGGAAGTCTAAAATAAGTTTAGCTGAAAAGAAACGATGTAATTTCACAAATGATACATCGTTTTCTCTTGTTTTTATAACAAATGAAAGGAGAATTTGTATGGCAAGTCATCAAACTCGCCTTGATCTAGCACAAAAGGCAGTGCTGGAGGCTAGTCAAAAGGTACAAGGCACTCCTTACCGTTTAGGATACCATATCATGGCTCCTGCACATTGGATTAATGATCCAAATGGCTTAATTCAGTGGAATGGTGAGTATCATGTATTTTATCAGCACCATCCATACAGTCCAAAAGGTGGTCCGATTCACTGGGGACATATGAAAAGTAAGGATTTAGTGTATTGGGAACATCTCCCTATCGCCCTTGCACCTGGAGAGGATTATGACAAAAGCGGCTGTTTCTCAGGAAGTGCAGTAGATCATAATGGAAAGCTGACGCTTATTTATACTGGTCATGTTCATACAGATAGTGAAAAAGATGTGTTTATTGAGTACCAATGTATTGCAGAAAGCACCGATGGTATTCACTTTGAAAAACACCCGAACAATCCGGTCATAACAGAGCCTCCTGAAAATGGATCTCCGCATTTTCGCGATCCAAAGGTATGGAAGCATGGTGAAAAATGGTATATGGTGTTAGGTAATCAGGTCGATCAATTAGGAAATGTTATTTTATATGAATCTACCAATCTAGTTGACTGGGAATATAAAGGGGATCTTGCTAGAAGTACCGGAAAAATGGGTTATATGTTTGAATGCCCTGATTTCTTTGAGTTGGATGGAAACCATATTCTTTTATTTTCACCTCAAGGAATTGAGCCTGAGGGAGATCTCTATCAAAATCTCTATCAAAACGGATATTATGTTGGTGAATTTAGTTATGATACAAAAAAATTCGACTATGGCGATTTTATTGAGTTAGACAAAGGCTTTGATTTTTATGCAGGTCAATCTTTTCTCGATGAAAAAGGAAGACGAATTGTTCTAGGCTGGATGAGCATGTGGGAATCTCAAATGCCTGAGCAGGATCATGGCTGGGCTGGTGCTATGACGATTCCTCGTGAAATCAAGCTAAATGAACACAACAAACTTGTGATGATTCCTGTAGAAGAATTGAAAAAACTGAGAGTTGAACACCAAGCATTAACTGGTATGATGATTTCTGAAATTCATCGACTAGCAACTATTAAAGGGCAATGTTTGGAGGTCATCGCTGAATTCTCCTTAAAAGGTTGTTCCGCTAAAAGGTTTGGAATGAATATTCGCACGTCAGAAGATCGTCAAGAAAAAACAACCATTTACTATGATCAAGATTCACAAAAAGTAACAATAGACCGAAACCACTCTGGAACAGGAGAAGGCGGTATTAGAAGAAGTGAACTAGATCTAACAAATCGGGACACGATTAAATTTCATTTGTTTATTGATCGTTCTTCAGTAGAAGTATTTATGAATGACGGTGATACCGTGATGACTGCCCGAATCTATCCAGATCCATTAAGTGTTTTTGTAGAATTATTTTCAGAAGATGGGGAGGTTCAATTGTTGAACCTTGATGCTTGGGAGTTGGCGGATATTTGGGGATAAGGTGAAAAGTATGGTGTAGATTTATATATATAAGTTCACCTATAAAACTGAAGCTACCAATAATTATGTTAACGATGCCTTGCTTTTTTATAATGAAGCAAGGCATTTTTTGCTTACGTTCCAGTCATAGTTATCAACAAATGCATTTCACAAGGGTTGAATATCCATTATACTTTAATAAACTATGACATCATGATACATGGAGGTTAAAGGATATGAACTATGATGTAATTATAATTGGTGCGGGTTCTATGGGGATGTCAGCAGGTTATTACTTATCAAAAAGTGGAAAGAAAACGTTATTGCTCGACTCTTTTCATCCACCTCACAACAAAGGTAGTCATCATGGAGAAACGCGGATTATTCGATATGCGTATGCCGAGGGTGAAGAATATGTACCTTTTATCCTTAAAGCACAGGAATTATGGAACGAATTAGAAAGAGATACAGGAAAGACATTATTTATCCCGACAGGAGTGCTCAGTGTTGGGGTTAAAGAGTCCAATTTTATTCAAAATACGATCTCAAGCTCTACTACATATTCGTTACCACTAGAAGTGTTGAATCCAGCTGAAGTGCAAAATCGGTGGTCCGGTATCACAATGAGAGATGATTTTATTGGCTGTTTTGAACCAACTTCAGGTGTTCTAAAATGTGAAGAAAGTATAAAAGCGTATCAAATGCTTGCTGAAATGAATGGTGCTACGATTCTTGCAAATAGCAGAGTGAAAGAGATTCAAATTCAAGAAGAGAGGGTAACGATTAGAACTAGCGATAAAACCTTTTACTCGGATTCATTGGTTGTTGCTGCAGGAGCATGGTCCGGCCATCTCCTTTCGATGCTGGATTTGGATCTTCCTCTTACACCGGTAAGAAAGACATTTGCCTGGTTTGATGCTAATGAAAAAATCTACAACGCTAACGATTTCCCGGCCTTTGCATTTGAAACTTCGCAAGGACTTTATTATGGTTTTCCAAGTGTTGATGGCGCAGGTTTGAAGGTAGGCCGTCATGATGGAGGAGAACGTATCAATCCAGATGAAGTGATGAAGCAGTTTGGTGAAATAGTAGAAGATAAAGAGGATTTGATTCAATTTTTAAATCAATATCTCCCTGAAATTGGTCAGTTGAAATATGGGAAAACCTGTATGTATACACTTACTCCGGATGATAAATTTGTAATTGATGTACATCCTAAGTATTCCAACGTTGCCATTGCAGCGGGATTCTCAGGACATGGATTCAAATTTAGCAGTGCAGTTGGAGAAGCTTTAAGCAACTTGATTGTTTCAGGTAAGAATGTAATAGATATTTCTCAGTTTTCGATAGATCGGTTTTATAATTGAGGAGCTGCTTGTGGTCTTTTTAAAATGCCAGATAGGAACCAGCAAAATATGGAGGATTTATGATGAGTGAATATCAATTCATCAGTGACTACAAGCAGATAAAAAAATATAAAGAAAGCTTTAATGAACTTGCAAAGCTGGTATTTAACCTGGATTTTAAGGGATGGTATGACAAAGGCTGTTGGAATGACAATTATATCTGTTACTCATATATAGCTGGAGATAAAGTCATCGCAAATGCTTCCGTCAATAAAATGGTTATCATTTGTAATGGGAAAGAATATAAGGCACTTCAAGTGGGGACGGTTATGACACACCCGGATTACCGCCATAAGGGATTGGCAGCCAGGCTAATGAATACAATCGTTGAAAAATATGAAAAGGGATATGACTTTATTTACTTATTCGCAAATCATACAGTGCGGGATTTTTACCCTAAATTTGGTTTTGAAAAGGTTAAAGAAAGCAGGTTCAGCTTGAAAACTTCTGATTTGAAAAAGCAAGTTTTATATAAATCTACTATACGTAAGCTGGATAGCAATAATCAGGCTGATTTCGAATTGATGAAGGAGTTTGCAGCTGAAAGAATACCTGTATCCTCCACTTTTGGGGTAAAAAATAATGAACATCTATTACTGTTTTACTTTATCTTATTTTTCAAAGATGCGACATATTATATCGAAGAAGAAGATACGATTGTAATCGTGAAAAAGGAAGAAAATAAGCTTCATATTTTTGATATTATCAGCAAAAAAAGTGTGGATTTAGAGAGGATTTTAAATCATCTTGTTTCTGCTAATACTGAGATCATTGATTTTTATTTCATACCAGATTCTAACAGTGAAAACATCCATACTGAAATTTTGACAGGGAATGATGATACCCTGTTCGTCAGACCGTTCATGAAAGATATGCCAACGCATTTGTTATTTCCGTTCACATCACATGCATGATAAAAGGATGACGACAAAGTGTTGGAGGAATCTCAACAGTAATGTTTAATATGAGCGCGATTCTTCATTCAGAAGGATCGCTTATTTTCATTTCATAACAACCTTTAAGACCTTCGAATAGGACAAGAAGAATAGCTGAAAAGTTATAATCATTTTTGTTTTTATGCTCACTTTCTCTACTTCTACTTATTTTCAGGGGCTAAATACCCTGCTCTGAGAAACTGATTATATCGATCGATAATATACTTGGACTATAATCAGGGGGCAACAAAAAAATCTACTTTAGAAAGGAAGGAAGCTTTTGAAGAAGGGGAGAGGGAGTTATCGACGGGTATTTTTTATTTTATTGACATGTGCCTTAGTTGTCTTATCTTTAGTAGGCATTCCACGAAATGAAAGGGCTTTCGCGAGTGAGGGGAGTGTATTTGATTCGATCTATGAAGCAGAAGAAGCTACGATCAAAGAAGCAATTATTGACAACCAACATCCGGGCTATACTGGAACAGGTTTTGTTGATTATAAACCGAATGCTCCAGGAGGGACGATTACATGGACCATTCCAGATATTCCGGCAGATGGAGAATATTCTTTCGTATTCCGCTATGCAAATGGATCAGCAGAAAATAGACCTGTTGAAATCACCGTTAATGACCAAATTGTTCGTGAGGAACTGGCTTTTCATTCAACTGGAGAGTGGACAAATTGGCAAACTGTTTCAATTAAAGTGGACCTAAATGCTAGTGATAATACCATTGTAGCAAAAGGGGTAGGTCCAAGCGGCGGGGCAAATATCGATCATCTGCGTATACACAATTCAACTGAAGATCCAGATGATGATAGCCCCAAACCTATTGAAGTAGAACAGGTAGAATTACAGGAGTTAGTGAATGGAGTAACCCTGAAGAAATTAAATGCAGCAGGTATGGTTGATACCTCTACACATAAGGAAGGCGATCAGATGTCAAAACTGGCATTTTTCGCAGCCATCAATCGTGTTATGAGTTTCTATAAGGAAGAAACATATAAAAACATTGAGGGAGATTTCTCAACAAACACTTGGTGGAGCTACGTACTAGAAGGTGCAACACAGGAGGGGTATGTCGCACAAGACCAAGTTGAAAACATAAAGGCAGAAGAGAAGATAACAAGACGAGAAGCGGCAGGTATTATAAGTGAAATTTTGGACTTAAAACCTGGAAAAGGAAACAATAACAATGCAGTAGGGGCAGTTGTTTCCAAAGGAATTATGTCAGGAAAGCCGGGCTTCGGTAAAAAAGATTATGTCACAATTGGTGAGGCATCGAGAATTTTAGAAAAGATAGAAAAAGTAACGAATCCACAGTCAAACGAGATTCACGTTGTGAATTCATTGTCTGTTACACCTCAATTGGTTGTTGTGATGTTGAATGGACAAGTAGAGAATTTTGATGTGAAAGCATTCGCACTAAAAGCCGCAACTGGATCTTTTAACGGATTAAATCCTGCCTTGGAAAATGTATACCCGACACGTGCGGCAGTTGGAGAAAATAATGTTGGTGATACTGTTGTTTTATATGAACTTCAGCAGCCATTAAAAGATGGAAAGGTTGCGAAAGAAGAAAATAATGAGTTTACTGGTGATCTTGAAGAAGCAAAGAAACGTGCAGAAAACCTTGTGTCATGGCAGATGGATCATGGCGGATGGACCAAAAGCATGGATGAAGAATATAGCAGGCTGTGGGATGGACAGGAAAAGCGTTCAACGCAATTTGGACCTACTGGTGAAGAATTAGGTTCCATTGACAATAATGCAACGATAAAGGAAATTCGATATATTGCTGAGGTTTACAGGGAAACAGAAGATGAAAAGTTGAAAGAAAGTGTGTTAAAAGGCATAGATTTCTTACTTACGATGCAATATGAAACAGGCGGCTGGCCGCAAGTTTATCCACAGCGAGGTGATTCTCCAGAGAGCTCAGTGTACTATTCTAATTATGTTACATTTAACGATAATGCGATGATTAATGTTTTACAACTGATGGATGATTTAGTAAATGAAAAATATCCTTTTGATCAAAACATAGTAGATGATTCTTTAAAAAGTAAGCTTGAAGGATCTATGAATAAAGGGATTGACTATATTTTAAAATCTCAAATTAAAGTAGACGGAAAACTGACGGCCTGGTGTGCGCAGCATGATCCGGCAACGTATGAAGCGCAGCATGCCAGAGTTTATGAACATCCATCGATATCTGGAAGTGAATCGGTAGGGATTGTGAAATTCTTAATGTCACGTCCTAATCAAACTCCAGAAATACAACAGGCGATTTTAAGTGCGCTTCAATGGTTTGATGAAGTAAAACTTGAAGGAATTCGCTACGTAAGCGGGGACCCAAATGGAGTTTATTTTGTTGAAGATCCGGAAGCTGTGACATGGTACCGATTCTACGAAATTGGAACGAATGAACCAATTTTCTCCGGAAGAGATGGTGTCATTAAACGATCCATTCATGAAATTGAAAAAGAACGTCGTGATGGCTATTCGTGGGGCGGAAGCTATGCAAAGCGGCTATTAGAAATAGCAAAAACAACAGGCTACTTTGAAAACCGTGTTTATGTGGAGGTTCTACCTAATGAAGTAGAGGATACCTATGGTAGAAAACTTGTTGAAGGGGAGGTAAATAGAGTGGAAGATGTGACAGAGGAATTAAAGAAACTACATGTCAAATTGACAGTTTCAAAGGATGAGAGCGGAGATTATCAAACAGTCCAAGCAGCTATTGATGCTGTACCTGCCAATAATACAGACCCGGTTGAGATCTTGGTGAAAAACGGTATCTATAAAGAGGTAATAAAAGTACCGGCAAATAAACCATTTATTACATTAGTAGGAGAAAGTGCAGAGAACACAGTTTTAACGTATGATAACTACGCAAAAAAGGAAAGGCCTGAAGGTGGAACATATGGCACAAGTGGCAGTGCAAGTGTATATCTGTACGGAAATGACTTCACTGCCAAAAATATGACAATGGAAAATTCCTTTGATGAACGTTTAGTAGAGGGTGGTTCACAAGCGGTTGCTGTTTATACACGTGGTGAACGAATGAAGTTTCACAATGTACGCTTCATAGGGAACCAGGATACACTTTATGTGAATGATGGAACTCAGTACTTTAATGAATGCTATATAGAAGGTGATGTTGATTTTATTTTTGGTGGAGCAAGAGCTGTTTTTGAAGAGTGTGAGATTGTTTCAGTTGATAGAGGCTCAAAAACAAATAATGGCTATATCACAGCTGCAAGTACGGACATCAACAAACCATTTGGTTTTCTGTTTATCAATAGCAAATTAGTAAGTGAAGCCGCAGATGGAACGGTTTATTTAGGAAGACCTTGGCACCCTGGAGGTGATCCGAATGCGATTGCAAGTGTGGTCTTTAAAAATAGTGAGCTTGGACCGCATATTCATCAAAATGGGTGGACAGATATGTCAGGCTTCAGTGCAAAAGATGCAAGATTTTTTGAGTATCAAAACGAGGGACCTGGTGTAAATCTTTCACGTCCTCAATTAACGGATGAAGAGGCTGAGCTTTATACTGTTGAGAATGTGTTAAATGGGTGGAATCCGAAGGAATAGGCAGGAAAAATCAAGTTGCTTAGATGAAGTTGTATAAAATCTCTGTTTATTTTATTTGTTATTGGGGATTATTCTTAATAGTCTTACTTACAAGGAGAGATTTTATGGAGTTTGATGGGAACAAAATAAAAGAAAAGGCCATAACAGCATTTAGTAGGTTGAAAGATAATATGAAGGGAACCTTTTATGATATGGCTGAAATTCCTTATTCTTCCGTACAGCAGCTGGCTGAGTTCATTCAGATGCACCCTGATACAAAGATAAGCACGAAAAATTTGCTAGGCAATACTTATAAAATTTTCATGCTGAAAATGAATGACAAACATTTCTATTTAGAAACCATCAATGAACGTATCTTACAAATGGATGGTGATTCAAACGGAAAAGAATTCGTCTCATATCGTTCCTATCGCAATGATCATTTGGATACACCTATAAAACTGATTTAATCATGAAAAATGGGCTTTTTCTCACAGAAGGAAGCCCATTTTTTATACTATACAGAAAGTATAAGATTTTATTGATGATAGTATAAGAAAAACTAAGGCTTTCGCCATTAGGACTTGGAGATAAGCCAAGTTTTTCAAATTGTTATTTTTTAACGGAAAAACGATTGTTGTTTAGGATGGTATCTACGATTTCTGCTGTATGTTTTAGAGTTGTATCATATAGATATGGTTTGTTAGAGGGAAGTGATTCCAGTTTCTTCAATAAGAATAAAGAACGATCGATTGACTCGTGATCTCCACGCGAATGGATACGTTCAATGAGCTTTTCTTTATCCGCCCTTAAGACAATATACTTCAATGTTACTGGCAGGTCGTTTATCTGCTGACAAAACCACTCGAGCTCATCTTCCACCACAAAGTCAATGACGATGCTAAAGCCATGTTGAGTAAAGTTCTTCGTTATGGCAAGAATATTCTCCCACGTTAGTCTTAATCTTTGTTCCCATGCAGTGTCTAAACCATAATCAAACATTTGTAGAATAGAGTCACCATGAATAAGTACACAATTGGGAACATTCCGAGCAAGCTCTTTTGAAGTTGTTGATTTTCCAACTCCGATTGGACCAGATACGAGATAAATGATGGTTTGGTCTAACATTGTAACATCCCTCCTAGGCTAAACAGTATATATTTTACTCTCATCTTATCATAAGATCCGGATGCCCTAAGCTAAATGGCTGATAATTTGTAAGATAACAAACAAGGGACAGTCCAACACTTTATATAAGTGCTAAGAACGGTCCCTACAAAACTTTTAATTGAATGAATTAAGCCACCTTATCCCAGCCTGAAATATCCTCATCAAGCTGAAGATTATTTGCTCGAGCCTTTTTAGCAGCACGGAAGAATAGGACAAGCAGGATTGCCGTTCCTATCACACCCCCATACCATGAAACATTCATTGATAAGCGGAAGCCGATTTGGGCATTAAGGATATAGGTAATCACCATAACGAGCATAAATGATCCCGGGATAAGTGATACCCAGTAGTTTTTCTTTGCAATATATAAATACATGGCTCCAACAAATAATGCAATGACCGCTGTTGCTTGGTTGGCCCAGCTGAAGTATCTCCATAAGATGTTAAAGTCAATCTGTGTCAGGATCAATGAGATAACAAATAACGGTACCGCAATCCATAAACGGCTCGAAAATTTCTTTTGTGCGATGTTCAGGTATTCAGCAATAATCATACGTGCACTACGGAACGCAGTATCACCGGATGTAATTGGTAAAACGACAACACCAAGCACGGCAAGTGTACCGCCGATTGCGCCGAGCATCATGGTTGAAACTTCACTTACAACCGCACCAGGACCCCCTGCTGCAAGCACTTCATTTAAACCGTTATAGCCGTCAAATAGGCTCATAGATGCTGCTGCCCAAATCATGGCAATGATCCCTTCAGCAATCATCATGCCGTAGAAAATTTTACGTCCTTGTTTTTCATTTTGCGTTGTACGCGAAATGATAGGTGTTTGTGTAGCATGGAAGCCTGAAAGAGCACCACAAGTGATCGTGAAAAAGATCAATGGAAAAATAGGCGCGTTATCAGGGTGGAAATTTTGGAATGAAAGCTCAGGAATTGGTGCTCCTGTTACCATTAACCCAATGCCCACACCAAGTGCACTGATTACAAGCAATGCACCAAAGTACGGATATAAACGGCCGATAATCTTATCAACTGGCAAAAGCGTTGCTAAAATATAATAAAGGAAAATAAATCCAATAATTAAGCCTAATGCGATCTTGCCATCCATTAATACATGTAAAAGACTTGCAGGTGTTGAAACAAATACGGTTCCTACTAAAAGAAGAAGCAGGACTGCGAATGCGTTTACAACATGTCTCATAACTTTACCAAGAAATTTACTAGCAAGCTCAGGTAAATGGGCGCCGCGGTTACGGATTGAGATCATCCCTGTTAAATAGTCATGGACAGCCCCGGCAAAAATACAACCGACAACGATCCAGATAAAGGCAGCCGGTCCGTAAAGCGCTCCCATAATCGGACCAAAAATAGGTCCTGTTCCTGCGATATTTAACAATTGAATGAGTGAATTCTTCGGTGTGCTCATTGGAACATAGTCAACGCCATCGCTGTTCACATATGCAGGAGTTGCACGACTTTCTTTCACCCCAAACATTTTTTCAATAAATTTACCGTACGTAAAATAGCCTATTATTAAAAGAGCGATACCTCCTAAAAACGTAAACATTATGTCTCCCCCTTTTTATGAATGCGTTTACATAAAGTATAATAGAATACCAGTTTAAAAGGGGGAGTTTGAGACCAAAAGGTCAAAAACAGAGGTTATCATGTTGAAAATCATAATTAAGATGCAAGAAAGGGTGCTAAATTTCCAAGTGTATTCTTAATGACTTCACATAATTTCTGCTAACGGCCAACAATTCGTCTCTCCCTTCGATTTGCAGCTGATACGCACCATTGAACCAAGGGGTTAGTTTTGAAACATAGGATAAGTTTACAAGATAGCTCTTATGTATTCGAAAAAAATCGAAAGCAACAAGTCTGCTTTCCAGATCCTTAAGAGGTGTTTTAGTTTCGAATTCTCCAGTTTTTGTAATCAGTTTCGTTACTTTTTCGTCCCTGTATATATAAAGGATGTCTGCAGGCTCAAGATAAAAAATCTCACCCTCTGCTTCAACTGGAAGTTTTCCGGAACGTTTACCAGCCTCACTTTCATCGTTCGTTACTAATTTTTTTTCAATCCGCTTAATGGTTTCCTGTAACTGATCTTCATCATAAGGTTTTAATAAATAATCAATTGCATCATAGCGGAACGCCTCTGCAGCAAATTGCGGATACGCTGTCGCGAAGACAAGAAGCGGGACTTTTTTCAATTCCATTAGTGCTTTTGCTGCTTCCATTCCATTCATTTTTGGCATTTCTACATCTAAAAAAACAACATCAGGCTGAAGCTGAAGAGATTTCATAATGGCCGCTTCGCCAGATTCTGCTTCTCCAACAATGTTAATCGATGGGAACTCCTGTAATAAATGTTTTAGCTCATCACGGCTATATAATTCATCATCAACGATTAATGTTTTTATAGTTGATTTCATTTGTTTTTTTCCTCCACTTCATATGGAATTGAAAAGGAAATGTCTGTGCCTTTATCAGGTTCGCTTGCAATTTTTAGCGCTGCAGCTTCTCCGAACATCATTGTCAGCCTTCGATTTACATTATAAATGGCAAGACCGCTCCCTTTCTCGGAGTGTATCGGAGTTTGCGAAAGTTGATTGGCCAGTTCTTTACTCATTCCTTTTCCATTGTCTTTTACACTTATATAAGTGATGTTCTTTATCTTTTTAATTGTAATATTTAACAAACAGTTTTCCTCTTTATCCTTGAAGCCATGTTTCATTGCATTTTCAACAAGTGGCTGCAGTGTAAGCGGAGGTATGCTTTGATGAATGGCTCCATCATCAATATCATAGATAATGGTCAAGCGATCAACAAAACGTGCTTCCTCAATCGCAAGATACGCTTTTACATGTCGTAATTCCTGCTCCAACATAATCTTAGTATGTGTTGTCACAGTCAGATTTTGACGTAAAAAGTGTGATAATGAAATAAGCAATTTACGTGCTTTTGCAGGATCAATACGGACAAGGGAAACGATTGTATTAAGTGTATTAAATAAAAAGTGCGGGCTGATCTGTGCTTGCAGTGCCCGGATTTCTGTTTCTTTTGCGAGCTGGTAAGCCTTACCTGCTTCAGAGATTTCAAGCTGATTACTGATCATCGAACTAAGTCCGGTAATTAACTCCATCACAACATTCGTTATCTCTTTTTCAGAACGAAAATAAAATTTTAACGTGCCGATTGGTTTATTTCGTAACTTTAAAGGAGCAATTACAGCTGCACCGAGTGGGCAACTTTCATCACGACAATGAATGGAGCGTTGATTCGCGACAACAATCTTGTCCTGCTTGACCGCATCAATCGTAATCTTTGTCTGTATTGGGCTTTCTGCACGGTGATGATCATAGCCAAGACCAACATGTGCGAGAATTTCTGTCGTATTCGTAATCGCCACTGCACTTGACTTGATTTCATTATGGATAATGTGACAAACCGCACCAGCTGAATCAGTGGTGAGACCATTGCGCAGATAAGCTAGCGTCTGGTCGGCAATCCGCAATGTTTTCTGGGCCTGCATAGCACCGGCCTTTTCTTCTTCATTAAATACGCTTTTAATAATCAATAGAAAAAGCGCAGATCCGACTCCGTTTGCAAAAATCATGGGGATACCGATCATTTCGACTAATGCCACAGCCTGTTCAATTGGGCGTGAAATAAGCAATATGACAACCATTTGCAATGTCTCGGCTAATGCTCCAATCAAAAAAGCGGAACGTAACTTTACATGTTTATTCGGTTTATGAAAGAATCCGGCGATCACTCCTGCTAGAATGGTAGCAAGACCACAGGAAATCCCCGTAAATCCGCCTAATGTGATCCGATGAAGCCCTGCAATTAAACCTGAACCAATCCCGACTTTGTAACCGCCGAGAAGCCCGCCTAAAACAACACCAATTACACGTGAATTGGCGATTGCTTCGTCTGTGGAAAGATCAGAAGGAAGACGGTTAAATTGGAGGGTTTCTGTACTTAGGCTCAAGCCTGAATATGTACCTATAATGCCGAAAAAACCAAAGAAGATGATTGCCGTCACTTTCTGTTTACGATTAAGCTGATCATGATAAATCATCTCACGGAAGAATTTGAATCGCGTTAAAATAAAGGCAATCATGACAATGATACCAAGGCGTTCGACCATTGTGAGTAATAAATCAAACATGTGAAAAACCCCTTTTGAAAATGGAAACGTTCCTAACGTTACCTTTCCTGGTTGATGATTTTGCATAGTAAGGTTGTAAAACAACAATCGTACGTAAAAAAATAGTTGATATCATCTTTAAATTTACCAAAACTCTGTCAGGGAATCCACATATCGTATATAGTTAAGAAAACGAGCTGATATCTTAAGTATTTGTAAGGTGTTTGAAAAGGAGGGATTTCCTTGAATATTAAACTCGAAATATTAGAAGGTGAACATGTTAAACTTTTGCCTATGCAAAAGCATCACATACAAGGGCTATACGAAGCAGGGTGTGATCGTAATATATGGACTCACTTACCTAAAGAGATAGCAAGGTTTGATGATATGAAGGCTTTTGTGGAATCTGCTCTCTATAATAGGAAAAAGGGGACGGAATTTCCCTTTGTCATTATACAAAAAGAAACCAACAAAATAATTGGAAGCACACGTTTTCTAGATATCTCTCCCTTAAACAAATCACTAGAAATAGGCTGGACCTGGTTACATCCATGTGTATGGGGGACACAAATAAATGAAGAATGCAAATATCTTTTATTAAGCTATTGTTTTGAGGAGCTTGGAGCTATTCGCGTCCAATTCAAAACAGATGAACGAAACTTTAGATCTCAAAAAGCTATCGAGAGAATCGGTGGAATGAAGGAAGGAATCTTAAGAAATCACATGATTAGAAAAGATGGAACATACCGGAATTCTGTATACTATAGTGTAATAGAACGTGAGTGGTATGAAGTAAAAGAAAAAAACTTTTTAGATTGGTCTATATCTATTAAATAATAGAGAACCTAAGCTTATATAGAGAGAGTATGATTACAAACGAGGTGATCCCCATAATATTAGTTAGTTCTTGTTTAGCCGGTTTAGAGGTAAGATATAATGGTACACATTGTTTAAATAATAAGATCAATAAACTAATAGAAGAAAAAAAGGCAATCCCTGTATGTCCTGAACTACTTGGAGGTTTTTCAACTCCCAGAGAACCTGCTGAAATCATAGGAGGTAATGGAGAAGATGTATTGGATGGGAAAGCTAAAGTAATCGAGAAATCAGGTAGAGATGTAACTGAATTATACATAAAAGGTGCATACACTACCTTACAACAAGCTAAAGATGTAAAGGCAACTGTAGTTGTCCTTAAAGAGTATAGCCCCTCTTGTGGAAGTTCCATGATATATAATGGTGAATTTATAGGGAAGAAAATGGACGGAAATGGCGTGACAACTGCCTTATTAAAACGAAATGGAATAAACGTAATCTCAGAAAAACAGCTTGCTGATCACTCGATTTCTTTATAAAGAAAAAAACTTCCGATCAAAAAAACAGTCATGATCGGAAGTTTACTATTAGATCACAGAATTAAACCCCTGGAAACCAACCAGGTGTGTTGATAATAGCATTCCACAGAGGGTCGGGAATGACCAATTCCTCCTGCTTATCTTTATCAATTTTTGTAACAATTTCAGCTTCTTTTCCTTCTGCAATTTTTTGTACCCAATCAGGATCAATAATTAATTCTCTACCTAGTGCCAGAAGAGGAATTCCACTTGCAAATGCGTTACGCGCATCTTCAGCTGTATAAATAGAACCTACCCCTATAAGTGGAACTCTGTTGTTTATTGTTTCCTTAAGATAATCAATTCTAGTTTTCGTTAAATCCTCAACACCTCTTCTTGGTGTTGAAAAGAATTCCATTAATGATACATGCAAATAATCAAGGCCTTTTTCTGATAAAGCATCAACTAAGACAAGAGTCTCATCCATTGTAATCCCAGGGGTTTCAGGTTCCTCGGGAGAAAAACGATATCCAACAATAAATGGGTTTTTTGCATGCTCCTGAACTGCTTTTTTCACTGAATCCACAACTGCCAATGGAAACGTCATTCGTTTTTCAAGACTTCCACCAAATCGATCATCACGTCTATTTGAATGAGGGGAGAAAAATTGTTGAATTAAATATCCGTTTGCTCCATGAATTTCAACTCCATCAAATCCTGCTTCGATCGCACGACGGGTTGTTTCTCCAAAGGCATGGATAATTTCCTCAACTTCAGCCTCTGTTAATGGTCTTGGTTTTACATCAGGCTCATCTGTGGAAACACCGCCTTTTTCTGCAGGAATATCACTTGCACTGACAATTTCACCAGTTGGGACTAATTCCGGCGGGCACATTCTTCCACCGTGGAAAATTTGCAGTACTGCTTTTGCACCTTGATCTTTAATGCTTGTTGCTAACTTTTTTAAGCTTGGGATCATTTCATCAGTATCAGCTCCGAATTCACCGTGAAATCCTTTTCCATTTGGAGTGACATATGTACAGGCTGTAATCACCATGCTGACTCCTTTAGAACGCCTAGCATAGTAATTCACCTCTGCATCCGTAACTGTACCATCTGAATTAGAAGAGAAATTTGTCATCGGTGCCATGACAATTCGGTTTTTTAATTGAATTCCATTAGGTAATGTATAGGAAGATAATAAAGCTTCATTTTGCTCTTTCATCAAACTTGTTCCCTCCTTTATGAGAATACGGCTATGATAAAATACCAGATTTGATTTGTACATCAATATGCTTCACTTAACTTTTAAAGTTTATGAAAAATAAGGGGGGAACTATTGATTATAAGGCACTTTTCTTTAGTGCTAACCCTAAAAAACCTTACGTATCTCTATAAAATAAGCACTAATCTTAGTAAGGATTAGCACCTGTTTATGGAGAATTAAAGTTGTTTTTCAAATGCCAGCTTTAAACCAAAACCTATTAAAACAAGACCAGTTGCTTTATCCATGATCTTCTGCACCTTTTCCGTCAGAAGCCATTCACGTAGATAATTGATAAAAAAGACATATAGAAAGAACCATGTGATTGAAAGCAATGTGTAAACGACACCCATCGTGATAAATTGAATGGTAACATTTGATCCTGCATTTACGAATTGAGGGAGAAATGTGATAAAGAACATGGCCACTTTAGGGTTTAGAACATTTGAGAAAAATCCTTGTTGAAAAGCGGATTTCCTTTTAAGGGTAGAACCAGGTGCTACTTGGAGATCATGATCATTCTTTCTTTTAAAAAAAGATGAAATGCCAAGATATAGTAAATATATGGCACCAACATACTTTACAATGTCAAAAGCAAGGGCTGATTGTAAGAGAATTGCTGATAGGCCAAATGCGGCCGCAAATGTATGAACCAATGATCCTGATGTAATACCTAGAGCCATTTTGTAGCCGTTTTTCCGTCCGTCTGCAATGGTTCTTTTTGTAATGAGTGCTGTATCAACACCAGGGCTCATAATGACAAAAAGTGTTAGAACTAAAAAAGTGAGAAAATCATTCATTATTATCACTCCTTAATTACTTGTTACAAGATGGTTGATAAAATATAATTTAATTAATGTTAAGTGTAGTTTAACACGTTTTTAATGGATGGTGTTAAATATAGTTTAAATAAATTAAATGTAATTTAATTTTGGAGGCGTCATGGAAAATATTGATATTGGAAAAAAAGTTGAACGATTTAGGAAGGAAAAGGGACTTAGTAGTCGGGAATTAGCCAAATTAGCTGAAATTACTCCTTCTATGTTAAGTCAGATTGAAAGAGGATTAGCTAATCCCTCCATACAAACTCTTAAGGTCTTGGCTAAAGTTCTTGAAGTACCAACGTTTAGTTTTTTACTTGAAGAGACAAATACATCAGATTTAGTGGTCAGGTCTAATCAAAGAAAAAACATGAGTGTAGAGAATATCTCGTATGAGCTTGTTTCTCCGGAGTTTACCGGGACCCTTGCAACGGCCATTATGAATCTTCCTCCAAATTCATCTTCTTCAGAGAAGCTATTAGAACATAAAGGAGAGGAAGTGGCCTTTATATTAGAGGGAAAAATTAAAATCTATTTAGATGATGATGACTACTTATTAGAAGCAGGAGACAGTGTCAGAATACCAAAACATATGAAGCACAAGTGGGAGAATCCATTTGATAAAAAAGCAGCTATCTTATTTTCTGTAACCCCACCAGCTTTTTAAACTTTGAAGATGATCGAATCAGGAGGTCCACATGAGATGTGGTTCAAAATGTTTTGTAGTTGAGATGGAGATAAGAGGAGAAGTACGAACGGAAGCAGTCACTGCGAGAACATCCGTTGATGCAAGGAAAACCATTCGAATTGAATATGGAGCAGAGGCACAAATTTTAACGGTTAGGGAAAAAAATAAAAAAGAGAGATGAACATTCACTTTCTACAAGTCAATATTTAGCTTTCTTAGGGTATAGTGGCATCATTTGATTCCACTGTATTTTTACATTGTGCACAATTTAATTGTTGACATTATAATTTGGATTGTTTATGATGAACTTACAATTCAATTAGTTGTGCAAAATTTAATTTCGGGAAATACATTTTTTGTAGAGGAGTGTTTTATATGTCAAATGTTTTATTTACTTCAAGTGTTTCTGCAGTAGGCGGAAGGGAAGGACGTGTTCAATCTAAAGGTGGATACCTAAACTTAGAAGTGGCTATGCCGGGTACTCCACGTGCGAAGTCAAATCCGGAAGCAACCAATCCTGAGCAATTATTTGCTGCAGGCTATGCTGCTTGTTTTGACAGTGCATTACAACTGATTTCACGTAAAGAACGTATAACCTTCGAGTCTGAAGTAACTGCTCATGTAAGTTTACTTAAAGATGAAATTGACCAAGGTTTTAAACTGGGTGTGACACTACATGTAAAAGGAACAGGGATTGAACAAGCCACTCTTGAAGAACTAGTTCATAAAGCTCACGGCTTTTGTCCATATTCAAAAGCAACAAAAGGGAATATCGATGTTCGTTTAGAATGTGAAGCAATTTAACTTTACCCTTGGTTCTTTGGAAGATAAGTATTCTAAATCCAAATCACTAAAGCGTTACATTAAAATAAACTGGAGTTCGCGTCAACTGAGGTTTTCCTTTCCGGAAAACCTTTTTTGTGCTCAAATTTTCTGTCTAAAGTTAGTTTAATACAAAAAATGCAAGAATCGTCCTTTTTATCTCATGCTAAAAACCTATAATTAAAGAATGAAAACACTTTCATATACGCGTGATGAAAGAGTTACTACAAGAATATGGGGGTTAAAGATATGGAAGAAGCAAAGCAGGAATACACCCGGCTTTCAAGCGGAGAAAAAAATGAAAACACTCCTTTTGGTGTGAGGGATAAGATTGGCTATTTGCTTGGTGATCTTGGAAATGATTTCTTCTTTATGCTTGTTAGTGCTTTTTTAATGGTTTTTTATACAGACATTTTTCATATTAGTGCAGCACTTGTAGGAATGTTATTTCTTGTAGCTCGCTTATGGGACGCAGCCGCTGATTTTGCCTGGGGTCGTTTTATTGACACAAGAAAACCAACTGCACAGGGGAAATTCAGACCATGGATTTTACGAATGTCATTTCCACTTGTATTAACAGGCGTGCTTATGTTTGTTCAAATTCCCGGTATGTCTGACGGATTTTATTTGGCATGGGCTTTTGTTACTTATATTGTGTGGGGTACGCTTTACAGTACTGTGAACATTCCGTATGGATCGATGGCATCTGTTATTACAGACAATCCGGTTGAACGGACCACTCTCTCAACGTGGAGAACAATGGGGGCGATGTTGGCTGCCTTGGTTATTAATGTACTAGGTCCACTAGTTGTATTCGTAGATAACGAGATCAACGCAGACCGTATGTTGATGGTCGCAGTGTTGTTTGGCATACTTGCCATTACTTGCTACTTTGGATGTTACAAGCTGTCAACAGAGCGCCTTGTTGCACAGGAACCAAATCAGCAAAAGGGCAGTATGAAAGTAACAATGAAAGGGATGCTTAAGAATAAGCCGCTAATCTGGATTTTAATAGCTTCCCTGATTTTTATGGTAAACACAATGCTGATTAATGCAGTAAATGTGTATTTATTTAAGGATTATTTCGGCAATGCCGCAGCTCTAAGTATGATTGGACTGGTTCAGACTGGAGCAGTTTTCATTGCGATTCCACTTGTAAAACCGATGGTTAAGAAACTAGGTAAAAAAGAAACAGCAGCTATCGGTATGGGACTTGCTGCAGTTGTATATTTTGTTTTGTACTACTTGAAAGATTTATCTGCGATTGAATTTGTGGCTTTCTCAGCAGTCGGAATGTTTGGTTTTGCCTTTTTCAACCTTGTAATTTGGGCGTTTGTGACAGACGTCATTGATTATCATGAATATGTAACCGGTTTACGAGAAGATGCAACCGTTTACTCCGTCTATTCTATGGCACGGAAAATTGGTCAGGCAATCGCAGGCGGTGTAGGAGGCTTTGCTGTTGCAGCAGTCGGGTACGATGCAGCGAGTGCTGCCCAGACACAGGAAGCGTTAAATGGGATTCACTCTCTCGCCACGCTCGTGCCATCTATCATTTACGGGTTGATTTTCCTTATTCTTGTTTTCTTGTATCCTCTGAATAAGCAAAAGACAAATCAGCTGGCAGTTGATTTGGCTGAAAAACGAAAAGAACAAGGTTAAACAAACAGAGGTGTCCCTCAATGAGACATCTCTGTTTTTTAGTGACCATATGAACGCCATTTGCCTGGAGGCATGCCGGTGAATTTTTTAAACACACGAATAAAATAGGCAGCGTCTTCAAATCCGCATTTACCGGTGATGTGTTCAATAGGAGCATTGTCTTTCTTCAAAAGCCGCTTTGCTTTTTGAATGCGGAGCTGATTGACATATTGACTCATTGTAGACCCGGTTTCTTTTTTAAATTGTCGTGCAAGATGTGAAGGATGAACGCCCAGTTCGTCAGCAAGTTCCACGGCATCAAATGGTTCCGTAAAATGGCTATGAAAATAGCGAACAGCTTCTTTAATCAGCATGGAGTAGCCGTTTAATTGATTTTGACGTACAAGGTGACAATATTCAATCCCCATTGTTTCCTGTAGCTTGTTCAGAGAATGAACGCTGTTTATTCTCTCAATAGAGATGGCAAATTTTTCAGATAGATAATGCAACAGTATAGGTGGAACTCCGCCACGTTCCGCTGCCAGCCTGAAGGTTGTATTTAAAATAATTAAGCTGTTTTTAATGGCCCTCAGCGGTTTATTGGGAAAACGGGATGAAAAGTCAAATAAATTTCCGGTTTTTTTATTCAGCATTGCAATTGAATCAGCATCTCCTGTTTCAATTGCATGGATCATATCATTGTTAATCTTATATCGCAGATTAATAATCGAATGGTCAGCTTCTTCATCACGAGCTTTTGAATGGGAAGAAGGGGACTCTGTTGCTTCAATCGACGAAATCGAAACGGCTTCCATTTGTTTTAGATGCATGAGCAGACTTGCTGCACTGTGTTGGGCAGCTTGGTTTAAAATTGGCAGGTTTCGTAATGTATGTTCATTCAGTGAGCCTGTTTGTTCATGTGGAAGCTGTGTTAAGAAAGGTCCGGCAATAACTGCTGTGTCCGAATCGTATGCACCTCCCATATATACCATCTGATCGTGATGCCAGAAATGGCAAATAGTAGGCTGCTGATGGACAACGCCAATAAGAGCATTGAATGCTGCTTTATTCAGATGATCAGGAATGGAATGGGGAGCATGAAGGGTTATCATTGAACCTGAAGTTTCAAAAGCGTATACATTCATATGCGTTAGTTGAAAAAAGGACATAATGGACGAAGATAATTGAAAAGAATCTCCCATTTTATCATCTCCTGGTTAAAAAAGTTCAATAAGTGCAAAAATAGTTATTTTTTCACTTCATTATACGACTTATAATAGTATCTGTAAACACTTACAAAAGAGAGGTGCACTTAAATGTTATATCCGATTTTAACAGATACACGTACAGTGATTGACTTAAATGGAATCTGGAATTTTAAGCTTGATAAAGGAAATGGCTTTGACGAAAATTGGTATTCTAAACCATTGACAAATGCAATGAGCATGTCAGTTCCATCATCTTTCAATGATACAGGACTTACAGCAGATATCCGAAACCATGTCGGCTGGGTCTGGTATGAGAGAGAGGTTACTGTTCCGGCTATTTTAACTTCTGAGCGCATTGTACTCCGCTTTGGATCTGCAACACATAAAGCAAAAGTTTATGTAAATGGAGAACTTGCTGTAGAGCATAAAGGTGGTTTTACACCGTTTGAGGCAGAAATTAACCGTTTTTTGCAAAAAGGACAAAACCGTCTGACAGTTGCAGTGAATAATATTGTCGATGAATCAACCCTGCCAGTTGGTTTTTACTCAGAAGTAGAAGTTGACGGCATCGGAAAAAGGGCGAAAAACAATCCAAACTTTGATTTCTTCAACTACGCCGGTATTCATCGCCCGGTAAAAATTTATACAACATCCAAAATCTATGTAAAAGATATTACAGTTATAACTGAACTTGATGGTACAATTCAGTATAAAGTTGAGGCAGAGGGTGAAGCTGAAATAAGAGTAAAGGTCCTGGACGAAGACGGTCAGATTGTGGCTGAAGCAGCTGATTTGGAAGGCTCTGTTACAATTCCGGATGTTAGACACTGGGAACCGTTAAATGCTTACTTATATACATTGCGTGTGGAACTTTTACAAGATGGTGAAGCCGTAGATATATATGACCAGTCATTTGGAGTTCGAACCGTTGCAGTAAGGGACGGTCAATTTTTAATAAACGAAAAGCCATTTTACTTTAAAGGATTTGGTAAGCATGAAGACACACCTATTCATGGACGAGGCTTAAATGAAGCAGCAAATGTGCTCGATTTTAACTTAATAAAATGGATTGGCGCCAATTCGTTCCGTACTGCTCATTATCCGTATTCAGAAGAAATAATGCGCCTTGCAGACAGAGAAGGAATTGTCGTCATTGATGAAACCCCTGCGGTCGGAGTCCATTTAAACTTCGCAGCTACATTGTTCGGTGAAAGAGAAAAGCGTAATACATGGGAACATATTGGCACGAGAGAAGCACATGAACAAGTGATTCGAGAGCTTGTAGAACGAGATAAAAATCACCCATGTGTTGTTATGTGGTCTGTAGCGAACGAACCGGCTTCAGAAGAAGAAGGTGCACGCGAATACTTTGAACCATTAGTGAAGCTGACAAAAGAGCTTGATCCGCAAAAGCGTCCGGTAACAATTGTTACACATCAATGGTCTAATCCGGAAACAGACAAAATCGCTGAACTTATTGATGTACTCGCACTGAACCGTTATTATGGCTGGTATGTTGATAGCGGGGATTGGGGGATGGTTCGTCAGAATATCCGTAAGGAATTTGACGGCTGGAAAAAACGGTGTCCAGGCAAACCGATCATGTTCACTGAATATGGGGCAGACACAGTAGCCGGCATGCATGACGTAGATCCTGTTATGTTCACAGAAGAGTTCCAGGTGGAGTACTATCGTGTAAACCATGAAATTTTTGATGAGTATGATGAATTCATCGGTGAACAAGTGTGGAACTTTGCTGACTTTGCAACAAGCCAAGGAATTATGCGTGTACAGGGGAACAAAAAAGGCATCTTCACCCGTGACCGTAAACCGAAGGCTGTCGCACATGATTTACGTAAGCGGTGGAAAAGTATACCCGAATTTGGATATAAAAAAATTAAAGAACAGCAAATCTAATTTAATAAATTGAAGTGGCCACACATCTTAAAAAGATGTGTGGTCAGCTTGTAGAGAAAGTGGGTGTTTTTCTCTACAAGCTTTTTTATTTTCTTAAAATGTTCTTATAAAGATTAATAAATTTCCTAAGATAACCAAAGAAAAAGCTTCTCACACACCTAG
>NZ_JAIVLH010000021.1 GCF_020524345.1 Metabacillus niabensis
TTATAATAACAAGCGCATAAAGCAAAAATTGGCAGGCATGAGTCCGGTTCAATTCCGTATCCATACCAGCCAATTAGCCGCTTAATATAAAACTCTAACTTTTAGGGGTCACCACAATTAAAGGGGGGGTATGATATTTCGTAGAAAAATAGCTGTTATACTAATCTTCTGCAATTTTTATCCTGAACTCACTTATATAGTGGTGTTTATTATTTTGATAAGAGACAGAAAAGAATTCATAGATATCACTTAATGGTTTGACTTCATTTGTTTGGATATAATGAATTAGTTTTTGGAGTGTATTAAAGTAATGTTCAAATGAATTGGAATTTGAAACAATGCTTAAGTATTTACCTTTTGGTAAGGTTGCAAATTCAGTATCACTATGAAGAGATGAAATATGTTTATTCGATAGTACAGGTGTAAACAAATAATCATAATTGATTTCTTCAACTGTATTGTAGTATCTAAATGGAATAATAGAGCCATACCCTTTTTTTCTAAACCCCTCTGTAGATGGTCCATATTTTCTTAGACTGCTAAATGACGAATTAAAGGTGTTAATTGGGCCTAGACCGGTTACTTTTGTTTGAATAACCTTCATTTCTTCCTTTTCTAAAAGAACAACCTCATCAAATGGTGCTTCTTGTCTCTGCAATTCTTCTCTTACATTGGCGATAATTTCTTGTATTTCAAATAAATAATCAATCTTTTCTTCCACAATTCTTTCTTGATCCATTAAAAAGGAAACATAATCGTCATTATTTAAATCTTCCACCTTTTTGATCTGATTTAATGGTGTCCCGATATAGCTTAGAGACTTTATTAGGTCTAAACGATATAGTTGTAAATCACTATAATAACGATAATTTGATTTTGGATCTACATAGGCTGGTTTAAATAAATCGATATGATCATAGTAGCGGAGAGCTTTGATAGAAATATTCATTAATTTTGAAACCTCACCTATAGAATAAAGTTTATCCTCCATTACTAAATCCACCCCATTACTGTTTTGAACTCGTTAATTTGGCTAGCGAAGCTTTAGCATAAGGCTGTTGTTTCCATGCGAGAGTTAATCCTGTGCCAATAGCTAAAAAAATCGTCGCAAAGTAAAATGGATAATTTAAATTTATATCAAATAGTATACCTCCAATAATTGGACCAAACACATTTCCAATACTCGTAAACATTGAATTCATACCACCTACAAAACCTTGTTCGTTTCCGGCAATTTTAGAAAGATAGGTGGTTACAGCAGGTCTCATTAAATCAAATCCAATAAAAACGATAATTGTCGTAAATAAAATCAGAAAGTATTGATTAACAATGGTGACCAATAAGACAAGAATCGCTGAAAATAAGAGGCTGTACCGAATTAAACGAATTTCTCCAAGCCATTTTGTCAGTTTATCAAATAAAGCAATTTGAGCAATTGCCCCAACAATAGCTCCTCCAGTAATCATAATGGCAATATCCTTTGGGGTAAATCCAAACTTATGATCAACAAATAGAGCAAACAAAGATTCAAAAGAGGATAAACCAAATGCTGAAATTAAGATAATCATAAATGAGATGAAATATAAAGGTGAAAAGATTCGGTTTAATCCGGCCTTTTGATCTGAATTTTCATCATATTCCATATTACGTTCGGGTTCTTTTAATGTAATCAAAGATAAAACTGCAGCAAAAATACCTAATAAACCAGCAAAGAAAAAGGGGATACGAGTTCCGATCTCTGCTAAAAATCCTCCAATTCCAGGGCCGATAATGAACCCTGTTGAAATGGCTGCTGACATGTAGCCAAGTGCTTTCGGTCGAGTTTCTAATGATGTTGTATCTGCAATAAAGGCAGTTACGGCTGGCATAATAAATGCTGCACTAATACCTCCGAGTATACGTGAGAGAAACAGGACGCTCAGTGTATTTCCGACACCGAATAACAATTCTGAGATTCCAAATATAAATAAACCTATTACTATCATTCTTTTTCTGCCAAATTGGTCTACCCAACGGCCTGCTATTGGTGATACAACTAATTGTGCTACAGCAAATGCTGCAACCATATATCCTACGATTGAACCTGATAAATGTAACTCATTCATTATTGTAGGAGTCACAGGAATAACAAGTCCTATGCCTAAAAAGGCTATAAATAGATTAAGCAATAATATGGTTAAAGTTATGTTCTGTCTTGACATGCTTATCATCTCCATGAAAGATTTTTTAGCAACTACAAGACGTTATTTTAATCTCTCCCTTAAGGGGAGAGTCAACCTTTTTGTTTCACTAAGAGATAGTGATTTTTCAAACTGCAAATAAGGATAACAATTAAATGATTAAAGACATGGAAAATCTGATAATATTATCTTATACTATAAATAGTAAACGCTTTCAACTAAGAGGGAATGAACATAAGTAATGGGGGCACTAGTAATATGTTAAAAGATTTAAGTAACGAGTTATTAATCAGTTTATATAAAAAAGCAGTTATCTTAAGCCAGGATACTAAAATAATTAAGGTTTTAAAGGAAGAAATACAAAAGCGAAATCTATTACAACTACTAGATGGCTAACCTAGTTTTTTACTAATAGTTTGCAGAGTAAGCTCGAATTCTTTGCATACAAGGAATTCGAGCTTATTTAGATGAAGATAATAATGAATGGAATGGAAAAGATTCATGTTAAAATTCCTCTGAAACAAACTTCAAAAGAGTCCTGACAGCAAATGATTGATATCTGTCTTTTTTCGTAATAAATCCAAGCTCCCACATAGGTGGAGACAATAATGTAGTCATCTTGATGTTGTGATGATTCATTTTTCTAAAGATAGACCTCGGTAATAGCGTAATACCAAGCTCCTCTCCAACCAATTCTGTTATTAAATCCCACTGTGAGCTTTCATATGCGATATTTGGTTGAAAGCCTGCTTGTTGACATTCGTTAATAATCAATTGATGTAAGGCAAACTCCCGATTGAAAAGAATAAATTGTTCTTCTGCTAATTGCCTGATGGTAACCTCTTTCGATTCTGCTAGTCGATGCTTTGTGCTTGTATAAAGCATAAATTCCTCTTTTATAAACGGAGTAATTTCAAACTTACCATGATCTGTTGGAAACACAATGATTCCCACATCAACATGACCCTCATCTACTAAGTATTCAATTCGTTTGGCACCGAGTTCAATTAATTCTAATTCTACTTCTGGATATTCCAGTTTGAATTTTTTCGCTATTGTGGGGAAGAAAAGCGTCCCAATTAATGGAGGTATGCCAATTTTAATTTTCCCTGTTGGCAAATTAATTAAATCATCTAAAAGAATAGAAAGCTCATCAGTAGCTCCTAATATTTTAATAGCTTGTTTGAAGACAATGTCTCCTGCATCAGTCAATTTTAATGAACGTGTTGACCGTTCAAATAGTTCCACTTTAAGCTCTGTTTCTAACTTTTTAATTGATTTACTTAAGGTCGGTTGTGAGATATAGGCACTTTCAGCTGCTTTAGTGAAGCTGCCGTATTGTGCTACTTCGGTAAAATATCGTAGATCCTTTAATTCCAAAGTCATCACCTACCCATTCAGTTTTGGAATAAAATATATAACTATTATTCATTTTACTCATAAATGAGAATGCTGTAAATTAATAAGTAAATATATGGTGAAAACTCCGAATAAACTGTAATAGGGAGGAACTGGTTGATGGAAAATAATGAGGTTGTAATTGTAAGCGCTTTAAGAACGCCAATTGGTCAATTTGGTGGAAGCTTAAAAAATATTAGTGCTGTCCAATTAGGTTCATATGTAATAAAAGCGGTGATTGATAAAGTTGGAGTTCGCGGAGAGCAAATTGATGAAGTCATCATGGGAAATGTTCTTCAAGCAGGTCTTGGTCAGAATCCGGCTAGACAATCTGCAATATACGCAGGCCTTCCTGAACATGTTTCTGCTTATACATTAAATAAAGTGTGTGGATCAGGATTGAAAGCCGTTCATTTAGCGACTCAAGCCATTTTAACAGGAGATGCTGAAATCGCTATTGCCGGTGGAATGGAAAATATGAGTCAAGCACCATATTTATCTATGGGAGCTAGAGAAGGATTTCGAATGGGAGATCAGAAGCTCATTGATAGTATGATTCATGATGGATTGTGGTGTGCTTTTAATGACTATCATATGGGAATCACGGCTGAAAATATTTGTGACCAATATGAAGTGACACGTCAGGAACAAGATGAATTTGCTGCATGGAGCCAAGAAAAAGCAGCAATGGCAACAAACGATGGGAAATTTAAGGATGAAATTGTAGCTGTTGAAATACCGCAACGAAAAGGAGAGTCTATTTATTTTGATAAGGATGAATATGTAAAGGCGGGAACAACAGTAGAGAAATTAGGTAAGCTAAGGCCAGCTTTTAAAAAGGATGGACGCGTAACCGCAGGAAATGCTTCAGGAATTAATGATGGAGCAGCTGCTGTACTCATGATGAGTTTACGTAAAGCAAAAGAACTTGGGATCGAACCTTTAGCTAAAATTCGTGGGAACGCAAGTGCAGCCGTTGACCCATGTTTAATGGGAATAGGGCCAGTCCCAGCTACGAAAAGAGTGTTAAATAAGCTTGGACTTACAATCAATGACATGGATTTAATTGAAGCAAATGAAGCTTTTGCAGCCCAAGCTTTAGCGGTTGGCAAGGAGCTTCAATTTTCGAAAGCTAAAGTAAATGTCAATGGTGGTGCCATTGCCCTGGGCCATCCGATTGGAGCAAGTGGTGCAAGAATCCTCACCACATTAATTCATGAATTAAAAAGAAGAAATGGAAAATATGGTTTAGCGACGTTATGTATCGGTGGTGGTCAAGGAGTTTCAACCATAATCGAAAACTATGATGCGAGGGGTGTATGAGGATGAAAAAGATATTTACTAGTTTTGAAGAAGCGGTGCAAGACATTAAAGACGGAATGACGCTAATGGTTGGAGGATTTGGGCTGGTTGGAATACCAGAGAACCTAATTAAAGCTCTTTGTGAGAAAAATGTAAAAGATTTAACAGTTATTTCAAATAATTGTGGAGTAGATGATTGGGGACTTGGACTTTTACTTCAAAATAAACAAATTAAAAAGATGATCTCATCTTATGTGGGTGAAAATAAAGAGTTTGAAAGACAAGTATTAAGCGGTGAATTAGAGGTGCAGTTAACACCACAAGGTTCTTTAGCAGAGAAAATACGTGCCGGTGGAGCGGGAATTCCTGCCTTTTATACCCCGGCTGGAGTAGGGACTCCTATTGCAGAAGGTCGGGAAACAAGAAAATTCAATGGGAAAGAATATTTACTTGAAGAATCCCTTACTGCCGACTTTAGTTTAATAAAAGCATGGAAAGCAGACAAGATGGGCAATGTTATTTATCGTAAAACAGCGCAAAACTTCAATCCTATTATGGCGGCCGCAGGGAAAATCACAATTGCAGAGGTAGAGGAAATTGTGGAAGTTGGGGAAATAGATCCTGATCACATTCATACACCAAGTATTTATGTTCAAGGGTTAATTATTGGGAAACATGAAAAACGAATCGAACGACTTACGGTTCAAGCATAAAATAGAGGAGGGAAAAGGATGGCGAAAAATGTAAGAGTACAAATCGCACAAAGGGCTGAAAAGGAAATTCAAGATGGATTCTATGTGAATTTAGGCATTGGAATGCCTACAATGGTTGCGAACTATATTTCTGAAAATAAAAATGTGGTTTTGCAATCAGAAAATGGTCTATTAGGAATTGGACCTTATCCATTGAGAGAAGAAGTAGATCCGGATTTAATTAACGCGGGAAAAGAAACAGTAACCGCAATAGAAGGAGCCAGCTTCTTTAGTAATGCAGAATCCTTTGCAATGATTCGCGGCGGCCACATTGATTTAGCTATCTTGGGTGGTATGGAGGTTTCTGAAAATGGTAATCTTGCTAACTGGATGATTCCGGGAAAAATGATAAAGGGAATGGGAGGGGCAATGGATTTAGTTCACGGTGCTAAAAGAATTATTGTGATCATGGAACACGTGAACAAGGCAGGACACCCAAAGATTCTTAAGAAATGTTCGTTACCATTAACAGGCCAAAATGTGGTTGATCGAATAATAACAGATCGTGCGGTTATTGATGTTACGAAGGATGGATTGGAATTGATTGAAGTAGCAAATGGTTACAGTGTTCAGGATGTGGTTGAGTCTACTGAGCCTAAGTTGATCATTTCCGATCAAGTTTTGAATCGTTCATATTAGAAATTATACAGGAAAGGGGTATTTTTCCTGGTATTTAAGATGGTAAAGCTTCAATTCTTATTTATACATATAGAATTTGAAGCTTTCTTTGTCATTTCTATAAATTTACGTAGAACGGCCAGAATAGGAAACAGAAGTTGAGACTATCCAAGAAGAAAAGGTAAAAAATAAATTTATAATTTTGAAAAAATGGTATTTACTTTTAATAGGAACGGAACTATAATGAATCTTAAGTAACCGCTTTCAAAATTAATGTGTTAAATAATTAATGTGGCATAAGCATAAAAGATTATTGTTGAAAATGAAACCCGTTTCATTATTGGTATACAAACTAAGAAAAAGTAATAACAATATTGTTGAGTTAGTATACATTTTTATGAAACCCGTTTCATTTTAAAGTGTATAAAATGATACATACATAGTGTGACTTCTCAAATAATAAAGGTTTTATGCACTTTTATGAAACCCGTTTCATTTCTAATATATTCATTGCTTATCATCGTTATCTACAATGCCTTTTAGTTATTCATTACACAGATTGCTATTAGATTAGTACTCTTTCAATACTAAAGGTATTTCTTTTGTTAGACGGTTGCTGTTTTGAAGTTAAGATCATGAGTATAGGGGGGATTTAGATGAAAACTGCTACTGTGCAATCACAGACACCTGTTGTTATAACAAAAACGAAAGAGTCTCGATTTAGAAGAATATGGAAGAACCGAACCCTTCTTCTTATGTGTATGCCTGCCATTATCTTCTTTGCTATATTTGCTTATCTTCCAATGCCGGGACTTTACCTTGCTTTCGTAAATTATGATTATTCACTTGGTATTTTTAAAAGTGCTTTTGTAGGCTTGGAAAACTTCCGTTTCTTGGTTATGACAGGTGATTTATGGAAGTTAACCTTTAATACGATTGCTTATAATCTCGCCTTCATCATATTAGGTAATTTCCTGCAAATAGCTGTTGCCATCATGCTTAATGAATTAAGAAATAAATGGTTTAAAAAAATATCACAAACCATTATGTTTTTACCACATTTCATTTCCGCCGTTTTAGTTGGTCTTTTAGCCTATAACATACTCAGTTATGATTATGGTTTACTTAATTCATTTTTAGAATTGGTTGGCTTGGATCCTGTACAAACTTATTCGAATCCGGCGATTTGGCCTTATATCATCGTCATTACTTTCCTTTGGCAATCTACAGGTTATGGATCAATCGTCTATTTTGCTGCGATTATGGGTCTTGATAAATCCATCTTAGAAGCTGCAGAAATTGACGGAGCTAATGCTTTTCAACGTATTCGCTATATTATTATTCCTTGGCTAAAGCCTACTTTTATCATCTTGTTACTGTTTTCTTTAGGTGGAGTATTAAAAGGGAATTTCGGATTGTTTTATAACCTAGTTGGTGCTAATAATACAATGCTTTATCCTACCACAGATATTATCGAAACCTATGTATTCCGAACATTAATGACGAATTTTAACTTTTCTTTAGGAAGTGCAGTAAGTTTATATCAATCAATTTTTGGATTCTTTATCGTTATTACAGCTAACTGGATTGTTAAAAAGGTTTCACCGGAAAACTCATTATTCTAAAGGAGGGATGTACTTGTGGAAAATACATATAGACGAAATGTGGATTTTTCTACGATCATGGTTCGTGTGATTGGATATGGTTGTATTGGGTTATTTGCTCTTTGTTGTCTTTTGCCCTTTGTCTTAATTTTATCGTCATCTTTCACTTCTGAGAAGGCGATTATGGAAAGTGGATTTGCATTATGGCCGAAAGAATTTTCTACGTTTGCATATGAAATTGTTTTCCGAAATCCAAGGCTTATTATTGGGTCTTATGTTGTAACAATGGGTATTACGATTGTTGGAACTGCTGTTGGATTGTTTATTGTGGCCATGACTGGTTATGCCTTGCAACGTGCGGATTTCCTCTATCGTAATAAAATTTCATTTTATATTTACTTTACAACCCTGTTTTCAGGTGGGCTTGTTCCATTTTATCTATTGGTTACTCAGTATTTGGATCTGAAAGATAATTATCTTGCCGTATTGCTTCCGGGATTGCTGAGTCCTTTTCTGATCATTATGATGAAGGCGTTTACAAAATCGATTCCCCACGAGATTACAGAATCTGCAAAGATGGATGGTGCAGGTGATTTCACGATCTTTTTAAAATTAATTTTACCTATGTCTACGCCGGCTTTAGCGACAATCGGACTTTTTATTGCCTTGGGATATTGGAATGAATGGTATAATGCCATGCTTTTCCTTTCACCTAATATGGAATATCGACCTCTTCAGTTGTTTCTTTATAACGTCATTACAAGTGCTGATTTCATAAGAAACTCTGCGGCAGCTTCTAATGTGGCACCACAAGAAATTCCTTTGGAATCTATGAAAATGGCAACAGCCGTTGTGGCTACCGGTCCTGTTATTCTGTTTTATCCGTTTGTACAAAGGTTTTTTATTCAAGGTATTACAATTGGTGCAGTTAAGGGCTAATGAATATGAGTAAGGATTTTTCCTTGTTTCATAGATTAAGAATGAAAAAGATAAAGGGGAGGAAATGAAATGTTGAAGATGAAAAAATTCTTCGTACTAATCATGGTCATGCTGTTAACCTTTAGCCTTGTGGCGTGTAATGGATCCAGTCAAACAAACTCAGAAAACACGAAACCAACTACAAAAGTTAACGAAAATGGGGAAATTGATACATCAGAATTTGTCAATATTACGATGATGGCATTGGGGGATAAACCGACAAACGGTCAATTAGAAAAAGTAATGGAGCAAGTAAATGCAAAATTAGAGGAAAAAGTAAATGCTCATCTTGAAATAAAATGGATCGAATGGGCTGACTATATGACAAAATATAATCTAACTCTTGCTTCAGGTGAGCCGGTTGATTTAATTATCACAGCTACTGACTGGTTAGATGCTTGGGGTAATGCTCAAAAAGGTGCATTCATGGACATTACTGAACTTTTGCCGACTTATGCACCGAAAACTTGGGAAGAAGTTTCTGATGAAAGCTGGGAGCAAACAAAATACAATGGGAAAATTGTTATGATGCCGGAAGACTCTTATACTCAATGGGTTAACCACGGATTTTTCTACCGCACAGATTGGGCTAAGGAGTTTGGAATAAATGAGCCTATCAAAGATTTTGAAACTTTAGGTGAATACTTCCAAGGTATAGTCGATAATAAGCCGGGTGTGATTCCTTGGGATACACCGGGAACAAACGTTACAACAGCATGGGGGTATACAACTTCCTATTCCGATCAGATTGAATTACCAATTGCTACAGGAGTATTCCCGATTTACTGGGGGAAATCAGCTGATGAACCGTATACCGTTGTAAGTCCGGTGTTTGAAGATCTTTTTGTAGATTATGCAAAAATGATGAAGGATTGGGCTGATAAAGGATATTGGCGTTCTGATGTATTAAATTATAAAGGTGATACTCGCGCATTATTCCAAGCTGGAAAAACTGGAGCTGATCAGCATCATACTGAAACATTCGCAGGTCTTCGTCCACAAATGGATGTGAAACAACCAGGTTCTGAAATCGATATGTTTGCTTGGTCAGATACACGTGATAACTTAATTTCAATGTCTATTACTCACGGAGCTACAGCTGTTGGTGCACATAGTAAAAATCCGGAGCGTGCTCTTATGGTATATGACTTACTTCGCAATGATGAAGAAATTTACAAATTATTTAACTATGGTATTGAAGGAGTTCAATACGAAATCGAAGATGGTAAACGTGTACGTCCTGAAGGATATGATGAAACAAAACATTCATTTGCATCTAATTTCTGGGGAGGCCGTGTAGATAAGTTCGAAATCCCTAGTTCTGACAGATGGGAAGGAATGCCTGAGATTTATGAGGAGTACGATAAAATTAAGAAGCCGTTCCCATATGGACAATTTGTTTTCGATAGTACACCTGTAGAAGCTGAAATAGCTGCACTTTCACAAGTAACTGCACAAATGGTACCGGCAATTGCATTTGGTAAAGCGGGTGATCCGGAAAAAGCTGTTGAAGATTTCCGTAAGAGATTAGAAGCAGCCGGTTATGAAAAGGTACAAAAGGAAATTCAAAAACAAATGGATGAATATAAAAAGCTTGTTGAAGGTTAAGTAGGAGAAAAAGTGAAAAAAGGGCTATCAAGTATTCGTGATAGCCCTTTATCTATCTATTTAGTACTCTAAAACAACTTTAATAAGGAGTGGTGGATAATCATGGTTAATGTCATAACTGAACAATGGAATCCCTCTGTTAAAAGTACAAAGTTTAACTTTGACTGGAAATTTTCAAATGGTGAAGACACTGATGTACATAAAATTCAGTTTGATGATTCAGATTGGCGTTCAGTAGATTTACCACATGATTGGAGCATAGAAGGTCCGTTTAAGAAGGAATATGCAAGTTCAACAGGATATTTACCCGGGGGTATTGGTTGGTATCGAAAGAAATTCATCGTTCCTGATAGCTTAAAAGAGAAAAGGATTATGATTCAGTTCGATGGCATCTATAAAAATAGTGAAGTTTGGATTAATGAACATTTTCTAGGTAAAAGACCTTATGGATACAGCTCATTTCAATATGATTTAACTCCTTTTATAAACTTCGACACACACGAAAATGTCATTGCTGTAAAGGTGGACCACTCAGATTTTGCGGATTCTCGCTGGTATCCGGGATCTGGGATTTACCGAAACGTATTTATCAACTTGACTGATCATGTGTACATCAAGCCGTATGGTATATATATTACAACTCCGAATATTTCAACTTCAGAAGCAGAAATTACCATTCAAACAAGTGTGAAAAATGAAACCAATCACAAAGGTGAAATTCAAATTGAACATCAAATAAAAGATGCTACTGGAAAAAAACTAATAGCTTGTTCTTCTATGGAAACCATTCAAGCAAATAGTGAACAAGACTATCATCATTCTATTATGTTGGAAAAGCCAAATCTTTGGTCACCAGAAAATCCGTATGTATACAGTGTTGAAACAAAGGTGATAAAGAATAGTCAAGTGATTGATACTGAGACCACTCCTCTTGGTGTTCGATATTTTCACTTTGATGTGGACTCTGGGTTTTATCTAAATGGAGAAAATATCAAGATGAAAGGTGTATGTATCCATCATGATGCAGGGTGTCTTGGAGCAGCTGTACCTGATAAGGTTTGGCACAGGCGTTTGCAACGATTAAAAGAAGCTGGAGTGAATGCGATAAGAATGAGTCATAATCCGCCGGCACCAGAGTTATTGGATATGTGTGATCGGTATGGATTTTTGGTTCAGGATGAAGCGTTCGATGAATGGGAATATCCCAAAAATAAATGGGTAGAGGGTTGGAATAAAGGAGAACCTTCACTTGACGGGTATGCATCAGACTTTACAGAATGGGCGGAGACCGATTTAAGAGATATGGTAGTAAGGGATCGAAACCATCCATCAATTGTTTTCTGGAGTATTGGAAATGAAATTGATTATCCTAATGATCCCTATTCACATCCAGTACTTGAAGATCGGTATAAAGCGGAAAAGCCTGAAGCAAAGGGAATAGGTGATATTGCGAAAAGATTGGCAAGTGTAGTAAAGCAATATGATCCAACACGACCTGTTACAGCAGCACTGGCAAGTGTCATTATGTCCAATGAGACGGATTTCCCGGATGCACTTGACGTGGTTGGTTATAACTATCAGGAATTTCGGTATCATAAAGACCATGAAAAATACCCTAATCGAGTCATTTATGGTAGTGAAAACGGGAGACATCATAATGAGTGGAAGGCTGTGAAAAATAATGAATTTGTTTCAGGGCAATTTATTTGGACAGGGATTGATTATTTAGGAGAAGCTCGTGGATGGCCTGTTCGTCATGCAACACCAGGTATGCTTGATCTAGCAGGATTCAAGAAGCCGCTATTCTTCTTCAAACAAAGTCAATGGTCTAAAAAAGATATGGTTTATGTAGGGATAACGTCTATTAAGGAAGAGCATCCTGATCAAATTTATTGGGACCATGAAGTAGTTGGTGCATGGAATGGGACGGAAGGCGAACTTGTAAGGGTGGCTTGTTGTACAAATTGCCCGGAAGTAGATCTACTTTTAAATGGGACATCACTTGGTATCAAAAAACAAAAAGACTTCAAAGGTGGATCGATCTATTGGGATATTCCATATGAAGAGGGGACGTTAAAAGCAGTAGGAAAAAGAAACGGTAACATTTGTTGTACCTATGAATTAACTACTGCTGGTATGCCTGCAAAGCTACACCTGGACTCTGATTCTACTACTCTTAAAGCCGACAAACAGGATATTGCACATATTGAAGTAAATATCCTTGATGTACATCATCATCTTGTCTATGAGGCTAATAATCAAATAGACTGTGAAATTGAAGGTCCAGGTGAAATTATTGGACTGGAATGCAGTAACCCAACAAGTCATCAAAATTATAAAGAAACCAACAGAAAGGCCTATCATGGGAAATTACTAATTTATGTTAGAGCCACTGATCAACCCGGGACAATTACATTAAAGGTATCCTCAGATGGATTGGAAAGTTCCTCTGTCGTTATTGAGGTTAAGTGAAAAATAGATTACAGGAGATGCTTAAATGCCCTATAACATTGCTTCTGATACTTGCAATCCCAGGAAAGGTCACCGTCTTGCAGATATTCCTGCACATGACCCATTTGTTTTATCACATAAAGAATCAAATACCTACTATTTATACACAACAGGAATTCCGGAATTAACAGATTTGGAAAGGAATGGAGTGTTAGTTTACAAAAGTAAAGATTTAGTAGAATGGGAGGGACCTTTTGTTATATTTGAGGTTCCTGACGGGACATGGGCACATCCTCAACATGGCACATGGGCACCGGAAGTTCACCAGTATAATGGTAAATATTATTTATTTGTTACCCTTCATAATAGAGACAACATATTAGCAGAACCACCAGAGGTTTGGAAAACGAATCATCTTCGAGGTACTGCTATTGCAGTATCAGATTCGCCGGAAGGTCCGTTTCAAATAATAAAAAAGGATGGCCCTGTTCCTCCAGCAAATTTTATGACATTAGACGGAACACTGTATGAAGATGAGAATGGAAAACCGTGGATGGTATATTGTCATGAATGGATTCAGGTTATAGATGGAACGTTTGAAGCCATACCTTTAAAGCATGATTTATCTGATGCTGAAGGTGAACCAATCCATCTTTTTAAAGCTTCAGATGCTCCATGGATCAATGCTGAGCGAAAACCTGATAACAAGCCTCAAGTATATGTATCTGATGGGTGTCAATTATACCGAACAAAAGGTGGTCATCTCATCATGCTCTGGTCAAGTTATAACGATGAAGGATATGTCCAGACAATTGCAAGATCTCAGTCAGGTAAACTGGAAGGACCTTGGGAACAGTTGGACCCATTGGTTAAAGGTGACAGCGGACACGGCATGCTGTTCAAAACATTCGAAGACACCTGGATGCTCATCCTTCACCATCCCTTCAGCACCCCAGAATCCCGAGCAATAATCTATAAAGCAGAAGAAACCGAAGATCGTTTTATAATAATTGGACCATGGGGACAGGTCCCTCGTCCCACATCATGAATGATTTAGGGGACAACCGCATTCTATCACGTATCTAGTAATGGAGGTAAAATATGTTATTAAATAAAAAGGTAGTCTCAAGGTTTTGTATATTATCTATATTTCTATTAATGTTCACACTAATACCAACAAATAGTAAAGCAAAGGAAAATAATATGTCTACGAAAAAAAAGGAAAATACCCAAGAAATTACGATCAATGTAGAAAATAAATACCAAGAAATTGATGGTTTCGGAGCCTCCGGTGCCTGGTCCTTCGATAAAATTGGCTCTGAATGGTCAGAGGAAAGTAAGAAGAAGGTTGCCGATTTGCTGTTTTCAACGGAAAAAGGAATTGGTTTATCAATGTGGCGTTTTAATATTGGCGCTGGAAGTGAAGAAACGGATAAGGAAATAATTACAGACCCATGGAGAAGAGCCGAGAGTTTTAAAACAGGTGAAAATGAGCCGTATGATTGGTCCAGACAAGCTGGACAACAATGGTTTCTTCATGCAGCAAAGGATAGAGGTGTCGAGGAATTTATTGGGTTTGTAAACAGTCCTCCTGTATGGATGACGAAAAACGGTCACGCACAACCTGATCCTTCTGTTGGAAGTACGAATTTAAAAGAAGAATCAGTTGATGATTTCGCGGTATTCCTGGCAGATGTATTAGAACATTTTGAAGAAGAAAATGTACCATTTAACTATATTAGCCCTATTAATGAACCTACCTGGAACTGGGATTACGCTGGACAGGAAGGTAATCGATATAACATAGAAGATATTAAAAAAGTCATATTGGCGTTACACGCGGAACTAGAAAAAAGAGGACTTGATACAGAAATTGACGCCACTGAAGCTGTAGAGTATACATCTCTGCTTGATGATGCGATGTATGGCGAATTTACTGGTAGTGATCGTGTATACAACAGCGGGAATGCCAACGGTAGTTATCCTGGAAAATACCGTGAATACATTAAAGAAATGTTAGGGGATCCTGAAATTAAAGATATCATTGGAAATAAAATTAGTGCACATGCGTATTGGTCAGATCATTATTCTGGTGAAGACCGTCTCGTTCCATTAAGAAAATCTGTCCGGGAAAATCTAGATCAATACGGTCAAGATATAAAATTCTGGATGTCGGAATATTGTATTTTGGGAAGTAATGGACCTGGAAGAGATTTAACAATGAAGACAGCACTTGATGTTGCAAGACTAATTCATTTTGACATGGTTGAAACGCAAGCCTCAGCATGGCAATGGTGGCTGGCTCTGTCAAATTATGATTATAAGGATGGGTTGATTTATACTGATTATTCTCAACCTGGTGATGAGGAGTCGATCATTGAATCAAAATTACTTTGGGCAATGGGGAACTACAGCCGCTTTGTTCGACCAGGTGCCTACCGAGTTGATCTGCAAGGAGCAAATGAAAAAGAGGAACTAATGGGTTCCGCATATTATCATGAAGAAGATGATCAACTATCTGTTGTATTTGTTAATTACAGTAATGAAGAAAAGTCAGTAAAAGTGAATGTTGATCATCTTCCTGGGAAAAAGAAAGCGATCCAATTCAAACCATATGTTACATCTGAAAACAACGATTTAGAGGAAAAAAATCTTATTCCAGCTAAAAAAGCAGTTTCCATTCCTCCACGATCAATTGTAACGTTAGTTGCTAAATAAGTAGAAAGCAAAGGCAATTGAATGAAATACCGTTGAATCCTTATATCACGGTATTTCACTTATGCCTTGTTAAGGAAGGGCTATCGTAAAAATTTATATTTTTTCCTATTCTTACATACTTAATACAAAAAATGGGTAAATTAATGTTAAAAATGTAAGAATGGAAGGAGATATAATATGTCACTTCAAAACAAGGTTGCTCTCATTACTGGGGCAGGATCGGGTATCGGCCGTGCTGCGGCTTTACGTCTTGCAAAAGAAGGAGTGAAAATTGGTCTTGTAGATTTAAAAGAGGAAAAGCTTAAACAAGTAAAACAGGATATTGAATCACAAGGCGGGGAAGCAATGATAACTGATACTGATGTATCAGATCCCAAAAGAGTTGAACAAAGTGTAAAAGAGATTTATGAAAAATGGAATCGATTAGATTTTGTCTTTGCAAACGCAGGTATTAATGGAACAGTTGCACCGATTGAAGATCTATCCCCGGAGGAATGGGATCAAACGATATCAACTAACTTAAAAAGTACTTTTTTAACTGTAAAGTACTCAATCCCTCATTTAAAAGTAAATGGAGGGAGTGTGGTTATAACAAGTTCTATTAACGGAAATCGCACCTTTAAAGGGTTTGGCATGTCAGCGTATAGCTCTTCAAAAGCTGCTCAGGTGGCATTTGGTAAAATGGCCGCATTAGAACTTGCCAGATACCATATTCGAGTAAATATCATTTGCCCTGGAGCAATCGAAACCAATATCGGACAAAATACATTTCCTGAAAAAGAAAACTTAGAAAAGATAAAAATTCCGATTGAATATCCAGAAGGTGGTCAACCATTGGAGCATAAGGCCGGTGAACCTGAACAAGTAGCAGATTTGGTTCATTTTTTATTCTCTGATGCTTCAAACCATATAACAGGCACGAAAATTTTTATTGATGGTGCAGAGTCATTGTTATAAATGAAAGAAAAATATAATTGAGTTAAAATTGAAACTAATGAGAACCTTCATTAGTTTCAATTTTATATAGGGAAAACTTAAAACATCACAAATTAATTTTAAGAACTTAGCAGAAATATCAGAAGGTCGGAATAAAAGAATTGACACATATCTTTAAGGAAAGGTAAAATGTGAGTATAGTATGAAAGTGCTTTCATTTAAACTGAAAAATGAAACCAGTTTCATTTTGTTTTTCCCGAGATACTTCAGCTTTGGATTTAGTAGGTAATAGTTATTGTTAGTTAATAAAAAAATTTAAAAGAGAATGGCACCGGTTTCATATATATAAGCCTATTATTCTCATAGTACTTGTGAATGACTAAAAACAAATTTTAATCGTAAATAGCAGTGTCTTAAAAAGGAGTGTGGAGATATCCATGGCAACAACAAGTATGAACAAAAAAATAAATCCTAGTATTAGCTGGCTTACAGACCTTGATGTGTTTGCAGTAAATAGATTACCAGCACATTCAGATCACCTCTATTATGAAACAAAACAGGAGGCTCAAGCTTCTGCTGCAATGAAATTAAGACATGACTTAAACGGAAGCTGGAAATTCCATTATTCTTTAAATCCCAAAATGAGACCTCAACATTTTTATCATCAGGATTTCGATTGTATAGGGTGGGATGATATTCAAGTACCAGGACATATTCAATTACAAGGATATGGACAGCCCCAATACGTGAATACGATGTATCCATGGGACGGACACAATGATATCCGTCCACCTGAAATTCCTCAGGATCATAATCCGGTTGGAAGCTATGTAAAGTACTTTCATGTTCCGGAAAATATGCAAAATAGACCGGTATATATTTCTTTTCAGGGTGTAGAATCAGCATTTTATGTTTGGCTAAATGGTGAATTCGTAGGTTACAGTGAAGACTCATTTACTCCTTCTGAGTTTGATCTTACACCTTATTTGGTGGAGGGGGAGAATAAACTAGCTGTTGAGGTTTATCAACGAAGTACTGGAAGCTGGCTTGAGGATCAGGATTTCTGGAGATTTTCTGGTATTTTCCGGGATGTATATCTTTATACTGTTCCTGAGATCCATGTTTATGATATACATGTTCGTGCAGAACTGGATTCTTCTTTTACAAAAGGAACAGTTCAAGCTGATATTACGTTTTTATCTTCAGTACCTGAAGGGGCAACAATTATAGCGAAATTGTGTGATAAAGAAAAGAATGTTGTGGCTTCAACAAACTGTCAAACAAGTGGTATGAATCCATCCTTTCTGATTGAGCTCGATACACCACATTTATGGAATGCTGAGAATCCATATTTATATAGATTAATTATAGAAATCTATAATGAGTCTGGTGCACTCGTAGAGGTTATTCCTCAAAAGATAGGCTTTAGAAGATTTGAGTTAGTAGATAAGATCATGTGCATCAATGGTGAGCGTATTGTGTTCAAAGGTGTGAATCGGCATGAGTTTAACTGCCGAAGTGGCCGCACCATCACAAAGGAAGATATGTTATGGGATATAAAGACATTAAAACAACATAATATTAACGCAGTGCGTACATCTCATTATCCAAATCAAAGCTATTGGTACGAACTGTGTGATGAATATGGTGTCTATGTAATCGATGAAATGAATCTTGAAACACATGGGTCATGGCAAAAAATGGGTGCTGTTGAACCTTCATGGAATATCCCGGGAAATAACCCAGAGTGGCAGGACATTGTGATGGACAGAGCCATCTCTATGTATGAAAGAGATAAAAATCATCCCTCCATTCTCATTTGGTCATGTGGGAATGAATCATATGCCGGAGAAGTTATTTTAAATGTTTCAAAATACTTTAAGTCTGTTGATCCAAGTCGTCTTGTCCACTATGAAGGAGTTTTTCATAATCGGGCATATAATGAGACAAGTGATATGGAAAGTCGTATGTATGCAAAACCGGCAGATATTGAGAAATATTTGAATGATGATCCTGAAAAGCCATATATAAGCTGTGAGTATATGCATGCTATGGGGAATTCTCTTGGCGGTATGTATAAGTATACTGAACTTGAAGAGAAATATCCGATGTATCAAGGAGGCTTTATCTGGGACTATATTGATCAATCTTTAATAAAGAAAGATCGTTACGGTCAAGAATTTTTAGCATATGGTGGAGATTTTGGTGATCGTCCGACTGACTATGGTTTCTGCACAAATGGAATTGTATATGCAAATCGAGAACTGTCTCCAAAAATGCAGGAAGTGAAATTTTTATACCAAAATATCAAACTAGTTCCAAATAGGAATGGTGTTACGGTTCATAATAATAATCTATTTATAGGTACAGAAGATTATAAATTAGAGTACACGCTGTTACTGGAAGGGGAGGAAACCTTCAGAGGGACAATGGATGTAGATGTTGCACCTCAGAGTATGCTGCAAATAGAATTTGATTTACCAGAAGGTATTATAGAGGCAGCAGGTGAGTATTGTGTGCAAACTTCAATGAAGTTAAAAGAGAATACCCTTTGGGCTGATGCTGGATATGAAATTTCTTATGGACAATTTATTTTCCATGAAGGCAAATTGATAAATGAAAAGATTGATCTACCAAAAGACAGCTTACGAGTTGTAAATGGAGATGTAAATATTGGTGTTCATGGCAAGGACTTTACAATCATGTTTTCGAAACAGGTTGGTAGCTTAACGTCTATTAAATATTCTGGGAAAGAAATGATTGAACAACCACCTTCACCTTTATTCTGGAGAGCGCAAACAGATAATGATAAAGGATATCAACAAAGCTTTCAATCTGGATGCTGGTTAACAGCCAGTATGGCAAGAAGATGTATTAGCGTTGAGCTTGAACAACAGCAAGACAGAGTCAAAGTTGAATTTACTTATAACTTCTCTATCTCTGCTGATATTGAGGTAAAAATTGCTTATATCGTATTTTCTGATGGAAGTGTAAGAGTAAAATCTGCTTATACTGGAGCTGAAAATCTTCCACAAATGCCGATATATGCTATTTCTTTTAAAGTATCTGCAGATTACGACCAGGTTGAAATGTATGCGATGGGACCGGAAGAGAATTATTCAGACCGAGCTGAAGGAGCAAAACTTGGAATATATCAATCTCAAGTCATAAACAACACTGGATATGTTGTTCCACAGGAGTCTGGTAACAGGACAGGAGTCCGTTGGGCTAAATTAACAAACAACAATGGAAAAGGAATAAAAATTGCAGCGTCAACAGAGCCGTTAGAATGTACTTTCTCACCATATACTGCATTTGAACTTGAAAATGCTGCACATCATTACGAGCTTCCAAATGTTCACTATACAGTGGTAACAGTTGCAGGTAAGCAAATGGGTGTTGGAGGGGATGACAGCTGGGGGGCACCCGTACATGGCGAACATCTTATACAAGCAAATAAGGATATGGAGTTTGAATTTATGATAAGTAGAATATAGAAAGAGCCTAGGCTCTTTCTATTTTTCTACTATTGCTAAAAGAATGGAGGGAAAATATGGATATAATGACGCAAGCTCCAATTATCAAGGGAGAGTGGGCAGATCCATTTATTTTAAAGGATGGAGAAGATTATTATTTATATCCTACGAAGGATAGTGATGGTTGGGTTTATGAAAAATTTCACGTCTTTCATAGTAAGAATTTGATTGATTGGGACGGTCCACATTTAGCCCTTGATTTGAATGATGTTTCATGGGCTAATACAAAAGCATGGGCACCAGGAATTACGAAGTACAATGCTAAATACTATATGTACTTTTCTGCAGAAGCACAAATTGGTGTCGCTGTTTCTGATTCTCCAATGGGTCCGTTTGTTGATATTCTCGGTCAACCGTTACTTTCAAAGGACGAATATGATTGTCAAAGTATTGATGCAGATCTATTTATTGATGATGATAACCAACCATACCTGCTATGGGGACAAGGAAAGTGCTGGATTGTGCCGTTAGAGGAGGACATGGTGACTTTCAAAACAGAACCAATCTTGCTCTCGGATCAGCTTTATGAAAATTGTAGAAAGGATCCAAAGGTATTTGATAGTGGTGTATATAATGAAGGACCTCATCTTCAGAAAGTGAACGGAAAGTATCTGCTAACATGGAGTAATTATGATACACGAGATCCAAGGTATCAAATTTGTTTTGCAACTAGTCAGCATATTTTTGGCCCCTATGAGTATCCGGAAGATAACAGAGTGACACAGCCTTCAGATCAGTTTTTTGGAACCGGTCATGCTTCAATGACACAATATGAAAATGAGTGGTATTTGGTATATCATAGATTAATTGACAAAGATCGAACACTCTTGCGGGAAACTTGTATAAGTAAAATAACATTTGAAGGTGATAAGCCTGTTGTAGATGTTAATAAAACGATAAGTAATTTTTAGTTTATAGTCGTTACATTATCTTCAATTTGAAATTGATTGACAAGGAAAAATAAAGGGCTTATATTTGAAATGCAATCGGTTTCAAAGGTGGGGTAAAATAATGAATAAAAAAAATATTACGATTTATGATATTGCAAAAGAAGCAAATGTTTCACCAACAACCGTTTCAAGGGTATTAACGAATAATCCGCTTGTAAAGGAAAGTACCAGACAAAAGGTCCTTGTAAAAATGAAAGAACTGGATTTTTCACCTAATGAGGCAGCCAGAAGACTAACAAAGCCACAAGCAAATTTAATTGGATTTATATTGCCAGATATAACAAACCCCTTCTTTTCGCAAATTTATATGGAAGTTGAGAAAAGAGCGTTTCAAAAAGGGTATACAGTATTATTAAGGAACTCAATGAGCATAAGTGAAGTTGAGTCAACGTATCTACGTGAATTTACGGAAAGAAGAGCAGCTTGTATTGTCTTCATGGGGGGGCGTATTAATAAGACGAAGCCTTCAGATGACGAGATTCATGAGATGCAGGATGTGTTGAGTAAAGTTCCGATCATCATGATAAATGGTAAAATGAAGGGCGTTAAATCTGCCAATATTAGAACAAATGAAGAAGAAGGAATTCGATCAATTGTTGAGCATTTAGTTTCACTGGGACATGAAAAAATAGCTCTCCTAGGAGGAGTGAAAGGGATATCCTCTTCTGATAATAAACTTTCGAGTTTTAAGCGTGTATTAAAAGAATATAACTTAGAATTTAATGAAGAATGGCAAATTTATTCAGATTTTTCCGTTGATGCTGGAAGAAAAGCGATGAAAAAGCTATTAGAAAAAGAGACATTGCCTAGTGCCATCATAGGTATTAATGATCTCATTATCTACGGAGCTTTCAAGGAATGCAGAGATCAACAAATTCCGATTGAAACATTCTCTTTTGTCGGGTTTGACGATATTTACCCATCAGACATCGTACATCCCAGCTTAACAACAGTTAATCATAATTATGAGGTACTAGTAAATGAAGTGATGAGAACGATTGATAGTATTATAAATGGAAAAGGGAATGGAAAAGGAAAAATTATCAATACTCAGCTCATCATTCGAGAGTCATCGAAAGAATTGTAATTGAGCTAAATTAGAGAAATGAAAGTTGACCAATACCTAAGAATGATATAAACTAAATATATAGTTCAATAGTTTAACTATTCAATACATCCTTTTTAAGGGGAGTAGCTTTTACAGCAAAGTCGTCATTACGGAGAACAAAACTCTCGGCTTTGTTGGCAACAAAAATGTTGTTAGCGAGACCTTACCAACTTGGTATAGGTCTATTTGTATACATGAAAACCGGCCTATACCAAACGTATAGGCCAATTTTATTTTCAAAGGGAGGAATACAGTTGAAGATGTTTACAAACATACCCCAATACGTAGAAAGAGAAATAGAAGAAATTCAAAAATTAACACTGCCTATTATGAAGAAAATGAGAAAATATTCGTTTTTAGCTATTCTCATAATCCCAATCTCGATTTTGAATTTACTTAGCTTGGTTTTTTTCACCCCTTGGAGCCAAGAAATGTTCATTTCTACACTTATATTTGCGATCGTAGGGGCACTAGGATTTGCTTTTCAAAAAGAAGTCAGATATTCCGCAAAGGAAATTCATAAAGTTAGCATTGCATATATGAAGGAAAGAGTAGAAAAAAGCAGAGTACTAGATCTTCATCGCCAACGTCATTATATTGAACTACTTAGTACTCATCCTACTCGAACATTAAATACATTTCAGCAATTTTTGGAAGAGGAAAATCGACAAATCGGTTTGTAAATCAAACTAAGCATCAGTTCTTATTAAGGGACAGATGTTTTTGACCGTCTCTCTTTTAGTAGTTGATTCAAATACTAGTAACGCTCAGCTCTGACATCTTAACCAACATAACTTCATAAATACTATCCTCTTTCTTAATTTCGCAATATCCACTATCGTAAATGTGGACGATTCTGTAAAGTTTTGTTTCATAAAAAACCACATCACCAACCTTCATTGTCAAGCCCTCTTTCTCTGCAATAGATTATCCTATAATTGACATTAATAACATTGGAAAACGTTTCCTAACAAGTAGAAAAATATGGATATTCATACGTGCTGGAAAGTAAATAGTGTAAACGTGTTAAAAAAATGAGAAGAGGGAAAATTTTTATTTTTATTTTTATTTGAAGGGTTTCTGTTGAAAGCGTTTAACTAATAAATAGTACCAAAAGACTCTCAGATAATTTTAGAAGAAAACTAGATAATATGAGACGATGATTGAACCGAATGATTTCACTATAATAAGGTTAGTTCCATTGGAGGTTTTGAATGAGATGCTGTCAGCAAGCTATCGACAAAAATGGAATGGGGAGTACTGCTTTTCTTATCATTCTCATCAGGATTATGAAATCTATTTTTTTCATGGTGGAGAATGCAGATATTTAATTCATAACCAAATTTATGATTTGGAGCCTGGTGACATTATTGTCATGGATGGATTAACATTACATAAACCACATGTTAATCCAACAAGAGAATATGTTCGGAGTGTGATTCAGTTTTCACCTGTTTGGATTAAAGGTCTTCTTAGGGAAATGGGCAGTATGTATTTACTGGATACCTTTCAAACACTGCATAATTGTTTAATCCGGACGAATGAAAATGAGGAATCGAAGGAATTAGAGAGGGTTTTTGGCCGTCTGGCTGCATTAAAGAAAACAGCTAAAAAACCTACCCTACAAGATGAGACTGAGATGAAAATACTATTACTACATGCGTTAAACATTGTACATAGGCTCGGACAAATGAATTCGATTGAAATTCCTGATCAAAAAGAAGATAAAACCCTGCATGCCGAAAACATTGCACTCTATCTTCAACAGCACTATATGGGAAGGGTGACCTTACAGAGTGTTGCAGATAATTTAAATTTAAGCAGATCCTATGTCTCTAAAGTATTTAAAATGATGACAGGCTATACGGTGATGGAATTTGTGATGGAATGCAGGCTTACACAAGCAAAGTATTTACTTGAAATGGAACCGCTTAAACCGATGAAGGATGTTGGATATGAATCCGGTTTTGAGAGCCCTACCCATTTTAGTCGTTATTTTCGCGAAAAAGTGGGTGTAACTGCAAAGGAATACCGGAAATTGCGATTAAATCATCAGTAAGGAAGTGGTAAGATATGGCTTATAAATTTGCAGCACAATTATATACACTACGTGAAGAGTTAAAAGAAGGCATCTATCCGTTATTTAAAATCCTTAAGGAGATGGGCTGGGAAGGTGTGCAAATTTCTGCTTTGCCAAAGAATTACGATCAACAAGAAGTAGCCTTTGCTTTAAAAGAAAATGACTTGCAAGCGGCAGGAATGCATATTTCATTAGATCGTCTAACAAATGATCTCGATGGTGTAATAAAAGAAGCGGAACTATATGAAACAAAAGATATTATCCTTCCATCTATTCCAAAAGAGTTACATCATGCAGAAGGATTTAAGGAAGTAAAGAGACGATTAAATCACATTGCAAAGGAAGCACCTGAACAACGCATTTCCTATCATAATCATGCATTTGAATTTGATATTGAAATTGAGGGACAGGATGGACTTCATTACCTGCTTAATCCCGAAAATGATAACCATATCCTTGCAGAAATTGATGTGTATTGGGTAAAAAAGGCTGGTAAGGATCCATTGGAATATCTGACTCCTTATGCAAATCGTATGCCAATTATCCATTTGAAAGATATGACAAATGATGTACGTCAAACCTTTGCAGAAGTAGGAACAGGTGTAATTGATTTTATCCCTATTTTGCAATGGGGTAAAGCGAATGGAATTGAATGGTATGCAGTTGAGCAGGACATATGTGAACGTCCACCATTAGAAAGCTTGGATATCAGCTTAAGAAACTTACAGAAATTTGCTAGAAAAATAATTTAAGAGAATCTGAGGTGTAAGAGATGACATTAATTAAAGTAGGGATTATTGGTATTGGAAATATGGGTAGTTCACACGCAAAGCTTTTAATAGATGGGAAAATTGAAGGGGCAACCCTGAAAGCAATATGTGATCCGAACCAAGAGCAGCTCAATGTGATTTCTCGCTATGCATCTGGTAATGTACAAACATATCTTGATGAAGATGCATTTTTTAATGAATCAGGTATAGATGCTATTCTTATTTCAACACCGCATTATGATCATCCAAACCTTGCAATCAAGGCATTCTCCAAAGGAATGCACGTGCTTATTGAAAAACCAGCAGGTGTTTATACAAAAGATGTTGCAGAAATGAACAAAGCAGCAAAAGAGAGCGGAAAAGTCTATAGTATCATGTATAATCAACGGACAAATCCTATTTATCAAAAATTACGAAGCCTTATACAGTCCGGTGAACTGGGTGAGATTAAACGTACGAATTGGATTATCACAGATTGGTACCGCTCTCAAAGTTATTATGATTCAAGTGAATGGCGGGCAACCTGGCAAGGTGAGGGAGGCGGAGTATTACTAAATCAAGCTCCACATCAGCTGGATTTGTGGCAGTGGACAACAGGGCTTATGCCAAAACGAGTGCACGCCTTTTGCCATAATGGAAAATACCATGATATTGAAGTCGAAGATGATATTACGGCATACGTAGAATATGAAAATGGTGCAACAGGTGTATTCATTACATCAACAGGTGAAGCTCCTGGCACAAATCGTTTTGAAATTGTCGGTGATCGCGGAAAAATGGTGGTCGAAAATAATAAACTATCCTTTTATCGTCTTACTCAATCAGAACGTGAATTTAATGCGACATATAAAGGTGGATTTGGAAGTCCTGAATGCTGGACTATTGATGTCCCAATAAAGGGGAATAGCACTGATCATCAAGGGATTATTCAAAACTGGATTGATTCAATTTTGAAAGGCACTCCGTTATTGGCACCTGGTGAAGACGGAATCAAAGGTCTTGAGATTTCAAATGCGATCTATTTATCTTCATGGTTAAACAAGCCTGTAGAATTGCCAATTGATGCTGATCTCTTTTATGAGCAGCTGCAAGAAAAAATAAACCAATCTACTTTCCAAAAAAAGAACGTAACAAAAATGACTTTAGATGTGTCGGGAACACATTAAGAGAGGAGAATCATAGATGTCAAAAGATGGTATGAACTATGCACCAAAAGGGAAACCAAACCCTGTCGTGGAAAAAGGAGAATTTCAATTTGCTGCAGCCTGTCTTGATCATGGTCATATTTATGGGATGTGCAATGGATTAGTAGAAGCAGGTGCCACATTAAAGTGGGTTTATGACTCTGATTCGGAAAAAGTAGCACAGTTTGTTAAGGCATTTCCAGAAGTAATACCAGCTGAGTCGCTAGAGGAAATTTTATCTGATCCAGATATTAAGCTTGTCGCAGGAGCGGCGATTCCTTCAAAACGCAGTGATCTTGGTATTCAAGTGATGAAAGCCGGGAAAGATTATTTCACAGATAAAACACCATTCACTTCAATGAAACAATTGGAAGAAGCAAAAGAAGTAGTCGAGCAAACCGGACAGAAGTATATGGTGTATTACAGTGAGCGTCTTCATGTTGAAGGAGCAGTTTTCGCCGGAGAATTAATTGAAAGTGGTGCTATCGGTCGTGTTATACAAGTTACAGGATTTGGTCCACACCGATTAAATGCAGCAAGCCGGCCAGATTGGTTCTTTAAGAAAGAGCAATATGGCGGAATATTATGTGATATAGGCAGTCACCAGATTGAGCAATTTTTATTTTATGCCGGTTGTCAGGATGCAAAGGTTTTGCATAGTAAAATAGCCAACTATCATAATAGTGAATATCCTGAGTTGGATGATTATGGAGATGCAACACTGGTTGGAGATAATGGAGCTACGAATTATTTCCGTGTAGATTGGTTTACACCTGATGGATTAAGTACATGGGGGGACGGAAGAACTTTTATTATTGGAACTGAAGGAACAATTGAAATTCGCAAATATGTAGACCTTGCAAGAGAACAAAACGGTAATCATGTTTATCTAGTTAATAAAGATGGAGAGCAACATTTCCATGTATCAGGTAAAGTTGGATATCCGTTCTTTGGGCAATTAATTCTGGATTGTTTGAACAGAACAGAATCAGCGATGACACAGGCCCATGCCTTTAAAGCTGCTGAATTGTGCCTGCGTGCACAAGAGCAGGCCGTTGTTGTATCGGAACATAAAGCACAAGTTAAATAAGCGGTAGATCCCCTATACAACTAGTACGGGGGATCTTTTTTTATTTGGTCTTGCATAAATGATTATTTTTCGTTAAAATCGTTTCATAGCTAACGATTAAAATAAGAAAGCAGGAGTTTATATTCATATTTATAATAAAGATGGAGAATTATTACAAGATGAGGTTGATACAATCAGCTCTTTAACAAAGTTACCAATAGATTCTCTTAATTTGGAAGCTATTGCGGTTGTCACAAATATCTATAGAGTAGCACAAGGTTTGAAAAATAAAATGGAACAGGAAATACTGTCAGAATATGGTCTTTCATGGACTTCATTTTCAATACTTTATGATCTATGGATATGGGAGTCTCTCGAAACGAAAAAACTTGCTGAATCAGCAGGGGTTACAAAAGCAACAATAAGTAACATCACAAACACACTAGAGAGAAAAGAACTATGTTATCGAAAAGTTGATGACAAAGACAGAAGAAATACCTTTGTTTTGTTAACGGATAAAGGGAGGAAAGTGATAGAAGAGTTGTATCCACGTTTTCATACAGGGGAAGTTGACATTGTTTCCTGTTTAAGTGTGACAGAACAAGTATCAATGGCAAATTTACTAAGAAGAGTTGTTAGGGAAAATAAATTTTAATAAAGTACAAGCGAAGATAGGAAAAGAAGTAGTCGTTATCTCACTGTTTACAGAGAGTCGATGGTAGGTGTGAATCGATACATAGATAACACGAATTACATTCCTTGAGCTTTCTTTGTTGGTGCAAATTGCAGCAAAGAACGGTTGAACCGTTAACGATTAAGCGGAAGAATATGATTCTTCAACAAGGGTGGTACCGCGTGAAAAAGTCAAACCACGTCCCTTTTTTGGGATGTGGTTTTTTAGTATTCAAAAATAGGAGGAGTCATAATGAGTGAATTGAAGTTAACGAAAGAACAATCATTAGAAGTGAAAAGGCAATTTGAAATATACAGTCAGGGTGTACAGGAAATTATCCCCACTGAAGAATTAGAAGCCAAAATAGCTATGTCAATTGTTGAAAATCGACCCTTAAAAATTAAATTAGGCTTAGATCCATCAGCCCCTGATGTTCACCTTGGTCATACGGTGGTTTTAAATAAAATGAGACAATTCCAAGAAAATGGACATATTATTCAGCTCATTATCGGTGATTTTACAGGGAAAATTGGTGACCCAACAGGTAAATCTATTGCTAGAAAGCAGTTAACAGACGAAGAAGTAAAGCATAATGCCAAAACATATTTTGAGCAATTTGCAAAGGTTATCGATATGGGAAAGGTGGAATTGCACTACAATTCCAAGTGGTTGTCTAATTTGAATTTCGAAGATGTTATTCAATTAGCTGGAAAGATAACGGTAGCAAGACTTTTGGAAAGAGATGATTTTGAAGAGCGAATGGCTTTTAACAAGCCGATATCACTGCACGAGTTCTTTTACCCTTTAATGCAAGGATATGATTCGGTCGTTTTAGAAAATGACATCGAATTAGGTGGAACAGATCAGCATTTTAATATTTTAATGGGAAGACATTTCCAAGAAAAGTTTGGGAAAGAAAAGCAAGTGGCCATGCTTATGCCTTTGTTAGAGGGGCTTGATGGTGTTGAGAAAATGTCCAAATCTAAGAAAAATTACATCGGGATTGATGAAAGTCCACAAGAAATGTATGGAAAAGCTATGTCAATTCCAGATGAACTAATGATGAAATACTTTGAGCTAGTAACCGATTTTACACCGAATCAAATTTTAACAATGAAAGCAGAGCTGCAAGATGGCATTCTCCATCCAAGAGACGCAAAAATGCTGCTTGCTAAAACCATTGTCCGAATGTACCACGGAAATGACGCGGCAGAAAATGCAGAAACCCAATTTGTGTCTGTATTTCAAAAAGGAGCAATGCCAGAAGATATACCGGTTGTCATTTGGGAAGGTAATCAGGAAGTATCAATCATAGATTTACTTGTTGAATTAAAGCTGTTGAATTCTAAAAGTGAAGCACGAAGAATGATCAATAATAGGGGCGTTAAGCTGGATGGGAATAAAGTGGAGGATTCAACATTATCTGTAACGGTTAAAGACGGATTAATCGTTCAAGTCGGTAAACGTAAATTTATTAAGCTAAAGTTTTTGATGTAATGGACTTTCCAGAGTTCAGTGCTAAGTTAGAAATGGCTTTATTAAGATTAAAATAAATGAACCGTCAGAGGATTGAAAGTGTTAAGAAAGATATTAGGTATATAAGAGCAGTTGTCGGTGTCATCACATGTGTAGTGGTGGCACCTTTTTGTATTATGGATTTGAAGAGGTCAACTCGAACTATTAGATAATTAGGAAATAAACATATTGAGAAATTGTGCAATAAGTGAGTTATTGTGGCTGCCTGAGGAATAGAATCATTTAGATTTCAAGTCTGAATATTTCCCAAAACTCTTCAAGGAAAAGTTTATTTTTATACCAAAATTGCATGTCCCTGACAAAGTATTCATCGTAAAATTTCGTCAAAAAGTTATGTAAATCTACGTAATTTTCACTTAAGAGAAAATGCATACAAACCCTTATATCATGCAAGTATTTTGAAAGAATTGAATGGTGAAAACGCAGATAATTGTCGAAATATGTTAATGAAAGCCCTTTCATTAATTATTTACAACGTCAATTTACCAGAATATAATGATACCAACCAGTAAGTTTATTGGTTAAACAAATGAGGATAGGGGGATGTTACATGTTTAAAAAGCAGGGGATGAAAAAGTTCGTTTTGGTATTTTTAAGTTTACTTATTTTACTAGGTGTTACAGCATGTAGTAGTAACGGCGCTTCCAACGAAGAGCAGGGTGGAAGCGGTGGTAAAACAAAACTGACAATTTGGTTATGGCCAAACATGGGGATTGAAAATCAGATTAAGCAATACGCAGAAGAAAATAATATTGAGGTTGAAATACAAACAGCTGAGTTTGCGGATGTACATAGTAACTTAACAACTGCATTAGCAGCTGGAAGTGGTGCACCAGATATTTCTGCTATTGAGGTAAAAGGTATCGATAAAATGAAAGCTACTCCAGAGCACTTCCATAATCTTCTGGATTTAGGTGCAGATGAAGTAAAAGATGATTACCTGGATTGGAAATGGCAGCAGGCTTTAACACCTGATGGAAGTTCTTTATTAGGGTTACCAACTGATATTGGTCCACAAGCAATGGCTTATCGTATTGATCTTTTTGAAGAGGCTGGCTTACCAACAGATCGTGAAGAAGTAGCAAATCTTGTGAAAACATGGGATGACTTTATTAAGATAGGTGAGCAATTAAAAGCTAAAACAGGTAAGGCGTTCATTGATTCTCCAAATGGTGCTTACACTGTAATGGAAGGTCAAGGAGACGAGAAATACTATGATAAAGATGGAAATGTTATTGTTCAAGATAACCCACATATTAAAAAGGCATATGACTTTGCTTCACTAATTATTGATAAAGAATTAGCTACTAAATTTGATCAGTTTTCTACTGAATGGGGTACTGGGATGAACAACGGAGATTACGCAACCATTCTTGCTCCTGCATGGATGATGACATCGATGAAAGCAACAGCTCCAGAGGCTTCTGGAAAATGGGATATGACATTACTTCCTGAAGGTTCGGGTAACTGGGGTGGTTCTTTCTTAACGATTCCGAAGCAATCAAAAAATGCAGAAGAAGCTTACAAATTAATTAAATGGTTACTATCACCAGAACAGCAGTTAGTGACATTTAAAGAAGCTGGGAACTTCCCTTCTACACCAGGAATCTATGATTCTGAAGAAATTCAAAATTTTACTAGTGAATACTTCAACAACGCACCAGTAGGTAAAATTTACGCAGAGGCTGCACAACAAGTTAAACCAATTGTTGAGGGGCCTGAGTCGATTCAAATTGAGACCATTATTGGTGATGCTATCACTCGTGTGAAGGATGGACAGGATAAACCTGATACTAGTTGGGATAAAGCAATGGAACAGCTTGAGCGTGAGTTAGCACGATAATCTAATTTTTGTAAGCGTTTTAGTAATTGGCTAACCTAAATTGGGAGACTGATAAACAATCAGTCTCTCACCTTTACTATGTTCATAAAGGGGGAAACTGCGTGGACTCAAATTTAGAAGTAAACAAAAAAGGAGCAATAACTGCATTACCAAAAACGAGGAAAACACTGAAACAATCAACTAAAGATCATATCTCTGGCTATTTATATATTTCTCCATTTTTTATCATCTTTGGTATCTTTGGCTTATTTCCAATAATCTTTACAGCTTATATCTCGTTTCACAAGTGGAACATATTAGGTGCGAAGGAGTTTATTGGATTTAAAAATTATCAACTCCTTTTTACAGATCCTCTTTTTTGGAAGGCGTTAGGAAACACGTTCAGTATATGGGTTATCTCAACTTTACCTCAATTGTTTATAGCATTAATTCTTGCATTTGTTTTAAACTCTGCGTTCCTTAAAGGAAAAGAATTCTTTCGATTGGCTGTTTTCTTACCAAATATAACCTCTGTTGTGGCTGTTGCTATCATATTTGGAGCTATTTTTGGTGAAACATATGGTGTGTTAAATTACATGCTCTCTTTTCTCGGGATTGAGCCAATCAATTGGACTGGTTCATACTTTGGTACACATGTCGCCATTGCGACAATGGTCATGTGGAGATGGACGGGGTATAACACCATTATCTATCTATCAGCTCTTCAAAGTATTCCTAAAGATTTATACGAGGCAGCAACAATTGATGGAGCAAATAAAATGCAACAGTTCTTCTATATAACCATTCCGATGATCCGTCCGATGGTGATTTTTACGGTTATTTTATCAACAATTGGAGGTATGCAAATCTTTGCAGAACCATTAATGTTTGCAGGAGCAGGTGGAGGAGCATTAGACCAAGGATTAACCATGACCCTTTATTTATATGAAGAAGCATTTGTACGTAGTTCATTTGGTTACTCATCAGCAATTGCATGGGTTCTGTTCTTAATTATTGTCCTGTTCTCTATAGTAAATCTATTTGTTACAAACCGTATTAAATCTGCAGATTAAGGATGTGAATCGAATGAATGAAGTAGGAGTTAAATGGTATAGTCCTGGTAAAATCTTAACTTATCTTATGTTAATCGCCATATCATTTTTATCAATCTTTCCTTTTTATTGGATGTTTGTCATAGGATCAAATCATACGTCGGCAATTAATAAATTCCCGCCCGCATTTTTACCAGGTGCTAATTTCTTTCAGAACGCTCAGAATGTGTTTATAAATATTGATTTCTTTAAGGCTATCATGAACTCTGTTATCACATCTACTGTTATTACAGTGGCAGTTTTATTCTTCTGTTCATTAGCAGGATTTGCATTTGCAAAGTTGGAGTTTAAAGGGAAAAATTGGCTATTTGTATTTATCATTGCCACGATGATGGTTCCTGCACAATTAGGAATTATTCCTTCCTATATGATTATGGCAAAGTTAGGCTGGATTGATAGTCTAAATGCTGTAATTGTTCCTGCAGTGGTTAATGCGTTTGGTGTATTTTGGATGAGGCAGTATATAGGGGCGACGATTCCAAATGAGCTTTTAGATGCTGGTAGAATTGATGGTTGTTCAAATTTCAAGCTATATTACGCTGTTGTCCTTCCATCTGTTCGACCAGCAATTGCTACATTAGGTTTAATCACATTTATGAATGTGTGGAACGATTTTTTATGGCCGTTAGTTGTATTAAAAGATCGAAGTGTTCATACGATTCAAATTGCCTTACGAACATTAAACGGTGCTTATTATCAAGACTATGCGATGATTTTAGCCGGAACATTTATGGCGACGCTTCCAATTTTGATCGTGTTCTTAATGTTTAGTAAGCAATTTATCGCCGGTTTAACCGAGGGATCAGTCAAATAATAGGAAAAGAGTCTTCAGCTCTTTTCCTCTTTCTTTTTTCTATTTAATAAGGGGGTAGTACTAGTTTGCTTTATGTTGTTGTGAAAAAAGTAATAGAATAATACGCTAACATTTTAAATGGTAAACAATCAGGGAGGTGGAAGCTATCGAAGCAGTTATACATATGAAAGAAGTGGAAAAATTCTATGGAAGTGGAAATCGGCAAGTACAAGTGTTAAAAGGGATTAATTTATCAATCAACGAAAAACAAGTGATTGCCTTAAAAGGAAGATCCGGGTCTGGTAAAACAACAATTCTAAATTTAATTGGTGCCCTTGATCGACCTACAAACGGTGAAATCTACTTTCAGGGTCAGCCATTAAGTCACTTAAGTGAAAAGCAGCAATCAGAATACAGAAGAACAAAGCTTGGATTTATTTTTCAATCACATGGGCTTGTTCCACTCATGACAGTTGAAGAAAATATAGAATTTGGGCTTAGAGTGGCAGAGGTTTCTAGAGAAGAATGGAGTACCAGAGTGAAAAGTGCCATTGAGTTAGTAGGGTTAACAAATCGAGCAAAGCACCGACCTTTCGAGCTTTCAGGAGGAGAACAGCAACGTGTTGCTATTGCTCGGGCCATTTCCATTGAATCCCCCCTCATTCTTGCTGATGAACCAACAGCAGAATTAAATAGCTCAATGGCTTTTCATATTATTCAAGTATTTAAAAGATTAGTAAAAACAAAAAACATGACGATGATTTTGACAACACATGACCCAGCTGTGATGGAAATGCTTGACAAAGTTTATACATTGGAGGATGGAAGAATTGAAACCATTTAAAAGCAACAGATATATGACACATCCTTTACTATCATTTGCACTTATAGTTCCGCTATCAGCATGCTCTCTGCTTCCAAAAGAAGAACCAGTTCTTGCTCCTCCATTAGTTGAGCCTGCAGAAATTGAATACGATACAGCTGAGGTTAAAAAAGGAGAGTTAGTTAAGCATGTGAAGGGGCTTGCCACGGTAACCCCACTTGAGAATGAACCACTTTCGTTTACACAATCGAGCGGTCGTTTAAAAAAGATACATGTAAAAAAGGGGGATGCTGTAAAGGAAAATCAACTAATCGCTGAGCTTGATTCTGGAAGTCTTACATTTGAATTGGAGCTTGCTGAAATAGAATTAAAAAAGGCAGAAATTCGTCTTAAGCAAGCAAAACAAGGTGCTGATTCTTATACAATTGATTTAGCAGAATTAGATGTTGATAGTCTTACTATCCAAATTGAAAAATTAAAAAGCGAAATCGATAAAACGAAAATTCTTTCTCCACTAAATGGGATTGTTACATTTATGGAAGAAAAAAAAGCAGGTGATATGATTGATGCCTTTCAGCCTGTGGTTCAGGTGGCTGATACATCAAAGCTTCAACTAATATACACAGCAACAAGGGCTGAGGAATTAAATGAAACGAAGATTGGTATGGATGTGAAGGTGGAAATAAATGGTAAATCATTCGAAGGGAAAGTTGTTCAAACACCATCAGAAGTTCCACGTGAAAAATTAGAAGAAAATCCTGATTTGTATCAACGGAGTATCTTTATGACTGTTGACAAATTACCGAAAGAAGTAAATGTAGGTGACTCGGTTGATTTTGATGTCATTACGGCAAAAGTGAATGATGCTTTAATCATACCTAAAGGTGCACTGCGAAGTTTAGCCGGTCGAACGTATGTCCAAGTGTTAGAAGGTGATGCCAAGCGTGAAGTAGACATTGATAGTGGTCTTGTTTCAGCAACTGAGGTTGAGGTGGTCAGCGGATTAGCAGAAGGAGACACTGTTATTTTGAAGTAAAGGGGGGAGACTGAGTGGCACTCTTAAAAATTATCTTTCAAAAAATGTGGAATAATAAATGGCTTACTTGTAGTTTATTTCTTGGATTATTTATCACAGTCTCGCTTGTTTCAAGTATACCCACCTACACATCAAGTGTTCTTCATAAACTATTAGTGAAGGAATTAGAACAACACCAGGTTGAAAAAAAACACTTTCCCGGGGAATTTTCTTTTATTGCTACCTTTGAAAAAGATCAGGATTCGGTAGAAGCAACGAAAAAGATTGATGACATCAATAAGCAAATAATTAATACTACCGATCTTCCGCTTTTAGTGAATAAAAGCATATTAAGTTCAGTTCCCTTTGATATTTTTATTGAAAATAAAACGGAAACTGATAAACATGGGAGATTTGTTGGTTTAACAGATGTTGAAAAGCATATTACGATCACAGATGGTCGCATGCCGGATGAAAAAAGAGAAGATGGAATTATTGAAGTTATCGTCCCGGAAACATCTTTACAAAAGAGGGGGATTGTTTTAGATACAACCTTAATTGCGGTTGAGGGAGATCTTGAATTAATAGTTAAGCCAGTAGGAACATTTCAAGCAGAAAATAAGAATGATCCGTATTGGTCGATTCCACCAGAACGCTATACAGACGACTTTATCGTTTTAGAAGATACATATCGAGAGGTGTTTTTTAAAAAAGAGCTTCTTTCATCTGCACGTTTTTTTTCTGCATTTGATTATTATGCGATTACGAATAAGCACATCCCTTCCTTGCTTCAATTAAAAGATATAGTGAAGGCGGACGTAAGTGATATTGTGGATACACCTGTGATGGTTCAGTTCCCAATTTCAGATATTTTGACTTCTTATGAAAAGAAAGAGGAACAATTAAAAACCATGCTATGGTCATTGCATGTTCCTGTTCTTGTGATGCTTGCTTTGTACCTGTTTATGGTATCGAGATTAATTGTGAACAGACAATTAACAGAAATCGCTGTCATATCTAGCCGTGGTGCTACAAGGTTTCAAATTATGAAAATCTACTTAATTGAGCTTGGCATTTTATCAGGTCTTGCATTATTAATCGGTCCTTATTTTGGAATGATACTTTGTAAAATATTAGGAGGTACAAACGGTTTTCTGCAATTTGTTCAAAGAGAAGCCTTGCCTGTCAGTTTAGGCTATGAATCTTATCTATATGCTGCATTAGCTGTGATATCTTCGGTTTTTATGGTCATGATCCCAGTTTTTCAAGGATCTAATCAAAGTATTGTTCACCAAAAGCAAAATATGACAAAAGCGGTAATGAAAACAAGATGGTCAATATTAGTACTCGGTCTTGCCTTAATAGGTATCTCAATATATGGATTATTTGTATTTAATACTAGGCGTCCAGGCGTTAGCCAAGAATATTCCGTTGATCCGATTTTATTTTTTATCCCGGCGCTTTTTGTGATTGGTTTGGGACTGCTGATTCTACATTTATATCCACTTCTACTGGCAGTTGTATATAAGCTAGGGAAAAGATATTGGAATTTATCACTATATAGTACATTTATCCAAGTAGGTCGTTCGTTTAATCAATATCAATTTCTCATGCTGTTTTTAATGATGACAATTGGGATTGGCATTTTCAGTGCAAGTGCTGCCCGTACACTAAATGAAAATTTTGAACAGCAAATTCGTTATGAAAACGGAGCTGATGTAACGATTGATGTAAAATGGCCGAGCAATGAGGTGGCGGCGAGTTCAGTCTCATCTTCGGTGACTTCAGGAGAACAGGCGACAGAACAAGAAGGGGATCCGTCAGAGGAGAACGAAACGCTCGTCACAGAAACTCAGCTCGTATACTCCGAGCCTTCCTTTGAACCATTTTTAAAGATGAAGGAAGTCGAGCATGCCGCAAAAGTATTAAAATTTGATGGAATCAGAGCAGAAGCAAAAGGGAAAGCACTTTACTCCTTTCAAGTAATGGGAATTGAACCAAAGGAGTTTGCGCAAACAGCTTGGTTTAGTCCGAATCTTCTTCCACATCATTGGCATGAATACTTGAATCTGCTATCACAGGAACAAAGCTCAGTCCTTATCTCAAGATCAGTTTCAAAAACACTAGGAGTAAAAGAAGGAGATTACATTAAGGTTGAGGGAGATTACACGAACACCATGGAGGTTGTTGTGTTTGGAATCATTGATTACTGGCCGAGTTTTCTACCTGAGAAAAAAGAAGAAGACGAGGAATTACCAGCATTAATAGTAGCGAATTTACCTTATGTGCAAAATGCGATGGGATTAGAGCCTTATGAAGTTTGGTTAAAGGTGAAAAAGGATGCGTCTAGAAAAGATTTATATCAATCTCTTGATGAAACGAAGGACCCTATTATCATGATGAGTGATGTTCATCCAGACCTTGTTGAGCTAAAAAACGGAGCTTTTCTACTAGGTTTAAACGGAACTTTATCATTAGGATTTATCGTTTCAATCATTATCGCCTTTATCGGGTTTTTATTATTCTGGATTTTAACCATTAAATCACGTGTTCTCCAATATGGTGTATTCCGAGCAATGGGAATACCATTAAAGAAATTGATAGGCATTCTTTTGTTTGAACAGGTTTTAACATCTGGATTCGCTTCTTTCATAGGAATCATTATTGGAGGTATAACAAGTGTTTTGTTTGTTCCTTTGTTTCACCTTTCAATGGAACAACAGCTGCCATTTCAAGTGATTTTTGATCCAAGTGATGAGAGGAAAATTTATCTTTTTGTCGCTTTTATGTTATCAGCAGGTTTGACGATATTAGTTCTTCTGGTAAAGAAAATCAAAATTTATCAAGCAATTAAGTTAGGTGAGGATTAACATGATAGTGTGCAAAGATCTAATCAAAATATATAAAGTTGATGAAGAGAATGAAGTAATGGCGCTTCAAGGCTTGGATTTAGAGGTTGAAGAAGGCGAGCTAATGGGCATTATCGGAAGCAGTGGTAGCGGAAAATCAACTCTATTAAATATGCTAGGTGGATTAGACCGGCCAACTGCTGGCAAATGCTTGGTTGATGGAAAAGATCTATTGCGCTTACAAACGAAAGAACTTGTCAGCTATAAGCTTGAAACAGTCGGTTTTGTTTGGCAAAACAATGCACGTAATATCATTCCATATTTAACCGCTATTGAAAATGTCGAACTGCCTATGTTATTAAAGGGTCGACATAAACGCGAACGTGCAAAGGAATTGCTGGAATTAGTTGGGATGGGGCACCGTTATAACAACAAACTAACAATGCTTTCAGGTGGAGAGCAGCAGCGTGTTGCGATTGCCATTGCGCTTGCTAATGATCCAAAATTGTTGCTGGCTGATGAACCAACAGGTAGTGTAGATAGCAAAACAGCCGATGTTGTCCTAGGTGTTTTTCGAGAACTGAATCGATCTCTTAAAAAGACGATCGTAATTGTCTCCCATGATACAGAACTAACTAAAAAGCTTGATCGTGTTGTTGCGATAAGAGATGGAAAAACATCCAGTGAAATCTTGCGGAAAACGTATGTTGAAGAACAATTTCAGGAGGCTGTTCAAGATGAGGAAACCCATGAAGAATTGGCTGTAATTGATCGTGCAGGCAGAATTCAGATTCCTAGGGATTACTTAGAATCGATTAAACTAGGTGACTCGAATAAGCTGCGTGTTGAGCTGGAAGAAGGCCGAATTGTCCTGGTAAATCCGAAGAGTGGTTAATTATTACGGTCGCAAAAAATAGTTAAAACTAGTATTAAATCAGTGGAACTGTCCTTAGTACCTCATACCTAAGGCTGTTCCAACTAAATGGGGTGAAAGAATGAACTTTATGAACGGTAAGTTTTTTCGAGTTTTAGAGATTCTCACAAACTTCTTTTTACTCAATCTCATCTGGTTACTAGCTTGTTTACCAGTTGTAACAATTTTTCCTGCAACTGCAGCAATGTTTGCAGTTAGTCGACAATGGATTCTTCATCATGATGAATCTGTCTTCAAAGCCTTCTTTAAACACTTCAAAGATAACTTGAAACAAAGTGTTATTATTGGTATGCTATGGTCGTTTTTTGCGCTTGTCTTATATATGAATTTTGTTTTACTACTTGAGATTGAGTCTATTAAATTTGTACTGTTTCCATTTGTTATTTTGTTTAGCGGGCTAATGTTGTTAACCACTGTTTTTCTGTTTCCAGTGATGGTTCATTATGACTTACGTGTGCTGGATATTGTTAAAAATTCCTTTTTCCTAGCGATGGGGTTTCTCCCGAGAAGTTTGTTGGGAATTGGTGTTATGATCGGTATTTTCCTTCTATTTCTATGGCAGCCGATGACAATATTCATCAGCTTTAGTATAGGGTGTTATTTTATTTTTCAAATTAGTAAAAAGGTGTTTGAAAAGAAGCAGATCGTAACTCCTTGAAGTTCTAACCTTTTTTAAAAAGAATAAATTAATAGAGAAATAAGTTGGAGGGATGAAGTGTAAGTAAGATATAAGTTGAAGGTTTAGATAAAGAGGTGTTCCCAAATCGGAATGGATTCTATGTTGTTTTCTCCTGTTAGGCAGGAGTTTACAACTGAATTACTAGAACATTATTAAATAATCATTTAGAAAAGTAAACAACCAAAGAAGAGGTGAGGAACGTGAGAAAAATAAAGGTTGGTTTAATTGGGTGTGGACAGATCAGTACTATTTACCTTAAAAACTGTACAACTACTTTCCGGCGTATTATAGAGGTAGTGGCTTGTGCTGATTTAGTAGAGGAGCTTGCACAGAAAAAGGCAGAGGAATTCAAAATACCAAAAGTATGCAGCGTTGATGAACTTTTGACAGATTCTAATGTGGAAATTGTGTTGAATCTTACTGCACCTGTCGCACATGCACAAATTAATTTGAGAGCGCTTCAAAGTGGTAAGCACGTTTATACAGAAAAACCATTTGCATTAACTAGAGAAGATGCGTATGAAGTACTAGCACTAGCAAATGAAAAGGGGTTAAGAGTCGGATGTGCCCCAGATACATTTCTTGGAGGTGGTCTCCAAACTTGTCGTAAGATTATTGATGATGGATGGATCGGCACCCCGTATGCCGCAACAGGGCTCATTTTAATGGGTAGTGCCTCTGATGGTATGCATCCAAACTTCCAAAACTTTTTAAAACTTGGTGGAGATCCACTGTTTGATATGTGTCCCTACTACATAACTGCACTCGTATCTTTATTAGGACCGATCAAAAGAGTAACTGGTTCAGTTCAGCAATTACATCAAGAAGTAACTGTGACAAATCCTGAATCACCTCGATATGGAGAAACAGTGCCAGTCACTGCTCCAATGAATGTTTCCGCTACACTTGACCTTGAAAACGGTGTGATTGCTAGTTTACATGCAGCAAAAGAAAGCTTTGGCTATACACCACGATTTGAAATTTACGGAACAGACGGTATTTTATATGCAAATGATCCTAACTTCTTTAATGGAAGTATCTCATTACTTCAGAAAAATGGTCTAGTCAAAGAAATTCCTTATTCTCATGGATTTACAGAAGACAGCAGAGGAATCGGATTGGCTGACATGGCATATGCAATCTTGTCTGAAAGACCCCATCGAGCCTCCGGAGAATTGGCTGCACATGTTCTTGATGTGATGTTAGGCGTTTTCGAATCCTCGAGTAAGGAACAACACGTTAAGACAGCAACTAACATTGAACGTCCAATGGCATTGCCTTTAGGTCTTGAATATAATGAACTTGATTTTTAAATAGAGTGAAAGAGTTGTTTATATGTAGTTTCCAGCAGGATTTCAGTCATATAAAATACGTAATGAAAGAACCGTCAGAGATGTTTTTCTGACGGTTTTTTTATTGATTAAAGTAAAAGTCAACCCAATTGACATTTAGCATTCCATTTTGTATCTACATATAAACCAGCTTTATCCCCTTACAAACACTAGCTCTCTCAAAAAAAGTCAATAAGAATGAAAAAGTACAATCTATAAAATTCTCGTAAAAAATAAAAAGTCTCATTGCAGGAAATGCGGGGGTAAAATACCGTTGAATTAATCAAATATGAAAGCGCAGGTTGAATTTCACAAAAAGAAGGAAGGTGTCAAATTGGAAAGAGAAATTGATTTACAACAAAAAGTAACCGTTTACAAAAAGGGAGCGAAAATAAGAAGTCTCTATAAACTACTGGCAAAAGATAAGTATTTATACTTTCTGGCATTACCGGGAATCATTTACTTTCTTGTATTTAAATACGTTCCAATGCTGGGGATTGCAATTGCTTTCCAGGATTATTCACCCTATTTGGGGTTTGCTGAGAGCAAGTGGGTGGGAGTTAAACACTTTCAAACACTTTTTGCAAATCCGGACTTTTGGTTAATTTTTCGAAATACGCTGGCTATTAGCTTCTTAAATTTACTCTTGTTTTTTCCTTTGCCAATTATTTTGGCAATCATGCTTAATGAATTAAAAAGTCAATTTTACAAAAGAACTGTTCAATCGATTATTTATTTACCGCATTTTTTATCATGGGTTATTATCGCGACATTGACGTTTATGATGCTATCACAATCAGAAGGGCTTATTAATCAGATCCTTGTCTTTTTCGGCTTTGAAAAAGTTCAATTTTTGACGAATCCTAATACCTTTTGGTTAATGTTAACGTCACAGTCAATATGGAAGGAAGTTGGTTGGGGAACAATTATTTTCTTAGCAGCGATTGCCGGAGTGAATACACAGCTTTATGAAGCGGCGAAAATGGATGGAGCAAATCGATTTCAGCAAATATGGCATGTGACATTACCGGCAATTCGAAATGTTATTTTAATTCTTCTCATATTACGATTAGGCGATATTATGGAGGTAGGCTTCGAACAAGTTTTCCTTATGTATAACGGAGCTGTAGCAGAGGTAGCGGAAGTATTTGATACGTATGTGTATCGAGTTGGTATTCAACAAGGACAATTTAGCTATAGTACTGCAATCGGGTTATTTAAATCATTGGTTGGGTTGATTTTGGTGGTCGGTGCGAATCGAATGGCAAAGAAATTTGGAGAAGAAGGTATTTATTAAGGGGGTGCTTTAGATGAAGTCTTCTAAAGGAGATAGGATTTTTAATGTATGCAATATAATAATTCTTGCTGTCGTTGCGTTGATTAGTCTTTTCCCAATTTATTATGTGTTTGTCGTTTCGTTTACAGATCCAACAGAGTATATCCAAAAGAACCTTGTTCTTTTCCCTGAGAATTGGTCTTTAGCATCTTATAAATATTTACTATCAACAGATGCATTTCTTAACTCAATAGGAGTTAGTACATTTTTAGCTGTTGTTGGTACATTTGTTAGTTTGCTTATTACATCGACGTTAGCTTATGCGCTGTCACGAAAAAGATTTCGTGGAAGAAGAATCATTCTACTATTCATTTTATTTACGATTCTGTTTAATCCGGGGATAATCCCGAATTATCTCCTCGTAAAAGAGATGGGATTGTTAAATAATATTTGGTCTGTCATCTTAGTATCGTTATCGAGCGGTTGGTATGTTATTTTGATGAAGGGATTCTTTGATTCAATTCCAGAAACATTGGTAGAAGCAGCAACAATTGATGGATGTAATGAGATTTCTGCATTCTTTAAAATTGTTCTGCCACTTTCACTTCCGGCGATTGCAGCATTTGGTTTATTCTTCGCTGTAGCGTATTGGAATCAATATTTCAATGCTTTACTTTATTTAAATGACTCTAGCAAATGGCCGATTCAGGTCTTGCTCCAAAATATGCTGATTGACGCTTCAACTAGCAGTCTAGGTGATGTGGATCCACTTGTTCAGCCACCACCAAGCCAAACTTTAAAAATGGCGGCAGTTATTATTGCGATTGCGCCGATTTTACTGGTGTATCCATTTTTACAAAAGCATTTTGCAAAAGGGGTAATGATTGGTTCGATTAAGGAGTGAACTAGATTTTATATATTTTAAAATCTTATTCATAAAAAAATGTAAAAAGGGGAGACAAAAGATGGGAAAAAGAAAGGTCAATTTGCTATTAGTCCTTACACTAGTATTCTCAATGATTTTGACAGCATGTTCTTCAGAGAAAAAATCATCGACTGAAGAGAGCGGGGGAGAGGGTCCGACTGAGATTCGTGTAATGAGTCACTTTTTTAATCCAACACCGCCATCTGATGACAGTGAAGTGAAAAAAGAGATTGAGAAAGCGACAAACACGAAGCTAAATATAGAATGGGTGTCAGCAAATAACTATGGAGATAAACTGAATGTTATGTTGGCATCTGGAGATTTACCTGATTTATTGTTAATTCCAGATCCCTTTCAACCAGTCTTTCGACAAGCAGCAGAGCAAGGTGCTTTTTGGGATGTTTCACCTTATATCAAAGATTATCCAAATCTAAATAAAACAATTGATCCAATTGCTTGGGACTTAACAAAAATGAATGGTGGAAATTTTGGTATACCGCGCCCGAGACCAACTGATGGAGAAACATTCTTTGTTCTTCGGAAAGATTGGTTGGATAATGTAGGATTAGACGTTCCAACGACATCCGATGAATTATATGAGGTTATGAAGGCGTTTACACAGAAAGATCCTGACCAAAATGGAAAAGATGATACAATTGGGATCGCAGGTCAAATTAATCCAACTGATATGGGAAGTTTAGGAAACTTTGAAGGGATTTTTACTGGAGCTACAGGAAATTGGAAAGAGGTCGATGGCGAGCTCGTTCATACAGCAACACTGCCGGAGATGAAAGATGCTCTTGAATTTTTAGCACGTGCATATAAAGAAAAACTAATTCCAGAGGATTTTGCTTCTATGCAAATCTCACAAGTAAAAGAAATGTTTCAAGGGAATAAAGCAGGTATAGTCAGTGAAAAAACTGGAGCTATGCAAGAAAACTTTGATCCGCTCTCTAAAATCGTAGAAGGTTTTGATTTTATGAATCTGTATCCTGTTACTAGTATCAATGATTATAACCCGAAAGGTGCAGGATTCTCAGGGGTGAATGCAATTCCTAAAAGTGTTCCAGAAGAAAAAATGAAGAAAATATTAGCTATGTTAGATCATTGGGTGGAAGAAGATGTGTTTTCTCTTCATAAACAGGGAATAGAGGGAGTCCACCATAAGGTTGAAAACGGAGAAGTGGTTGTTGATACTGAAAAAATGGTTAAGGATGCAGTGGCAGACTTTAATCAAATTCTGTACGTTTCTGATCCATATGCTAGTACAGTAAAACCAACATTCCCGGAAGAAGTGCAGAAATTTTATGCAGAGGTTCAAGATGAACGAGCCAAGAACAGTGTTGCAGATGTAAGCATTGGATTGTATTCTGAAACAGGACAAACGTACTTACCAGAATTAACGAAAAAAATAATGGACTTAAAAACGAAAATTATTTTAGGCAGAGAGCCTCTAAGTGCTTGGGATTCTTTTGTTACTGAACTTGAGGCTGATCAAAACTTTATTAAGCTAACAGAAGAAATGAATCAATCTTATAAAGAAAGATAATGGATTGAAAGAGAGGTTTTCACTGCTTTGTTTTAGCAAAACCTCTCTTTTTTGTATTAAGAAAATTCTGATTATGTGATACACTGAGTTTTATGTAAGCGCTTAGATTAAGGGGAGGGTTGAATATTGAAGAAACTGAAGGGGATGTTACATCATGTTATAAATTTCCGATCAAAAAGCTATTATCAAAAAAATTTAATTACACTATTAATTCTAGCCAGTTTACCAGGTATGATAATAGGCTTTGTTATGTTTGTTATTAGTAAAGCACATATTGAAGGTGAACTAAAGAAAATTCATGAAAACCATTTATATAGCACAATGAAAACAATTGAAGAACAGTTTTCATATGTAGAAGAATTAGTGGCACATTGGGCAGTAGATTCTACCTTTAAGGAAAATTATCAAGAAATAGATTTGGCTATTAAGTATAAAGAGATTCATGAATTATATCAATCACTTCTAATTATGGAGGGGTCAAACCACCTTATTGATCAAGTGGAACTATATATTAACAAACCAACACCATTAGTATTCACAAAGGACAGATACAGACATTTAGTACAAGCAGAGCAAATCAATGCTTTTGATCATTTTGTTAGAGGAGAACGTACACTATATTGGATAAAAAGTGAAGATCAGAAATACTCGCCTTTAAGGCTGGTACATAAAATACCAAGTGGTGTTGAACAGCCTTATGGAGCCATTATTGTCTCGTTAAATAAAGCAAAGATGGCGAATTTATTGAGGGCACCCTATGAAGAAGGAACTGCATTTTTATTAACAGGCAAGGGGCAGTGGTTATTTGGTAACAGCAGTAGAATGGAACCTTCTGGGATGGATCATGCTATTCTTAAAGAAGTAAAAAATCTTGAGAATACAACGGACACATTCTTATTTGAATGGAATCAATCTACTTATTCTGTCACATATGAAACTTTTACCCGGTTAGGAAATACCTGGATTTACGCATCAGCTGCACCACTATCAAGCATTACAGCACCTGTTTTAATCGTTTCAAAATGGATGATTGGAGTAAGTTTTGGAATACTCATTCTTGCTATTATTTTATCAATTATTGTTTCTAAAAGACTATATTCACCACTTGATCAATTACTCCAAAAACTAAATGAACATAAACATGAACATCCCCTTCCAAACGTCAATAATGAGTTTGAATTAATTGAAGAAAAATGGAATAACCTCTCAAAGGAAAGCCGTACACTAAAAACACAATTAGAATCCCAGCTGCCTTATATGCGAGAAGGATTTCTTTTGCAGCTTATTCATGGATATCTTTATTCGTTAAGTGAAGCTGAGCTAAAGGAACGTATGCAGAAATTCGGCTGGAAACAAGATGGATATAAATATTTGCCGATTTTTATCCAGTTATTTGGATACGGTAGATTAGAAGATACCGAAAAAGATGATGAGGGTCTGCTTACATTTGTTGCAGCTAATATTGTAGAAGATGTATTACAGGAAATTGATATGGATACTAGTGTCATTAATTTCCATGACCTTTCTTTAAGTGTTTTGTTCTTTATACCTAGAAACATGGACAAAAGTGAAGTAACAAAGAAACTAAATGAATTAATTCATAAAATCATTAGTGGAATTAACCATACAACACAAATGGATGTGTCAATTTGTATTGGTAGAATGACAAATTCAGTGAAGGCCATCCCGAATATTTTTGAGGAAACAAAAATATCACTAAGCTTCCGTAATCTGCAGGAGAGAAATCAGATAATTGAAATTGAAAACTTGGATTTATTGGACAAATCAGTTCATTTTGAGTATCCATTTGATGTAGAAAAGGAAATCGTCCACTCAATTCGTCTAAGGATGGAAAAGGATACAATGTCGCATTTGAAGAAGTTTGTCCAAATTCTTTCAAATGTAAATGAAGCGGTAATGAAACAAGGAATGTATCAATTATTAGGAAGAATTGTAGAAGTTGAAATGCAAGCAGGTCTTATGCCGAATACGGTATTCGAGGGAGCCAATTTATATGAGCAGCTTGGTCAGATTCGTGAGCCTGACGAAGTGGAGTTATGGTTTAAACATAAGGTTATCCTTCCACTTCTCGAACAACTCTCTCGAAAACAGGATGAACGAATGAAACAATTAATTGAAAAAGTCACATTTTTACTTCAGGAGAAGTATATGGAGGATATTTCATTGGACTACTGTGCAGATCAAGTGAATTTAAGTCCTTCACTTCTTAGTAAGGTATTTAAAGATATAGTAGGGTTGAATTTTATTGATTATCTAACAAATATTCGCTTATCGAAAGCAAAGGAACTTCTTGTTCATACAGATATGAAAATTAATGAAATTGCAGAAACAATCGGCTATAAAAATAGTTATTTTAACAGACTATTTAAAAAGCATGAGGGTTATACACCCGGGCAATATCGTGAAATGAAAAGGGATCAAGTTGGATAAAAAGCGAGTATGGGGATGAATTTCCCGCACTTTATTTTATTGTAAAAAGTGCAACTTTCATAAAAAAGTCCTATTGATTATAAAAAATGTACGATTGTTGGAAACGCTACCAAATTGTATAGTAAAGAGCAAAAGCGAAGGAGGATAATCAATGTCTAATGTGCAAATGAAGTTAGGTAATCCGGTGTTTACGAAACAAGACTTTCTCAACCCGAAGTCTTCCTATCGTGTTCAGCCTTTTTGGTTTTGGAACGGTGAGATGAAAGAAAGTGAAATTGAACATCAGATTAAGGAAATGGCAGATAAAGGAGTAGGCGGTTTTTTTATATGTCCACGACAAGGTTTAACGATTCCTTACCTGTCTGAAGAGTGGTTTGAAAAAGTGAAGTTTGCAGTTGAAACAGCGAAAAAATTTCAACTTGAGGTGTGGTTATATGATGAATATCCATATCCAAGTGGAATAGCTGGTGGAGAGGTTACATTAGAGCATCCGGAAGCCAAACAATATCAACTTGTCCATAAAGATATAAAGGTAGAGGGAGAAGAGTCCTGCAGCATTGATTTACCATGGGGACGAATTTTATCTGCTAGAGCTGTTCCAATAGATCCGACAACAGGAAAGCGACACTGGGATCAAGCCTATAATATTGAAGAATATATAGGGAATTATCAGGCGGAACCGGTGTTTCAAAGGACCGGCTTAACTGCATACAATCAAAAACGCTATTTTACTTATCAAACTAGGAAAAAATTAAACTGGCAGGCTCCTAAAGGTAATTGGGAGATACATTGTTTCTTAGAAGTGGAAATTGATGATTTTAAGTATTATGGAACTTTTGTTGATCCGTGTCATGAAGATGCGATAAAAACTTTTATTAATTTGACCCATAATCGCTATGCGAAGAAACTAGGTGAGGAATTAGGTCAGACGGTAAAAGGCATGTTTACAGATGAAACAGGTTTATTGGGGAAAATCCCCTGGAGTACTCAGCTCCTCACCTTTTTCAAACAAACAAAGGGCTATGATCTAAAAGATTATTTGCATGCTCTGATCGATGATCAAACAGATGAAACAGCTAAAGTTCGCTATGATTATTTCCAATCAATCCACCTTTTATTAAGAAAAACGTATCACAAGCAAATTCATGATTGGTGTGAAGAACATGGAATTCGATATGTTGCAGAAGTACCGTCTGTTCGAATGACTTCTCAAGCATATAGCCATGTACCAGGTGGTGATAGTGCTCACGAAAAGCTTGGCAGGTCTTTGCAGTGGATTCTTGATGAATACGGAACAAGCTTTAGAGCAAATCCGAAATTGGTCAGTTCCCTTGCTAATCAGCTTGGAAGAGAGCGAATCTTAATTGAATGTTTCCATAGTATCGGTTGGTCAATGACACTGCAGGATGCTAAGTGGATGTTAGATCGATTAGCAGCATTCGGAATTAATTTCTATAATTTCCATGCTTTTTTCTATACATTAGACGGATTGAAAAAGCACGATGCACCACCATCACAATTTCTTCAAAACCCATACTGGGAGCACTTTCGTTTGTTAGGAGATTATGCAGGACGACTTGGATATGTAATGAGCTGTGGTAAACCAATGCGGAACATTGCTGTTCTTGATCCGACAACAAGTTTATGGACACATATGGGAAACCCGTTCCACAGTTTTCAATATAGTGGAGATGAAAAGGAAGAAGAAAATCGATTAAATAAGCTGAAAAGGGATTGGGCCTCACTATGTCAGCAACTAACATTGCATTATAAAGACTATGATCACTTAGATCCGGAATTACTAGCTGAAGCGGTTGTGGACAGTGGGAAAATAAAGCTTGGAAATGCTGAATACTCAGTTCTTATTCTACCGCCACTTTCTAATATTGAAATAAAAGCATGGGAAAAAATTAAGGATTTTCTTGATCATGATGGAATTGTCATAGCCAATGGATTGCTTCCATTCGAAAGAATTCAAGATGATTTTCAATATGCTGAGATTCTGAACACTTTTGGCTTGGAAAAAAGTATAGAGACATTTTATTTTACGGATGAAACACAATCTATTGAATCTGAAAGATGGGTAAAAGGCACTGGCAATGCTTATTTTATACCGAAGAAAGAAATACAAGTGCAAACCCTGGTTACCTTATTAGATGAGTTTCTACATGAGAAGATTCAATTTGAACCGGTAGATAAGAGTAAGAGCTTTCTTGTTGAAAAGAGAATTCTGCAAGATGATTCCATTCTTGTATTTATGAGTAACCAAGAAGGTGGAGAGCATAAAGCATCCCTTTATTATCAACCATTAGATGATGGATATGATCATATGTTTCAAACATTAAATTTGGAAACTGGTCAAATTGATATGCTTCAAGCAGAAACAGAAGAAGAGAGCATAAAAGTTTCATTACATTTCAGTCCATACCAATCTCATTTAATTCAAATTACTAGAATTAAAAACGGGAATGAGGCAGAAACAAAGAGAGAAAATGATCAATTCATCTGGAATATAAAAGCAAATGAAGCATGGCAGATGAAGCCCTTGCAAGATAATATTATACGATTTGATACGTTTGATCTAAAGGTGAAAGGTGATCAAGAAGCACAATATACTAATTCCGGTTCAGAGGTTCACGTAAAAACCTTTATTGATCAATGTGCAGATCTCTCAGAGCAGCAAAATCTTCCATTAGCTTTTCATCAAGTATTTGGAACACCTATGAAAATGAACATCAAATATCCACTTTCATGTACTTATGAAAAGGTCTTCGACATCGAGGATCTGTCAGGTCATTGCTTTTTATTAATGGATAAAGAAGCAATTTCGGGTGAGTATCAAATATTGATAAACGATACGGCTGTATCTGAGTGTAAGAATCAGTTCGTCTATGATCATCGTAATCAAACATGTGATATTACTGCCCTTCTGCAAAAGGGTCAAAATACACTTCGAGTTAACGTCACACTTCATCATGATGCTGATGGAGTAGTTGATCCGTTGTACTTACTTGGTCATTTTGGCGTCACTTTCGATTCAAAGGGTCGTCCAGTCATGACGAAAATTGATCTAAACACGACGACGCCGATTCAGCATGGACCACTTCTGCAGCATCCTTATTACGCCGGAAAGACGTTATTGAAGCGGAAAGAAACAATAGAAAATATTCCGCTAACTGAATACTTCACTCTTCATTTGAGTGAGTTAGATAAGAACTTTCATGACTGTCTAGAAGTTATGGTAAATGGCTATTCACTTGGAGTCCGAGCTTGGACACCTTATCAATGGGAAGGACCAACATCGATTCTTCAGCTCGGAGAAAATAAAATTGAAATTAAAGTTACGAACACACTAATTGGCCTATTAGAAGGTAAAACATTTGATTATGACACACACACGTTAAGAAATGTGAACGAATTGTTATGAACTCATGACAATGTAAAAATTGAAAAACAAGAGCATGAAAATCTAGCAGAGGTAATAAAGTGAAATGACATATAAAATGAATAGATAAGGAGTTTTTATTGTGAAAAAATACGTGTTAGTAGGTACAGGTGGAAGAGCAGAGTTTTTTTACGGAGCCATTGTGCGAGACTTTAAAGAAACATGTCAGCTGGTAGCCCTTTGTGACTTGAATCAAACGAGAATGGATTATGCAAATCGTTTATTAGAAGAAAGATATGATCATCCTCAAATTAACACATACTTACACACAGAGTTCGAACAGATGATTGACAAGGAAAAGCCGGATACTGTGGTTGTTACTTCCGTTGACCGTACCCACCATACGTACATTATAAAAGCATTGGAGCTAGGATGTGATGTAGTTACCGAAAAGCCAATGACGGTTGATGCGGAGAAATGTCAGGCCATTATTGATACGGTGAATAAAACTGAAAAGGAAGTTCGCGTCGCCTTTAATTACCGCTATGCTCCTCATAACACAAAGCTTAGAGAGCTTATTATGAATGATGTGATTGGTCAAGTAAACTCAGTGAATTTTGAATGGGCATTGGATACACAGCATGGTGCAGACTACTTCCGCAGATGGCACCGTGATAAGCGGAATAGCGGGGGGCTTCTTGTACATAAATCCACTCACCATTTTGATTTGGTTAATTTTTGGTTGGGGACAACACCTGAAACAGTTTATGCAGCGGGCGGATTACGATTTTATGGGAGGGAAAATGCTGAATCAAGAGGGATAACCCACTTTTACCAACGTGCACATGGAAGCAAGTTTGCTAAGGAAGACCCATTCGCAATTGACTTGGAAGGAAATCCGCATTTAAAGGCTATGTACTTGGATGCAGAAATTGAAGATGGCTATCAACGAGATCAAAGTGTATTCGGTGATGGAATAAACATCGAGGATACACTAGGCGTGATGGTAACGTATAAGAATAAGGCGATTCTCAATTATTCCTTAAATGCTTATCTTCCATGGGAAGGATATATGGTATCCTTCAATGGTACAAAAGGTAGAATTGAAGTCCGAATTCGTGAGCAATCATATATTAATTCAGGCGGAAGCAAGGATGAGGAAGGAAAGGTTCAAGAAAAATCGATTATGGTCATGCCTATGTTCGGTCAGCCTTATGAAGTAGAAGTAAATGAAGGAAAAGGCGGACACGGAGGTGGAGACCCTATTCTTTTACAAGATATCTTCGGAACTCCTGTAAAAGATGAATTTAATCGTGCGGCTACACACGTTGATGGTGCGATGTCGATTTTAACTGGAATTGCCGGAAACATCTCTCTAAGCACTGGTCAACCGGTGAAAGTTGATGAGTTAATAAAGCTAAGCTGATGTAGGGTAAGTAATCACAGAATAGAAGTAGATTGAAAGGGGAGCCAGCAAAAATGGCTCTTTTTTTTTAGGTTTTTCGGAGAATTTCAGTATTTCGTTTCGGAAGGCGCAAATAATTTGTGAATAGACACAATATGATTTTCGGTGTAAATCGTAGGAGGTTTATTTATGATTAAATTGTATTAAAAATGTGGAAAAATAGCCCAATTGGTCGAGAAATTGAATTATTTGTAAGGGAAGGGGTGAGGAGAATCATGGATCAAAAGGTATTTATAACCGGGATGACAGTATTAACGAGCTATGGTAGTAATCGTCAAGAGCTGCAAAGAATAATTAATAATGATAACCCTCGAGGTGATGAAATAAGTCCTCAGAGCTGGATTTCAGAGGAGCGCCAAATCCCTATTAGAGGATATAAATGCAGCGATAGTATGATAGATGCTCTATTAGAGGGAATTCAAACAAGAAGCATGGATCGCTTCTCAAAATTAAACGTTGCAGCAGTGAAATTAGCATTACAGGAAGCCTTGTTAGAAGATGGGTCTGAAAATACAGGATATTTGATGAGTACGACCTTTGGACCATGGCAGTCGACAAATAAATATACTAAGGAATTAGTCCATGAAGGTCCAATAAATGCAAGTCCGAGGTTATTTCCAAATACTGTTTTGAATTCTGCACAGGGACAGGTAGCTAAACAATTTAAATTAAAGGGAGTCTCTTCCACTATAACAGGTGTATCTTCCATCCCATATGCATATAGTTTAATTCGAAAAGGAGCAGCTGAAAGAATTCTTGTTGCAGGTGCAGAAGAGCTAAACGAAAACATGATGGAAGCATTTCAAGAGCTTGGAAGTCCAGTGGTTCATGGTGAAGGTGTCGGGGTACTGCTGCTTGAATCTGAAAAAAGTGCTAGACACAGACATGCAACAATATATGGTGAAATATTGGATTATGAAATGTTATGTGATACAAACATGAAAAATTGGTTTGAAAGTGCAGATGCAAATGGCAGGACATTAATCCAAGTATTAAGCCGTTTGGAATCTAGAAGAGTACCTGATTCGATTGCTGATTTAAAAGTTCTTATTTCTGGAAGAAATGGATCTAAAGCATTAAGTGCAGCTGAAGATACATCATTTCGTGAGATATACAGTGAAAGGTTAAGAACTCAAATAAAGGTAGTGTCCCCAAAAAATATTTTAGGTGAAACCTTTGGAGCATCAAGTGTACTAAGTACTATTACTGCCCTTCAAAGCTTAGAAAATAAAAATGACGAAGCGATCATTGTTAACCATGAAATTGGCGGAAATCAAATCGCTTTAAGAATTAGAAAGGGAGAAGTTGAATGAGTGAAAAGAAAGTAGCGATTGTCACTGGAGCTTCACGAGGGATTGGTAAAGCTATAGCTTTGCGCCTTGCAAAAGACAATTTTATGGTTGTAATAAATTATAACAAAAGCCGTGAAGATGCTGAAAAAGTACTGGAATCTATTAAAGAAATTGGTGGAGAAGGGTTACTATTCCAAGGTTCTGTTACAGATAGGAATGTAATGGATCGAATGGTTAAAGAGGTTGTTAATCAGTTCGGGAGAATTGATCTTTTAGTTAATAATGCGGGTGTTCTTCGTCCTAAATATCTCATGATGACAAAACTTGATGAGTGGGAAGAAACGATCGCGACTAATTTAACAGGTCCCTTTTACTGTATCAAGTCTGTTCTACGCTCTATGATCGAGCAAAGATCTGGGCGAATTATAAACATGAGCTCTGTGGCAAGTTTAAGTGGTATTCCTGGACAATCCTCATATGCAGCCAGCAAATCAGGGATGAATGGAATGACTAGAGTACTAGCAAAAGAATTATCAAACTATGGAATCTTAATAAATTCCATTGCACCCGGCTTCATTGAAACTGATATGACAGGGGACTTTCCGGAAACTGCTTTAAAGGAATACAAAAATAGTATTCCTCTGAAAAGGTTTGGACATGGTGAGGATGTTGCAAATCTCGTTTCATTCTTAGCTTCGGAACAAGCCAGCTATATTACTGGACAAGTCATTGCAGTTGATGGTGGGCTGTCTGCTTAACTTATAAAGAAAGCTATAAAGTTTTCTTAATAATATAAAAAACATATTTGGAGGAGAAAAAAATGGAAAAAACATTAGAAACAAAAGTAAAGGAATGTATTATTGATCGTTTGGATTTACAAATGAGTCCTGAGGAAATTTTAGATGATGCCCCCTTATTCGGAGAAGGCTTAGGTTTAGACTCCCTGGATTCCTTAGAACTTGTAATAGCTATTGGTAAAAACTTTGATGTCGAAATTAATGATGATGAATACCATGTTTTATCGACAGTAGAATCAATTTGCGAGTTTATAAGAGAAAAAACACTTGAAAGAATATAAAAAGCAATAAACTCTGGTCACCTTCCTCTTACTAAATTAGCAAGGGGGAAGGTGGTCTGTCTTTTTTACCAGTTTAGGAGACATTTTGAAATGAATGAAACGAGAGGGGGATTAATATGAGAAAAAGAACTGTCATAACAGGTATTGGAATTTTATCTTCCATTGGTAATGGAAAGGAACAATTTATTAACGGACTAGTTGAAGGTGTATGTGGAACCGACCGTGTTCGTTCATTTGATATTGAGGAATATCCTGTTCAAATGGGTGCTGAAATCAAGGACTTTCATACTGAAAATTACGGTGTATTTGATCTTCAGAATGAGGATACAACTGTTCAAAAGGCAGTATGTGCTGTTAAGGAAGCTTTAGATGATTCAGGAATCTTAAGTCACTATGAACCTTTTGATATAGGTGTTTCTGTTGCCACTTCTCTGGGGGGGGTAACTTCGAGAGAAAATTATTATAGAGATATAAAGGCTGGTAGAGCAGCAGATCCGAGTCTTTTATTAAAAGTACCTACATCTTGTATTGCAGGGAATATTAGTGAGTACTTTGGTGTGAATGGACCTAATTATACGGTTGTTACAGCCTGTGCTGCTGGTGGTAATGCACTTGGTATAGCAAAAGACCTTATTAGTGAAGGTAAAGTGAAAGCTATGATTGCAGGTGGTGTAGATCCTTTTTCTGCAGTTTCATTCAGCGGGTTTACAGTATTAAGGTCATTATCCAAAAGTTATACACGTCCCTTTAATAAGGATAGAGATGGACTAACGCTTGGAGAAGCTTCAGCCTTCTTAATTCTTGAGGAAATGGAAAGTGCCATAGAAAGAGGTGCTCATATTTATGCTGAACTTCTCGGTTATGGGATAAGCAATGATGCGTACCATATGACATCACCTGATCCAAATGGAGGAGGTGCCTATCGCTCCATGACGATGGCATTAGAAGAAGCTGGTCTTTTACCACAGCATATCAGCTATGTTAATGCACATGGTACCGGGACTCCATACAATGACCAAATGGAATTAGCAACGATTGAAAAAGTCTTTGGTGAATCGTTAATAAATATTCCTATTAGTTCTTCGAAATCACAGTTTGGGCATACTCTTGGGACCGCTGGAGCTATTGAAGCAATTGTGTGTGCATTAGCAATTTCAAATAATTTTACGCCTCCAACGATCCATTCAACAGACCCGATTAATCATCAGTATAATTTTGTTCAAAATAAAAGCCAAAAACAAGAAGTGAACTATGCCCTTTCTAATTCTTTTGCTTTTGGAGGCAATACCGCGACCCTTGTGCTTGGAAAGTCTCCGAGGGATAAAAAATGAATAATTTACTAGACGGTTTTTACGTCACACATGATATTCAGTTTCATGAAGTGGACTCTATGAATATCGTCCATCACAGTCAATACATATTATGGTTGGAAAAAGCTCGATTTGCTTTGGCCAGGAAAACATTAAATTTTGGTATGAAGGATTTTGAACGGAATGGAATTCTTTTGCCAGTAACGAAAGTAGAGTGTAAATACTTGCGGTCTATTAAATTAGACCAACCCATTCGTATCTACGTTAAACTCGTAGAATCAGAAAGTGCACTGGTTAAATTCATTTACGAAGTATATGAGGAGGACACACAGATTAAGTTTGCTGAAGCAACCACGGAGCAAGCATTTGTGAATAAATACGGGAAGTTACTTCTTAATCAACCGGAGCTATGGGTTGAAGGAGTGAAGAAGATCAAAACAGATTTTCCTACTTATATAGTAGGGCAATAGAAAATCACCATAAATTTGTTAGGATGTAAAAAAATAGGAGTGGAAGCATGTTTAAGTATGTCATCCAAAATGTTCGTAGACGAAAAGTAAGAACATTACTAACGATACTAGGGATTGCGGTTTGTATTCAAATGTTTACGATTATTAGTTCAATAATCGATTATACGATTTCTGATTTAGAAGGAGAAATGTCAAAATACGCGGGGCAAATGTACGTAAAGGCAAAGAGTGTCTCCAGCAGTACAGGGGAAACATTTCCTCCTATGAATAGCTCTATTTTACAAGATGACGGTGACCAGGTATTGGAGAATTTTGGAGAAGACATTCAACAGGATTTAAGTACACCTGTCATTTTTAACATGATTGCCGGCCCAGCAGGACCAAATATGCCGCCACAGGCATTAGCTGTAGGGGTAACCCCTGGGAAAGAACAGGCATATACAGGTGAGGATGTAAAGGTAGAAAGTGGTTCCTTGGAATTGAAACAAGGAGAAAAGCAGGTAGTGCTTGGATCAGATGCAGCAGCCTTTTTTAAGGTGGATAAGCTTGGTGACTCTATTCAACTGTCTGGTGAGACATACACAGTAAGCGGATTGCTGGAATCGGCAAATCGCGTTGTCAATCCGTTGGTTCTGCTATCTGTTGAAGATGCAAAAGAAACCTTTTCTCTTGCTGATACTTACTCGACTGTTCTATTAACAGTAAAAAAATTGGATGATATTGAACTAATATCTAAAGAAATTACATCAGATAATAACAAATTAGAAGTAATGACACAAGAGGGAATAGCTGAAAATATAAACAGTTCTTTACAGGGAACAAAAATGTTCATGTCAACTATTCTAATTACCGTTGTAGGAGTAGCAGTAATTGTAATATTGATCGTGATGGTTCTGGCGATTATGGAACGAACAAAGGAAATTGGAGTTCTCCGTGCGATCGGTGCCTCAAAGCGTGAAATTATGAGCTCGGTTCTTCTAGAATCTTTAATTATGAGTTCTATTGGAGGGACTATTGGGGTCGGATTGGGTTTCTTAGTCCTACTCTTTGTATTTCAGGCACCATACTTCTTCACCAATCAGATTGCCTTTTTGGCTGTTGGAATGTCCATTTTAATTGGAGTTCTTTCAAGTTTATATCCAAGTTTTAGGGCTGTTAAGATTCATCCACAGGAGGCACTCCGTTATGAGTAAAAATGAAGCAATCATTCATGCGAAAAATTTAACCCGAAGATTCAAAATGGGAAATGTTGATGTTATTCCCTTAAAAAATGTTTCTTTTGACATCCCAAAAGGAAGTTTTACAACTATTATTGGACCATCGGGATCCGGGAAAAGTACGTTGCTTAATCTACTCGGGTTAGTTGACAGTCCAACCACTGGTGAATTGTATATAAATGGTTTGAAGGTTCATGAACAATCAGATCTTCAGCTTACAAAATTGAGAGCGAAGTATATTGGATTTATCTTTCAAAGCTTTCATTTAATTCCGGTTCTTAATGTGCTTGATAATGTCATGTTACAACTTTCGTTTAGTGATCTACCAAAAAGTGAACATAAATTGGCAGCAATTGATGCCTTAGAACAAGTTGGTTTAGGTGATAAACTTCGTAATTATCCTAATGATCTGTCGGGTGGTCAGCGTCAACGTGTATCGATTGCAAGAGCAATAGCGAAGAAACCTGAGATCATTTTGGCTGATGAACCAACAGGAAGTTTAGATAGTAAAACGGGTGAGGGTATCATTTCTATTATTGAAGAGTTACACAAACTGGGTAAAACAATCATTATGGTTACTCATGACCTGGATATAGCAGCAAGAGCAGAAACCCAGCTTGTATTAAGAGATGGTGAAATTAGAGAAACAAGAACCAAAGATCAGATAGAATTAATGAAAGTTTATTAAATAGTGCTTATATACAAATCTAGTTATCTATATACCAGAAAAGAGGTCCGGTAATGAAAGCTATAAAAGATACGATAAATGTTGGTGTTATTGGGTGCGGTTCAATTGCAAAGTTTAGACATTTACCAGAATTGGATGCACATCCACATGCAAACATTGAGGCAGTTTGTGATGCAAATGAAGACCGGGCTGCAAAGCTGGCACGATTATATAAGTCGAAATATTATTTAGATTATCAAGAATTATTAGAAGACAGCAATATAGATGCGGTGATTATATGCCTGCCGCACCATTTGCATGCAAAGGTAGCGGTTGAAGCAGCTAATGCCGGAAAAGATATTCTCTGTGAAAAACCAATTGCAACAACTCTTGAAGAAGCAGAACAAATGGTTGAGGCTGCAAAGAGCAATAATATCAAACTGATGATTGGACATAATCAACGATTTGCACCTTCTCATCAGCAGGCAAAAGAGATACTTGATTCAGGAAAACTGGGCAAGGTCACCTCATTCAAAACGACCTTTGGCCATTCAGGACCGGAAAATTGGAGTATCGAAGGGAAAGATAGTTTTTACTTTACTAATGATACTATTCCTTTTGGTGTGATGGGGGACCTCGCTATACATAAGATTGATTTACTCCATTATTTACTAGGTGAGTTAATTACACATGTAACAGCAATGACTGGAACATTTCAAAAGCCAACTAACCATGAAGATTCATCCATACTGCTGGTTCGTACAAACAGTGGAGCAATAGGAACGGTTACAGCCAGTTGGACTTATTCAATGCAGGAAAACGCAACTGTTTTATATTGTGAAAATGGTGTTATCCGGATGGAGGAAGGCGGAGAATACCCTCTGATGATTCAGTATAATAACAAGAATGCAGTTTATTATAAGCTTGGAGACCTAATGACATATGAAAGGAAGGAACCTGAGAAAAGCGGGGTTGTCTTTTCATTTATTAATAGTTTGCTAGATCATCAGAAAATGTCGATTACCGGTGAAGATGGATACAATGCACTTTGTGTTGTTTTATCAGCTATAGAAGCGGAGAAGACGCAATCAATTGTGCAGGTGACTACGAGGATGAAACAAGCAGTCCACTAATAGGATAAGAAAGGATGGGAAATATGAGGCATCATATAAAATTTGATTCACATCGGTTAGGTTTAAACTGTGGATCTGCACCAATAAGAGATCTTCTGGAGTTTAATGGTCACAGATTTACAGAACCAATGTGTTTTGGTCTAGGCAGTGGTCTGAATTTCGTTTATCACCATGGCGGGACAGAAGTACTGGATAAGCAATTTCGTGCACCAATCACAATCATTACTGGAAGAACCTCAGCACCTTATGTAGAGTTATGCAGCGTTTTGGGTGTGAAAATCACAGTTAAACGTACACATGATGCTGAGCGAGCATGGGAAGAAGTAAAGCACTTGGTTAACCAGAATATACCGGTGGCTTGTGATATTGATGTAGAAATGATTCAAAATAATAATCCAGTAACAGAACGTTTTGGTTGGCATATGGGTGGTCATAAGACAATTATGATCGGTTATGATGAACAGGAAAATTCTGCTCAATTAATTGAAAATATGATTAAAGACCCTATAACTGTTCCATTGGATTTATTCACAACAATGAGAAGTTCAGCTGATTTATATCCATCCGAAAATGAATGGTTTTACATTGATGTACCTGAAAAGCTTCAAGATTTAGAGATTGCATTAAAAATGGCTATTATCAAAAATGTCAATGCTATGAAAAATCCTGCTTTTACCGTAAAAGATCAAAATCAACAGTACCATACAACCGGGATACCGGGGCTCGAATACTGGTATAGTGAGATTTTGGAATGGCCAAGCATACTGGATAAAGATCGGCTTATAGCAAGTATCTTGACAGCATTTTTACAAAATAACATTTCAGGTGGTGGAATGTATCGAAAAATGTATGCACGCTTTTTGCGTGAGGCAGATGATTGTTTGAGTATTCCTGCCTTAGTAGATGCTTCTAACATTTATCGAAACCTATCAAATGATTGGGAATCCTTAATAAAATTAATGATGGTGTTTATAGATGACGGAGACGAATCGCACTTCAAAGATCCAGCCTTTGAAAAAGTAGTGAATGATATTTATACAAATGAAAAGAGGGCTTTCTCAATTTTGGATGAGGTGTCAAGTCAATGGTTGCGATAACAGAACGAGTAGCCAAAGTTCATCAGGTTGGCTCACATCCTAAATTGGCGTTGGTTACTACGATGTATCGAGAGCATCAAATGATGAATGGTTGGATGAAAGATTTATTGATTAATGAAGGACTTATTTATGGTCTGTCATCTGGTGTTGGGAGTCTTTATTTGGATCGAACAGAAAGTAATCAGTCGCATTTATTAATTGGATGGAACAGCTTGGATCCGCTTTTAGATTTATCTATGAGTACAGGAACATGGGTTAATCGGAGGTTCTCAGCAGATTCTAATCAAGCGGTTGAAGAAATGAGACAGTATTTAACACAGTGGCAAAAGCCTGTTTTGACACCTATTAATTGTCGCATATTAAATGGCTTACCGGATCCTTATGAACAATATAGACATAACCTTCCGTTTCCAATTAGTTATTGTCTTGTAAGTGATATTACAGATGAAAAAGTGTCTATATTTCAAAGTAATCAAAACGAGGTAAACAATATTCCTCTTACTACATTTAAGACTGCAATTGAAGGCCTTACAAACCAATGGGTTGATCTCATTTTTCCCAAAAAGGAATTAAATCATCGTTGGTCAATGTGGCAGTCCTTTACTAGAAATGTGCATCATTTCAATTCAGGTTGGAAAGGAATTTCCTCCGGTTTAGTAGGTTTATATGATTTTTTAGAAAATGAACCATTAAACCTTAGTGCATTAGAGGATACATTCTTGTATGCCTCCTATCTTAGTGGGGACTTAGGAAGAGGATGGTATGCAGAGTACTTGAGATCTATGGGAGAAGAATTTAAAGATACTCGTTTTTTTGAGACTTCGATAATCTATGAAGAGTTATCAGAAGCTTGGACAATGGCCATCTATGAAATGGAAAATGCAAACATACATCAAGGTCTATTAAAAGGGATATCTAGTCTAGAAGAAAAAGCCTTGAACAACCTATTAGATCTTGCAAATAGGAATAAGAAAGTAAGGGTGGGATAATGAAATGAAATCGATATCGCTTGATTATCACCATCAAAGGGGAACTCATTGTATTACTACAGCAATGATGAATCTTTTCAACCATTTTGGTATTGCACTCTCGGAAGAAATATGTTTTGGGCTTGGGGGTGGACTTGGATTTACCTATGCACGAGGTAGAGATATGGACCAATTTATGGTTTTTGGACGAAGTGACGATCTGGAGTTAAATATATGTGAAATTCTTGGAGTGCACGCAATATTAAAGCAAGAACATAATAGTGAAAAGGCACTTCAATCAATCATCTCCCTTCTAGAAAGAGGGGAGCCTGTATTAGTAGATCTCGATACAAGCAGGTTAAGCTATCTGAGTAGAACGTTAGATTGGCCCGAGTATGCAACACATGGCGGACATAAGGCAGTTATTACTGGTTATGAAGAAGTGACACGTACTCTTGAAGTCTACGATTATATTTGGGGTACACCCCGTAGTCTGCCAGTAGAGGATTTGTTTAAAGCATGGAAGACGTATAGTGGAATTTCTCCAGCATCGAATCTATGGTACGAATTTACAGTGCCAAACACATTTATTGATTTAGATCAAGCTTTACGAAAAGGCATATACCTTAATGTTTATCGTATGCTGACTCCTTGGAATAAATTTCACGGAATAGATGCAATGCGTTCCTTCCTTAGAGAAGTCCCAAATTGGCCATATCTTATGAACGAAGAGAAAAGGAAAAAACTTGCATTTTCTTCCTATATTGCACTTGAAATTGGAGGAACCGGAAAAAGCGCCTTTAGGAGGATGTTTTCGAGATTCCTTAAGCAGGCAGGACATATCCTGGATGAACCGCAGCTAATTAATGTTGGTGAACATTATCGGGAGATCTCGTTATTATGGACTGAATTAGCTGAACGTATAAGAGTAGGAAGTATTGATCCGAACGAAGGGATTTTTTCTGGATCGCCGGATAATGAACAACTAACTGATGAAATTTATAAAAGAGAATATGAACAATTTCAGAAATTGCACAATCTTTCATCAAGCTGGCTTTGAGGAGGAAGGGAATTTTGAATGTATTACAGGTTGATAAATTAACCAAGTCATATGGAGATAAAAAGGTTGTCGATGAAATTAGCTTTCAGGTTAATCGCGGTGAAATATTCGGTTTCTTAGGTCCTAATGGTGCTGGTAAATCAACAACGATTGAAATTATCGCAGGACTTAAGAAGGCTGATGGAGGGAAAGTAACAGTCGCTGATTTTCCATCACATCCGAATACAACATCAAGTATAGGGGTTCAACTTCAATCAACAGATTTATATAAGGAATTAACTGTAAAGGAAACGTTACTTTTATTTTTAAATTTCCATAATAGAAGTCATGTTCTTGATGAATATATCGAGCTAACAAAGCTTCAACAGGTACTTGATACAAAAGTAAAGCACTTATCTGGTGGTCAAAGACAAAGGCTCTCGTTGAGTCTGGCGTTAGTAGCAGATCCCGAGATTGTCATCTTGGATGAACCGACAGTTGGACTTGACCCTCAGTCCAGACGAACACTATGGGGGGTTATACAGTCATTAAAAGATCGAGGAAAAACGGTTATCTTGACAACTCATTTTATGGATGAAGCAGAAGAGTTGTGTGATCGAATTGCTATCATTGACCATGGGAGATTAATCGCCCTTGATACGCCAGTAGGTTTATTAGAAAAAATCCCATATGGCCATACCTTGACAGTGACAACAGAACCACGAATAACTGAATCTGAATTAAAAGATCTTAAATATGAATCAATACATTTTTCTGACTCAGACACCATCATACATACCGCTCAATTTACTGAAACATTAAGCGGACTGCTTCAAATTACCGAGCAAAATCAAATGCAAGTGACCTCCCTTAAATTAAAAAATGCCGGCCTTGAAGAATTGTTCCTACTTTTAACAGGAAAGGAGCTTAGAGATTAGTGAAAAAGTCTTGGAACCGTTTCATTCATTTAACACACATACATTTAAAGCTCATTTTAAGAGATAAGATGACTTTGTTCTGGTTTTTAGCATTTCCACTTATTTTAACGACTTTATTTGGATTTATCGTTCCAAATGTCGGTAATCAAAGTAAGTTGGTGATAGTATCAGATGAATCCTATACAAAAGATTCGCCAGTTATAGATAAGTTGCTCTCTGTACCAAATGCAGAATGGGATCCGGGTTTAGAGCCTGAAGAGGCAGTGGAGCAATTCACCAGAGGCTATTTGGCAATGGCGATTACGGCAGAAAAAGATAAGGGAATTTCGTTACATTATCGCGATGGACAAGATCAGGAATTAGTTGAAGTTTTATCAAATGTCATAAAACAGGCTGATTCCAGCATTGATGTTAAATCAGTACCATATGAAGATATTCAAACGATAAGGCCAATTGATTTTATATTACCTGGGATGATTGTATTAACAATTATGCAAATTGGTTTGTTTGGAGGAACGACCCTTTTAATTGACCGGAATTCACAAACATTAAGAAGATTGAAAACAAATGGGGTCACCGCAAGTGAAATCATTTTAAGTCATATCTTTAGCAGAATCCTACTAGTTATAGCAGCAGCGATGCTGTTAACTTTTGTTGGTAAGTTTATTCTACGAGCAAATATTGATCTATCAAACTGGTACGTAATCTTGCCGATTGCCTTTATCGCTGGTATTTGTTTTTTAAGCATGGGCTTATTAATTGCAAGTATGTTCAGGTCTCCTGAGGCAGGAAATATTTTTTCGCAATCAATAAATTTTCCGATGGCCTTTATTTGCGGGATCTTCTTTCCGTTGTCAACAATGCCAGAACCGCTACAAAAATTCGCTAATATTTTGCCACTAACACCGTTAGTAGAAACAACTCGTAATCTCTTTTTAGCAATAGAGATTTCAGGAATGCAATTAATGGTTACTGTGGGCTTGCTTGTTATTTGGGGAATATCAAGTTTAGGTTTAGGTAGTATTTTGTTCAAATGGGAGTGATGAAAAATGGCGGAGCTTACTATTATTATTCCAACATATAATCATGCTGATCGCTTGCGACACACTCTGGAACATCTAGCTTTACAAGAGGGAATTGATGAAACAGAGGTCATAGTTGTTAATGATGGATCAATAGATGAAACGGCTAAATATGTTGATCAACTGACTTATAAGTGGTTAACTGTCGTACATCAAGGAAATAAAGGCAGAAGCCAGGCAAGGAATAATGGCTTAAAACGTGCAAAGTCAAACTATGTGCTGTTTCTTGATAGTGACATCTTGCTGTGTCCAGGCTATTTAACAGAACTGTTAGCTGCTCAAAATAAGAATCCGGGTATTTACTTCGGGGATCTATTTAATATTCATTTTGATAAAACAGAAAGATGTGTCTCATTGCTTAGGGAGCAAAAAACAAAGGATGGCGCTAAAGAACAACTAAAAAAACTAGAAAAAGTAGACCTTCTTGTTAACATGGCTCGATATTTTAAGATTTGGCATCCTGAACAGAAGGTTGGTTGGCCATGTCTAACTGCTGCCAATTTCTCAGCCCCTCTATCGATTTTAAAACAAGCCGGCCCTTTTGATGAAAATTTTACAGGTTGGGGCGTCGAAGATCATGAATATGCATTCCGTCTAAATGAGACAGGTACAGAAATATACTACTTGGACACAATATATGGTTGTCATTTAGATAAGGCAAAGGAAAAAATTAATATACCGCTACTTGTAGAAAATTTACTTTATTTCCACAAAAAATCGAAATATAATTCTGAAGTTCGTGCCTATTTAGAGTTTGTTTCCGGTCACGATTCATTACAGTCGTTGTTTCGGAGATCAATGAACATGCCATTAACAGACTGTAGTGAAGAGATATATTTCAGGCCATATAAACATATTAGAGCGAAACAAGTGACAGCAAATGGAAGGTGATAAGAAAAGATGAACTCTTTACTTATTAAGAAAGCTGAACAACTCATACAGGATTTTAAGAGACCAAGGATATTTAAAATTCAAGAAGGCAAACGGGTATTAGTGATTGCCCCTCATGCTGACGATGAAGTAATTGGAGCAGGAGGTTCTATTGTTAAGCATCGAAGGAAAAATAATCCCGTTCATATCGTATTTATTACAGATGGGAGTAACGGTAGGTCAAGATCGGAATCATCAGAAGAAACAATTAATGTACGTAAGAAGGAAGTGATTCGTGCCTGTAAAGTCCTGGATGTAGAATTTAGTATGCTTGAGGCACAAGACAGTCAATTCGTTCCTGATAGTTGTTTAATTAACAAGCTTAGGAAAGTAATACTGGACGTTAAACCAGACTATATTTACATTCCTCATTACCGCGATAAGCATAGGGACCATTTTTATACAAATCTCTTATTTTATTCAGCTTGTACAGATGATGGGTTTTTTCAAAATGCTGGTTTACTCGACGTGAATGTTTTAGCGTATGAGGTCTGGTCTCCTCTGGAACCTAATGTCTTTGTTAACATCACAAATGAATATGATATAAAGCAGCAGGCAATGGAGGAATATCCTTCACAATTGTCATTAATTCCCTATATAAAAATGATGTCCGGAATTAACCAATATAGAGTCTCTTTATTTCCTTTGCCAAAAACTGAATATGTGGAAGCATTTTACCAGTGTCCTTGTTTGAAGTATTGTCAAGAAATAGAGGCGTATATAGATAATAGTGTATTTAAGGAGGAACAGTGTTGATAACGACTACTATGCAAATGGACATATCAGAAATTAAAACAAGACTCCGACAAAGGTATCCCTTTTTATTAGTGGACCGCATTTTAGAAGTAGAGCCGCTTAAGAGGGTTGTCGGCTATAAGAATATTTCAATCAATGAACCGTATTTTGCAGGTCATTTTCCAGAAGAGCCTATTTTTCCAGGAGTACTTATTATTGAATCTATGGCACAAGTAGGAGCCATGATGTTTGGTGAAAAGACAGAAGGGTATCTTGCTGCGGTGAATAAAGCGAAGTTTATTAAGTTTGTTAAGCCGGGAGATCGACTTCAAACTGAAGCTGAATTTATTCAACAAACCAAAAATTATGCGAAAGTAAATTTAACAGGGACTGTTGATGATATCATTGTTGCCCGTGCAGAGGTAACGTATTATTTTAAACTTGAAGAGCGATAGAAAAAAATGGAAATTGTTGCCGTGAAACTACCCTCTGATATCAACTCTATACATTTGGATTCTCTATTAAGACTGCTGCCAGAATATGAGCAGAAAATGGTGCAAAAAAGGTTGAATATCGATACAAGATACAGAACTTTGGTTGCTCGAGTATTATTGCGGCTTCAGTTGTCGAAGGTTTTGGGAACCAAGTGGAGAGAGATTATTCTTCGCATAGATGATAAGGGAAAGCCTTTTCTTCAACATAAAGAACTCTTACATTTTAATCTCTCACATTCAGGAAACTGGATTGTTGCAGCGATAAGTAAGCAAAAAGTTGGTATAGATATTGAACATCTAAAAACAATTGCTATTGAAAGGTATTCCTCTTTTTTACAAATAAATGAGCGGAATTATATATTGGTTGGTAATAGTGAGGAGAGATTAAGGCGTTTTTTTGAAGTATGGACATTAAAGGAAAGCTATATAAAAGCAATAGGGATGGGCTTTTATGAGCCGCTATCTTCTTATTCTGTTATACAAGCAGTCGGGAATGGAGGATTACCTGTACAAGCTACAATTAAAAATGAGTTGTTTTGGTTTAAACAATATTTACTTGATGATAGATACCCACTTGCAATCTGTTCAAAGTCATCTGGTTTTCCTAATCAAATAGAAATTACGGATATAGAGATTTTGTACAAGAGCGCAGTCAGGCTTTCATAATTGAGAATTTTATTCCATTTCCAAGTAAAGAACGGCATGAGAAACTCTTATGCTCATGCCGTTTAAGAGATGAATAGCTACTTGAGTATGTTGACTTTAAACATCAATGAATGAAAGGAGTTTAAACTTCTTTGCTTTCATAAGAGCCTCTGTTCTGGATTTAACTTCAAGTTTACTGAACACACCTGTTAATGCATATTCAACAGAGCGCTGACTAATAAGGAGTCTATCAGATATTTCACGATTCGTGTATCCTTTTGACACTGCTAACAAGATATCCTGTTCTCTTTCACTAAGTGTAATATCTCTGAGGCTTTGGTCTTTAGTATTTGTGGGCTCATATTTATATGTTGATCTCCGCAGTTGCCAAAACAAATCAAGAGGAATAATCGTTTCACCTCGAAGAACACATTCAATTGTATTGATAATTTGTTCTCGTGAAGCAGTCTTACTAATAAATCCAGAAATTCGTGTTTTAGTAATGAGATTAAAATGCAGGTCTATTTCAAAACCAGTATAAATAATCACTTTTGCTTGAGGAGTATCCTCTAATATTTTTTTTGATATCTCAATACCATTTAATTCTGGCATATGTAAATCAATCAAATAAATATCAAATTCTATCTCCTGTATTAAGTTGAAAATATGATTGATTGAAGAGCTAATAGTAACCTGGTAGTTAGTATCTTGTTCTAAAAGTGCCTTTGTTCCTTGTGCTACAGACACATGGTCATCAATTAAAAGTACCTTTATCATAGTAATCTTTCCCTTTGGAATTAGTTTTTATTGTGGGTCAATGATATTTTCTTCATGACACGGTTAGAAAGTATAAGATTTTTTTGAAGATAGATAAGAAAAACTAAGCTTTCGCCATTCCAACTTGGCGATTAGCAAAGTTCTTCAGTACGTTACACGCCTTTAAAAGTGAACGTCTATTTCTTCCCTTTTGATTTTAATTCTAATGATCGTCCCTTCGTTAGGGGCAGAATTTAAATAATATTCCCCATTAATGCTTTTAACTCTTTCTTTAATACTCGAAAGTCCAAAATGATTACCATTTCTGTTTTCACTTTTTATTCCTACACCATCATCTTCATATAAAAGGTTTAAGTGATATTGATTCATCGTCATTCTTACATGAATATAGTTTGCATGAGAATGTTTTTTTGCATTTGTGATCAACTCTTGAATAATTCTGTATATGTTTATAGTTAATTCTTCGTTAAGACTATTGAGAATAAAATATCTATCAAAATGAAAATCAATTTTAAATCTACTAGTTTCTTCAGCCTTACTAAAGAGTATGTTTAAGCAATCAATTAATCCCAGTTCGTTTAAAAATGGTGGTTTTAAATTATAACAGGTCTCTCTGGCAATTCTGATTTGAGTGGATACTGCCTCCTGAATAGAATTGAAAAATTCCTGGCTTTCATACTGCTTTTTATCTGCTATCTCCAATCTTTTTTTTAAAGCGATTAAATCCTGCAGTATCGTATCATGTATATCTTGAGAAAGTTTTGTTCTTTCTTTTTCTGCTAAGGAAAATATTAATTTTGAAATAGTGGGTGATTGACTCCTACTATCACTCGACTCCAACTCATTTAAAACATCATTAGTTTTCATAAAACTCTCTACTAATAAATTAGTTTGTAAGGCTAATGTGTTTAACCACTTTCTTTCTTCTTTATTAATCTTCAATATGTTTCTTTTATACGAAAAAATGACAAAGGTATAGATTTTGCTGTTTTTTGCAACTAATAAAGCATAGCCTTGTTTTATATGTAATAAATCACCTATCTTTACAGATCGATTGTATATAATTCTTTTCAACTTTAGTAATTTTTCCAATTTGACCGAGCTTTCAGAGCAAAAGTATCGAGTGGATGAATGATAAAGAACTTCCTGCACTTCAGTTACTTTCAAGACATTTTTTAACTCAACCTTCAAATGATCTATCAGTCTAGTAACTGACTTAGCTTGACTTATCGTTTTGGAATATCGCGAGAGACTGTTGTTTAATTCCAGTAATCTTTTGTCATGAAGGAAAGGTGTAAGATAATCTCTTAAATATAAAATAAGAACTGTACTAGTAAGTGTAACTAAAAAAAAACTTATAGAGCTATTATTATTTTTGATATAAAGGAAGCTTAGTAACAAGCCTATAACTAATGCAATGAGTGTATTATAAAGAAGTTGCTTTAATATGAAATCAATATCGATAAAAACTTTGGACACTGATACATAAACTAAAGAAAATGGGATGAGTAATAAGAACAAAGATGCCGTTTCGCCAGATAAAATGGGATCAAATAACAACAAATTAGGAATGGCAAATAAAAATATAAATGGTACAAAGGAAAATACGATAAACCAAACTAATTGTTTAACCCTTATCGATAGAACACTATTTTTATAGTCCTTATATGTAAGAATCAAATACACGATCAGATAAATTGTGAGAAAACTAAAAGTAATGAGAGAAAGACTTTGAGCTATAAGATGATACTCATAGAAGAAAAAGTCAATCGCTGTAATCACACTTGCAAAAAGAAATAGTTTTGGAAAACTTAAAAATTTCGAAGGTTCTTTCATATGCAACAATGTACTAAAGTATTTTAACAATAAAATAGGAATTAATAATAAGGATAAAGTACATATAAAGATACCAAAAATATCATCACGAGCAGAAACCCATCCGCTTAGATAAGACATACTCATTGCTAAGAGTAAGTATACGATAAGTTCATTTTGTTTTCTTTTTTTTATGAGTATCTTTATGGCTATAACAGCACATATAAGGAAGTAGATAATAGGGAAAAAGCTATAAAAAATGAAAGTTATTGGCATATCACCATATGAAACTTCCATGTTTTTTACAGCTTTATTAGAAATTATGATTTCTAAGGAATCAATTTTTTCTATCTTAAACTCATCTTCCATGGTATGTATAGCTTTTTTGCACTGTATTAATGAATCTTTTGTGATGTTATGGTGACTAGCCCAGCTAAAATCGTGGACATCTGTGACTTTGCACATATGGTTATTAATAGGTAACGCCTTTATTCCTATTAGTGGGTATTCAAAAATGACAAATGATAAATATAGGAAACTAAAGACGATTATGCTAAAGACAAAGTATTTAGTTTTTGAATGAGGCATATTTTAACTTATCTCCAAAAATAAGACTGTAGGTTTAAATCTTTAAAGGAAGTTAATATTGCACTCTTTTCATCTTCGGTTACACCAAGTAGAGAAGCGGTTCCGTTTTGAACTTTTTCTAAAATATCAGGGTTTTCAATCAGATAGTTGATAATAATATCCATTGGTTTCCTCCATTGATTATAAAATAGGATAATTGCAATGATTTTATAAGTTCTTCATTCTTTTGTTACTTTTTCTACAGTCAGTCAAATGTATTAAAAATAAATCTTCTTACCCGTGAAATAACATATCTATTAGCCTATTTTTTTTATCACGCCCTTCTAAAGTATCCCTTTTTTTATCTGCGAAATAAATGATACATTACTTTTCTCATAAATTGGATATAATATGATGAATTTTTACATTATTTTTACAAAATAATCCAAAAATAGTTATAAAGTACTATATGTTACCTATAAAAATAGCTGTCTATAGACAGCTAAACCGTTAATGATGATTTACTTTTTACATAGAAGGAGGAACATACAGATTTAAAAACACAAACACAGATAAATTGCCGAGATCGACTAGAAAATGAGAATATAATGGCCAGCGTAAACTGTTGGTTTTAAATCGAATAATTGACCAAACAATACTCATTATAAAGAGTACAATTAATAATTGAAGTGATCGATTTCCAATTGAAAAGATTCCCCATAAAAAGAAATGACTTAGAGAGAAAAGAAGGCTAGAGTATAAGATAATTACCCAAGTAGGGAAATCTTTACCGGCATCTAATAATAATCCTCTCCAATAACCTTGTTCTATCCATGGGTTAATTAGAGCAAATAGTAGTACAAAAACTGCAATTGTAGGATACTCTATAATTAATGTGTAATTAGGAATGAGGATACCGGCTATAGGGAAAATACCAATCAATATCCCGATGGTTAACCACTTCTTTCTAAAACGTGGTTTTTTTAACCAATCCTTTATGATACTGAGAGAAACAAACTTACTGATCATCATTCCAAGTAAACCCCAATATAACAAAGCTGTTATCACCCAAGAGTATTGGGGAAAATAGGAATTGCTGAAGGTAACAATGATGTGAATCAAGGCAATGATTAATAGTGGAGACATTAAGACAAACAACCTATTACTTTTACTGTTTAACAGAATAAAAATCACCTACTTTTCTGCATTAATATAAATGAATTTTCACCGTCTACTCAACTGTTGTTTATGAACTATTTAATCGTATACAAATATTAACAATATGACAATGCGACGAAGTAACCTTTAAGGATATAAAAATTGAACAATTTGTTAAAATCTAATTTTTCCATTGTATAACTAGTTAGATGTTATAGGTGTAAAATTAATTGACATCGTTTCCATAATCGGGATATAATTTTATATAAGTTAATAAGTGTGACGGAGATTAGGAGATTCACAGACAAATGCCAAAATAAGGTGTTTTCTGCCGAATCTTCTTTTTTTATACTTTCAGTAAGGCTAAAATTTTTGATGATAGTATAAGAAAAAGAAAAACTAAGGTTTTCGCCATTAGGACATGGAGATTAGTCTTAGTTTTTCTAATGAATTGTAACTCCGTGAGATAAATATTCACTTAGATTGCAGGAGGAATATCGATGGAAACATACATCTTATCATTAGATCAAGGTACAACAAGCTCAAGGGCGATAATATTTAATAAAAAGGGTGAAATTGTTCATACGGCCCAAAAGGAATTCAAACAATATTTCCCGCATTCTGGTTGGGTTGAGCATAATGCCAATGAGATCTGGGGTTCAGTTCTTGCTGTAATAGCTACTGCCTTATCAGAATCAAATATAAGAGCTGAACAAATAGAAGGAATAGGAATTACGAATCAACGTGAAACAACGGTTGTGTGGGATAAAGAGACAGGAGCACCTGTTTATCATGCGATTGTTTGGCAGTCTAGACAAACAAGTGGAATTTGTGAAGAGCTTATGCAAGGTGGCTATGAGCAGACAATTCGGAAAAAAACAGGGCTATTAATTGATCCTTATTTCTCCGGTACAAAAGTTAAGTGGATACTGGACAATGTAGAAGGGGCGAGAAGGAAAGCTGAAGAGGGAAAATTGTTATTCGGTACAATTGACACTTGGCTCATTTGGAAGTTATCCGGTGGAAAAGCACATGTAACAGATTTTAGTAATGCTTCAAGAACGTTAATGTTTAATATTCATGAGTTGAAATGGGATGAAGAATTATTGGAAATACTAAATGTCCCATCCACAATGCTGCCGGAGGTTCGATCCTCCTCTGAAATTTACGCACATACAGTTGGATATCATTTCTTTGGTGAAGAAATTCCTATCGCAGGAGCAGCGGGAGATCAACAAGCGGCAATGTTTGGACAAGCTTGCTTTGAAAAGGGGATGGGGAAAAGCACATATGGAACAGGTTGTTTTATGCTGATGAATACAGGTGAAAAAGCTGTTGAATCTGAACATGGGTTATTAACTACTATCGCTTGGGGAATAAACGGCAAAGTCGAGTATGCACTTGAAGGTAGTATTTTTATTGCAGGGGCAGCAATTCAATGGCTAAAAGACGGTATGAGAATGTTAAATTCAGCAAGTGATAGTGAGAAATATGCAAGAAGAGTGGACTCAACTGATGGTGTTTATGTGGTTCCGGCCTTCGTTGGCCTAGGTACACCATACTGGAACAGTGAAGTACGGGGATCTGTTTTTGGACTAACACGCGGAACAAGTAAAGAGCACTTTGTAAGGGCAACGATTGAATCACTTGCTTATCAAACGAAAGATGTATTATCAATTATGGAAGTTGATTCAGGTATTGAGTTAAAAACACTCCGGGTTGATGGAGGAGTTGTCAAAAATAACTTTCTATTAGAATTTCAAAGTGATTTGTTAAATGTTTTGGTAGAAAGACCAGTTATCAATGAAACAACAGCACTTGGTGCAGCATACCTTGCTGGATTGGCTGTAGGTTATTGGGAGAGCCAAAAAGAAATTGAATCACAGTGGGCTGTAGATCAACAATTTGAGCCAAATATGGCACAAGAAAAACGTGATGAGTTATACGATGGCTGGAAAAGGGCAGTTCAAGCGGCAATGGCATTTTAATAATAAATGTAAGTAAAGATACACAAATAGAAATAAATCTGTTATACTATAAACAAGTTAATAAACGGTATTGAGAAACGGAGAGACCACGACACATTATCTATTTTTGGATAATGTTGTTCGTGGTCTCTTTTTTACGTCCATAAGGAGGGAAAATAAATGTTATCTAACTTGAATAGAAACGAAATTATTACTGAATTAACAGAGAAGTCTTTTGATATATTAGTTATCGGCGGCGGTATTACAGGGGCAGGAATTGCGCTGGATGCAACAACTCGTGGAATGACGACAGCTCTAGTAGACATGCAGGACTTTGCTGCAGGTACATCCAGCCGTTCTACAAAGCTGGTACACGGAGGATTAAGATATTTAAAACAGCTGGACTTTAAAGTAGTAGCAGAAGTTGGGAAGGAAAGAGCGATTGTTTATGAAAATGGTCCACATGTAACAACACCAGAGTGGATGTTACTTCCTTTTTATGAAGGAGGAAATTTTGGTAAATTTATGACATCAATTGGGCTAAGAGTATATGACTTTCTGGCAGGCGTGAAAAAAAGTGAACGAAGAGTTATGTTTAATGTAGGAGAAACGCTAGAGAGAGAACCTTTGATTAAAAAAGAAGGGTTAAAGGGTGGCGGTTACTATGTTGAATATCGTACAGATGATGCAAGGCTAACGATTGAAGTTTTAAAAGCAGCAGTGAACAAAGGAACAAAAGCAATAAATTATGCAAAAGTTAAAGATTTTCTCTATGAAGCAGGTAAAGTAATAGGAGTCGTAGTTGAAGACCAGTTAACTGGTGAAATATATGAAATTCGAGCTAAAAAAGTGATTAATGCCACAGGACCATGGGTAGATGGTTTAAGGGAAAAAGACGGATCGAAAAAAGGGAAGGGTTTGATCTTATCAAAAGGTGTTCATATCGTCATCGATCAGTCCCGCTTCCCGTTAAAGCAAGCAATTTATTTCGATACAAAAGAAGACAAAAGAATGATATTCGCTATACCTAGAAATGGTAAAACCTACGTTGGAACAACGGATACATTCTATCATGATGATCCTGTTTCACCGGAAATTACTCAGGAGGATGTTGATTACATTATTGATGCTATTAATTTTATGTTTCCTGAAGTAAAGGCAACAAGAAAGGATGTGGAATCTTCTTGGGCTGGGGTACGTCCCCTTATTCTGGAAGAAGGGAAGGACCCTTCAGAGATTTCACGTAAAGATGAGATTTGGGAATCTGAATCAGGCCTCATCACAATTGCCGGCGGGAAATTAACTGGTTATAGAAAAATGGCAGAAACGATTGTGGATGTTGTTGCTCAGAAATTTCAATCAGAAGAGGGAAGAACCTTTAAAGGGTGTCAAACTTTGAAGTTGCCGATTTCCGGCGGAGATGTTGGAGGCTCGAAAAAATTCGAAAAGTTTGTTCAAGATGCAGCAGCAAGAGGAGTAAATATTGGATTATCAAAAGAAGAGGCACTACATCTTGCGTCATTTTACGGTTCAAATGTTTCAGATGTCTTTGAATTACTTCGTGAAAAGAAAGACGAAGCGAGTAAGTATGGACTTCCATTAGTTGTACTTGCGAAGTTGATTTATGCAATTGAATGTGAGATGGCAGCTACGCCAGTTGATTTTTATTTTAGAAGAACTGGAAACCTGTTATTTGATATAGATTCAGTTAGAAAGTGGAAAGCTGATGTTTGTCGATATATGTGTGATCGATTTGGATGGACGGATATCCAAAACAAGAGGTTCTCAGCTGAACTTGAAGTAGCAATTGAGGCTGCAACAGGACATGATTCCGGCAACGCAGGTGTTTCAAATTATTAATGATTACTTGAAATGCTCGAAAAGAAAAAAGATGATTCCGGTTTTTCTTTCTGGAATCATCTTCTCTCTTATTGACCTAATTGAAAATTTCCAGCTCTGGCACAGGAAGTTCTTTCATTAATTTTTGGTGTTAATGTTTGACTAAGTGGAACTGTATCTGGATTCTTAATATAGTTTAACAACGTTTGCACCATGTTTTGGGCGATTTCTTCAACTGGTACTCCAACGCTTGTTAATGGAACTTCCAAATTTTCCATTTGCGGAATATTATCATAGCTTATCACAGACATATCCTTAGGGAGAATATAATTCGCTTGTCTTAAAGAACGTACAATCCCTGCACTGATGTCATAACTTGTTCCGATAATAGCTGTTGGCTGAAACGGTGAGCTTAAAAGTCGATTTGTGGCCATGTAGCCATCATACCAATCAAGTCCGCCGGTATTGATTAAATTGTGACTATTTAATTTTAAATTAAAATTTTCCATAGCTTGCTGAAAACCGTAATATTTTTCAACTTGTCTTTCATCGATAAAAGAAAAGTCTCCGAGAAAAGCAATGTTTTCATGCCCAAGGTGATATAGGTATTCAACAGCTGTTTGCATGGCTTCTCTATAATTCACATCAATTACCGGGATAGACTTATTTTTATTAACACCATAAGTCACAACAGGCATTGGAAAGGTTTTTGGCATTTCAAAGTTATCTCTATTAAAGATGATGACTCCATCTACTTGGAATCGTTTAAACATTTCTATTGATTCTTCAATTGAGTTAATTGATAGGATCATTGAATAGTTATGTTTACTAATTTCTTCATTAATCTTTGTAATTAAAGTAGAAGGGGCGACTCGTTCTAAAGTTGGCCAAATTAAGCCGATTACCCTTGATTGTTTTGAGACAAGACTTTGAGCCGCATAATTTGGTTCATAGCCCATCTCTTCTGCTAATTTAATAATTTTATCCTTTGTTTCCTGTTTGACAAGCGGACTATTATTTAGAGCCTTCGATACGGTTGAGTAACTAACACCCACTTGTTTTGCAATATCCTTTATTGTTATTGTCATGAGAATTCACCAACTATAGATTTATTTTTATCCTTTAATAACAACGTTTGCTAATGTTGTTATTAATAATCACAAATTTAAAATATATATTCATATTTTCACAGGTGTAAAGAGAAATGTCAAACGCTTTCAATAATATTTTCATAAATTTTTTGTCGAAAAACACTTGAAAAAAGGGTTTTCATCATGTAGCATAGTTTATGTAATAACAACGTTGTTATATTTGTTCTAAAAGGAATGAAAACCCTTTATATCTATAAAGTGAAAACGTTTTTTTAGGGGTAAGGATTTCTTCTATAACAAATATTTTTTGGAAGTAGTTGAAAAGGATTACAGACAGTCAAATTTTTAGACATTAAATATGAAAGCTAGGGGGAAATATCTATGAAAATGAAAAAAATATTTTCAATTGCTGCAACTAGTATTCTATCGTTATCTTTATTAGCTGCATGTGGATCAAATAGTTCAGGTGAAAGTAACGCAGAAGGTGATGGTGCAAAATCTGTTTCATTACGATTAGCGCATAATCAACCAGAAGATCATCCTGTTCATACATCATTAATGGAGTTTTCGAAACTATCTGAGGAAAATTCAGATGGAAGTGTTAAAGTTGAAATATTCCCAAATGGCCAACTTGGTCAAGAACGTGATGTAATTGAGCTTGTAAAGTCAGGAACACTTGACATGGCAAAAGTAAGTGCGAGTGCATTGGAAGCGTTTGATTCTAACTATGCAATCTTCTCACTTCCATATATTTTCCAAAGTAGAGAACACTATCATGAAGTGATGGATAATAGTGAAGCTGTGCAAGAGATTTTCCAAGGTACTAAAGATCAAGGGTTTGTTGCTATTGGCTGGTATGATGGAGGTCAACGCAGTATCTATACAGCTGATAAAAAAGTTGAATCACCTGCAGATATGAAAGGTATGAAAATTCGTGTACAAGAAAGTCCGACATCGATTTCTATGATCGAAGCAATGGGTGGAGCTCCAACTCCAATGTCATTTGGTGAAGTTTATACTTCTCTGCAACAAGGTGTTATTGATGGGGCTGAAAATAATGAAACGGCATTAACAAACAACAAACATGGAGAAGTTGCCAAAGCCTACACATATACAGAACACCAATATGTACCGGATGTATTAATTGTAAGCACTAACATGTGGGACAAGTTATCAGAAGAACAGCAAAAAGCAATTCAAGATGCGGCAAAAGCATCATCTGAAAGTCATAAAGATGTATGGCAAAAAGCAGTTGAAGATTCAATCAAAGCTTCAGAAGAAATGGGTGTAACATTCTACAAGATTGATAAAAAAGCATTCATTGATGCTGCGGCGCCATTACATGAAACATACAAAGCAGAAAATGAAAACAATGCAAAATACTTTGATGATTTTCAAAGCTATCTTAAATAGATGGTGAAGACAATAGGCCTCTTAAATTTCTGGCAAGTTTATAATCAGAAATAAGAGGCCTATCAAAATATTGAAAGAGAAGGTGACGATCTGATGAGAAAAATAGTGGATAAGGTGACAGCATTTTTAACATGCTCCTTAATGATCGTTATGGTTTTAGTGGCTTGTTGGCAAGTATTTACTCGTTTTGTATTGAATTCTCCTAGTACAGTATCAGAGGAGTTTTTACGATATTCTCTTATTTGGCTGACAATGGTTGGTTCAGCTTATGCATACGGAAAAAAGAAACATTTAGCTGTTGTGTTTGTTGCACGGAAAGTACCTGAGAAATATCAACTTTACCTTAACTTGCTTGTTGAAGCGTTTGTGCTTGTTTTCATTGCGGTTATTCTTCTATTCGGTGGAACAAAAGCTTATCAAAATGCAGTTGGTCAAGTTTCATCAGCATTGGGAATGCCGATGCAATATTTATATTTAAGTCTTATCGTTTCAGGTGTGCTATTTTTATTTTATTTAATCCTTCATATAAAGGATTACTTTACGAAAACAAATAACACAGTCGTAGGTGAATAGATCGTAACGACAACTTTTAGGTATATAGGAAAAAAGGAGTGAGCATTCATGGCATTACAGGCGGGGCTTGTCTTAATTATTGTATTTTTACTCATGCTTGTTTTAAGTGTGCCTATTTCTGTAAGTATTGTCATTTCTTCAATGGCTGCAATTGTTTCGGTTTTGCCTTGGGACATGGCAATATTTACGGCATCACAAAAAATTGTAACAGGACTGGATAGTTTTACGTTGCTGGCTGTTCCCTTTTTTATTCTTTCTGGGATCTTAATGAATAATGGTGGAATTGCTGAGCGCCTCATCAATTTTGCGAAAGTGCTTGTTGGTAGAATGCCGGGGTCTCTAGGTCATGCAAACGTGTTAGGGAATATGTTATTTGGATCTCTTTCCGGTTCTTCTGTAGCAGCAGCGGCAGCAATCGGCGGAACAATTGGACCGCTACAAAAGAAAGAAGGGTATGACCCTAAATTCTCAGCTGCTGTAAATATTGCATCTGCACCAACTGGTCTTATTATTCCTCCAAGTGGGGCATTGATTATCTATTCTCTGGTAAGTGGTGGAACTTCTGTAGCTGCTCTGTTTATTGCAGGATATATTCCAGGGATTTTATGGGGTTTAGCATGTATGGTTGTTGGTTTTATTATTGCGAAACGAAGAAATTACCCTGTATCAGAAAGAGTGTCTTTTAAAGTAGCGTTTAAAACATTTTTAGATGCAATTCCAAGTTTATTGTTAATAGTTATCGTAATAGGTGGAATCTTAGGTGGTATTTTCACTGCGACTGAAGCTGCAGCTGTAGCTGTTGCATATACGTTTTTATTAGCGTTAATTTACCGTACAGTAAAGATTTCAGACATGCCGAGAATCATCATGGAAACAGTTGAAATTACAGCTGTTATTATGCTTCTTGTTGCAGCATCTTCAATAATGTCCTGGGTTATGGCATTTACCGGCATACCTACGGCAATAAGTGAAATTATTATGGGGATTTCAGATAACCCAATTATAGTTCTATTAATCATAAATATATTCTTGTTAATTATCGGGACATTCATGGATATTACTCCAGCCGTTCTTATTTTCACACCAATTTTCTTACCGATTGCAACGAGCTTTGGAATGGATCCGATTCATTTTGGAGTTATGTTAATCATGAACTTGAGTATTGGAAATATTACACCTCCTGTAGGAAGTGCGTTGTTCGTGGGGGCAAGTATTGCAAATTTAGATCTGGAAGATGTTATTAAACCACTTATACCATTCTATATTGTGATCATTATCGTCTTGCTTCTTGTTACGTATATACCGGAAATTAGTATGGTGTTACCAAGATTACTTGGCTATTAATGTTCTAGTTTAATCACTAATTGGACGAAACAAACTTAAATAACTGACAACATAAAGAAAAAGGTGAGACTATGTCATTAAGAGAAAAATATCAATTTCAATTTTTAGAAGAAAAGAATAATACGCTATCTTTTAGTTTAGAAAACTCTGATGTTCTAGCACGAATCATTGTTTTAGAACAGGATATGATACGAGTATTGATGACTAAAAGTGATCAGTTGGAAGTGAAAAATACATGGCTTGTCGCTCCGGGCATGGATGATGTGCCACTTAAGGGAAGAGACCGTCTGGATTTAACCCCATTTTCATTACCGGAATATTCGTTTCGGAATGACGGAAGAGCCTGCATAGTTGAGACAGAATTATTAAAGTTGGACATTGATTTGGATGGGTTTAAAATTACATGGTTCTCCAAAGATAGTGAAGGAAATGTAAAGCAAATTGCTGCTGACCGTACAACACAAGCTTATAATTTTGACGGTTCATTGGGAGAGGGGATTTTTCACTATCTCCAACGTACGAAAGATGAACAGTACTACGGACTAGGTGAAAAGAGCGGAGATATGGATCGATACGGTAAACGTTATAGAATGTTAAGTATTGATCCAATGGGCTATGATGCTCAACATACGGATCCATTGTATAAACATATTCCATTCTATATTACTAGAAGCAAGCAAACAGGCATTTCGTTTGGTATTTTCTACGATAATATGGCACAAAGCATATTTGATATGGGGAATGAAATGGATAATTATCACGGTTGGTACCGCTACTATCAATCTATGGATGGGGATTTAGATTACTATATCATTTTAGGACCTGAAGTTAAGGATGTTGTGAAAAAGTATTCTTGGCTTACTGGTAAGACAATATTTGCTCCTAAGTGGAGTTTCGGATATTCAGGTTCAACAATGACTTATACGGATGCTCCTGATGCTCAGGAACAATTGAATAAGTTTATTGAAGAGTGTGAAAAGCATGACATCCTCTGTGATTCATTTCAGTTATCTTCAGGATATACATCAATAGAAGATAAGCGATACGTATTCAATTGGAATACAGATAAGTTTCCAGATGCTAAAGGATTTATTAATCACTACCATGAAAAAGGGGTTAAGCTTTGTGCGAATATTAAACCTGCTTTATTAAAGGATCACCCTCTTTTCAGTGAGTTGAATGAAAAAGAGATGTTTATTAAATCAGGTGATGGAAATACGGAAATGTCTCAATTCTGGGATGAAGTGGGCGCATATGTTGACTTTACAAACGAAGAGTCTGTTAATTGGTGGAAGCAAAAAGTAACAGAACAGCTGCTTGAATACGGAATCGATTCCACATGGAATGACAATAATGAATTCGAAATTTGGTCTAAAGATGCACAATGTAATGGATTTGGAGAGGGAATTAATTTTGAAGCTGTGCGCTCTTTGCAGCCGCTCCTTATGATGAAAGCTTCATACGAAGCACAAAAAGAATTCGCTCCAGACATTAGACCTTATTTAATTTCCAGATCAGGAAGTCCAGGTATGCAGCGTTACGTACAAACGTGGTCTGGTGACAACTATACAAGCTGGAAATCCCTAAAATACAATATCAAAATGGGACTTGGGTTAAGCATGTCAGGTATTTATAATATTGGACATGATATTGGCGGCTTCTCAGGGCCGGCTCCAGAACCAGAATTATTAGTTAGATGGGTGCAAAACGGAATTTTCCATCCACGTTTTACCATTCATTCATGGAATGATGACAAATCAGTTAATGTTCCTTGGATGTATGAAGAGGCAACTGGTACGATCCGAGATTTAATCAAGTTTCGTCACAGAATAACGCCATATCTTTATACTGCTTTATACAATGCACATGAAAAGTATGAGCCAATCCTTCGTCCTACTTTTTATGAATTTGAATCAGATGTAAAAACATTTGAGGAAAATGATGATTTCATGTTAGGTGAATCTATGCTTATTGCTTCAGTTGTTGAAGAAGGACAAAGAGAAAGGGTTGTTTACCTGCCAACATATGAAGACGGTTGGTATGACTATCATACATCTGTCTGGTATGAAGGCGGTCAAACTGTGACGCTTCCGGCACCATTGGAATACAATCCTTTACTAATAAAAGGAGGAAGTATTATACCGATTAATGATGCAGATTCTACTTTCTCAAATAAAGATAAGGATGAACGAGGATTCCTGTTATTCCCGCACAAGCAATCAGGCAGTACTTCTTATGCTCTTTATGAGGATGATGGTGTCTCAGCTAACTACAAGGAAAATCATACGATCGTTTATGTTCAAATGAATGCAGATGCAGAAAAAATAGATGTGAGCTACAAAATTGATGGAGAATACAAGCTTCCATACGAAACTTTTAGCTTCTATTTACCTGAAAATGAAGAGCGTAAACTGTATGTAAATGGAGAAGAATTGAAAAAGGGAGCTAAAGGTTATACTGTAGCTTTGTAATAATTTTTTAAAAACAAAGGAACGCCTTAAATCCTTTCTATTGAGGATTTGAGACGTTCTTTTATATGAATTCATATAAATAAGAAACAAAAACTACAGTACAAATTTAGTTTTTTCTTCTACTAAATAATTATACCTCTTTAGCGAGATATGAGATAGTAAAATGAAAACACCGTTAAAAATAACGGTGTAAAGGCTCATAATCCTTTTTTATTTAGCTTGGATCATTTTCATCTAAAGAGAGAGTTGTTACATTGGTATATTCTCCTTTAGAAATTTCCTCTGAGCTGGCATCTTGTTGCAATTCATCCTCAGTATTCATTCCTTCTGCAATTGTTGGCTGATCAGTTGAGTTTTTTTGCTTTTTCATCTTTTACACTCCTTTCCAGTGTATTTTTTCCAAAAATGAAACGTACCATCCATAGGTAAAAAAGAATACCTGTCTTCGGTGAATCTTTTGTTGGAGCACAGTGGAATGAACTATTTTTTATCTTTAACATGTAAAAAATAACCAAATTAAACAATATCCTAAAAAGAAATAAAATATAGTATAGACACCTTCTTATGCTTAGAAAACATCTATTAATCTGTAGCATTTTAATAACGTTTTTCCTCGTTATATTGACACAACAACATATTAAATGGTATCTTTCTATTATTAATTAGTTTACAAAACAAATTAATTTAAAGGTAGTATTCGAGTGATACCTTTTCACCTGAAAACTAAAAAAATTATTTGGGAAGGAAAAAAATAATGTCAAAACAACAAATTGGTGTAATCGGCTTAGCCGTAATGGGAAAAAATCTTGCGCTAAACATTGAAAGTAGAGGCTACTCAGTATCTGTTTTCAACCGTTCTTATGAAAAAACAGAGGAATTTTTAAAGAACGAGGCAGAAGGAAAGAAATTTGTAGGCCTGAAAACAATTGAAGAATTTGTTCAATCATTAGAAACACCACGTAAAATATTGTTAATGGTTAAGGCTGGTAGTGCAACGGACGCTACAATTGAATCTCTAAAGCCATACCTTGAAAAGGATGATATTTTAATAGATGGTGGAAATACGTTCTTCCAAGATACGATTAGACGTAATAAAGAATTGGAATCAACAGGTATTCACTTTATAGGAACTGGCGTGTCAGGAGGTGAGGAAGGAGCACTTAAGGGACCTTCCATTATGCCTGGTGGTCAAAAGGAAGCCTATCAGCTTGTAGAACCAATTTTAAAAGCGATTTCTGCAAAAGTTGATGAAGATGCATGTGTAACATACATTGGGCCTAATGGCGCGGGTCATTATGTAAAGATGGTTCACAATGGAATCGAATATGGTGATATGCAATTAATTTGTGAAGCGTATTTCATTCTGAAAAATGTACTGGGATTAGGTGCAAAAGAGCTTCATGAGGTATTTTCTGAGTGGAATAAAGGAGAATTGGACAGTTACCTTATTGAGATTACAGCTGACATCTTTACTAAAATTGATGAAGAAACTGGTAAGCCTTTAGTAGATGTTATTCTTGATACAGCAGGTCAAAAAGGAACTGGAAAATGGACAAGTCAAAATGCTCTAGACTTAGGGACTCCGCTTCCAATCATTACAGAATCAGTATTTGCACGTTTTATATCTGCCATGAAAGAAGAACGAGTAAAAGCTAGTAAACTATTAAAAGGTCCTGATGCTGCGGTATTTAATGGAGATAAAGACGAGCTAATTGAAGCTGTCCGTGAAGCTCTATATTTAAGTAAAATCGTGTCATATGCACAAGGTTTTGCGCAAATGAAAGCGGCGTCTGAAGAATATGATTGGAATCTTAGTTATGGAGATATCGCGATGATTTTCCGAGGTGGATGTATTATTCGTGCTCAATTCCTGCAAAAAATTAAAGATGCTTATGATCGTGATCCACAATTAGCAAACTTGTTATTAGATCCGTATTTTAATGAAATTGCTGCAAACTATCAAACAGCATTGCGTAAAGTCATCTCATTAGCAGTACAAAATGGTATACCTGTACCTGCTTTCTCAAGCGCAATTGCATACTTCGATAGTTATCGCAGTGAAACATTACCAGCTAATCTTTTGCAAGCTCAACGCGATTATTTTGGTGCACATACGTATCAACGTGTTGATAAAGAAGGAGTTTTCCATACAAATTGGATGTCTTGATAAAAGTTAATGTTTTTATAGATTGTGCTTAAAGTATTTCACCTACAGAATAGTTCACTTAAAACTACTTAGACTGTAGCAAACATAACATTTACAATGCCTACAGTCTAAGATATTATTTTCATTTATCAATGTTAGCAACAATTTTCTTTAAATATTGAATCACATCATCCCGTAAATCTTCACGTTCTAATGCAAAGTCAATTGTTGCACGAACAAAGCCTGCTTTATGTCCTATATCATATCTTTCCCCTTCAAACTGATAAGCATAAACAACTTGTGCTTCATTTAAAATTCTGATGGCATCAGTTAATTGAATTTCTCCGCTTTTATCAGGTGACAATGTTTGTAATACATCAAAAATTTCAGGTCTTAAAACATAACGCCCCATAATAGCCAACCGTGAAGGAGCATCTTCTTTTTTAGGCTTTTCAACTAAAGAATCAACAGCGCGGATATGATCATCGATATTGCTCCCTTTGGGTTTAATAATGCCATATTTTGAGACATCTTCATCAGGAACTTCCTGGACGGCGATAATGGAGGAATGATATCGATTGAAAACATCAATTAATTGTTTTAAACAGGGTTTTTCCGACTTAATAATATCATCACCGAGAAGAACGGCAAAAGGTTCATTACCTATAAAACTCCTCGCACAATGAATTGCATGACCCAATCCTTTTGGTTCCTTTTGGCGTATATAATGAATATTAGCCAAGCTTGAGATATTATGAACTTCTTCATATAGTAGTTGTTTATTCTTTTTTATAAGTGCATCTTCCAGTTCATATGATTGATCAAAATGATCCTCGATTGATCGTTTTCCACGACCGCTAATAATTATAATATCTTCAATTCCGGATGCAACAGCCTCTTCCACTATATATTGTATGGTTGGTTTATCCACGATGGGTAACATTTCTTTCGGTAAGGCTTTGGTTGCAGGCAAAAATCGTGTTCCTAATCCTGCTGCAGGAATGATTGCTTTTCTGATTTTCATACCTAGCTCTCCCTCATAAAAATAATTTCTCTTCCTATATTCATATTGTAAAACAACCTAAATTGTTTGAGAGATTCGCGTAGGTTTTTAAAAAATTCCAACCAAATCTGTAAAAGTACTAAAAATACAAGGAACAATATCATATAGACTTGGGTGAGCTGTCCTATACAAATATTTTCTTCAAACATAGTTTAATAAAAAGTATATTTCTTCAGAGGAATAAAATAAAACGACTAATGAAAAGTGGAAACTTCAATCTTTATCCAACACTCTCTTCAAAACTATATCCTAGAATTTCTAAATACTTGATTATCATTCTAGGAATCAAGAATCGAACTCACACCTAATTTTCCATAAACAATAAGATTTACCTTTTAGATGAACAAGTTAAACATGCAATGATCTTTACATTTTTCTGATAGAAATGACTTTGTTAATTTAAAGGAGGGGTTTTCATGGAGCAGCAGCTAATTGTGCCTTGGGATGTAGATGAACTGACCCAACACGAGTTTTACGTTCCAGAATATATTGAAAAAATGGCACAAGATGTCCTTGTGCATTACGATTTCTCAGTACAAAGTATTGAAATCGTTACGACAAAGCCTGATAAAGGTGGCGCAATATGGAAAATTGAAACTAGCGCAGGACCCAAAAGTATAAAACTTTTACACCGAAGACCTACTAGAAGTATGTTTAGCCTAGGTGCTCAGGAATATTTAGTAGATGTTAAGGAAGCAAGAGTACCGCCTATTGTAAAAACGAAGGACGGAAATAATTATGTTGAGGCTGGCGGGAAATTATGGTTTGTTGCCGAATGGATTGAGTCTTTAGTACCTGTTACAAAAGATTTGGAAGGAGCAAAACATCTCTGTCATGCTCTTGGTGAATTTCATGCTTTAACAAAAGGCTATGTTCCGCCTCCTAAAGCTGAAATTGCCTCAAGGGTGTTAAAGTGGCCTAAAAATTATCAAAAAATGGTAAATAAGATGGATTGGTTTCGAAATATTGCCAAGGCATATGAAGATCTACCTGCAAGCACCCATATTCTAAATGTTGTTGATCAATTTGAAGAACAAGCAAAAAGAAGCGTTGAAATGCTGAATCAATCTAATTATTTGGAGATGGCAAATCTAGGTAATGAATATTGGGGCTTGGTTCACCAAGACTATGGTTGGTCAAATGGTCAAATGGGTTCCAATGGAATGTGGATAATTGACCTTGATGGTGTAGCATATGATATTCCTATCCGTGACTTAAGAAAATTAATTACAGGTACGATGGCAGACTTATTTAGATGGGATGCTACATGGATTAGAGAAATGATTAAAGCCTATCATGAAGCAAATCCGATATCTCAAGATTTGTATAATATCTTAATGATCGATTTATCATTACCAAATGAATTTTATAAAAATATTAAGGAAGTCGTTTATGAACCTGAAGTTTTCTTAAATGATCCAGCTGTAATTACGATGATTCAAACAATTGTTGATACTGACCAAACAAAATGGCCGATCCTCGAAGAAATAAAAGACGATTGGAAGGGAGTAGAATAAGATGAAAATATTAATGATTTGTACTGAAAAGCTTCCTGTACCTCCCGTACTTGGTGGAGCCATACAAACCTATATTGCCGGCAGCCTGCCTCATTTAAGGAACAAACATGATATGACGGTTTTAGGAGTAAATGATCCATCTCTTCCTGATCAAGAAACAATTGATGGCATAAAATACGTGCGGGTTCCTGGAAAAATACTAGAGATTTACCGAGAAGAAGTGGTCCGTTATGTTGAAGCCAACCAATTCGATCTTATTCATATTTTTAATCGTCCCCGCTTAGTTCTTCCAGTCCGACAAGTATCACCAAATGCAAAAATTGTTCTTAGCATGCATAATGATATGTTTTCACCAGAAAAAATTAATCCTGAAGAAGCAAAGGCAGTTATAAATGAAGTGACGAACATTATTACGATAAGTAATTATGTTGGAAATGTAATAAGAGAATTATATCCGGAAGCGGCATCTAAACTTCATACAATCTATTCCGGAGTTGATACGGATCGTTTTCTGCCAGGTCATCATCCAAACATGCAAAAAATTCGTCAAGAGCTTCGAAGTGCGAATGGTTTAGAAAATAAAACTGTATTATTGTTTGCCGGGCGACTTTCCAACAATAAAGGTGTAGATAGGTTAGTGAGAGCTCTACCGGAATTATCAAAAAAATATAAAGATTTAGCCCTTGTTATTGTTGGAAGTAAATGGTTTAGTCAAAATGATGTGACTGACTATGTAGCCTATGTAAGGGCTTTAGCTAATAAATTGCCTATACCGGTAGTAACAACTGGGTTTGTTGCCCCTAGTGAAATCCAAAATTGGTTTGCGGCAGCAGATTTATTCGTTTGTACTTCTGTTTGGCAGGAGCCGCTCGCCCGGGTTCATTACGAGGCGATGGCAGCAGGACTCCCGATTGTAACAACTGCAAGAGGAGGCAATGCGGAGGTTATCAGTTTAAACGAAAATGGCCTTGTGGTAGAAAATCCGGAAAATCCAGCTGATTTTGTAGAAAAGATTTCTCACATACTTTCGAATCGTTCTTTGATGAAAAGAATGGGGGAAAAAGGAAGAGAGTATGCACTAAGCCTATATCAATGGGATAGGGTTGCCTCTAACATACTTGAAGTTTGGAGAAAATCGTTTGAAGCCCCACTCAGTGTATCTCAACCTGAAGGGTTACCAACAATTAATGACACACATGACACCTCTGAACCTCTACAAGAACAAAACATTGATGAGGCAGTGAGTAATCCAGGACCAGTATATCAATCAGCAAATCTAGAAGAAAAGGGTGTTTCAAATTCAGAAACAAGTAAGGAAGAAAATACGTCACCAGTAAATAGCAAGAAAGACATGCTGAGGGCTCATTTAAGAGATATGATTAGATCTTCTTTAGCAAATTCTCGTCTTTCACCTACGGAAGGCACGACGGATAAGCTATTACAAATTATTAAAGCAGATGATAAAAATGACATGACAAAAACTGAAGCAAGTAAGGAAAGTAATGAAACTAGTAGAGAGGCTAAGAAAAATGCATTAAAAGCAGCACTGAGAGACATGATTAGGACTTCTGCAAAATCATCACTTGAAAACCTACTAAATAGACCTTCTGAATAAACTAATTTTGTGAAACGTCGTCCATAAGGAAAAATGATATTTTTCCTTGTGGACGGTTTCACGCTGTTGATCATTTTTTATCATAACTTTTAGCGGATACAATAAATCCCTATTTTCTTTAAGATTCGTACTTAATGAAAATAGGGATTTATTACTTTATACAGTAGAATGTTTTATTTTACTCGTCATCGTCGTCATCGTCGTCATCGTCGTCATCGTCGTCATCGTCGTCATCGTCGTCATCGTCGTCATCGTCGTCATCGTCATCATCGTCATCATCGTCATCATCGTCATCATCGTCATCATCGTCATCATCGTCATCATCGTCATCATCGTCATCATCGTCATCATCGTCGTCATCGTCATCATCGTCGTCATCGTCGTCATCGTCGTCATCGTCGTCATCGTCGTCATCGTCGTCATCGTCGTCATCGTCGTCATCGTCATCATCGTCATCATCGTCATCATCGTCGTCATCGTCATCATCGTCATCATCGTCGTCATCGTCATCATCGTCGTCATCGTCGTCGTCGTCATCATCGTCATCATCGTCGTCATCGTCATCATCGTCGTCATCGTCATCATCGTCGTCATCGTCATCATCGTCGTCATCGTCGTCATCGTCATCATCGTCGTCATCGTCATCGTCGTCATCATCGTCTTCGATGTAATCTTCCTCTTCCGCCTCTTCTTCAGCAAATCCCAATGTAGGTTCTTGATCCTCTTGATCTAAATCAACAAGTAATTCACTTAGTTCTTCAGTTAATAACTCTACAAAAGACAACTCATCTGTTTGTCCTGTTTGTTCAAAAGAATGACCTGAATTTTCTCTAAAGTTTACATTTTCCATTTTATTTCCCCCAATATTCATTTTTGCCAACTTTCTTACTTACTAGTTTCCATTGCAAAAAAACAGGATAGGAAGTGAAAACTCTTGTAAAATTAAGTGTTTGCACCTTCCTTTTAATTAAGAAAGTTTGCGAGAAGTTATTTTAATTTATGTCGTAAAAGAAAGGATGTTATAGCACAACTTAACTAATTTATCCACCATCATAAAAATTGTGCTTGTATCTTCATGAATAATCGTTTTGGTATTTTTCACTTTTGTTGAAAGTTGGGTATTTGTTCAAGCAAATCTGTCCTATTTTTCATACATTAAACTAGAAGATATTTAACTATCCAAGGGAGGTATGAAGATGGATGACTACTGTTCAATTTTACAGTCACTCTCATCCGGTTCAGAGGTAAATATTCATACAAACGATAAAACTTATTATAATGCAATCTTCAAGAAATTTTATCCAAGAACAAATACAGCATTGTTTATGACTGATCAATTTTACAAGTATGGCGGAATCCCAGTATTAATTCAATGCAGAAACATTACATCAATGGATTTACCTTTTTCCATGCAAGACATATCAGATGAAGATGAATAATATGTTAAAATCCTAGACTGCTTTTATATGCAGTCTAATTTTAAGAAACAGCCATTAAAAAAATTGCCTATATAACTCCTCTTACATACATAAGAGGTAACGGATTTTACTGATTAATTGTGTTCATGTTCTATCACAATATAAGCTTATCCACTAATAAAATAGAGAGTATAGAAACAGAAAATTTTTGGAGAGGGGATATAGAAAATGAAAATATGTGTAGTAGGAGCTGGTTATGTAGGTTTGACTTCTGCTTCTGTCCTTGCTGATCTCGGGCACACCGTTTGTTGTGTTGACACAAATATAGAAAAAATCAGATCATTAAATAGGGGAGAAGTACCAATTTATGAGCCTGGATTAAAGGAAATCATATCTCGTAACGAGAAAAACATAACATTTAGTTCTGAAGTAATTGAAAATATCCGAAAGCATCACGTTATCTTAATCGCAGTGGGTACCCCCTCACGTGCAGATGGAAAAACCAACTTAACATATATTTATAGTGTGGTTGATATGATAGCAGATGCACTTACAGAGTATAAAACAATCATTACGAAAAGTACTGTTCCACCTGGTACGAACGAAAAGATACATGCTAAATTACTTCAAAAAGGAATCGCTCCAGAGCAGTTTGCAGTTGTCTCAAATCCCGAATTTTTAAGAGAAGGGTCAGCGCTTTTCGATATGTTACATGCTGATAAAATTGTAGTTGGTATGAAAAAAAATGATACCAAATCCTTAAACATTGTAAAATCTCTTTATAAAGGAATAGAAGCTCCTTATATCGTAACAACTCTTTCTGGTGCAGAAATGATTAAATACACCTCAAACGCCTTTTTAGCGACAAAAATCTCATTTATTAATGAAATTGCTAGAATATGTGATAAATATGAAGTCAATGTTGATGACGTTGTTCGGGGGATCAGTACAGATCCACGAATCAGTCCGCACTTTCTAAATTCAGGTCTGGGATATGGAGGATCTTGTTTTCCTAAAGATGTTCGTTCTCTAGAACAAAGTGCGATTGAAAAAAATATAACTCCGATTATTCTACAAGCCATCCAATCTACAAATCATTCACAAATTGATTATTATATTGAAAAGCTTATAACCGTATTTGAGTCACTGAAAGGGAAAACGATTTCAGTTCTTGGTATTGCTTTCAAACCAAATACAGATGACACAAGGGAATCTCAAGCGGTTTATCTCATCAAAAAACTAAGCCAATTAGGTTGTACAATAAACACATATGATCCAAAAGCAACATTACCTTTTTTAGGAGAATCAAATATTATTCAATTTCCTACTTTAGATCAAGCAGTTACTAATGCTGATTGTGTAATCATCGCTACCGAATGGGCTGAATTTCTCTATTTAGATTGGAAGAAACTTAAGCTGCTTATGAAAGGAAATGTTATTCTGGATGCACGAAACTGCATCGATCCATCAAAAGCGTATGAACATGGATTTCAATATGTAGGAGTTGCACGCTCATGAAAATACTTGTTACTGGTGCTGCAGGCTTTATTGGATCTCATTTATGTGAGAGACTGCTAAAAGATCCGGAAAATAGAATAATCGGGGTAGATACCTTTATAGGGCCAACTCCAATAAATCTTAAAGAAGTTAACCTCCAATCACTTAAGAATCATCCAAGATTTCAGTTCATGGAAATTGATCTTCTGACAGCAGATATGGAAAATGTACTAAAAGAAGTGGATGCCATTTATCATCTGGCAGGTATGCCTGGTGTTCGATCTAGTTGGGGAAAAGACTTTGACCCGTATGTAACAAATAATATTTTGGCAACCCAACGTCTATTGGAAGCTGTGAAAAATAAAAACCTTACTAAATTTATTTATGCATCTACATCATCTATTTATGGTGAAAAGAGCGGAAAAGTATCGGAGGACTCAATTCCTACACCACTTTCCCCTTACGGAATTACAAAATTAACCGGTGAACACCTATGCCAGGTGTATAATAAGAGTTTCGGTGTTCCAATTGTAGTGGTTCGATTTTTTACAGTTTATGGACCAAGACAACGGCCTGATATGGCATTCCACCGATTTATTGCTCAAATTCTAAAAGAAGAACCGATAACGATATATGGGGATGGTACCCAATCAAGGGATTTTACTTTTATCAGCGATTGTGTTGATGCAACATCGGCTGTATTATACCAAGATCATTTGATTGGAAGAACAATTAATATAGGCGGAAAAGAAAGAGCCTCCATCAATGAAGTTATTAAGATACTCGAACAAATAACAGGGAAAACATCTAAAATAAACTACACGCAAAAAGTTAACGGAGAACCGAAACATACATGGGCAGATATCACTCTTGCACAAACACTATTACACTACGATCCTAAAATATCGTTAAAAGAAGGCTTAGTTAAAGAACTGAACTATATCCGCAAAGTTTACGATTTGTAGAGGTGATGGTGGAATGAGAATTGCCTTTATATGTACGGAGAAGTTACCATCACCAGCAATAAAAGGTGGAGCGGTTCAGATCATGCTTGATGGAATTATTCCTTTTTTAACCGAGCACCAAGTGACGATCTTTTCTATTTCTGACAAATCTCTTCCCAACAATGAGAAGCATGCTCATTTAGAATATTTTCGATTTCCGAGAGAAACCTATATGAATAATGTTGCTGAGGAAATAAAGAAACATCAATTTCATGTCATTCATGTATTTAACAGACCTAGTCATGTTCCTGTTTACAAAAAATCCTCACCGAATAGCTCATTTGTTTTAAGTCTTCATAACGATATGTTCTCAGAGTTAAAACTAACAAAAGAAGAGGGATTAAAGGCGATTGAATGTGTAGATGCCATTACAACAGTCAGCCATTATATAAAGCAAACAATAGTAAAAAGATATCCGCAGGCATCACATAAAGTCCTCGTCATTTATTCGGGTGTTGACCTGCAAAAATATCAAAGTGTTTATGAGAAACAAGGAAAAATTATTCGGAAGAGAGTACGTCAACACTACAATCTCCAAGGGAAACAAGTGATTCTTTTTATAGGTCGTTTAAGTAAAACAAAAGGACCCCATTTGTTAATAAACGCGGTGGACCATTTAATCGATAAATACCCTGACATTGTATTGGTCATCGTAGGTGGAAAGTGGTTTAGTGACAATACGGTTGATGATTATGTTCAGAGCCTATTTGATCTTAGTTCCAAGTTCCCTTCACATGTTCTTTTTACTAAGTATGTCCCCGCGGAGAATATACCGGAACATTTAGTCATGGCTGATGTATTTGTATGTAGTTCACAATGGCATGAACCACTTGCACGGGTTCATTATGAAGTAATGGCAGCTGGAATTCCTATTATTACAACAAATCGCGGGGGAAATGGTGAAGTTATTCACCACGGGAGAAATGGACTTGTCATTAATGATTATGACAATCCCAAAGCATTCGCAGATGCAATAGATTTTATATTATCAAATCCTTCTGAAAGTAAATCACTTGGTTTGAATGGAAGAGAATATGTAAGAAAACACTTCCAGTTTCACCATGTCGCGGAAAAATTAGAAAAACTTTATCTACAAGTTACTCAAAAGAAATACCTGTGAGTAATCATTTATGCTATGTATCTCGAAACGTGTTAAACTTAATGATAATGATAATGTAATAGAGATAGGGCATCACATATGTGGTGTCCTGTTTTATTTTATACTATACAGTAAGGATAAGAAAAAGGCAGTCGCCATTTTGCCTTGTTGATAAACCAAGTTTTTTTATAATAAAGCACTTTCAGTCAATTTTTTAAAAATATTCAACAGTTTGAGGTAATGAAGTTTTCATATTTATCAAATAAAATGGAGGTAGTTTCATTGGAAGGATTGATGTGTTTGAATGAAACCCTGATGGCCCATTATCGAATTCAAAGTATAGGAGGATATTCACTTGATTTTCATTCACATCAGGAATATGAAATCTATGTTTTTCATGAAGGGTCTTGCAGGTACTTAATCCATAATCATATATACGACTTAGAGCCGGGAGATATCCTGATTATGGATGGAATGACCCTTCATAAGGCGAATGTTAACCTTGAAAAAGCATATGTTCGAAGTGTTGTTCACTTTTCCCCACATTGGATTAAAAGCTTACTAACAGAAATGGATAGTATGTATTTGCTTGAAGTATTTCAGGTACTTCACCATTGTTTAATTCGAACGAAAGAAAATGATGAATTCAAACGACTGGAGGACGTTATTTGTCGATTGGCAGAGATAAAGGGAAACTCTGAACCGAATGATCACCATTCGGAAACAGAAATGAAAGTAATGTTGTTACAGATTTTAATTCATGTGTATAAACTTGGGAAAATGACCGCAATAAAAGTTCCGAATAAAAAAGGTGATAAAGCAGAGCATGCAGAAAAAATCGCTGATTTTATTCAGGAAAATTATATGAAGAAGGTTACTATTCAGTCGATAGCAGAAGCTCTCAATTTAAGTAAGTCTTATGTTGCTCATGTCTTTAAAGAAATGACAGGATTCACTGTAATGGAATATTTGATGGCCAGTCGATTGACACAAGTGAAATATTTGCTCGAAACGGAACCAGATATGCCGATAAATGATATAGCATTTAAAACTGGTTTTGAAAGCGCTTCCCGTTTTAGCCGTTATTTTCATGAAAAAGTGGGTGTAACTGCGAGAGAGTATCGTAGATTACGCATTGGAAATAAATAAAGGAGAAATAAAAATGAATCAAGATTTAATTATATCGGGTTTTTCGGATGAAATTTCATCTGATTTTGATACCCAGCTTCGTGTAGTTTCAAAACTTGGTATGAAATTTATCTCTTTAAGAGGAATTGATGGAAAGAATATTGGAGATTTCACACTAAATGATATTAAAAGAAATGTTTTGCCACGACTACAAAAGTCAGGAGTTAGTGTTTCGTCAATTGGTTCTCCAATTGGTAAAGTATTTATTAACGACTTAAAAGGTTTTGAAAAACAAAGGGTTATGTTGGATACATTGTGTCAAGTTGCTAATCTATTAGATTGTAAGTACATTCGCATATTCAGTTTTTATATCCCTAAAGGTGATAATGTAGATCGATATAAGGATGTAGTAATTGAAAAATTAAAAGAATTTGTTGCAATTGCAAAGAACTATAATGTGATTTTAGTTCATGAAAACGAAAAAGACATATATGGGGATATCGCAAGAAGATGTCATGAGATTATAACTGAAGTAGGTTCTCCTTTCTTGAAGGGAATCTTTGATTTTGCTAACTTCGTACAATGTGGTGAGGATACTCAAGCATGCTACAATTTGCTAAAAGATCAAATCGTTTATATCCATATAAAGGATGCCGTATCAACGGATAGCCAAAATGTTGTTTGTGGTAAAGGTGAGGGAAAAATACCTGAATTATTATTACAATTTATTAAAAATGGTTATAAAGGCTTTTTAACTTTAGAGCCTCATCTTGTCCTGTTTGACTCTTTAAAGGATTTAGAGCTTGAAGATGCTAAAGACATAATAAAGAAAAACAATAATTTTGATGGTGAAGATAGCTATAAATTACAATATGAAGCTTTATTGAATATTTTAAAAATAATGGAAGGAGAGGAGAAAAAAGTATGGATAAAGTAAGGTTAGGAATAATCGGTATTGGAGCACAAGGTGGAGCTTACGCAGGGTTTATTTCAGATGGGAAAGTAGCAAATGTGGAAGTTGGTGCAATTTGTGACATTGATCCTGCCCAAAAAAAGCTGTGTGCAGAGAAATATCCTCATGTGCCTTTTTATGATAACTACATTGATATGTTTGAAAGCAAAGAAGTTGATGCAGTTGTTACAACTGTCCCTCATTATCTGCATCCAGAAATGGCGATCGAAGCTTTAAAAAGAGATGTTCATGTGTTAGTAGAAAAGCCTGCAGGTGTATACACAAAACAAGTAAAAGAATTAAATGATTTTGCAGCATCTAAACCAGAAGTTACCTATGCAATTTTCTTTAACCAAAGAACAAATCCGCTTTATCAAAAATTAAAACAACTTATTGATAATGGTGACATTGGAAACATTCGCCGCACAAATTGGATCATTACAACATGGTGGAGACCGCAGGGATATTATGATCAAAGTGCTTGGAGAGCAACTTGGAGTGGAGAGGGCGGTGGTGTTCTAGTTAATCAAGCACCACATCAAATTGATTTACTACAGTGGATTTGCGGTATGCCTAAAAAGGTGTATTCAAACGTGAAATATGGCTTTCAACGAGAGATTGCTGTAGAGGATGAAGTAACAACAATACTTGACTATGGTAATGGTGCAACAGGGGTATTTATTACATGTACACATGATCTTCTCGGAACAGATCGTTTGGAAATTTTAGGAGACAAAGGAAAAATTGTTGTTGACGATAGTAAGAAAATGACAGTTAAGCGACTAAACAAACCTGAGTCTGAAATGAGCTCTTCAATGAGCATGCAAGATGTAATGAAAATTTTCATGGGTGGAAATCAATCAGATATTTACACCGAGGAAGTACTAGACTTTGGCAGTATCTGGGGTGAGCAGCATATTGCTGTATTAGAAAACTTTGCAGCAAATATTTTAGAGGGAACTCCATTAATTGCTCCAGGAAGTGATGGGATTCATGGAGTAGCTCTTGCTAACGCTATTCATCTATCAAGCTGGCTAGAAAAAGAAGTAGAGCTTCCAATTGATGAAGAGTTATTTCTATCAGAGTTAAACAAAAGAATTGAAGAAGAAAAAAACATTCCTTTAAAGCAATAATAGGGGACGGGTCATCGGTTTAAGACCGGTCTCGAGAATTAATTCAATTTAAAATAGGAGGCTAAACATGAATAAAGGGAAAATAGGTGTACAAATGATGATGTTAAAAAATAAAGTTGAGGAAATAGGTGTTTATGAAACATTGAGAAAAGTTCGTGAACTTGGATATCGTGCTGTAGAGGTTTCTCAAATCCCTATGACACCGAATAATGTACATGAGTTAAAAAGAGCTTCTGAAGAATTTGACATAGAAATTGCAGCTCTTTCGACATCTGTTGAACCTGCGATTCCTGGTGCACCTGGTGAAACATTAATAAATGATTTTGAAAAGATTGTTAGTGATTGTAAAAGACTTAATTGCCAATACTTACGAATTGGTATGATGCCGGTAAACAGAATGGGTGATAAAGATCAAATCATGCAATTCATTGAAAAAGCGGAAGAACTAGCAGGTAAATTAAGTGACCATGGTATTGAATTGTATTACCATACACATCATCTTGAATTCCAGAAATTTGATGGAGATTATTTACTAGATATAATGAAAAATAACACATCAAGACTAGGCTTTGAATTAGATGTTCATTGGATACAAAGAGCCGGTGTAAACCCAGTAGAATTTATCAACCAATACAAAGGTCGCATTTCCCTATTACACCTGAAAGACTATCGAATCGGAAAGATGGATTTAAGTGAATTGGATTTAAGAGATATGAGTAGATTTATGGGTATTTTTACTAATACAATTGAATTTGCCGAAGTTGGAGAAGGAAATCTTGATATGAAAGCTATTATTGAAGCTGGTCTAGATAGTGGGGTCAAATATTTCTTAGTGGAGCAGGATGATACATACGGACGTGATCCATTGGAGTGCTTAAGAATTTCCGCTGATCATCTAAGGAAACTAGGTTATAGTGACTGGTTTTAATTATTGTATTTTACAAGAAAACTAGATTGTTTTGCATAGGAGGGGACCTATGAATGAAATAAAGGTAGGTGTCATTGGAATAGGAAATATGGGAAGCTCTCATGTTCTCCTATTTGATAAAGGAAAAATTAGTGGAGCAAAGGTCACGGCGGTTTGTGATGATAGCAAACAGATTCTTCAATGGTTAAAAGAAAATACGATAAATGATATTGCGGTGTTTCAGGATGTTGAGCTTTTTTTCAAGGAAGCAGATATTGATGCAGTCATCATTGCTACTCCTCATTACACACACCCAGAATTAGCTATAAAGGGATTGAAATGTCAAAAACATATACTAGTTGAAAAGCCTGCAGGTGTATATACAAAAAATGTAGCAGAAGTGAATCAAACAGCTAAAGACACTGGCCTTGTATACTCAATGGTGTACAATCAACGAACAAATCCACTTTACCAAAAGGTTAGAGAACTAATTCAAACAGGACAATTAGGCTCAATAAAAAGAACAAATTGGATTATTACTGATTGGTATCGTACGCAAAGCTATTATAATTCCAGTGATTGGAGAGCTACGTGGAAAGGTGAAGGTGGCGGCGTTATCCTTAATCAGGCACCACATCAATTAGATTTATGGCAATGGACAACAGATCTGATGCCCACCAAGGTTCGAGCTTATTGTCACATCGGTAAATATCATGATATAGAAGTAGAAGATGATGTGACGGCTTACGTTGAATATGAGAATGGAGCTACTGGTATATTTATTACCTCAACAGGAGAGGCTCCCGGTTCAAATCGTTTTGAAATTGTTGGTGATCGAGGGAAATTAATTGTAGAAAATGAAAAATTGACATTTTATAAATTATCACATTCTGAAAGGGAATTTAATGCTGCTTTTAAAGGTGGTTTTGGGAAACCGGAATGTGAGAAAGTAGATATTCCGGTAAGAAATGAAAGTTCTGGGCATATGAACATTATTCAAAATTGGATTGATGCCATTGTAAAGGGAACACCATTACTTGCACCTGGTGAAGAGGGAATAAAGGCATTAGAAATAGCAAATGCTATTTACCTCTCGTGTTGGTTAAATGAAGATGTTCAATTGCCTATTGATGCAGATCTTTATTATGAAAAATTACAAGAAAGAATTCAAAGGTTAGCATTATAAAATAGCCTGTTTATTTATTAGTGCTGAATAGTGTGCATTTTGGAGTTACCAACAGTTAGTTTATTTGTTTAATAAACTAACTAAACATTTATTAAACCCAATAAATAAAAAGGGTTACAAAAAGTTGAGGGCGGTGGTTAATAAAAAGGTTGTTTTCGCAATGATTGTTGCTTATGAATAGTTTCTCAACTCTTTAGTGGAACACAATTGAACCAACTGATTTTCTGGGATTAATAACAACAAAGATATGCGAAAGCAGCCAGTAAAAAAGACTAATTATTCTTGCATTCATTTTTGAGATTGACACTTTAAAAACAAAGGGGAGAGAGTATGTCAACAGTAAATGCTACAATGGATGGAAAGAGATATCATTCATCAAAGGTATGGAAAATTGGTCTTTTTGCTCTAAATAATACAGCCACAAATTTTTATTTGTTTGTTTTAGGATTTGTTGCCTACTATGCGACAGGGATTGCCGGATTAACTGTAGTTGTTGTTAGTACAGTTTTAACGGCCATGAGATTTTTTGATGGAATTACTGATCCAATCATTGGCTATTTTATTGATAAGACTGAGTCAAAATTTGGTAAATATAGACCTCTAATGATTGTTGGAAATGTTATTTTAGCTGTCACCATTCTGATTATGTATAATGTTACTCATTTGCTTCCTGAATCATTGCAGTTAATTTTCTTTATAATGATTTATTCGATACACATTATTGGGTATACGTTTCAAACTGCGTGTACGAAGGCTGCACAGACTGTATTAACTAATGATCCAAAACAACGTCCTCTCTTTTCAGTTTTTGATGCTTCTTATAACATTGCTTTATTTACTGGAATGCAAATTGTTGTTGCTTCATATTTAGTTCCAAAGTACGGGGGTTTTACGATTGAATTATTTACTGAATTAAACATATACGGTATTATTGCAGGAGCAATTTTTACACTTTTAGCGGTTGCTGGTATTTGGGAAAAGGACCGAAAAGAATTTTTCGGTTTAGCTGAAAAGAATGTTGAAACAAAATTTCGAGATTATTGGCCGATTCTTAAAGGGAACAGACCATTACAAATGCTTGTTATTGCAGCATCAACGGATAAACTTGCAAGTAGTGTTGTTAGACACGCTGCTGTTGGGGTGATGTTCTTTGGTATTCTGATAGGGGACTATGCATTGAGTGGTACAATATCTTTAATAACGATTATCCCGACGTTGTTAATCTCTTATGTTGGACTTGGATATGCAAGAAAAATTGGATTAAAAAGGGCTTTTGTTTCAGGAACATGGTTTGCGATGATTTCATTTGTTTTATTATTAATATTTTTCTTTATTGCAGATGCCACAAAGATTTCTCTCACCAATATAGGATTGACGACAATCGTATTCCTTGTTTTATATAGTATCGGGCTAGGTTTCGGTAGTTTAACAGGAAATATGGTTATTCCCATGATTGCAGATTGCTCTGATTATGAAACATATAAAACAGGTCGCTATATTCTTGGAATGTTAGGAACGATCTTTTCATTTGTAGATAAGGTAATCTCATCCCTAGCAACAACAATTGTAGGATTATTGTTAGCACTAATAGGCTTTAAAGATGCATTGCCTCAAGTAGATGATACATTGACAACTTCTATTTTAGTCATGACACTTATATTAAAATTCGTAGTTCCAATCTTAGGTTGGTTGGCATCAATTATTGCTATGAAGTTTTATGTATTGGATGATGCAAAAATGGTCGAAATTCAAGAATTTATTGCGCAAGCTAAAGAAAATAGTCAAATTAAGAACGTCCAAACTCCACCTGTAATTGGTGATCTAAATATATCTAAAGAAATGTAAGCGTAATCATACGTTCTTATATTTTCTAGCCGTTCAATTATAATAGGATGAAGTAATGATTATAACTAGAACCGTCTTTTTGTTTTTACAATAATATATATTTTATACATGATAGTAATAAAATAACTTGACTTTCACTATTAGGACGTGGTGAAAGTCAAGTTTTCATTTAACATGCGATTAATATTATTTAGATCAGTAATGATTTTCCAAATTTAAGCGCAGTTCAGGAACTTCTAAGAAGTCTTTAATCGCTAATGCACAAGCACCCATTACTGCTGCCTGTTTTCCAAAGTCAGAAATCATTAATTCTTGATAATGGCTAATTGAAGAAGTGAGGTTAGATTTTATTTTTTGAATAGCATCGGGATATAGCTTTAATAACTCAGAATTTAGAACTAATGTTTCCGGATTAAATAAATTAATAATATTGTTTAATCCTATGGAAACATATTGAATAAATTGTTCAAAGAGAGAACAAGTTAATGAATCTTTTGAACTTATTAAAGTTTGTATCTCAGCGTAAGAAATGTTTTTTTCAGGATATGCCTCCGCGAGCTGGTTAAATAAGCTAATTTCAGATGCGTACAGCTCCCAGCATCCTAAATTACCACAGTTACATTGTTTTCCGTTTGGTATGATGATCATGTGCCCCATTTCTCCTGCATAGCCGTTATATCCTTTTAAGAGCTCACCATTAATTAGCACACCTAATCCGATGCCTGAGTACATGCTAATACTTGTCAAATTCTCACTTTGGTGATGTTTAAATACCTTTTCTGCAATAGAGCATAAATTTGCATTGTTTTCAACATGGACCGGTAGATTAAGGTTTTTTTCTAAATCTTCCTTCAGGTTTTTATTTTCCCATCTGTGTTGAGGAACGAAATTAATCATTTCATCTTTAGAAACAATACCGTGTACACCTATCACAATACCTATAATACCAAACCGGGAATTCTGGTATTTCTCTTCATAATTTTTTATTTGTTCCACCAACATACCTACTATCTGATCATAATCCGAATGAAATAACTCAATCATGTCAGTATTTATAGGATTGCCAGCTAAATCAGATAGTGTGAAGGTAATATACTTACTGTCAAGATCAATGCCTAAAGCGTATCCAGCATACCGATTTAAAGATAGCATAATCGGCTTTCTTCCGACACTGCTATGTTCCTGATGTGATTCAACAATTAATTCTTCTTCTAATAAATCAGCTACTTGAACAGAAATGGTGGCTCTTGTTAATTTTGTAATTTTTGATAGATCTGCTCTGGAGATCATTCCTGCTTCAATAATTTTACTTATGATTAAACGTCTATTAATACTTTTTATATAAGCAGCGTCACCTATCGCCATGTAAATCACCCTTAAATTTTTTTTAAAAAAACTCTTAAGGCTGTTTTCTCAAACTTTGTTGCTTTGTAATATGTGTTGGGTGGTTGATTTTATCTCCAGGATGCTCTCTTACCGTGGGGTGGGCGGTGAGCCTTCTCAACGTTATGCGTTTGCAGGGTCTCCCCCTCCCACAGGAGTCTCGCACCTTCCAATCCAATCAACCTATATAGTTTTTACAAACTACTTATTAAAAAACATATCTTCTGGAAAACAGCCAAACTAAAAGTACCAATTAAAATATTATACATTCTTTCACTTTTGCTGAAAAACAGTCATAGAGAAGTGGTATACAAATGATTGACGTGAAATAATAGAAATGATATTCTACACATAGATTATTAATTTGTTTTGTAAACTAATTAATAAGAATAACCTCATTATAACACAAATGTTCATGACAAAAAGAGTATATACTAAAAACTTTGAAGAATAACAGGGTACGGAGGAGATAAAATGAAACCGTTTTTAAGTGATTCATTCTTATTAACTAATTCTACGGCAGAAAATCTTTATCATAACATTATGAAGGACTTGCCAATATTCGACTATCATTGTCATCTTAGTCCTAAAGAAATCTATGAAAATCAAACATTTGAGAATATTACACAGCTTTGGCTTGCTGGTGATCATTATAAATGGCGTGCAATGCGTATTCATGGTGTAAAAGAAGATTTAATCACAGGTCATGCAAGTGATTGGGAGAAATTCGAGGCATGGGCAGAAACAGTTCCGCATTTATTTGGAAATCCTTTATATCACTGGACACATATGGAGCTAAGAACGTTCTTTGGAATCAATAAACTTCTGTCACCTGATACAGCGAAGGAGATTTGGGAAGAATGTAATGAGAAGCTTCAAACAGAGGACTATACACCTCGCCGATATATTGAAAGATCGAATGTTCAATTAGTAGGTACGACAGATGACCCGACTGATACACTAGAATTTCATAAGTTAATAAAAGAAGATACAGCTTTTGAAGTGGAAGTTGCTCCAACATTTCGTCCTGACCAGGCTCTTTATCTTGAAAGAGTTAGCTTTCCGGAATGGTTGAAAAAATTAGAGTCTGCTTCAGGAATAAACATTCAAACATTTGATGGTTTAGTAACTGCATTGCAGCAAAGAGTTGATTATTTTGCTGAAAATGGCTGTTATGCATCTGATCATGATATTCAACTAATGGCATATATGCAAATACCGAAAAGTGATGTTGAACAGATTTTCCAAAAGAGATTAAATAACGAAGTACTTACAAATGAGGAGCTCATTGGATATCGTTCCTATCTCCTTGTAGAGTTAGGAAAAATGTATGCTAATAAAGAGTGGGTCATGCAATTGCATATGGGGGCATTACGAAATAATAATACGTTTATGCAAGAGAAAATTGGTGCAGATGGCGGATTTGATTCAATCGGGGATCAGTTGCTCGCAGAAGGATTATCATGCTTCTTGGATACATTAGATCAAGAAAGAAGCTTACCTAGAACTGTCCTATATAATTTAAATCCACGTGATAATTATGTATTAGGGACGATGATTGGCAACTTCTTTGAAGAAGGTATTCCGGGTAAAGTCCAATTCGGCTCAGGCTGGTGGTTTAATGATCAATATGATGGCATGGTCCGACAAATGACAGACTTAGCGAATTTAGGCATACTAAGTCACTTTATCGGAATGACAACTGATTCGCGCAGTCTCTTATCTTATGTTCGACACGAATATTTCAGAAGAATTGTTTGTAATATCATTGGTGAGTGGGTTGAAGAAGGAAAAGTACCAAATGATGAAAAAATATTAAAACAGATGGTTGAAAACATTGGTTTTAACAATGCACAAAAATATTTTTCTGTAAGATAAAGGAGATAAAAAGTTATGGGTATTCTTCAAGATCTATTAAAGGACATTCCTGTTCCGAAAATGGCCAAAGTGAAACAGAACTTTGACAATACAAAAATAGAGAATTTAGAACAAGCAATGAATGAAAAATTGCAACAAGCATCCATTCGCTCAAAGGTGAGACCTGGTATGGAAATTGCTATTGCTGTTGGTAGCCGGGGGATGGATCGACTTGTAGAAATCACGGCACATACCGTGCAGTTTTTAAAGGATTTAGGTGCTGTTCCATTTATAGTTCCAAGTATGGGAAGTCATGGTGGTGCGACTGCTGAAGGACAACGTGAAGTTTTAGCCCATCTCGGAGTTACAGAAGAAAGTGTGAAAGCAGAAATTCGTTCCTCGATGGATGTGATAAAACTAGGGGAATTACCGAATGGCTTACCAGTTTATATTGATAAATATGCTTCACAAGCAGACGGGATTGTTGTTATTAATCGTATTAAGCCACATACTGCATTTCGTGGACCAGTTGAGAGCGGTATTATGAAAATGATCAGTATCGGATTGGGAAAACAAAAGGGAGCAGAAGCTACCCATCAGTTAGGGTTTAAATATATGGCGGAAAATGTTCCGGCAATGGCAAAAATGATGATGGAAAAAACACCAATTTTATTCGGAGTAGCAACACTTGAAAACGCATTTGACAGAGTAGCAAGAATTGAGGTTTTACCTGTTGAGGAGATCGAAGAAAAGGAACCAGCTCTTCAAGCATTAGCAAAACAACTTTTGCCAAAGCTGTTCTTTGATCAAATTGACGTGCTGGTTATCGATGAGATTGGAAAAAACATCAGTGGAGACGGAATGGATCCAAATATTACAGGGCGATATCCAACACCTTACGCAAAGGGTGGTCCTGATGTAAATAAAATGGTCGTGCTTGATCTGACACATCAAACAGAAGGAAATGCCAATGGTGTAGGGACAGCTGATTTTACAACTCAACGTCTAGTAGACAAAATGGACAGGGAAGTAACGTATGCAAACGGATTAACTTCAACCGTTTGTGCACCTACTAAAATCGCTACTACATTAGCAAATGATAAAGATGCGATTAAAGCAGCAATTAAAACATGTAATATTCTTGATTTTACAAAGGTAAAGATGGTTCGTATAAAAAATACTTTAGAGATTGCTGAAATTGAAGTATCGGAAGCTTTGATTGATCATGTTACCCAGCATCCGGATATGGAACAATTATCAGATCTTTTTGAACTTCCATTTAATGATGAAGGGAATTTATCATAATTTTTTATTAAATTAACATATGTCATTTATATTATAAATAAAATGAGGGGGATTTCTAGAATGTCTAATTTATTTGATTTAACTGGAAAAACAGCGGTAGCGATAGGTGGTAACAGTGTATTAGGTTCATCTATTGCCGGGGGGCTATCTGCTCATGGAGCTAAGATTGCGATTGTTGGCCGTAATCTTGAAAAAGCAAACAAGGTTGTACAAGAAATCGAAGAGACAGGCGGAATAGCCAAAGCATTCCAGGCAGATGTAAGCGCTCGTGAATCTTTAGAAAATGTGGTAAAAGAAATTGAAGAATGGTCAGGTGGATTTGATATCCTTCTAAATGCTCCAGGGAAAAACAGCTCAACACCGTTTTTTGAAATTAGTGATGAAGAATGGGATGACATCATGGATGTGAATCTAAAAGGAATGATGATTACTTGTCAAATTTTTGCTAAGAAAATGATTGAACAAGGAAGAAAAGGAAGTATTATTAATATATCATCTGTTTCTTCAACAACACCACTTTCAAAAGTGTTTACGTATTCGGTTTCAAAGGCAGGAGTTAATAGCATGACACAGTTCCTGGCGCGTGAATTTGCACCACATGGTATTCGGGTAAACGCGATCATTCCTGGTTTCTTCCCTGCTGAACAGAATCGTAAAATTTTAAGTGAAGAGCGTGTCGAATCCATTATGAATCATACACCTATGAAACGATTCGGTAGCCCGGATGAGCTCCAAGGTGCTGCTGTTTGGCTTTCTTCAGAAAGAGCATCAAGCTTTGTAACAGGTGCGATGATTCGTGTTGACGGTGGTTTCGGAAGTATGACAATCTAATGTTTTAGATTAATCGTTTGATAGAAAGAAAGGAGAAGGCAGCGATGAATGAAAAACTACAAAACTTAGTGTCCATTCTCCGAGAAATGCAATCAGTTGTTGTCGCTTTTTCAGGTGGAGTAGATAGTACCTTCCTGCTAAAGGTGGCTGTAGATACATTAGGACCTGAGCATGTACTGGCAATAACAGCAGATTCTGAAACATATCCTTCTAGCGAGCTTGAAGAGGCAAAAGAGTTAGCTAAAAAAATTGGGGCAAATCATAGAGTGATTGAAACGTCAGAACTAGCCATTCCAGGTTATACAGAAAATGATCGAAATCGGTGTTATTTCTGCAAAAACAGTTTATTTGAGCATATCATTCCTGTCATGGAAAAAGAGGGATTTAAAAATATCATATATGGTGTTATTGCAGATGATTTAAACGAATTTCGACCGGGTATGAAAGCTGCGAAGGAGAAAGGAATACGTGGTCCTTTGCAGGAAGCAAACTTATTTAAAGATGAAATAAGAGAGCTCTCTAGAGATTTGGATTTACCTACATGGAATAAGCCTTCTTTTGCTTGTCTGTCTTCAAGAATTGCTTATGGAGATAAGATTACAATTGAGAAGCTGACTAAAATTGAAAAAGCAGAAGCTTATTTAAAAACTTTTCATATTCGTCAGGTTCGTGTTCGAACACATCAGGAAATGGCTAGAATAGAGGTTGAACCAAGCGATATGAAGATTGTCCTTGAAAACCATGATAAAATAGCTAGTGAACTAACAAAATACGGATATAAATATATAACATTAGATTTAGTTGGATATAAGAGCGGTAGTATGAATAAGGTTCTTTCATAATCAAACAGGCTTTGGAAATCGTCCAAGGCCTTTTCTATGGAAATGAATACTGTCAAAGGAAGATGATTATATGTTAAATGAGTTTGTTATTGGACTTGATATTGGAACAACAAGTGTAAAAGCAGTTGTTTTTGATATGAATGGAAAAGTAATCACAGAATCAGAAGAACACATTACATCTCTATACCCGCAACAAGGTTGGGTTGAACAAGACCCTGTTGAAATAGAACAGTTTGCTGTAAAAGCAGTACGTAATGTGATAAAGAAAGCGAATCTTCGAAAGAATGAATTGGTTACGATTAGTTTTTCATCTGCTATGCACTCATTAGTCTGTATTGATGAGGAGTATCAACCGTTATCGAAAGCAATCATTTGGGCAGACGGAAGAAGTACTGAGCAAGCAGAAAAGCTGAAGCAAAATGATGGAACGAATGTGTTTCAAAAAACTGGTGTGCCGATTCATCCAATGACTCCACTATCAAAATTACTTTGGATGAAAGAGTCAGGATATGAGCCTTATGAGAAAGCAACGTATTTTATTTCAATAAAAGAATATATCCTCTTAAAATGGTTTAACAAACGGGTCGTTGATTATTCAATGGCGGCTGCAACAGGTTTGATGAATGCTCATACACTTGATTGGGATCTTGAACTATTGGAGATGACTGGTCTTAGGAAGGAGCAGCTATCGGAAGTAGCTTCGCCTACTTTGGTCTTACATGGCATAAAAATAGAGCTTGCAGAAGAAATGGGAATCACAGAGGATTTACCATTCGTACTAGGATCAGCAGATGGACAATTGGCTAACTTAGGTATAGGGGCAATTTCTCCGGGAGAAGTAGCCATTACAGCTGGAACAAGTGGAGCTATCAGACAATTTACTAAAGGTTTCAGCATAACGAATGAACGTGAAACATTTTGCTATGCATTTACAGAAGATGATTCAATTATTGGCGGTCCTACAAACAATGGCGGAATAGCGCTACAATGGTTAAAAGAACTTTTAAACTATGAAGGAAGTTTTGATGAGTTTACAAAAGAAGCTGAAAAAACAGCTCCAGGTGCTGGTGGGTTACTATTCCTTCCGTATATCAATGGAGAAAGAGCACCATTATGGAATCAACAGGCTAAAGGTAATTTTTTCGGGATGAATATTACTCATAAGAAAGAACATTTTGTTCGTGCAGTTTTAGAAGGAATTACATTTAATCTTTATCAAATTGGACAAAGTTTAGAAAGCCAGGCTGGGGAACCTGAAAAGATCTTTGTGAATGGTGGATTGTCTAGATCAAAGCTGTGGCTTCAAATGTTGGCTGATATTTTTGGAAAGAATGTTTATGTTTCTGAAAGTCATCATAGCGCAGCATGGGGTGCGGCTTGGACAGGGTTAGTCGCTCTAGGTAAAGTACCTTCCTTTGAAAAAATCAAAGAAAATATTCCAATGAGTCCTCCAATTATACCAAATGAAAATAATCATAATACCTACTTAGAAATCTATAAAAAATATGAATCATTGGCCAAAGACATAGCAAAGCATTTTTAAAATAAGAATAATAAGGAAAGAGCTTAAACTAAGGTGAGTGAAAATTAATGCTTGAAGATATTTTAAAGCAGGTACAAACAGGGTCATTAAGCATCAATGAAGCAAAGGACAAGCTTTCAACATATGAAAACCTAGGATTTGCAAAGGTCGATCATCATCGGAAGAAACGACAAGGGTTCCCGGAAGTCGTTTACGGTGAAGGAAAATCAAAAGAGCAAATTTTAGCCATTATAAAAGCTATACGTTCCAAAGAAAATAATGTACTCGTTACACGGATCTCGGAAGAAAAAGCAGCACATATTTTAGAAGAGTATCCTGAATTTATTTATAATGAAACCGCACAAATCCTTTTTTGGAAAAATGAAAAGGAAGTTGTGAATTCAAAAGGTTATATCGCCATTGTCTGTGCAGGAACATCGGATTTAAAGGTTGCAGAAGAAGCGGCATTAACTGCTGAGGCATTAGGCAGCAATGTCAGGAGATTTTATGATGTAGGAGTAGCAGGTATTCATCGGTTATTTGATCATATAGAAGAGATCCAAAATGCTACAGTTTCTGTTGTTGTTGCGGGAATGGAGGGGGCCCTTCCTAGTGTTGTTGGGGGGCTCGTTAGTCATCCAATCCTAGCCGTTCCAACCAGTGTTGGCTATGGGGCAAATTTCAATGGATTATCCGCCTTACTTACGATGTTAAATTCATGTGCATCAGGCATTAGTGTTGTGAATATTGATAATGGCTTTGGAGCAGCATATAACGCAGTTTTAATTGATCAACTAGCTCAAAAAGGGGAAGTACAACAATGAAAACACTTTATTTAGACTGTTTTTCTGGAATTAGCGGGGACATGATGATCGGTGCTCTTATTGATGTAGGAGGAGATCCGTTATCCCTTGAAGAAGAATTAAAGAAACTTAAAATCGAAGAAGAATATCAACTTCAATGGACAAAAACTGTTAAAAACGGGATTACATGTACAAAATTTGATGTCATACTAAAGAATCAGGATGATCACCATCATGAGCATCAACATCAACATGAACATGACCACCATCATGAGCACGACCATCATCATGTTCATGATCATCATCATGGACATAGCCACCACCATCATCATGCTCATCATCACAGAACATACAAGGACATTGTTCATTTGATAGAGTCAGCAGGGTTTTCAAATGAAGTAACAGAAACGGCATTACATGTGTTTAGAAAAATTGGAGAAGCAGAGGGACATATACATGGTTTACCTTTGGATAAAGTTCATTTTCATGAAGTTGGGGCTGTCGACTCAATTATAGACATTGTCGGAGCTGCTATTTTACTACATCAATTAGATATTAAAAAAATAAAATCTTCTGCCATTCCAGTAGGCACAGGAAGAATTCACATTGATCATGGAATATATCCCGTTCCAGCCCCTGCAACTTTAGAAATGTTAAAAGGTGTTCCAATTGAGCAAAGTGATGTTCGATTTGAATTAACTACCCCGACAGGAGCTGCTATTGTATCCGTTTTAGCTGAAGAGTTTTGTACGCTGCCATCTATGGAAATTCAAGCAATCGGATATGGAGCGGGAACCAAAACATTTAAAGATCGACCAAATGTTTTAAGAGTTGTGATAGGAGAATAGGTAACAGATAGGAGTAATGATATGATTTCTCATCCGCCTCCAAACGAGGAACATATTGATGATCAAATGCTTAAGGTAGAAGTAAATCTTGATGACATCTCCGGGGAATGGCTAGGATATGTGATGGATCTGCTTTTTGAGGCAGGGGCAAATGATGTCTTTTATACACCAATTTATATGAAAAAAAATCGGCCCGGGGTTTTGCTTCAGCTCTTATGTCATTGTGAAAAACTTGAAACGATAAGAGATATTCTGCTTAAAGAAACAACAACACTTGGAATAAGATATTATCCTTTAACCGTGTTTAGGGCTGAAAGGACATTTCGTCAAGTGCAAACTAAGTGGGGACATGTAACTGTTAAGGAAGGTATGTATAATGGGCAAGTTATCCAAAGAGCACCGGAGTTTGAGGATTGTAAGAAGATTGCAAACACATATAATGTTCCATTGAAAAAAGTGTATGAACAAGTTTGGAAGCAATTGGATTAGCTAGCATAATACATTCGATTATCAGTTTAAAAGGCTTCAATTCCTTAATAGGGAATTGAAGTCAGGCTGTCGAGAAACCTCGGCAGCCTATTATTTTTATCTGAATACTTTAACTTTTCACCGCGTTAATTTGGTATAATATAGATAACTAATTGGGAGGGTGATATTTATGTTCAATAC